>DATNGG010000063.1:0-5742 GCA_035605975.1 Allostellaceae bacterium | reverse complement strand
GCTATAAGCCATCTCCACGCCGTCATGCCCGGACTTGTTCCGGGCATCCATGAACAAGAAGACGTGGATCGCCGGGACAAGCCCGGCGATGACGAAGGGATATGGAAGCATCGGATGCTTAAGACTCAAAGCCAAGGGCTGATGGCTGAAAGCTGAGAGCTTATAGCTTAGAGCTTTCAGCTTAGAGCTACGCCTCACATCTCCTGCCGGTAATTCGGCGCTTCGCGGGTGATGGCGATGTCGTGGACATGGCTCTCGCGCAAGCCCGCCGACGTGATGCGCAGGAATTTGCAGTTCTTCTGCATCTCGGGGATGGTGCGGTTACCGGTATAGCCCATCGCCGCTTTGAGCCCGCCGATGAGCTGATGGATGACGGCGCCGACCGGGCCCTTATGCGGCACGCGGCCCTCGACACCCTCGGGCACGAGCTTCAGCTCGTTCTGCACCTCGGCCTGGAAATAGCGATCGGCCGAGCCGCGCGCCATGGCGCCGACCGAGCCCATGCCGCGATAGGATTTATAGGTGCGGCCCTGATAGAGGAACACCTCGCCCGGGCTTTCATCCGTGCCGGCAAAGAGCGAGCCCAGCATCGCGCAATCGGCGCCGGCGGCGATCGCCTTGGCGAGATCGCCGGAGAATTTGATGCCGCCGTCCGAGATCACCGGCACGTCGCGCTTGCGGCACACCTCGACCGTATCCATCAGCGCCGTGAGCTGCGGTACGCCCACCCCCGCGACCATGCGCGTGGTGCAGATCGAGCCCGGCCCGATCCCGACCTTGACCGCATCGGCGCCGGCATCGATCAGCGCCTCGGCGCCCTCGGCAGTCGCGACATTGCCGGCGATCAGCTGGGTATAGTTGGAGAGGCGCCGGATGCGGTTGACGGTGTCGAGCACGCGCGAGGAATGGCCATGCGCGGTGTCGACCACCAGCACATCGACCCCGGCATCGAACAGCGCCTCGGCGCGCTTGATGCCGTCCTCGCCCGTGCCGGTCGCGGCAGCGACGCGCAAGCGCCCGTGATCGTCCTTGCAGGCGTTGGGGAAGCGCTGCGATTTCTCGATGTCCTTGACTGTCACCAAGCCGACGCAGCGATAGGCCTCATCGACGACGAGCAGCTTCTCGATGCGGTGCTGGTGCAGAAGCCGCTTGGCGTCCTCGCGGTCGACCGTCTCGCGCACCGTGACGAGCTGCTCCTTGGTCATGAGCTCGGCGATCGGCTGCTTGGGGTTGCTGGCAAAACGCACATCGCGGTTGGTGACGATGCCGGCGAGGCGGTTGGAGCCGCGCTCCACCACCGGAATGCCGGAAATGCGGTGCTCGGCCATGAGGCGCAGCGCGTCGGCGAGGGTCTCGTCGGGATGGATGGTGACCGGGTTGACCACCATCCCGGCCTCGAATTTCTTGACCTTCCGCACCTCGTTCGCCTGCTCGGCGATGCCGAGATTGCGATGGATGACGCCGATGCCGCCGGCCTCGGCCATGGCGATGGCGAGCGCGCTTTCGGTCACCGTGTCCATCGCCGCCGAGAGCAGCGGGATGCCGAGGCTGATCTCGCGCGTCAGCCGCGCGCGGGTGTCGGTTTCATTGGGGAGGACGTGGGACGCAGCCGGAACCAGCAAGACATCGTCGAAAGTCAGTGCCTGGCGAATGTCCATGCTGCCTCCCGTTAGGTTGGCGCTGCACTATACACCGCGATCAGGCCGTGGGAAGCCCTCCGCCCGCAGCCCTGCCCTGCGCGCGAAAGCCCTGGGCGACAACGTAAACCTCGGCCGATTCGGCGCGGCTCGCCGGCGGCTTGGCGTGGCGCAGGGTTGTGAAATCGCGCTTGAGCGCCGCCAAAAGCTCGCCCTCGGCGCCGCCCTGGAACACCTTGGCGATGAAGCTGCCGCCCGGCGCCAGGATGGCGCGCGCGAAGTCATAGGCCGCCTCGGCGAGCGCGACGATGCGCAAATGGTCGGTCGCGGCATGGCCGGTCGCGGGTTGCGCCATGTCGCTCAGCACCAGATCCGCCGCCCCGCCCAAAGCCGCCGCGATCGCCGCCGGCGCGGCGGGATCGAGGAAGTCCTGCTCGAGGATGACGACGCCCGGGATCGGCTCGATCGCCAGGATATCGAGCGCGACGATCTTGCCGTGGCCCGCCGCGGCGCCGATGCGTTCGGCCGCGACCTGGCTCCAGCCGCCCGGCGCCGCGCCGAGATCGACGATTCGCGCTCCGCGCTTCAGGAGATGAAACCGGTCGTCGAGCTCGATCAGCTTGAAGGCGGCGCGCGAGCGATAGCCCTGGCGCTTGGCCTCGGCAACATAGGGATCGTTGAGCTGGCGCTCGAGCCAGGCGGTTGACGAAGGTCGGCGCTGCTTCGCGGTCTTGACGCGAACCGTCAGGCCGCGGCGCCCGCGCGGCGGCGCCTTGCGCGTCATGGCGCGCCGGCGCAGCGACCGATAAGGCCGAAGAGAATGCCTTCGCGAATGCCGCGATCGGCGACCCGCAGGCTGCCGACCGGCCAGAGGAGACAAATCGCCTCGAGAATGGCGCAGCCCGCGAGAACGAGGTCGGCGCGCTCGGCGCCGATGCAGGGATGGCGCACGCGCTCGGCGTGATTCTCGCTGGCGAGGAGGCGCGAGGCGCGGCGCAGATCCTCGAAGCTCACGCGCACGCCATCGACGCGGCTGCGGCTGTAGCGCGGCAGGTTCAGATGCACCGCCGCGAGCGTCGTCACCGTCCCGGAGCTGCCGAGCATTTGCACCGTGCCCTCGGCGATGCGCGCGGCAATCTGGTGGCGCTCCTCCACCATGGCGAGCGCGGCGTGGATCTCGTCGACCATCGCCGCATAGGTCGAAGCCGGCACCTCGCGCCCGCCATAGCGGTCGCAGAGCGTGACCACGCCATGCGGCAGCGAGAAGGAATCGAGGATCTGCGGCGCGCCGCCGGCATCGCCGAGGCGCAGCCAGACGAGCTCGGTCGAGCCGCCGCCGATATCGAACACGATCGCATAGGGCCGGGCGCAATCGAGCAGCGGCGCGCAACCCGCGACCACCAGCCTTGCCTCCTCCTCGGCCGAAATGATTTCGAGCGCCATTCCCGTCTCGCGCGCGACTCGGCCCATGAAGTCGCCGCAATTGGCGGCGCGGCGGCAGGCTTCGGTGGCGATATAGCGGGCGCCCGCGACGCGATGCAGCGCGACTTTCGCGGCACAGATTTTGAGCGCCTCGATGGTGCGGGCCATGGCCGGCTCGCCGAGCCGGCCGCTCGCCGCGAGCCCCTCGCCGAGCCGCACGATGCGCGAGAAGGCGTCGATCACCTGGAACGAGGCCTCGGCCGCGCGGCCATTGCCGCGCGCGACCAGCAGCCGGCAATTGTTGGTGCCGAGATCGAGCGCCGCGTAAGTGTCGCCGCGCGGGAACCTGCCGGAGCGGCTCGACGGCACGTCAGCGGCAGGCATGGATCGGCGAGTCTCCAAGGATGCGGACCGGGCAAAACAAGCCTGAATCCTAACGCAGAGGGCGGCGGCTGGTAAATCCCGTCGAAGGCGGCCGGCGGGCCACTATTGGCACCGCGCCCGGCGCCCCGCGACGGCCCTCCCCTGTTCAGGCCGCACCGCCTGTGCTATTTAAAGAATTCCTTACGCGATCCGCTTAAAGAGACGTGGCCCGCGCTCGCGTTGGGGGATCGTCTAATGGTAGGACAGCGGACTCTGACTCCGCCAGTCTAGGTTCGAATCCTAGTCCCCCAGCCACCCAGTCTCGTCTCTCTCGGGAAAGTGCCTTGAACCTGCGAAAAAGCCCCCGGTTGGCGGGCTTTTCGCACCGATTCCGAACCAGAGACGCCCTTGAAGCTCCGCTCTCTCCCCCGGCTCGCGGCAGGTTTTCTCTGCGGCGCCTTTTCGTGGTTCGGAATGGAAATGTTGCTCGTGCTGGCTAAAAGCATGCGGTTTTGTTCGCTAAAAATAGCGTCCCCCAGCGAGTTGGAAACTCTCCGAAGAAGACGCGCGAAAGGCGCAGCAAGGGCAGTGGTGGAAGCTGTGGCGAAGATCCGCGTCGCGACCTGTGATCACGCATAGTAATCGTCCCCTGAACGCAAATGGGTGTCTTTTGCGACTTCCTCCATCTCGGGGCATGCCGCGTCGGCCCGGTCAGCGCGCAGGAAAGGCGCTATCAGTCTGCTTCATGGAGCGCCGATGATTCAGAACTGAAAGCCTTCCTGACGACAGAAGTCATTGAAATCTATATGGGTGACGCTTTCGGCATTGCATATATCAGGGATGTGCCGTTTCTTCGAATTCTTCTCTACTTTCTTTTCCATGCTTAGCACAGGAAGCTTTAGCGTTTTTGCCAGCGCTATTATCGATATGTCGTTTAGGCAAACTGTTTTCGGCGATCCGCCACAAAACTCTCGAATGTAAGCCTTGTGATCAGACTGCATCCGCGTCGCATGTTTTATGTAGTCTTGCCAGTTCCAGTTGCCCTTCTGAACTTCATAGAGAACAAGCCCTTTGTTCTTATTTATATGGGTGCCTAGCCCACCTGGTATCAACGTGATTTCGTCAAAGATCTCTTGCGTAACCGCAACGTGCCCAGCGGTTATTGTATCTCGCACGCGCTGCCATAGTGATGAATGGATATCCTCAGGGATTTCTTCGTAAGGATGAGACAGGCCGGAGGTATCCACACAGTATTTTGGCATTATGTTCCAAAATCCTGCCGTATGTCATGAAGGTGCGATAGATTTTTAATACCCATAAATTCAGCGGCATTATGATTGGTGATTTTTCCGGAGTTCCAAGCCTCGAGAACTAGGGAGGTGTAGAGGGTGCCGAGCGAGCTACTGTATCGGCGTCCGTAATATTTCGGGCGCCCAAAGCTCTTGTATTCGAGCTCTTCTTGATCGTACGCGGGCTTCTTTACGTCCCAATAATAGGATGCCTGCACGTAGCCGAGATTAACAAGTCTAAGCAACATTGCGTGCTGGCTCACGCCAAAGTAAGTAGCCAATGTCGCAATATCTGAATCCGCTATTTCCTCGCGTGGCGTATTGGGAATTGCGTATCGAGCAAGGACGGTCGGTCTCGGCATTAAGAAAGCGGCGGCAAACTTGTTGCACCACTCCTCAACTCGCCTTGCGCTTGGGTTACCGCCATCCTTGAAGATCACGCCGCTAATTGCACTTTGCTGCAATAAAACATGAGCTAGCTCATGCCCAAGGGTAAAAGCCTGGGCATTCGGAGATTCGCTCGTGAATACGATTACTGGGAGCGGAAACTTCGCAACGCAAAAGCCTCTCACTCGAAAGTTCTTCAGATCGGATCGTCGAAGCGTAAGAATTCCAAGAGATTCGATCTTGTCTCTTATGAGACTAGGGATAGCAGCTCGCTCTTGTACTGTGGGAAGCCCGGCTTGCTGTTCAATCGGGAAATGCATCGCTTCGCGAACAGCTGAGGCCACCACATCCACGTCGTTTGCGATTGTCGTAAAGAGTTCTTCCGGGATCTTTGGGACTTGTTCGCCGATTTCCGCATAGAGGTCTAACGCATTATCGCGCTGTGTTTCTGCCCAAAGCTGCGCCTCCAAAAGCTCGCGCGTTTCTGTTGGATCAGCTGCGCCCTTGTAAAGGCGGAAATCAGGAATGAGTTCGGGCTTGGGGAGCGCCGGCGGTTCGGGCAAGAACCATTCCAAGAACGATCTCTTATACAGAGAGGCCAGGTCGCGAGCCTGCTTTACCGTGGGGGTGAGGACGCCCTTGTC
>DATNGG010000062.1:0-33084 GCA_035605975.1 Allostellaceae bacterium | reverse complement strand
CACTCTATCCCTCACTGGGGTGCGTCGAAGACGCGGCCGCAAGGATTGCGGCCCGCCCTCTGGTAATCCGAGCGGATAAAGCCCGGTTCCGCGCGATGCATCGGCCTCCCCGCGACGGGCCCGGGGCGCGGGATCCATCGGCGAGGGCGAGGCCGGGTGGATATCGGCCGGCCAAGCTGGTATCGTTGCGCTCGACCGGGAGGACTCAACCCACCCACGATCTGGCATTGCGAAACCGAGGTGTCGTTTGCCCGAGAGCCTACAGCGCGAACGCGAAGAAGCTTGTGATGTCTTGGTGATCGGCGGCGGTCCCGGCGGATCGACCATCGCCGCTCTTCTCGCCGAGCGCGGCCGGAACGTCGTTCTCGTCGAAAAAGACCGCCATCCGCGATTTCACATCGGCGAATCGCTGCTGCCGATGAATCTGCCACTGTTCGAGCGGCTCGGCCTCAAATCGGAGGTCGAGCGGATCGGCATGATCAAATACGGGGCGGAGTTCATCTCGCCCTACCACAACAAATCCGTGACCTATAATTTCGCGAACGCGGTCGATAAGCGGTTTCCCTTCGCCTATCAGGTGCGCCGCTCGGAGCTGGATGAAATCCTCTTCCGCAACGCGGTTGCGAAAGGCGCCAGCGCCTTCGAGGGATGCCGGGTGACGCAAGTGGCGTTTCCGCCGGAGGGTGGCGCGGAGGTGATCGCCGAGACGGAGGACGGCTCGACCCGGCGCTGGCGGGCGCGATTCCTCGTCGATGCTTCGGGGCGCGACACCTTCCTGGCCAACAAGTTCGGCATCAAGGAGCGCAATCGCCGCCACAACAGCGCGGCAATGTTCGGCCATTTCAAAGGCGCCCAGCGCTTGCCCGGCAAGGCCGAGGGCAACATCACGGTCTTCTGGTTTGATCACGGCTGGTTCTGGTTCATCCCGCTGCTCGACGGCAGCACCAGCGTCGGCGCGGTCTGCCGGCCGCATTATTTCAAATCGCGCAAGGGCAGCCTCGATCAGTTCTTCATGGAGACGATCGCGCTCTGCCCGGGGATCACCGACCGGTTGCGCAATGCCGAGCTGCTCGCGCCGGTCACCGGCACGGGCAATTACTCCTATCGTGCCCAGCGCATGAGCAACGAGCGCTATATTCTTTTGGGCGATGCCTATGCGTTCATCGATCCGATCTTTTCGGCGGGCGTCTACTTCGCCATGATCGGCGCCTTTTCCGGCGTCGAGGCGGTCGAGGCTTGCCTCGATACGCCGCGCCGCGCGCGCCAGGCCTTGCGCCGCTTCGATGCGACGACGCAGCGCGGGATCGGCACTTTCTCGTGGTATATCTACCGCGCGACGCGGCCCGCTTTGCGCAACATGTTCATGTCGCCGCACAATATCTGCGGCATCGAATCGGCGATGCTGTCGCTTCTCGCCGGCGACGTGTTCCGCCGCTCCAGCGTCCGCACGCGCCTCATCGTCTTCAAGCTGATCTATTACATTTCGAGCGTCCTCACCCTCCGCCGCACCGTCGAGGCATGGCGCCAATATCGCCGCAATCTCCAGCTCGGTTGAGCGCCGTCGTGACGCAACGGCATGTCGGCCGGTTGCCGCCGCGCGGCGCGGGGGTCATGTGAGCGGCGTCCAATCCGCGGTTCTGCGCCGGCCGGCGCCCGGCCGGGCCGCGCGTTTCTGCTACGAATGCCTGGTCTTTTACGGGCTGCTTCTCGTCTTCGGGCTTACCAGCCTGGTGCTCAGCGTCGTCGCCGGCATCCTGCATCTTGTTTTGCCGCGCCGCCTCGGCGCGCCGCTCGGGCAGGCGATGATCATGGCGTGTTGCCGCGCTTTCGTCGGGCTGATGCAGCTGACCGGCATCATCCGCTGCGATCTGCGCGCGCTCGATGCGTTGCGCCAAGCAGGCCCCGTTATCGTCGCGCCCAATCACCCCTCCCTGCTCGATGCGGTGCTGATCCTGTCGCGGCTGCCGCGCGGGGTGTGCGCGGCGAAAGCCGAGCTGTTGCGCAATCCGTTCCTCGGCGGGAGCGCCCGGCTCGCCGGGTTCATCCGCAATGATAGCGCGACGCGGTTTGTTCGCGAGGGCGCGCGCCGCCTCGACGCAGGCTGCCAATTGCTGATCTTTCCCGAAGGCACGCGGACCGTCGGCGGCCGGCTTGGCGCGTTCAAAGGCGGCTTCGCACTAATCGCCAAATGCGCCGATGTGCCGGTGCAGACGGTCTTCATCGACGGCAACTCGCGATTTCTCGGCAAGGGCTGGCCGCTGTTGCGAAAGCCGGAGTTCCCGCTGCGCTATCGCTTGCGGCTGGGACCTGCCTTGCGCGTCGATCGCGACCTCGCCAGCTTCGTCGCCGAGTTGCACGGGCGATATCGCAGCGCGCTTGACGATCGCGACGCCTGACCCACCGAGCACGCCATCGTCCCTTGGCCACGCATCTCGTTCTTATCCCGAGCTACAACACGGGGGCGAGGCTCTTCGACACCGTTGCCGCGGCGCGGGCGGTGTGGAGCCCGGTCTGGGTGGTGATCGACGGCAGCACCGATGGAACCGGCACCGAGCTCCAGCGCCGCGCCGCGACTGATCCGGGGCTGCGCATCATTCTGCGCGCGCGGAATGGCGGCAAGGGCGCGGCCATTCTCGACGGGCTGCGCGCCGCCTCGGCGGCGGGCTTCACCCATGCCTTGACCATGGACGCCGATGGCCAGCATCCCGCTGCTTTCATTCCGGATTTCATGGCGGCATCGCAGGCGGAGCCCGATGCCTTCATCCTCGGCGTGCCGGTGTTCGATGCGAGCGCGCCGCGCTTGCGGGTCGTCGGTCGCCGCGTCTCCAACGCCTGGGCCGATCTCGAGACGCTCTGGGCCGGGATCGGCGATTCCCTGTGCGGGTTTCGCGTCTATCCGATCGGCGCGCTGCAAGGGGTGATGGAAAGAAGCGTCTGGATGCGCCGCTTCGATTTCGATCCCGAAGCCGCGGTGCGGATGTGCTGGAAGGGAGTGCGCCCGATCGCGCGGCCGGCGCCGATCCGCTATTTGACGCGCGAAGAGGGCGGGGTATCGCACTTCAACTATGTCCGAGACAATCTCCTGCTGACATGGATGCATGCCCGGTTGTTTCTCGGCTTCGTCTGGCGCTTGCCCTTGTTGCTGGCGCGCCGCGTCAGATCATCCCGCCATTGATCGAGATGAGCTGGCCGGAAATATAGGCGGCCCGGTCGGACGCCAGAAACGCGACCAACTCGGCCACCTCCTCGGGCTTTCCGGCGCGCTTCATCGGCACGAGACGGTCGATGGTCTCTTTCGTGAAGGCCGCATCGCTCATCGGCGAGGCGATGATCCCGGGCGCCACCGTGTTCACGGTAACGCCCCGACTTGCGAGCTCGAGCGCGAGCGAGCGGGTGGCGCCGTGCAGCCCGGCCTTGGCGGCGGCGTAGTTGGTCTGGCCGCGATTGCCGGCGATGGCGGAGGCCGAGGACAGGTTGACGATCCGCCCCCAGCGGGTACCGATCATCGCCATCAACAGCGGCTTGGTGACGTTGAAGAATCCGTTGAGCGAGACGTCGATCACGCGCAGCCATTGCTCGCGGCGCATCGCCGGCATCGCCGCATCGTCGTGAATGCCGGCATTGTTGACGAGAATCTGGATCGGGCCGCTGTCCAAAAGCCGAATGAGGGCGGTTTCGGCGGCTGCCGCATCGGTCACGTCGAAAGCGAGGGCTTCAGCGCTGCCGCCGGCTTTGACGATCGCGGCGGCCTCTGCAGCGGCGCGCTCCAGCCCCTCATGCGCGTGGATATAGATGTGATGCCCCGCCGCCGCGAGCGTGCGCGAAATCGCCGCGCCGATCGCCCCGCTGCCGCCCGTGACGAGGGCGCGCTTCACAGCGCCTCCGCGTCGAGAATGACGGTCGCCCGTCCCGCCACGAGCTCGCGCCCGTCGCCGCGGACGGCAAAGGAATAGGCGACTTGCGCCGCCTCGCCCATCAGCTGCCTCGCCTCGATCTCGAGATCGCCCGCGATATCGTCGAGCCGATCGCAGCGGCAGGCGATTTCGCGCAGGCTCGCGATATAGCCGGCGCGCGGCCCCGCGCCGACATTGCCGGCAAGCCCGCCATGAAGCGCCATCGCCTGCGCGGCGAATTCCACCGCGCAAAGCGCGCCAAGGCGGCCGTCCTGACGCAGCGGGTTGTCGAGCGCGCGATGCCGGCTCGACCAGCAGCGGATCGAGCCCTCGTCCCAGGCGACCACGCCGTCGAGCAAAACCATCGCGCCGCGATGCGGGATGAGCCGCGCGATCTCCGCGCGCGTCATGGCTGGCGCCGGCGCTACCATGGCGGCGGCGCGACCGCGATCGCGAGGCGATTGCTACTGACATAGTCCAGTACCAGATCGGCATGATCGCCGCGCGCGAGCGCCAGCAGCAGAGGCAGGCTGCGCGCTGCGGGATTGCCGCGGCGCAAGGTTTCGAGCGCGGAATCGGTCATCTTGGTGGGCGTCGGCATCTCTTCGCCGAGGGAGAGCATCAGTCGGCCGAAGCTTGCTGGCGTGGGCTTGGGCGTCAGGACGAGCGCGACGGCGAAGGTCGAGCCGATCGGCCGAACGCTGTGAAGCGGCTCGGGATAGGGCAGGTCATAGGCGATCAAGGCGACGGCGCGATCATCGAAAGTCGCCTGCGCGACGGCATCGAGGAGTCCCGCGGAAAAACTCGCATCGAACGCACAGAGGCTTGTCGAAGGCTCGCGCGAATGCGTGGCGATCGTCCAATAACCCGCCGGCGCGTTGTGCACCGAATTGTGAAACCGCATCGGCGACACGTCCAATTCGGCGGAGTCCAAGGCGTCGAGAATGCCGTGGAGCGTCTCGCCATCGCCGCCCGAGGAGGTGAAGACCGTGGCGGTCGCGCTCGGATCGCGACCGGCATGGGCGAAGGCCTCGGAGCCGACCTGAAGCGCGAGGCGCACCGTCGCCACTGTGCGCCGCCGCTCATTGGCGGGGAGTAGCGGGCTTGGCGGCAGTGCGAGCGGCGCGGGCTCGTAGGCGCGGTTGCCGGCGAGCACGTCGCGGCAGGCGGTCCAACCCTCAAGACCCGCCGCCCAGACGCCGAGCCCTTCGACATAGGCCTTCATGGTGTGGCGCGTCCGAGGATGAGGCTGCAATTGCTGCCGCCGAAGCCGAAGGAATTGCTCATCACCCGCGCGACGCGGCCGGAGCGGGTCTTGAGCAGATAGCCGCAGCGCAGCGCCGGATCGAGGGTTTGCGTGTTTGGGCTGCCGGGCATGAAATCGTGGCGAATGGCGAGCGCAGAGATGATGGTCTCGACGATGCCCGCCGCGCCGAGCGTGTGTCCGGTCGCGCCTTTGGTCGAACTGCACGGCGTTTGCGAGCCGAAGACCTGCGTTATCGCCGCGTCCTCGGCGGCATCGCCGACGCGCGTCGCCGTGCCGTGGAGATTGATGTAATCGATTTCCCGTGTTCCCAATCCGGCCGAGGCGAGGGCACGCTCCATCGCCAGGCGTGCGCCCTGTCCGCGCGGATCGGGCGTCGACATGTGATGCGCGTCGTTGCTCTCGCCGAGGCCGAGCAGCAGGATGTCGTCGCGATGGCCGCGGCTCCCGGCTTTCTCGAGCAGCGTGAATCCCGCGGCCTCGCCGAGCGACAGCCCGTCGCGAGCTTCATCGAAAGGTCGGCACGGCGCCTCGGCGGTGAGGCCAAGCGCGCGAAATCCATAGATCGTGGTGGAACAGAGCGAGTCCGCGCCGCCGACGATCGCCGCATCGCAAAGGCCGGCGGCCATCATGCGCGCCGCATTGCCGAAGGCCTTGGCGGTCGTCGCGCAGGCGGCGGAGATCACGACCGCCGGCCCTCCCAAGCGAAACATCCGCGCTGCAAGGGCGCCGAGGGCGAAGGTGTTGTGGGTTTGGGCATAACGGTAATCGGCGGGAAGCTTGCCGGTCTGCGCGTCGCGCCGGCGATAGGCCTGCTCGGTGCTCGCAATGCCCGATGTGCTGGTGCCGAGAAAGATGCCGATGCGGCCGGCGCCATAGCGCTCGCGCGCGGCCGCGACCGCAGCGGCGAACGCGCCGTCCTGCAGGGCCAGCGCCGCGAGCCGGTTGTTGCGGCAGTCGAACTCGGCGAGGCCGGGCGGCAGCGGCGAGTGAAGCGGCAGGACGACCTCGCCGACGGCGGTGGTAAGGCCGCCCTCGAAGTGGCGCCGGTTAAGCCCGCTGCGTCCCGCTTGAAGCGCGGCGAGCATCGCCTCGAGCCCCGAGCCGAGGCAGGTGATGAGCGAAAACGCGGTGAGGCGGAGCGGCTGCACGCGGTGATCCTAGGAGGGCCGTGGATCGTGCGGCTGCCGCTCTTCCGGCGGCATGGCGCCGCGCGACGTCGCCCCGCCCGTCACGGCATCGCTCCGGCAATCCGGGGCGGGCGGGCAAGCGCCGCAAGGCGCGCATCGACTTCGGCGGTCTCGCGATCGATATAGGCGTAAAACCGCCGATAGAAGGCGCTGAACGCGGCGCCGTCGGTGTCGTGTCCGCTCGCCAGCGCTTCGGCCAGCGGCCGGCGCTCGGCCTCGATGCGGCGGTAGAGCGCGGCGAAGTAGCGCAAATTGGCTTCGATATCGGTATAGCGCGGCTGCGCAAAGATCGCATCGAAGCGCCGCTGATAGGAGCCGAAGACCGGATCGTCGTAGAAGATCAGCTTCACATCCGTATCGTAGATGTCGTTGTCCGCGATCGCGCGCGCCGCGGCCGCGAGTCCGCCCGGCTCCTCCGGCAGCGCACCGTCCTCCATCAGTGCGCGCCGCGCCGTGGGATCGCGATAGAGCGCGTCGATATTGGTCAAATCCATGTTGTTGAGCCGCCACATGGTGTTGACGAATTCGTTCTTTGGCACCGGAAAGTCGAACGCCGAGATCAGGAAGAACCGCTCCGTCTCCCAATCGCGCCATAGCCCGGCCGCGGCGAGCGCATTGTGGACGAGATGCGTGCAGTTATTCTCGAGGACGTTCCATTCGAAATCCTTTTTGCCATCCTTATAGGGCGCGTTGACGCCGTTCAAATAGGCGACGACCTTGCCCATTTGCGCGCGGCTCATGGGAACGCGCGCGCAATAGCGGTCCCGGGCAAAGGCGATCGCGTAATCCGTTCCGATCGACACCTCATACATGTAGTCGCGCCTGTCGGTGCCCGGCGGCATGTCGTCGAACACCACCGAGTGAAACACGATGCCGTCGTAGAGCCCCTTTGCCTTGGCCTCGTCCTGGGTGCGCGCATAAGCCGCGCGGGTGAGCCGCGCGTTCGGCGGCAGGTCGCCGCGGAAGAAGAAGTCGCGGCCATCCGTCGCCACCCAATTGGCGTTCTTGAAATGCGCATTGACGCTGAGGCCGACGCCTTGCTCGGCAGCCGGCGTGTCCGGCGCGCACAGCCCGATGGTCGGATAGTCGGCATCGCGCTCGCGGCAGACGCCGTTGAGATAGAGCACCGAATGGCCGCCGGGGCCGCCGCTGGTGTCGGCGCCGAAGCCCGGCTTCTTCTTGATTTGCGAAACGGCGCACAGCTCGGCGAAATAGGGATAAAGCCGCGCATAAAGCGCTTCGTTGGCGGGCGGGACGGCGACATCGAAGGTGGCGTTGCAGCCGGCGAGCCACAGCATGGCGGCGATGACCGTGGCGACCCGATACCGATGCATCCGCGACTTCACTTTAGCCTCCCTCGCAGGAGCATACAGCACCGAACCGGGGAAAAGTCCAGTTTTGCCCTCACCCGCAGGCCGAGTTCGCGCGTGCAACAGAGTCGCCGGCGAGCATCCGATCCCAGAGGCGAGCCCAGCTTGGCCAGTCGTGAGCCCCCTCGATCTCGACAATCCGCGAGGGCGGCAGGAGCTCGGCCAGGAGCCGCGAGGCGGCGGCAAAGCGGTCGGAGCGGCCATAGCCCAGCCAGAGAGCCGGCCATTGTTCCGGCTGCCGGCCATAGTGTTTCAGCCGCGCGAGCAACCGGCGCTCATGGTCGTCTTCGGCCAGCGCCCCGGGCTCCCAGGCCTTGAAGCCGCCGGCGCGCTGGACCTCGGCGATGAGGCCGGCCGTCCCGAGGAACGGCGCAAGGAGAACGATGCCCTCGATCGGAACCGGGCCTTCGGCAAGGAGCAGGGCGCCGAAGCAGCCGAGCGAAATCGCGGCAAGCCAGACCCGCCGATGGCGCGATGCCGCCGATTGCAGAAGAGCCGCAAGCTCTGCGCCGACCGTGCCGTCGAGATAGAGGTCGAGATCGGGCTCGGCGATGAGAATCTCGGCCTCGGGGCGGCGCTCTCGCGCCCGATCGACGAAGCCGTAGCGAAGGAAATCCTCGGCCCGCATATCGAAACCTGGAATAAACACGAGGAGGATCGGGTTGGGCGATGCCGCGACCGCTGGATAGGAGGTGGTGCGGATCCGGGACGGATCGCTCATCGGCGCGCCGCGGGGATCGCCTCGCCGCCATCGCTCGTCAGGATCGCGGAGAAGACAAGGCTCAAGAAGGCGCCGATCGCGACCGTCGAGCCGATGCCGTGCAGCACCGGCAGCCGCGCGAAGGAGAGAATGCCGAAACCGATGACGGTGCAGATATTGGCAAGCACGAGCGAGGCGACCATGCGCTCGCTGGTCGCATCGGTCCAATCCTGCCGCTCGAAGAAGATGCAGTAATTCGATCCGACCGCGACGGTCAGAAGCAGGCCGATGAGATTGAAGATCGACAGCTTGCCGCCGCCGAGGGTGAGCAAGGCGGTCGTCACCGCGACGGCGGCGGCAAGCGGCGCGGCGACGCGCAGGACGCGCCGCACCGAACGCAGGCTGATCGCAAGGAGAACGAGGATGACGAGGCTGCCGATCGACGCGAGCATCAGTGCCTCGCTGCGATAGACTTCGAGAAGCTCATTCGACTGAGATTTGAGATCGACGAAAATCGCGTCGGGAACGCCGCTTGTCGCGATATCATGCGCGACAAGCGCCGGATCGGCGAGCCCGTGGAGCGAGAGCAACGCGGTCCAGCCGCTGTCGCGGCGCAAAAGCAGCGAATCGAGCTTCAGCGCGAGGCTCGTGCCATCGAACGCCTTGCGGTCGAGAATCCCGCCGGCGCGGGCTTTTTCGACATCGGCGATGAACGGGTCAAACGCATTCGGCTGAAAGGGCAGGCCCTCGAGCGCTGACGCCAGCCGCGCCCGCAGCGTCGGCCCGTCCGGTAGAGCCGCCAGTCTCGCACGCTGCGTCGCGGCGCTCGGCAAATAGCGCGTCGGTGCATCGAAGCCGGTGAGCGCCTTGCGGGCGACGAGCTTGTCGAGCACCGCCGACAAGCGTTCGCTCGCGGCAAGGGTTTGCTGCTCCTCGGGCGTGGTGACGAGGACGAGATAGCGCACATCCGGCGCGCCGATATCGCCGCGCAGCGTTTGGTCGAGCTTCTGGTCGCTCGCGGGAATGGGGCTGAGGCTCGAAAGGTCGTCCTCCCAAAAGCTGCCGCGATGGAGCGCCAGCGCCGCCAGCGCCGCGATGACCAGCAGAGCCGCGGGAATCCGCAAAAGCAGCGCGCGACGAACCACCGCGAGGAGCGCCGGGGCAAAGACGCCGGAGCGGGCGGTCGCGAAATTGACCGGCAGAAGCGCGGGCAGAACGAAGCGCGTCACGCCGACGGCGACGAGCAGCCCGGTGATCGAGAAGAGGCCGAGCTGCGCAAAGCCGGTGAAGCGCGAAAACAACATGGCGCTGAAGCCGCATACCGAGATCAGCACGCCGAGCCGCAGGATCGGCCAGATCCGCGGCAGGGTTGCCGCCGCCGTGGCGCCGGGCGCCGTCTGGGTGAAGAGATAGATCGCGTAATCGACCGCCTCGCCGATCAAGGTGACGCCGAAGCCGAGCGTGACCCCATGGACGAAGCCGAAGCCGAGGCTAACCGCGGCGACGCCGGCGAGGGCGCCGCTGGCGACGGGGACGAGCGCCAGCACCAGGATCAACGGCGAGCGATAGGTGAAGAGCAGGATGGCCGAGACGAGGAGCGTCGCGATGAGCGAAAGCCAGGTGATGTCTTCCTTCATCTCCGTCTTGGTGTGAACGGCGAAGACCGCGGGGCCGGTGACCAGCAAGCGTGCGGACTGCGCCGCCGGCACCGCGGCGCGCGCCGCGGCAAAAGCATCTTCGAGCGCCGCGAGCGCGGATTCCTGCTGCTCGATGTCGAATCCGGCGGCCTTTGTCTGCACGACGATCAGCGCGTGGCTGCCGTCGCGGGAGAACCAGACGCCGTCGCGCGAGGCGGGACGGTTCTCGCCCGCGAATTCGTCGGTCAGGGCGAGGATCGCGCCGGTCGGATCGGCGGGCAGGCTGCGCTTGACGATGCCGCCGAGATCGGAGCTCAACAGCCGAAGATCGGCGAGGAGGGCCTGATGGAGGCCGGCAACCGTGAAGCTCTCCGGCGTGACGCTTGGGCTGAGCAGATAGCGGTTCTGCCAGACGAGCTGATAGTCGGCTTGAAGACCGGCGCCCACCCCGGCGCCTTCGCCATTGTTCACCAGCACGAAGTCCGCATCGCCGCGCAGACGCTGGGCGAATGCCTTGCTGAGCTCGGCCAGCGCCGGCGCGGGTGCGCCCTCGAGGCCGATGAGGATCAGCCGCGAAGCGACGCCGTTCTGCATCTGCTCGACCAGGATTTGCTCGGCGGGCGAGGGCGAGCGCGGCAGGAACGCCGTCATATCGGCGCTGAACCGCGTCGTTGCGATGATGGCGATGGAACCCGCGATCATCACCAGCCAGAGAATCACCGCGGCTTTGCCGCGCGTCACGGTGAATCCTCGGTGATGGTCATGTCGGTGCGGTCGCCTTCCTGTTCGAGGGTGAGGATGTGCCGGATACTGTGGCCCTCGCCGAAAATCAGGATCGTGCGGACCAGCTGCTTGATCTTCGAATCCTGCGGCACGAGCGACAACGTCCAGGATGCGGGGGTGCCTTCGAGCTTCAGCGTATAATATTTCTCGAGCGCGGCGCGATCGCCCGCGAGGGTGCCGCGAACGCCTTCGATGATCGCCCAGATTTCCGGATAGTCCTCCAGCCGCAAAGTCCGGGATTTTCCCTCGCGGTCGATGGTCAACAAGTCGCCGTCGACGATCAGCCGCTCCGTCTGCGGCTCGAGCGTGATTTTGCTCAGTTGGTCCGGCGCGCGATAAGAGAGGGTGCCGCTGTCCACCAACGGCTCCTTCAAGAGATGAAGATAGCGGCGCTCGACGAAATGGGCCGATGCGGACTTCACCGCGGCCAGATCCTGCATCAGCTGCGCGAGGCCCCATTCCGGCTGGGCGCGAAGGCCGATCGTAGGCGCGCCGATGGCGATCCCCACAGCCAGCGCCACGGCGGCGATCAGGCGGCTCAAGCCGGGTTTATTTCCAGAAGTCATAGAAATTGAACCAATTGTAGGGTGCCGACCGGCAATAATGCTCGAGGCGCGCGACGTAGCGGCGCAAGGCGAGAATGACTTCCTCGCGATGCGTGCCGCGGGGCAGATCGCTGAAATCGACGAGCGGCTCGAAATGCACCTCATAGCGGCGGCCGCCGCGATAGAGCCCGACCATCAAGAACACGCGGCGGCGCAAAATCGCCGCGAGCCGAAACGGCCCGACGGGAAAACGCGCTGGCGCGCCGAGAAATTCGATTTCCATTTCCTCTTCTTCGCCCGGCGAAATCCCGCGATCGGCGAGAATCCCGACCAGGTATCCCTGGTCGAGCTGATGCTCGACGGCCAACATCGAATCCGACTGGCCGAGCGAGATCACCTCCAGCGCCAGCCTCGGATTGATGGCGTTGAGCACGGAATTGATCTTGCGGGCATTCTCTTCATACATCAGGAGGTTTATCTTGACGTCGGGTTGACGATGGGCGAGAGCGCGAAGAATCTCGAAGCTTCCCAAATGCGCGCCGAACAGAAAACCACCCGAGCCGCGCGCGAGTTCCGACTTGGCGAGCTCTTCGCCCTCGATCGCCACATCGAACAAATCCATCTGGTCGTTGAGCAGGTAGACCCGATCGAGCGCGCAGGAGGCGAAAGCGACGTAGTGGCGAAAGAGATCGCCAGGGCTCGGCTCGCGCTCGAGGACGCGGCGCAAATAGCCGCGGGACGCGGCGCGCGAGGCCTTGGAGAAGGCGAGGAAGTAAAGGCAAATCGGGAAGAGCAGCAGGCGGGTGACGCTGCGGCCCAAATGCAGCGCGATCCACACGATGAGCTTGATTGCGGTCGCGGCGCCGCGCTCGCGCCGGGTCAGCCAAGCCCGCTCGCCGCTCTGCGGATGAGTCATTCCGATTTGCTCGCGGCGCGAAGCGTTCCGCTGGCTGCAACCTGCTCCGCGCCGGCGAGAACACGAAACTGCAAGACGCCGCGTTCCTCGCGCCATTCGATGCGCACGCGGTCGCCGGGCCGGACCGGCCGGAGGAATTTCACCGCGCGCAGCTCGTAAGGAGCGGCAAGCCCCTCGGCTTTGGCGATCGTGCCGATGACGCTGTCGAGAAGCAGCGCCCCTGGGATGATGGGGTTGCCGGGAAAATGGCCTGCTGCCGTGGGATGATCGGGAGCAAACCCTATCTCGCTCGAACCAGCCATTCGCGCGCTATCGGCCGCGTTCGGCGGCGAGGCGGCGGATGACCTCGTGCGGCAGCTTGCCCAGCGCGTTGCGCGGCAATGCGTCGACGAGAACGAGCGGGCGCGGCATGAAAGCCGGGTCGACGCGCTGGCGCAGCGCCGCGAGGATCGCTTGCGTCGACAGGGCCGGCGCGACGGCGAATGCCATGAGCCGCGTCGTCCCGCCCTCGCGCTCCTCGGGCATGACGAATACGCCGTCGCTCACCCCCGGGATCGAATTGAGGTGATAGTTGAGATGCGCGAGCGAGGTGCGTTTGCCGGCGATGTTGACGAGATCGGCGGTCCGGCCATGCAGCAGAAAACGCCCGCCGCCGCGCAGCTCGATCTCATCGCTCAAGAGAAATTCGCCGCCGCTCGCGGCATCGACGGCCCAGCTGCCCGCCGCGTCCTGGCGAAGCCGGATGGTGTCGATGCAGTCCCAGATCTCGTCCGCCGCCGGCCGGCGAACCGCGATCTGGCCGGCCTCCGAGCAGCCATAGATCTCGAGCATGCGACAGTGAAAGCGCCGTTCTGCCGCTGCGGCGAGTTGCGGCGGCAAAGGGGCGGTCGCGCTCACGACGAGGTCGAGCGCCGGCAAGGGCGCATCGTCGGCGAGAACGGCACGGAGATGGATCGGCGTCGTCACCAGGATGCGCGGCGGCGCGGCCGCGGAGAGGTACGCGGCGACATCGGCGGGATAAAAGGGGCGCTCGCTCAGAAACGCCGCGCCGTGCTGGAGCGCGAGAATGACGGCGGATTCGAGACCGTAGCTGTGCTGATGCGGCACCGTGCCGATGACGGTCGCGCCGGACAGGGCCTCGATGCCGAGACGCTTGCCCGCTGCGCGCGATCCGGCAACGAGCGAGCCCCAAAGCCTCGGATAGGGCTTGGGCCGGCCGGTCGTGCCGGAGGTGAAGAGGATCACCGCCTGCTGCTGGGATGGAAAGGCTGGGACCGCGAGAGCGCCGTGGGCGATCTCCAGCCTCTGCGGAAAGCAGAACGTCGCGGCGCTCGTCGCGGGTGGAGCGCCCTCATGGAGGCAATAGAGATCGGGAAAATCCTCGGCCAACTGCTCCAAGGTCGCGAGCGTCTCGTTGGGCGGTAAGAGGCTCACTTGCTCGCGCATCAACGCCGCCGCCAGGCCGACGGTGAAACGGTAGCGATCGGCACAGAGATTGACGACGTGACGGCGCGAGGGAAGCAGCGCCGCGAGCGCCGCGGCATCCGCCAGGAACGCGGCGGCAGTGACCGGGTGTCCTTCGCGATAAGCGACAATGCCGTCGGACTGTTGATGATAAAGGAGCGGAGATTCCGTCGTCATCGGAGGCTGGAGCGAAACGCTCGGCAGGACGACGCGCTCACGCGGAATCGGTCTGTCGCGACGCCCGCTTCGAAAACTCGGCCGCGAACTTCGAAAAGTCGGAGAGCCGGTCGTGCCGGAAGTTCGGGAACCGCACCACGCGATAGGTATATTCGATGGCGAACATCGCCACCACCAGCGGCAGGTTGAGGACATTGATGAAGAGCGACCAGACCGCGAGCGGCGCGAGGAGGAAGAGCGTCAGGGACAGCGCGAGCTGAGCGGCGAAGAAGCAGCACCAGGCCGCGGTAACGTGCCGCGTATAGGCGAGAAGCTCGGGCGGGAGCGGGCCGCGAACCTTGAGGACGAGGCGCGTCAGCACGGGCTCGCGCCCCGGTAGAAGCGAAAGCCCGAAGGCGGCGAGAAGGCTCGAATAGGCGAGGGCGTGGGGAAGCCCCGGCAAGCTCGCGAGATCGAGCCGGCTGATGGCGATGAAGAGAAGCGAGACAAGCAGCGCCGCAATAGACGCGGTTACCCAATGCCGCCGCGAGCCCCGCCGGGCCAGCAGGGCGGCGCCGATGACGAGAAGCTGCAGGGCGGGGATTGCGACAACGAGCGCCGGCCATGTGTCGGTCACCAGCGCGACATGAATCGCAACCGGCGCAAGCGCGAGGATCGCGAGTCCGGCCGCCCGGCAAAGCACGCTCTGGGCGGGCATTCACTTGGTCCGGTGCTGCTGGATGTAGGCGTTCAAGCCGCGCAAGGACTGGAAGATTTTGACGTTGTTCTTGTCGTCGGCACGCAATTTCACGCCGAAGGCTTTGGAAACGGCAAGCGCGACTTCAAGAATATCGATCGAATCGAGACCGAGGCCCTCGCCATAAAGCGGCGCATTCGGGTCGATGTCGCCGGGCGGAACCTCCAAATTGAGGGTTTTGACGATAAGCTGCGCGAGTTCGGTTTCTTGCGCTGATGGCGGGGTGGAATTTATCATATCGACCCATCTCGGTGGCACGGAAAATGGCCATAATCCGCCACAATCCGGCTTGTTACACTCCACGTCGTGGTGTCACGCGCGTGGCGACAAACTACCACCGAATGGCTGATCATGATAGGTCTCAACCCCCCTTTGCCGGGCGCTCCGGCGCCGGTGTCGATGGTCAGGTTTCCGAGAGTTGCGGCGCGGTTGCGCCCTCTTTCGTCGACCCTTCCGGCCGCGCCCGCTGGCGTGCAAGGACGAGGCCGAACAGCAAGAGCTCGGGCAGCGTGCTAAGGGGAATATGCGGCCCGGCGAACATCATCAAGGCCGGAAAGGCGAGCGCGAAAATCAGCACCGCGATTTCCGCTGGGCTGAACCCATCGTCGCCGCGAAGCCTTTCCGCGACGAACCCGGTGACGGCGCCGGTCAGCATCGGCAGGTCGTAGACGAAAGCGTGCGGCGTCGCGAGGAAGGTTCCGGCCAGCAGCCCGCTTCGGGCTTGCCGGCTCGCGCCCGGCCGATAGAGGCGCCAGATGAGAATGGCGGTGCCGGCGGCCAGCGCCAGCTGGACGAGCCGCGCCGCGGAGAGGGAAAGTCCGAGCATTTGCAGGTTGGCGGTGACGGTCGGCATCAGATGGTAGCGAATGGCGCCGGCATCGAAATCCCGCGAATAGGCCGGCAGCGCGGCGAGCCATGCCGGCCAGATCGACCAACCGAAGGCAATGCTGGTCAAGGCGACGAGAGCGGCAATGGTCATGCCGATCGCCGCGATCGTGCGCCATGCGCGCGCGGCGATCAGCGCGACCGGCACGAGCAGCCAAAGCTGCGGCTTGTAGCTGAGCAGGCCGAGCAAGACTCCGGCAAGGATCGGGCGCGTGCGAATGAGACGCAAGCCGCCAATGGCGAGCGCACCGGCGAGGAACCCGCTCTGCCCGGCGACCAGCATGATCGTGCTGGTCGGCGCCAGGATCGCGATCGCCGTCGTCAGCGCCCGGGCCGAGCGCTCGACCGTCGCCCAGAGATAAAGCGCGAAACTCGCCGCGATCCAGAGCGCATAGGCGGAGAGGTAGGAGAAGAACCCCAGCGGCCAGAGGATCAGCAAAAAGCTCGGCGGATAAGGAAAGGGGTTTTGCTGGCCCGGCTCCATGCCCAACGCGACCTGGGCGGCATGCAGCGCGGCGGGATCGTAAAGCTCCGCCGGCGCATGGGCGATCGCGATCTTGGCGTAGGACCAGAGAGCGAAGAAATCGCCGAAGGGATAGCGCTCGCCGCGGTGCAGGGTGACGAAGGCGTAAAGGATGAGATAGGCGAGGCAGGCGCCGGCGAGGATCGCGATGAGCCGGCCGCTGCGCCGCTCGCCGGGCTTCCACCGCTCCATTAAGACGCCCGGCCTAGGCTGCATGAGTCAGCGCCGGCGGCTCGACATGCGCGCCGTCGCAAGTCTTCATCGCCGCAATTGGCCTCGACAGGCGAGAAACGCGCATCCCCCTTGCGCTTCGGTCGAGCAAAGATGCGCCGAAGGCCGCACCAAGATATGGCCGCGCGCGCCTTGCGGCAATATCTCGCGTCGGCCTGCCGCGCGCGGACGGTTTCTCGCCGACGCTGCGCTTCAGTGCGTGTCGAAGACGCGCTGATAATTGGCGTTCGCCGCCTCGATGGCCTTGAGCTCGGCGCGCGTCGGGTTGTTCACGTCCTTGGCCGCGGGCAAGCTGCCGAAGCGCATCAGACAGGCCATGAGCAAAAGCCGCGCCTTGGTGCCCGTGAGGTTGGAGCCGCCCAAAAAGAGATTGGTCGCGTCGGCAAAGCCTTCGGGCGCGCCGCGGCCGACGCGCACGACCGGCAAGCCGCTGAGCACCGCCCGGGCCATGATCTTTTGCCGCGCCTGCGAGGTCATTGCCCCATAAGGGACTTGTCCCTCGGTCACGAATCCGGCGAGGCGGCCAAGCCGCAGCTTGTGGTCGAGGAGATAGGCGAGATCGCCTTCGAGCGCCGGGTCCTCGTCGTAATCCTCGCCGCAATAGCCGCCGTCCTTGACGATCGACACCGAGGGGATCGCATCGGGCAGGATCTCGCCATTGCGGTTCTTTATGGCGATGTCGAAGCTCTCGATGCCGCCCGCTCCAAGGCGCACGGCTCGCGTTGTCTCGGGCAGGCGCGAGGTGTTCACCTCCGAGAGATAGGTGTGCTTGTAAGCCGGCACATAGAGCAGCACCGGATTGCCGACATGGCTGACGCCGCCGAGGATGCCGCTATGGCCGCCCGTCGCCACATAGCCGCCGGGCCGGGCATCGGCCTTGGCCACTTCGCGCGCGGCGAAGGCTTGCTGCTCTTGGAGAACGATCACGCCGGCTCGGTTGCGGCCCTCGGCGTCGGCCCAGATGCGCGAATTGATGTAGGTGATCGAATCGACGATGTTCTGCGGCCCGTCATTGCTGTTCTGGCCTTGCGGCCGCTGCGCGGCGTTGCCGCAGAGGGGCAAGGTCGTATCGATCAGGAGATTGAACCAATAAGCGGTCTCTTCGACCGCCGGGCTGCCCTGGGTGAAGATCGCGCCGTCATATTTGCCGCTCGACATCACTTTTTGCGCGATATTGGTGACGCGCGCCAAAGCCGGGCGGGGCGGCGAGACCGCGAGGTGGCGCGGCTTGTAGGGGAAGAAATCCTTGCCGCGGGTCTCGGGCGGTATGTCGCCCTCGCCGACATCGGTGCGCAGCGCCGCGGCGAGACCTTTGCGATAGCCGCTTGGCGGCAGCAGGCGATAGAAGTCGACGCTTGCCAGCGCCGAAATCGAATTGACGATGCCGTTGGCATCGATCGACAGGCGGTCGATCTCTTCGAAGCTGCGCGAGCCGTCGGGGAAGAAGCCCTGGCGCGCCTGGGCATCCGGCGCGTTGACCACGGCGCATTCCTCTTCCCAGGCCTGCCCATCCGCCTGGCGCGCCATGTAGGGCAGGGGATAGAGCCCATCCTCGGGGCGAAGCTCGATCTCGTAGACCGGCTTGTCCGCGGGGTTGCGCCTTTCCTTGTGGAAGACGCCGTCGACATCGATATAGCCGTCGGGCGCGGCGTAAAGCTCGGCGGAGTCGCGCTCCAGCGGATGCGCCGAGAATTGCTCGACATAGACCTTGACCGGCGCCGCGAGGCGCTGGGTTCGCAAGGCATCGAAGCGCGCGATGCTTCCATCCGGCAGCTTGAGCGGCGGCAGGCCGTGCTTTTGCCGTGCCTTGTTCGAGGTCACGAGCGGCGGCGTGTTCTGAATCGTGGCGTTCGGCCCGGAGAGATGAGCGATGCGCAGTTTCGTCTTCGTTTCCACTTGACACCTCCTTGCGAATTCAAACCCTCGTTTCTTGGACGAGCGCGCGGAGCGCTGCCAGCGCCTCGTCGATATCCGCCGCCGTGTGATCGGCGCAAATCTGGAAGCGGATCTCCTCATTGCCGCGCGGCACGACCGGGAAATTGAGGCCGGTCGCAAGGATGCCGCGCTGACGCAAGCCGCGCGTGATCGCCGCGGTGCGCGCGGAATCGCGCAGCATCAGCGGCACGATCGGATGATCGCCGGCGATGGTCTCGAGGCCCATATCCGTGAGGCCGGCGCGGAACCGGGCCGCCATGCTTTGGAGCCTTCCCAAAAGCTCCCGGCCGGCGGCGCTGTCGACGAAGGCGACCGCGGCGGCGGCGGCCGCCGCCTCGCCGGGCGCGATTGGATTCGAATAGATATAGAACGGCGAGGTCTCGCGCAGATAGGCGATTACCGTGCGCCCCCCGGCGATATAGCCGCCATTGACGCCGAAGGCCTTGCCCAGCGTTCCGACGAGAATATCGGCGTCGGCGCCGGTCCGCTCCTCGGTGCCGCGCCCCGTCGCGCCGAAGGCGCCGACGCCGTGCGAATCATCGACGACGACGATCACGTTTTCGGGAAAGCTCGAATCGTATTTCTGCGCCAGACGCGCGATCTCGTCGAGCGGCGCGTGGTCGCCGCGCATGCTGAAAATTCCGTCGGTGACGATGATGGCGCGGCGGCATAGCGGGATCGCATGGACGAGCCGCGCCTCGAGCTCGGCGAGGTTGAGGTGGCGGTAGATATAGCGCTCGCGCGGCCGGCCGAGGCGCAGCGCATTGATGATGCTGTTGTGGTTGAGCTCGTCGCTGATGACGGCGGTGTCGGCGGTCATCAGCTGCGGCAACAGTCCCATCACCGCCGCATAGGCGGAGCTGTAAACCATCGCCGCCTCGCGCCGATGAAACGCGGCGAGGCGCTCTTCGAGCGTGCGATGCGGCGCCCAGGTGCCGCTGATGAAGCGCACGGCGCCCGGCCCGGTGCCGAAGCTCTCGACCGCGCGCTCTTCCGCGGCGCGAATCTCACGCTGGAGCGACAAGCCGAGATAGGCATTGGCGTTCATGCGCAGGAAGGACTTGTCGCCCTCGCCCTCGATGAGAAAGCGCGGTCCGCGGCCGGCCGCGGGCGGCAGGACGCCGCGTATAATGGTCTCCTCGCCCTTGCGGCGGCCCTCCTCCTCGAATTTTGCCAGTTCGGCGAGCAGGATTCGTTCGATCCGATCGTGCGGCATGGCGCTACTCCTCGTCGTCGGTTCGAATCAATGTACCGGTCTGAGCTTCGCTCCGAGCTTCTCCAGCATGTCCTTGGTCATCGCATCGAGATCGTAATGCGGCTTCCAGCCCCACTCCGCGCGAGCCGCGCTGTCATCCACCGAGCGCGGCCAGGATTCCGCGATCGCTTGCCGCATCGGATCAATCTCGTAATCGATGCGGAAATCGGGCAGGTGCTTGCGGATCGCGGCGGCGAGGGCATCCGGCGTGAAGTTCATCGCCGTGATGTTGAACGCGTTGCGATGCCGCAGCTTCTTGGGATCTGCCTCCATGAGCATGAGAATAGCGCGGATCGCATCCGGCATATACATCATGTCGATGGCGGTGTCGGGGCGCAGGAAGCAGGTGTAATGGCGATAGCGGATCGCCTGGTAGAAGATCGCCACCGCGTAGTCCGTGGTGCCGCCGCCCGGCAGCGTCGCATGCGAGACGAGCCCCGGCAGCCTCAGGCCGCGCACATCGAGATCGAACCGATGCGCGTAGTAATCGCAGAGCAGCTCGCCCGCGACCTTCGTAACGCCGTAGATCGTGCTCGGGCGCTGGACCGTGTCCTGCGGTGCTTTCTTGCGCGGCGTCGTCGCGCCGAAGGCGCCGATCGAGCTCGGGAAGAACAGCGCGCAGCGGTGCTGGCGGCAAATCTCGAGCACATTGTAGAGCCCGCCCATGTTCAGCTCCCAGGCGGCTTGCGGCTTTTCCTCGGCCACGGCCGAGAGCATCGCCGCGAGATGGAAGATTGTCTTCACATCGTAGCGGCGGACGATCTCCTGGATCTGATCGGGCCTGGTGCAGTCGAGCTGCTCGAACAGCCCCGCTTGCGCCGAGGCGGGCGCAGTCATGCGAAGGTCGCTCGCCACCACCTTCTCGGCGCCGTAGCGCTGGCGAAGGGCAGGGACGAGCTCCGAGCCGATCTGGCCCGCGGCGCCCGTTACCAGGATGCGATCCATTGCTGAGTTCCGCCCGCGTGTCAGCTCGAGCCCGCCATCTCCGTGAGACGCCATTCGCCATTGTCGCCGCGGCCGATCGCGCCCTGGCGGTGGAGCTCGTCGAGCTCGAGCGCAAGCTCGCGCCCATCCGAGGTGCCGATCGATTGCATCAGCTCGATGAAATACATCGGCCGGGTCTCGAGCGCCTGGCGCACCGTCTGAAAGCGCGGCTGGAGCTGCAGGCGCGGCGCGAAGGATTCGCGATTGTCGATGATATCGGGGGCGTTGAGGTTGCGCGTCAGATCGAAGCCGGCCTTGGTCATCTGCCCGCCTTCGCCGGTCGGGTCCATCGACAGAGCGAAATGCCCCGGCTCGCTGACGACGTCCTTGTCGATGCGAAAGCGGGTGGCGAATGCCCATTCCATCGACTCTTCGGAATGAACATCGATATCCTCGTCGACGACGAAGACATGCTTGATGAGCGGCAGCTTCAACAGCGCCGCGATGACGCTGCGGCCGTTGCCGGCGGCGCGCTGCTTGATCGCGACCCGGATATGGTGCAGCCCGGTTGCCGCCGGCGGGAGGTGAATTGCGCGGACATCGAAGCCGGCCATTTTGAGGGTCCGCCAGGCCAGCGCCTCGAAATTGAGGCTGCACAGCTGCGCCGCGTCGTTACGGCGCAAATGACGCCCGCCATGGAGGAGGGTCTGGTGAAGCACGTCCTTGCGCATGGTGATTGCGGTGACGTGAAAGATCGGGTCGGGATGCATCGGGCCGTAAAGACCATAGAGCTCGCCATAAGGTCCTTCGGTCTCGGTATAGCCGCGCTCGTCGAAGTAGCCTTCGATCGACAGCTCGCCATCGGCCGGCACCGGAATGTTGTTGGTAACGCCCCGAACCATCGGCAGCGTCTCGCCGCGGATCGTGGCGATCAGCTGGAACTCGTCCATCGGCGCTTTCGAGGTGGCGGCAAGGAAATCGCAGGGATGCGAGCCGATGACGAAGCTCACCGGCAGGCGCTCCTTGCGCTCGACGGCGGCACGATAGATGGTCCGCAAATCCGAAGGCTGGGTCAGGTTCGAGCGCAGCTCGCGCCGTCCCTTCAGCATCAGCCGGCGGCAGCCGACATTGGATTTGCCGGTCGCGGGATCGATTGTGTAGTCGATCGCGGCGGAGATATAGGGCGCGCCGTCGAATTCATGCTGCAGATAAAAGGGTAGTCGCGACAAATCGATCTGATCGCCGGTGAGGATCGTTTGATGAATCGGCGCATCGCGCGATGGGACCTCGATCGTCGATTGCGGCTGTTGCAGCCGGCGCAGATAGTCGGGCAGAAGCTGCGCTTCGGCGACGCCGAAGGCGGCGGCGAGCCGCGAGCGGCTCGCCGATATGCCTGCCGCGATCTCGAAGCGCTCCGCTCCGACGTTGCGGAAGAGCATCGCCTTGTCGGACGCCTCGATCACCGCCGCGAGCGCGCCCAGGGCGATCGGCTCGTCATGGGTTTCGACTTCGCCGCGCGCCGCCAGCCGCTCGACGAAACGACGCAAACGGAACTTCTCAAAATCGATTGGCATCGTCGTCCCCGTGGGCGTTACTGCCCATCGCCGGTCTTATCACCGAGAGGATCGCCGGATCAACTGCCCGCCGCCCATACCATGGGCGCGAGTGTGGTTGCGCCCCAAAATCGGGACTGGTAGCTTCGCACGCGCGCAGGCGACGGGCTTTCAAAGCCGAAGCGAGGGAGGACGGTGTGAGCGAGAGCGGGATCGTCGACGTTCATCACCATATCATGCTCCCCGCATTTCTCGCGCTCCAGGAAGAGCGCATCAAGCGCACCGGCTATTGGCGCGCCAAGCTCACCGAATGGACGCCCTCCTGGTCGATCGAGGAGATGGACAAGACCGGGGCGGCGACCTCGATCCTCTCTATCTCGGCGCCCGGTTGCTGGACCGGCAAGATCGAAGAAAGCCGCGGCCTCGCCCGCACCTTGAACGAATACAAGGCGAGGGTGGTGCGCGATCATCCCGGCCGTTTCGGCTTTTTCGCGACCATTCCCCTGCCCGATATCGAGGGCAGCCTCAAGGAGCTTGCTTACGCGCTCGATGTCTTGAAGGCCGACGGCGTCTGCCTCTTAACGAATTACGACGGCAAATATCCGGGCGATCCGACTTTCGCGCCGGTCTATGACGAGCTCAATCGCCGGCGCGCGATCGTCTATTCCCATCCCGCCGCGGTCGATTGCTGCGTCAACATGCTGCCCGATGTGCCGATGGCGATCCTCGAATTCATGTTCGATACGGCACGCGCGATCACCAGCCTGTTGGCGAGCGGCACCTTCATGCGCTGTCCCGATATCCGCTTCATCTTTTCGCATTGCGGCGGTGCAATTCCGACGATCGCCGGGCGAATCAATGGCTGGAGCGCATCCTTCCGCGACCGCGCACCCAAAGGCGCGCTGCACGAGCTGAGTCGGCTCAATTTCGATACCGCCAGCATGGCGAACCCCGCGACCTTCGGCGCGGTGTTGAAGCTGGTCTCGGCGAGCCAGGTGTTTTACGGCAGCGATTTTCCGTGGGGCACGATGGCGGCAGCCAAGAACCCGCTGCGCGCTCTTGGCCTCAACGCCGATGATCTCTACGCGATCGAGGAAGGCAATGCCCGCCGCTTGTTCGCGCGGCTCAATTCTTGAGCCGCCGAAACGTTACACCCGCAGGAGGAAATTTCGTTCATGGCCAAAAGTGACAATCGCATCCGCGTGACCCATGCCGGCGCGCTGCCGCGCTCGCCCGAGCTCGCAAGGCTGGTCTGGGCGAAATCCGACAATCGCCCCTATGACGAGGGCGAGTTGGCACGGCGCCTGCCCGAGGAGCTGGCCGCGGTGGTTCGCCGGCAGGTGGAGACCGGCATCGACAGCATCAATGATGGCGAGCTCAGCAAGACCTCCTTCACCCAATATTGCGCGAGCCGCATGGCCGGCTTCGAGACGCGGCCTTATCAGCCTGGGCGCGATCCCGAGCCTTTGAGCATCGGCGCGCGCGATATCCGCAAATTCCGCGAATATTTCGCAGCGGGCCACGCGAAATTCGTCAATCTCGACCCGCCGCGGCAGGTTTTTATCTGCAATGCGCCGCTGCGTTATGTCGGCCACAAGGAGCTGCAGGAGGATTTGCAGCGCTTCAAGAGCGCGCTCGCCGGCGTCGATTATAACGAGGCCTATGTGCCGGCGAATTCCCCCGGCACAATCGAGCACTGGCTGCGCAATCAGTATTACGCGACCGAAGAGGAATTCATCGAGGCGGTCGCCGACACGATGCGCGAGGAATATACGGCGATCGTCGATGGCGGTTTCCGCCTGCAGATCGACGATCCGGACCTGCCGGATGGCTGGCTGATGTACCCGGACATGTCGGTCGCGGAGTATCGCAAATATGCGCGGCTGCGCGTCGATGCGCTCAACCACGCGCTGCGCGATATCCCGCGCGAGAAGATCCGGCTCCATGTCTGCTGGGGCAGCTTCCACGGCCCGCACTCGGACGACATTCCCTTGAAGGACATCGCCGATCTCATCTTCCGCGTCAAAGCATCGGAGTATTCGATCGAGGCGTCCAATCCCGCGCATGAGCACGAGTGGAACGTGTTCGAGAATACGAAAGTGCCGGACGGTGCGGCCCTCATTCCGGGCGTCGTCGGCCATTGCACGGACTTCATCGAGAATCCGGAATTGGTCGCGCAGCGGCTGATGCGCTACGCCAAGCTTCTCGGCCGTGATCGCGTCATGGCTGGGACCGATTGCGGCATGGGTCCGCGTGTCAAGGATCCGAAGATCTGCTGGGCCAAGTTCGAGGCAATGGTCGAGGGCGCGCGGCTTGCCACCAAGGAACTGTGGAAGCGCGGCGCCCCGGCCGCGCGCAAAGCGGCGGCCAAGCGCCCGCCGCAGCGCAAGGCCAAAGCCAAGGCGAAACCGAGAGCAAAAGCAAAAGCAAAAGCGAAGAAACGCGCGCGGCGATAGTTCTTTCCCGTCATTGCGAGCTCACGAAGTGAGCGAAGCAATCCAGTACCTCGGTCGATCTGGATCGCTTCGCTTCGCTCGCGATGACGAGGGGGTTCGCTGCGCTCCTCGCGGTGACGACGGGAGTTACGCCGGGTTATGGACGAATTCCAATAGCTCCGGCCCGAGCGTGTCGACGGCGGAATTGATCTGCATCGCCGGCGAGACATGGTTGTGGCCGCGGCTGAAGATGAACCACGGCATCTTCTTGTCGCATTTGGCGAGCTGCGCCGCGAGCGCCGCGGAGGGCCAGGCGAGCGGGTAGGGGTCGAACTCCGTCACCGCGACCAGCACCGGCGGATGGCCGGGCTTGACGTGGTTGAGCGGGCTCATCGCGGCGTATCTGCTTTGGTCATCGCCGTAATAGGCGATCGAATTCGGCGCCGGCTTGTCCGGGCTGAACTCCGGATGCTGCGGCGCGTAGACGCCCGAGAGCAGCATTGCGCCGGCGATGCGCGGTCCTGCGGCTCCGTGCACTTGCGGCACGAAGGTCCAGGTCGCGACATGGGTCGCGCCTGCCGATTGCCCCATGAGGAAAATTCGTTCGGGATCGCCGCCATGGCGCGCCGCGTTGTCGCGCAGCCAGGCGACCACCTTGCCGACATCCGCGGCGCCGCTCGGCCATTTGTGCTGCGGCGCCAGCCGATAGGTGATGTTGACGCCGATGATGCCGTTCCGCGCGAAGAACGTCGGCACATTGTCGTAGATGAGTCCCGGCAAGGGACTGCGCTCGCCCGCGATATAGCCGCCGCCATGAACGTAAACGACGACCGGCGCCTTGGAGGGCTTCTTTGCCGGCACGAAGACATCGAGCCGGTGGCGCTCGTCCTCGCCGTAAGCGATATCGTTGTGGCGCTCGACGCCGTCCTTGGGCGCGCGCTGCTGCAAGGGGGTGAAGAGGTCGTAGGTCGCCTTCAATATCTCCGGGTTGAAGGCCCGGCCCATGCGGCGGATTGCGGCGGCGATATCGACGGTGCCGGAAGCGGAATCGGGGGGAGTCATGCTCTACCTCATCGGGAACGGTGTGGGATTGCGATCAGTGGCCGCCTTGGCGCTCGAAGAGGCGCTTGGTCTCGCGCGAGGAGAAGCGCCAGCCCTTGTCGGTCTTGACGAATTTGTCGTGCCATTCGCCCATGCTGAAAGGCGGATCGAAGGGCAGGGGAAATTTCGGATTCTCGACCTTCGGATCGTGATGCAGCGCGACGTAGTAGGTCACGCTTTCGGCATGGCTGTCGTCGATCACCTTGACCATGGTGCCGCCATTGATGTGACGCGTCACCTGGGTCGAGGCTTTGTAGGACGAGCGGATCTCGGCGTGGCCCTTATAGGGCTTGCCGCCGCGCAGCCAGGTGCCGTCCTCGGCGAAGAGCGCGATGCATTTCTCGGTCTCTTTGTGATCGCCGTGTTGCGTGATCGCGATCACGAGATCGCGGCATTCCTGCTCGATGTCCTTGCGCTCTTTGGCGTCCATGGTGCGCTGCTCCTTCCTCTCATCCGATGCGTGTGCGAAGCGTGCCGATCCGGTCGATCTCGCATTCGACGACATCGCCGGGTTTCAGCCACCATTGCTCCTGGTCGGGCTTGCGCCCGGCGGCGACGCCGCCGGGCGTGCCGGTGCCGAGAATGTCGCCGGGCTCGAGCCCGATGCCCGACCAATGCGCGATCTGCTCGTCGATCTTGTACATCATCCGCTGCGCGGTCGAGTTCTGCCGCATCTGGCCGTTGACGCGGCTCCTGAGGCCGAGCACTTGCGGATCGCCGATCTCGTCCGGCGTGCAGAGATAGGGGCCCAAGGGCGAGAAGCCGGCGAAATTCTTGCCGAGAAGCCCGACGCCGCCGCCCAAACGCGCCTCGCCGCGATAGAGGTCGCGGTCGGAGAGGTCGTTGTAGACGGTATAGCCGAAGACATAGTCGAGTGCGCTCTCGCGCGGCACGCGCCAGGCGGAGCGGCCGATGACGACCGCGATCTCGACCTCGTAGTCGAGATGCTTGGTCTCGGGCGGCATCGGCACGGTGGCGTCCGGGCCCACCACGGTCGAGGCGAATTGCACATGCGCGATCGGCAGCGCGGGCACTTTCGAATCGGCAGGCCGGCCCATCTCGTCCTGGTGTTCGAAATAATTCTTGCCTGCGGCGATGAATTTGCGCGGCCGCGGCACCGGCGCCAGCAGCTTCACCTCGCCGAGTGCGAAAGCGATCGTCTCGCCGCGCGGTCCAGCCAAAGCGCGGCCGGCGCGGCTTTCCTCCTCGGCAAATTGCAGCGCCCGACGCGCGGCGTCGAGCGCGATCCGGCCATTGGCGATGAAGTCCTGCGCATTGGGCGGCGCCATGGCATGGGCGAGCGCCCGGGCGCGATCGGCCGGGACCTCGCGCGCGAGCGCGGCCGCGACACCGGCCTCGCAATCGAGGATGCCCCCATCGCCGAGCAGAACCCCGAAGCGCTCGATCGCCGGCTTGGGCTCGAAGGTCACAAAGCGCATCCCGGCCCCCTTTTTGCGTTTAGACGACGAACTGCGCCGCGAGCGTGCCGATCGGTGCGCAAGCGACCTCGATGTGGTCGCCTGGCGCGATCGCAACGGGCGAATCGACCTCGTTGCCGGGGCGCGGTCGCGCGATCGCCGCGCCCAAGGCCACCATATCGCCGGGCTCGAGCACGGCGCGCGACCAGGCCTTGGTCGCCTGCGCGATGCTGTGCGCGAAATCGGCCGCGGTGAAACGCTGCCGCTCGACGCCGTTGACGGCGAGGGTGATATCGGTCGCGCGATCGAGATCGCCGAGGCCCGCAACCCAGATGGTGGGCCCAAGCGGCGAAAGACCGAGGCGATTCTTCGCAAAGAGGCTGTTGCTGGTGCGCCATTCGCGCTCGAACATGGTGCGGTCGGTCACTTCCGCCATCAGCGTGAAGCCGATCACCGCGCCGGCCGCGTCGCGCGCCGAGACGCGCGAAGCCGGCTTGCCGAGCACCACCGCCAAAGCCGCCTCGACGTCATATTGCGCTTGCGGATCGGGCAAGCGGATTTGCGTTCCAGGATCGGCGAGCGCCGTCGCGAATTTCGAGAACCCGACGACCATTTTCGCCGGCAGCTGGTCGTTCGAGCGGCTGAGCGCGACCCGCCCCTCGGTCAGGAGGATTTTCGATAGCGGGTCGATCGGCTTCAAGAACGCGACGTCGCGCGCGCCGTTCATCCGAGCATCGAGCGCGCGCTCGATCCGGCGCCGTCCGCGGGCGCCGAGGCTTGCGAGGAACTCGAGGGCGCTCGGGAGGCTGTCCTTGGCGGGGCGGTCTGCGGGCTCGGCCGTATCGACGAGACTGTCGAGAGGGTGCCAATGTCCCGACGCCGCTTGCGCCATGACGCAGGGTTCTGCCAGCACGGGCCGGGGCATTGCCGCAAGAGCGATTTTCATCCGAGGCGCCTCGATTTCCCGGGGATTTCCGCCCCTCTTTGCCACGCCAGTCTAGGATAGGCGCGGCGCAGCCTCAACCTTGCGAAGCCGCGCGAGGCTGGAAAAGCGCCAGAACCGGGTTTAACGTGTCGGCGCGCGTCTAGCACCGCGGAGGTGGCTCATGGGCGAGGTTCTGGGACTGGGCATATCGCATTCGCCGCTGTTCAGCCGGCCGAAGCACGACATGGCCTTCCTGCTGCGGGTTCGGCTGAACGATCCCGACATTCCGGATTCGGCCAAGGACCAGTCGAAATGGCCGGAAGCGATGCGGCGCGAGCTGGGCAATGATTTTGGCGCCGCGTCTGGCGCCGCGCATCACGAGGCGATGCTCGCCGATTTCCGCAAGGCGCGGTCCGCGCTCGATGAGTTCAAGCCCGATTTCATTTTCATGTGGGGCGACGACCAGTACGAGAATTACAAGGAAGGCATCATCCCGCCTTTCTCGATCCTCGCCTATGACGGCGACATGACGGTGAAGCCGTGGCTGCAGGCATCGGAATCCGGCTCGATGAGGGGCAGACCCAATGTCTGGAACGAGCCGATGGATTTCGAGTTCAAGCTCCATTTCCATCGCGAGGCGGCGAAGTATTTCGTCGAGCATCTGCTCGACCATGACTTCGACATCTCCTATTCCTACCAGCCGAACGAGCATCCCGGCCTCGCGCACGCCTTCCTCAATGCGTGCCTCTATCTCGATTATTACCGCCAAGGCTTTCCGCATCGCATCGTGCCGTGCTCGATCAATTGCTATGGCCGCGAGGTGATCGGCTATCATGGATTTGCCGACAATCTCGGCCACAAGCCGCCGCCCGATCCGCATTCGCCCAAGCCGAGCCGCTGCTTCGCCCTCGGCAAGGCGGTGGCGCAGATCGCGCGCGAGAGCCCCTATCGCGTCGCGCTGATGGCGTCCTCGAGTTGGTCGCACTCCTTCCTCACCAAGAAGACCTGGCGCATGGTCCCCGACATCGAGACCGACATGAAGCTTTACGACGCCATGGTCATTGGCAACTACGATTTCTGGAAGAAGATGACCTTGGAGCAGGTCGAGGATTGCGGCGGGCATGAGACGCTCAACTGGTTCGCGCTGATGGGCGCGATGCAGGAGCTCGGCCAGAAAGTCGTGTGGTCGGATATCCTGCCGACCTATATCTTCAACGCAACGAAAGTGACCGCGATCTTCGGCGCGCGCTGACGCCGAACACGCGCGCTCGCCGCGCGCCGGCATCCGCACCGCGCGACGACGCGGGCGGGCGATCAGCGTTTTTCTTTGACGAGCGGGCCGGTCGGCGCGCCTTCGGTGAAATTGCGCCACGGCGCCTTCGCCGCGACGACCCGGTTGCGCAACACGCCGATTTTTTCGATCTCGAGCTCGACCGTGTCGCCGGCATGAATCTCCTTGTCGCCGGCGAAGGTGCCGAGCGAGATGATGTCGCCCGCCTGCATCGGCGTGTAGTCGGAGCAATAGGCCAGCACCTCGTAAGGATCGAAGATCATCTTGCCGGTATTGCCGCTGCGCGTGACCTTGCCGTTGATCCGCACGTCCATCTTCAAATTGCGCGGGTCGGGCAGCTCCTTCTTGGTGACGATCCAGGGTCCGATCGGCGCAAAGGTCGCGAGATTCTTGGCATAGGCATAGGGCTGGCCCATCTGGCCGCGCTCGCGCTGGCGGTTGCGCGCCGAGACGTCGTTGCAGATCGTCCAGCCGAAGACGTAGTCGGCCGCTTGCGACGGGCGGATATGCCGGCAATCGCGGCCGACCACGAGGCCCAGCTCGTGCTCCTCATCGACCTTCTGCGGAAAAGGCGGCAGCTCGATCTCGCCTTCGTGGCCGATCATGTTGCTCGGATATTTCGTGAAGACGATCGGCTCCTGGTAGAATTTGAGATTGGTCTCGTCGATATGCTCCTGGAAGTTGAGCGCGAGCGCCAAGATCTTGGGCGGGTTCGTCACCGGCGGGAGATAGGTCGGCTTCTCGACGACGAAGCGGGCAAGCCGTCCGGAGCCGCGCAGCTCGCTGATGCTCTCCTCGGCGAAGCGGTCGATATCGAGCCCCGATTGGATGATCGACAGCACCGATTGCGCAGTTTGGATGCTGGGGTGGGTGGTGCGCAGGCAGGCGGTGAGGTCGATGACGCCTTCCGCGACATGGGCGCCGACCCGGGCGCTGCCGCCTTTCTCGAAGCTTAAAATCTTCATGGAGGACCTCCCGCTTTTTGGATTTCGCGCTTGGCGCACACGATAGATTTGGCCGCGCGGATTGGCAATCTCCCCGTTCCGCCCATGAGAGGCGGCCGGCGCAAGCAGCGCCGTCTTGTCCGGCCCAGATCTCCCTGCCGGCGCGTTGCGCAACCACCGGGGCGCGATGCGTGTTAAATCGCGAGGGCTGCGGGCGGCCCGAAGCGGGAGCGTTCATTTGACCATTGCTTGTCCCGATTGCGGCGCGTTGGCGGAGATTCCACCGCTGCCGCCGCGCAGCAGGGCGATTTGCCGGCTCTGTGAAGGTGATCTCGAGAAGACCAGCGGCCGAAGCATTTCGGCCGCGCTCGCCTGCTCGCTCGCAACCTTCCTTCTGCTGATGCCGAGCAATGGCTTGCGTTTTCTGCGCGTCGATGTGTTCGGCATGAAGGGCGAGAACGTGATCGGCGGCGGCGTTCTCATGCTGTGGAATCATGGCTGGGTCATCGTCGCCGGGTTCACCGCGATCTACGTGCTCATCCTGCCGTTTTTCCGTTTCGGTCTGCTCACCGTGGTGCTGGGCGCGGTTCAGCTCGGCCACCGCCCGCCATGGCTGGGCCCGGTCTTCCGCTGGGCGGTGTGGCTCGATGCCTGGGCGATGTCGGATGTGTTTCTGCTCGCTTCTTTCGTCGGCTATTACCGCCTCGTCAATATCCCCGAAATCACCGTCACGATCGGCTTGGGCGGCGCCTGCTTCATGGCCGCCGCGTTTCTGACGATGCTGTCCCGCGCGACGCTCGACAAGCGCACCGTGTGGCGGGCGATCATGCCCGAAACGCAGTTCGATTTGAGCAAAGAGACAATCTCCTGCACCACCTGCGATCTCGTTCAAGCGAGCGAGCGCGAGGGCGAGCCCTGTCCGCGCTGCGGGGCCACGCTGCGCGTGCGCAAGCGCGATGCGCTGCCGCGCACCGCCGCGCTGCTGGTCGCCGCCTTCGTCTTGTTCTTCCCGTCGAATTTCTACCCGATGGAGATTTCGACCCAGCTCGGCTCGAGCGTCGACTACACGATTTTCACCGGCGTGCGTCAGCTCTACGAGAACGGTCTCTATCCGCTGGCCGTGCTGATTTTCTGCACGAGCATCCTCATCCCGCTGGTGAAGATTTTGGCGATCGGCTGGTGCGTTCTCTCGGTCTGGCGCAATTCCAATCGTCATCTGCTGGTGAAGACCAAAATCTTTCGCGTCGTCGCGGAGCTCGGCCGGTGGTCGAAAACCGATCCCTTCACGATCGTCGTTTTCGTGCCGCTGATGGCGTTCGACGGCTTCGGCTCGGCGACGGCGGGTTGGGGAGCGGCGGCCTTCATGCTGATGACCTCGCTGACCATGGCGGCGTCGAGCACCTTCGATCCGCGGCTGATGTGGGACGTTGCCGCGCCGGGCCCACGATGAGCGAAGGATCGCAAGCGGATCGGTCTCGAACAAAAGCAGCCGTCCGGCGTGGCTGGTGGCCCGGTTGGGTATGGTCCATTCCGATCGCCGCCGTGGCGGTCGTCGGGTGGGCGTTGCTGCGCACGCTTGCCGAGGGCGGGCAGACGATCGAGATCGTTTTCGACGACGTCCATGGGCTGAAGCCGAAGAATGCCGAGATTCTCTATCGCGGCCTGAAGGTTGGGGAGGCGTCCGAGGCGACCATTGCGCCGGATGGCAAAAGCGTGATCGTGACCGCCAGCGTCGATGACAGCGCGACCCAGTTCCTCCGCTCGGGCACCACCTTCTGGCTGCGCGGCAGCACGCCGAGCCTGTCGGACCTTTCCTCGCTCGGCGCTCTGCTGTCCGGGCCGAGCATCGTGATGGAGCCGGGCCCCGGCACGAAGACGACATCCTTCGCCGGCCTGTCGCGCCGCCCGATCGTCGCCGGCCCTCACCCGAAGCCCGACCTTTATGAGCTCAGCTTTTCCGGCGCGGTCGGCGGCTTGACCCAGGGCGAGCCCGTCAAGCTGCGGGGCTTCACCGTCGGCGAAGTGCACAGCATCGCGTTCCGCTACGATGCGAAGACCGGCGCCATCGAGACGCCCGTCACCATCGCGCTCTATCCCTCGCTGTTTCCCATCGAGCATGAGGCGGCGTCCGACAGCGGCGCGGCGCTCGCCGCGGCGGTGAAGCGGCTGGTGGCCGAGGGAATGCGCGCGCGGCTCGATCGCGATCCGCCCTTCATCGGCAGCTACGAGGTCTCGCTCGATATGGTGAAGGGCGCGCCGCCGGCTCAGTTATCGGCCGCGGAGGGTCTGCCGCAAATCCCGTCGGCGGAGGGCGGCGGCATCGCGACGATCGTCGATCGCGTCAACAAGGTGCCGATCGACCAGATCGCGCAGAACCTGCTGGATGTCACGCAGCATGTCGATACGCTCGTCGCCTCGCCGCAGCTGAAAGACGCGATTGCCCAGCTCGACCAGTCGCTGCAGCAAGTCCATCAGGTTGCGGCGAAAGCCGGGCCCAAGATCACCACGCTGGTCGATAGCCTCCACCGCACGGCGGATCGGCTGGACGAGACCGCCAAGGCCGCGAATAAGGTGGTGGGCGGGGTTCCGAGCCAGAACGGCCTCTCCGATGCGGTGCGCGAGATCACCGAGGCCGCGCGCTCGGTGCGCGATTTGAGCGATTATCTCGATCGCCACCCCGAAGCGCTGATCCAAGGGAGGTCGGGCGGATGAGAGGCGCACGCGCGATCGCTGTGCTTGCCGTGGCGCTCTTGGCCGGTTGCGGGTCGAGCCCCAAGACGCATTTCTACACGCTCGATCCGGTCAGCGATTCGGGAACGGACACGCTTGCTATCTCCAGGCCTGTCACCGTCGCGGCGGTGCATTTGCCGGCTTCGCTCGATCGACGCGAAATGATCCGGCAAACGGGTCAGAACGCCGTCGATATCAGCGAACAAGATCGCTGGGAATCACCCTTGGGCGGGCTGACGCGGCGTGTCTTGACCGAGGA
>DATNGG010000061.1:0-4485 GCA_035605975.1 Allostellaceae bacterium | reverse complement strand
CCGCCCGGCTTGCCGAGCTGCGCGCTTCGGCGCAGGATGGTCCACGGCGCGCCCAAGAGCCGCGCGCCAGGGAGAACGCCCATGTGTCCCGACAGCAACACCGTGATCGATGCCGGCGCGGATTTGCGCATCCCGGTGATCGATTTGGGCCCCTATCGCGCGGGCGATCCGGCCGGGCGCGAAGCCGCCGCCGAACAACTGCGCCAAGCGAGCGAAAGCGTCGGCTTTTATTTCATCGCCAATCACGGCGTGCCGCAGCCGCTCATCGACCGCGTCTTCGCCGAAGCCGAGCGCTTTCACCATCTGCCGCTCGAGCGCAAACTGGCGGTGCGCGCGATCGACGATCCGATCGGCTATCTCCCGGTCGGCGGCCAGACGCAGCGCGCCGAGCTCTATGGCGCGCGCTCCAAGCATCCTGACCGCAGCGCCTCCTATTACATCCGCGAGGAATTCGCCCCGGATCACCCCGACCGGCTGGCAAAGAAGCCCTGGGTCTTCGACAATCGCTGGCCCGCGGATTTGCCCGGCTTCCGCGAGACGCTGCTCGAGTATTTCGCGACGCTCTCGGCGCTGATGCGCGAGATCCTGCCGCTGCAATCGATCGCGCTGGGGCTCGGGCCCGACTTCTTGCCCAGTCACGACGCGTTCAAGCCGATGAACCCGACCTTGCGGCTCATTCATTATCCGCCGCGCATTCCCGAGAATGACGGCCAATACGGCATCGGGCCGCATACGGATTTCGGCTATACGACGATCCTCGCCCAGGCCCAGAAGCCCGGTCTCGAAATCCTCAGCCGCTCGGGCCAATGGATCCGCGCACCGGCCTATGACGGGCTCCTGCTCGTCAACAATTCGGACCTGCTGCAGCGCTGGACGAATGACCGGTTCCGCTCGGCGCCGCATCGCGTCTTCAACCTCGAAGGCGATGAGCGGCTGTCGATCCCGTTCTTCGTCTCGACGCGCTGGGACGTGAAGCTCGAATGCCTGCCGACCTGCCAGAGCGCGGACAATCCGCCGCGCTATGCGCCAATCTCGCGCGCCGAATATCAGGCGGAGCTGCGCCGCACCGTCTACGATTTGCCGGGCAAGAGCTGACGCTTCGCCGATTTCAGGCGATGGCCTCGGGCGGCGGGCGCGAGGCCAGCTCGTCCTCGAGCCGGGCGAGATTCTCGAAGAGGCGCCGCGTGGTGAGCTGCAGGAAATAGAATCCGAATTTCGGATTCTGGAAATACAGCTGCCGCACCTGGTCATAGGTGATCCGCAGCAGCTCTCCCGCTTCGATGCATTGGAGCGTCTGGGTGCGGCGATGACCGGGCGCGAGGAGGCCGAGCTCGCCGACGATCGCGCCCGGCGCGATGGCGATCCCCGATTCGACAAGGCGATAGCGGCCGGTGACGACATAGAACATCTCGTCCGCCGGATCGCCTTTGCAGAACAGCACGGCGCCGCGCGTGACGGCGCGCGCCGACATGAAGGGCTTGAGCCAGCCGAGATCGAGATCGGCGCGGCTCGCCGCCGCGACCTGGTTGACGAGATGCGTCATCTGATAAAGCCGCGCGACATTGAGCGGCAGCAGGATCAAGTGAAGCACGAGCGGCGGATAGGCCGCATCGAGATAGCCATAGGCGATGAAGAGAAAATTCGCGGCGATGCCGAAGATGCGCAAGGGAATCATCGTCTTCATCATGAAGGTCGCGATGGTGACGATGGCGGCGGCGTAACCGATGAGTTCCGCGAAATGCATGAGCGTCTCCTCGCGGCAGCAGACCCGCGCCTCGTCGCGATGACGCTTGAACCGCGCCGCGCGGGTCCTCGCTCCGGCGCCGTATCATAGGCGCGGGCGAAGACCGCCGGGCAAGGTCGAAAAAGAAGGATGCGCCGGGACTGCAAACGGCTCTAAGCTTCGCCGCGGGAGAAAACGCCGGTGGAGCGCCTTGAACCCATGAGCGGGACCGCGGGACAGGATCATCTCGAGCGCGCGCAAGCCCTGCGCCCTCTGCTCTTGCGCGAGGCCGAGGCGATCGAAAGCGGCCGGCGGCTGACGCCGGCGGTGGTCGCGGGCCTCGTTGAGAACGGGCTTTACCGCATGCTGCTGCCCAAGAGCATCGGCGGCGCCGAGCTCGATCCGCCCTCCTTCATGCGCGCCATCGAGGAAATCGCCAAGGGCGATGCCAGCACCGCCTGGTGCCTCTGCCAATGTGCGGTTTCCGCCATGGTGGCGGCCTATATGGAGCGCGGCGCGGCGGAGGAGATCTTCAACACCCCGCCCGGCATTCTCGCCTGGGGTGCGGTCGCGGGCGAGGCGCAGCTTGTCGATGGCGGCTGCCGCGTCAGCTGGCGCTGGCATTTTGCCAGCGGCTGCCGCCAGGCGAGCTGGCTCGGCGCCCATGTCCAGCTCATCGGCGAGGACGGCAAGCGCGTGATGCGGCCCGATGGAAAACCGCTGCAGCGGACCATCCTCTTTCCCGCCGCGAGCGCGCGCATCGATGACGTCTGGGACGTGATCGGCCTCAAAGGCACCGGCACGGATGATTACGCTGTCGACAATCTCTTCGTGCCGGAGCGCTTCATCGCCGGGCGCGACGATCCGGCGTCGCGGCGCGAAGCGGGGGCGCTTTATAAGCTCACCACCAGCATTCTTTACGGGCTTGGCTTTTCATCGATCGCGCTCGGCCTTGCGCGGATGATGCTCGACGCGGCGGTCGAGCTGGCGGGCACCAAATCGCCGCGCCAGATCAAGGGCGCGATGCGCGACAATCACGCCGTCCACGCGCTGATCGGCCGCAACGAAGCAAAGCTGCGCGCGGCGCGGGCCTATCTTTTCTCGACGATCGAGGAGGTGTGGCGCGATTTGCAGCGGCCGATGGAGCTGAGCCTCGATCATCGCGTGGCGCTGCGCCTTGCCGCGAGCTGGGCTCTGCATCAAGCGACCGAGGTGGTGGACGCCGCCTATCACATGGCGGGCGCAACGGCGGTGTTCCGCGCCAACCCCTTCGAGCGGCGCTTCCGCGACATGCATGCGGTGGCGCAGCAGATCCAGGCGCGCGACGTCTATTACGAGACCGCGGGCCAGGTCATGCTCGGCCTCGAGCCCGACGCGCCGGTGTTTGCGACATAAGGTATAAGCTCTAAGCCGTAAGCTTTAAGCTGAATGCTATAAGCTTTTAGCTCTTGTTGCTTGATCGTCATTCCGGCCAAGCGAGCATCGCGAGCGCGAGCCGGAATCCATCGACATGCAATAGCCGTAAGCTTAGAGCTTTAAGCTTACAGCTCCCCTCCGCTACCGCAGCGCGGCGCAGGCGCGCTGGATGCGCGTGCAGGCTTCCGTCAGCTGCTCGGTCGAGGTCGCGTAGGAAATGCGGAAATGCGGCGCGAGGCCGAAGGCCGTGCCCGGCACCACCGCGACCAGCTCCTTCTCGAGGAGGTAGGTGCAGAAATCCGTGTCGGTCTCGATCACCTTGCCCGCTTCCGTGCGTTTGCCGATCGTCCCGGCGCAGGAGGGATAGACGTAGAACGCGCCTTCGGGCGTCGGACAATGGATGCCCATCGCCTCGTTCAGCATCACCACGACGAGGTCGCGGCGCTGCTTGAAGATGGCGTTGTGCTTCTCGATGAAATCCTGCGGCCCGTTCAAGGCCTCGACCCCCGCAGCCTGGCTGATCGATGACGGGTTGGTGGTCGATTGCGACTGCAGCGCGCCCATCGCCTTGATGAGCTCGACCGGCCCGCCGGCATAGCCGAGCCGCCAGCCGGTCATGCAATAGGCCTTGGACATGCCGTTGAGGGTCAAGGTGCGCGGATAGAGCTTGGGCTCGACCTGGGCGATGGTCGCGAACTCGAACCCGTCATAGAGCACGTGCTCGTACATGTCGTCGGTCAGCACCCAGACCTGCGGATGCTTTAAGAGAACATCCGCCAGCGCGCGCAGCTCCTTCGCCGTATAGGCCGCGCCCGAGGGGTTGGAGGGCGAGTTGAGGATCAGCCATTTGGTCTTCGGCGTGATCGCCGCGTCCAGATCCTCCGGCCGCAGCTTGAAGCCGTTGTTCTGCGGGCAGGTCACCGCCACCGGCACGCCCTCGCACAGCGTGACAATATCGGGATAGGAGACCCAATAGGGCGCCGGCACGACCACCTCGTCGCCCGGATTCACCGTGACGGTCAGGGCGTTGTAGAGCACCTGCTTGCCGCCGGTGCCGACCGAGATCTGGTTGGGCTCGTAATGGAGACCGTTCTCGCGCTTGAACTTGGCGCAGATCGCCTTCTTCAGGGCCGGCGTGCCGTCCACCGCGGTGTATTTGGTGTCGCCCGCGTCGATCGCGCGCTTGGCCGCGTCCTTGACGTTTTGCGGCGTGTCGAAATCCGGCTCGCCGGCGGCGAGGCCGATGACGTTGAGCCCCTCGCCCTTCATCGCCAAGGCCTTGTTGGCGATGGCGATGGTCGGCGAGGGTTTGATCCGCAGCAAACGATCGGCGATGAAGCCCATGG
>DATNGG010000060.1:0-6874 GCA_035605975.1 Allostellaceae bacterium | reverse complement strand
GGCAGCACGCCGGTGAGGGTGCGCATCCAAATGCCCTTGCCGCGGGCCAAGGTGCGGGGCGGCCCGGCGAAAGGGGGATGCTCGACGCTGTAGACGCCCTTCAGCCGCGCGATCATCTCCGGCCAGGTCAGGACCGAGCGGGCAACCTCATCGGACACGAAAACCGCCATCTTTCCTCCCGCTCGGCGTGCCTCTGTCGGGCGCAGACTATAGATCCGAGCCGTAGCGTAGCGCGAGCAAGCCTATACCAGGCTGTCCTGAAGATCCTTGCTCATCCCGAGCGCATAGCCGACGTCTTGCTGTTTTTTCTCCATCATCGTCGACTTTTGCGGGAAATCGATCTTCTGCTGCGCCGGGTCGCGGATGATGCAGAGCGGGTCCCGGCCTTGGGCGATCGCCTCCAGAGATTCGCGCATCATCTTGCGCATCTCGATGATGCCGCCATCGGAGACGCCCAGATGCTCGTTGGGACGATCGGCGATCACGCCCTGCTGTTCGACCGCCATCCGATCCTGGTCGTTGACATTGATGCCCCACCAGTCGCTCGCCAGAGGCGTGTAGACGCCGAGCTTTTGGTCGATCCGCTGCGCCGTGCGTGTCTTTTTCTCGCTGGGATAGAAGCGGTTGAAATAGAGCAGCGTCGATGAATCATCGACCGGCACGCGCCAGATCAAGGAGCGCACGAGCTCGCCATTCTTGTCGATCGGCGGTAGGGCGAAGCGGTTGACGGTGGGATAGCCGTAACAGGAAATATGCGTGTCCTCGATGCCGTCGATCAGCATCACATTGTTGGCGCCGTAAGGCGTGCGCTCCCAGTGATAGGTCACCTTCCGGGCGCCATAGGCCGGGAAGGTGTAGCCGTGCAGCCAGGCGAGATGGCTGATATCGACGATGTTCTCGACATGGTTGAACCAATTGGCGTTGACGTTCTGGACGGTGATGTCCTTGACGCCGTCCTCCCAGCGCAGCACGTCGTAGAGCGGCAGAAGCGGCGCCGGCTCGGGTCCCATATAGCCGAAGACTAGGCCGCTGAATTCCTGCGTGCGGTAGCTCTGGAGCCTGACCTTATCCTTGAAGCCGCTGCCCTCGGGCTCGGCCGGCTGCTCGAGGCATTGGCCCGATGCGCTATAGAGCCAGCCATGATAGGGACAGCGGATCGAGTCACCCTCGATGCGCCCATAATCCAAGGCGAGGGAGCGGTGCGCGCAGCGCAGCTGCATCAGATGCGTCTCGCCGCTTGTCCCGCGATAAACCACCAGCTCTTCGCCGAGTACCTTCAAGCGCTGCGGTTTCGCGGTGACGAACTCCGACACGCCCACGGGATGCCAATAGCGTCGCAACAGCGTACCCATCGGCGTGCCTGGGCCGATGCTGGTGAAGAGCTTGTTTTCCTCCGCGCTGAGCATGGCGAGCTCCTTTATCTATCGATTGGCCGCGCTAGGTTCGCCGCGGCGACCGTCGTGAGAGATCGTAGACAAAATCAACCATTTGGTCCAGTGACTTCGACCGGCCATCCGCGACATAGGCGCCTCTGCCTTTGCCCCAAGGAAGCTAGAATGTCGGCGAGGCCGGCGGGCGGCCGAGCATCACCGAGCCATAGAGCGGCCCGGCGACATCCCAATTGTTGCCCAAATGCATCCCGATCGCATGTGCGTCGCGGAACGAGCGCAGCAGCGCATTGCCCTCATGCAGCCCGGCGCCACCCGTCATCTTGTAGAGGAGATCGACCGCGCGCAGACTGGTCTCCGCGGCCCAGGCATGGTCGCGTCGATTGCGCACGCGCTCTTCATTCGTGAGCTGGCGCCCCGAGGCGCGGATCGCCATGGTCTCGCGCACATCGCGCTGCAGCAGCAGCTCGGCCCCATCGGCGAGCGCGGAGGCCTCGGCGAGGCGGATCTGCGAATTCTGGAAATCCGCGACGCTCTGGCCGCGGCTTTTGGTCGTGAAGCTCTTCATCATCTCGATGTATCGCGCGATGGCGCCCTTTGCGACGCCGACGCCGGGCGCCGACAGGCAGAGCGGAAACACCGACATCATCGGCAGGTGATAGAGCGGGTAGGGGTTCACCTTCGCGCCGGGCGAGACACCGTCATAAGCATCCTGCATCAGCAGCAGGCGGTGCGACGGCACGAAAGCATCCTCGACGCTCACATCCTTGGAGCCGGTGCCGGCAAGCCCCACCACTTTCCAGGATTCGTGATGGATCGTCACATCGGCCTTGGGAAGAAGGAAATAATGCGACACGGGCGGTTTGCCGTTCCCGCCATCGACCAAGCCGCCAAGGAGGAACCACGCGCCGTTGTCGCAGCCCGACGAGAACTTCCAATGGCCGGACAGGCGATATCCGCCGGGCACAGCGCGGGTCTTGCCGCCCGGCATGTAACTCGAGGCGAGAAGCGCGTTCGAATCCTGTCCCCAGACCTCTTCCTGCGCTTCGAGCCCGAACAGGGCGAGGTGGAACTGATGGATCGACATCACCGAGAACACCCAGCCGGCCGAGCCGCAACCCGAGGCAAGCGTGATCGCGCAATCGAGGAACGGCACGAGGCCGCGCTCGGCGCCGCCAAAGCGCTTCGGCTGGAGCAGGGTGAAGAGGCCGGCGCCGAGCATCTCCTCGATGGTCTCGCGCGGCACGCGCCCCAACGCGTTCGTCGCCTCCGACCGCTCGCAGAGCTTCGGGGCCAGCGCCTGCGCGCGGGCGAGGTAGTCCGCGTCGGTTATCTCATTGCCAAGCGCTCCGGCCGCCATGGTTCTCCTCCGCTCCCCGGTTATAGTCAAACCGTTGTTTTAATCAACCATGTGAAGCGCGCTGTCGGGAGCGAGGACCGTTGCCGCAATGCTCGGCACCCTACGCGCGTGCCGAGGGCAGCCGCGCGGCGTTGAGCGTCTCGGTCCGGCGCCGCGCCGGCTCGTCCTGCATGTCGCGCAAGCGGCTCTCGAGCGTGCGTAACATGACAAAAAACTCGCGCAGCTTTTGGCGGCCATAGCCCTTGAGCAGACGCTCCTGAATGGCGCCGATCCGCTGCACCACCGCCTTGAAGGTACGCCGGCCATCGGGCGTCAGTTCAAGCATGATTTTTCGCCCGTCGCGGTGATGAAGGCTTCGCTCGAGAAGATCTTTGCCGATAAGGCCGCGCACGGCGCGCGATACGGCGGCTTTGTCGACCGTCGCCCAGCGCGAGACTTGGACCGCTTCGATCGGCCCCCAAACCGCGACCGCGGCGAGCACCCGCCATTCATGGGTATTGAGGCCGAAATGATCCGAATAGACCGCGCCGACGGCCCGGCTCAGCAAGAGCTCGATCATGCTGATCCGGTAGGTCAAGACTTCGTCGAGGGATTTCGAACGCGACATCGATTTTTGTTTCCTTCGTACAACAAGATGCAATGGGCGCACGGGTATTTCAACCGGCCCGACCGGCGCAGCGGCTGCCGAGAACACAATTGCCATCACCATCGAATTGTAACAATCTACATTGTGCACCGGGGGGACTTGTCGGCGGTGCCGATTCCTGAAGGGTTTAGACCGCCTTTGCCGGTCGAAGGAGGTTCTTACAAAAGACCGTGCGGTGAACCGACACGTCGAGCCAAAGGGGGGAATCGAGCGATGCTTCAGACCGGTATGTTTCGCAGCAAATGGTGGATGGTGGCCGCGGCGCTGGTGGCGCTTACCCTCAACACCGGCGTCGTGCAGAGCTTTGCGCTCGCCGTCTTCATCGTGCCGGTCACCCAGGATCTCGGCATCTCGCGCGCGGAATTTCTTGGAGCGCCGCTGGTCGGCTCGGTCGTTTTTCTCCTCGTCACCATGCCGCTTTTTGGCAAGGCGCTCGACCGCTACGGCCTGCGCGTCGTGCATATGCTGATGATCGCCGGCTTCGGCGTCAGTACGATGTGCCTCGCTTTCCTGCGCCCGCCTTTTTATGCGATGGTGCTGCTCTTCATGCTTCAGCACCTCTTCAGCGCGGGCCAGTCGCCGATCGCCTACACCAAGGCGGTTGCCGCGTGGTTCGACAAGGATCGCGGCCTCGCGCTCGGCATCGCCATCGCCGGCGTCGGCTTGGGAGTAGCTATCATTCCGCCCTTCGACAATTACGTGATCGTGCATTACGGCTGGCGCGCGGGCTTTGTCGGCATGGGCGCGGCGATCCTCGTCTTGGCGCTCATTCCGGTTTTCCTCTTCGAACGCGAGCCGCCGATCCCGCCGGAGCGCGCACGCCCCAAGAACGATGCCTCGGTTCCCGGTTATCTGTGGAGCGAGGCGGTGCTCAAAGATTGGCGCTTTGCGGCGATGACGTTCACTTTTTTCCTCGCGCCGATCGCCATCAACGGCACCATCACGCAGGTCGTCGCGATGCTGACCGATCGCGGCCTGCCTCTTTCGGTGGCCGTCGGCGCGCTCTCGGCCTCGGGGATTGCCTTGACCGTGGGGCGGATCCTTTCGGGCTACTGCCTCGATAAGATTCACGGTCCCTACGTCGCGGCTTTCTTCTTTGCGGCGTCGGGGATCGGCATCGCCTTGTTGGCGGCGGGCCATTTGCCGTTCATCGGGGTGATCCTTTGCGGCGCGGGAATCGGCGGCGAGGTGGACCTCATGGCCTTTCTCGTCAGCCGGTATTTCGGGCTGCGCTGCTTCGGCGCGATCTACGCGTCGATGTTCACGCTGTTCAGCCTGGGCGTCGGACTGGGACCGTTCCTCATGGGCCTCGCGCATGACAAGTTCGGCAGCTACGTGCCGATGATGATGGTCAATATCGGGTTCATCGTGGTGATGTGCGGGCTCCTGCTTGTGCTCGGTCCTTACCGCTTCGGCGTGCGTGAGAGCCCCCATGCGCCCGCGCTGGCGCCCGCCGAATAGGGAGCTCCTTGGGAGCCCCGAGGGCGCGGCCGCGCGCCGTCAGTCCCATTCCATCGGCAGGCCCACGTAATTTTCGGCCCAGGTCATCGAGCCGGCGCGCGAGCTGGTGACGTAGTCGATTTCGGCAAGCTGCCGCCGGAGATCGAAGGCATTGTCGTCCTCGAAGCGATGCAGCAGCGACGTCACCCACCACGAGAACCGCTGCACCTTCCAGATGCGGCGCAAACATACCCGCGAATAGGCTTCCAATAAATCGCTGCGGCCCGATTTGTAGAAGGCCGTCAACGCACGGCTCAGCACGCGGACATCGGCGATGGCGAGATTCATGCCTTTGCCGCCGGTCGGCGGCACGATATGCGCCGCGTCGCCGGCAAGGAACAGCTTGCCGTATTGCATCGGCTCCGCGACGAAGCTGCGCATGTCGGTCATGCCTTTTTGAAGGATCGGCCCTTCCGACAGCTTGCGCCCGTCGCCGGCGGTGCGAAGCCGGAACTCCTCCCAAATCCGGTCGTCCGGCCAGTTCTTGATGTCCTCGTTGCGCGGACATTGGAAATAAATCCGGCTGAGCTTCGGCGACCGCATCGTCAGGAGCGCGAAGCCGCGCTCGTGATGGGTGTAGACGAGCTCGTCTTCGGTGGGCGGCGCCTCGGCGAGGATGCCCAGCCAGGCGAAGGGATAGTCGCGCTCGAAGACGGTGATCTTGTCCTGGGGAATGCTGCGCCGGCTGACGCCGTAAAAGCCGTCGCAACCGGCGATGAAGTCGCAATCGAGAACTTGGCGCTGGCCGTCATGGGTGAAGCTGACCCTTGGGTTGCTCTCCAACCCGTCCAGCGCCACATCCTCGACCTCGAAGAATATCGGCTCCCCATAGCCAAGCCGCGCGGCCACGAGGTCTTTCACGATCTCCTGCTGGGCGTAGATCATCACCGATTTGTGGACCAGGTCTTCGAAATCGATCCGGTGCAATTCGCCGTTGAACTTGATGTAGAGGCCCTTGTGCAGCATGCGCTCGCGCAACAGGCGGTCGCCGACCCCGGTCGAGACCAGCAGATCGGCGCTGTCCTGCTCGAGGAGACCGGCGCGCAGCCTTTGCTCGATATAGTGCCGGCTTCTGTTCTCGAGAACGACCGAAGCGATCCCCTCCTGATGGAGCAGGTGAGCAAGGACAAGCCCCGCCGGGCCGGCTCCGATGATGGCGATCTGCGTGCGCATGGTTATGACTCGGGGCTTCAACCGGTTCGTTGATAGACCGGCCGCGCCAATGTGGCAAACGTCATGGCCGTCGCGCGAGGCGGGTCTTGCCCCTCGCTCCGCGCGTGCAAAGTCGCGGGCTCATCCCCAATGCAAGGCGGTTATTGATCGGGCTGGTATTGCCGATGCGAATCGCCCACCCGACGGCTTTCGGCCGATGCGACGACCAAGAGGCTCACCGGCGGCCGCCGACCTCGTCGATATGCCGCAGCAGATCGGCCGGGTCTTCATAGACGCGATAGGAGCCGGCGCGCTCCAGCTCCTCGCAGCCATAACCGCCCGAGAGCAGGCCGATCCCGAGCGCCCGCGCGCGCCGGGCCGCCAGCATGTCCCAGACGCTGTCGCCAACGACCGAGGCGGTTTCGATCGCGACGCCGAGTTGCTCGGCCGCGGCAAGGAAGAGATCGGGATCGGGCTTTGCGTGGCGCACCTGGTCGCGGGTGACGACCGGCGTCCGCGCGAAATCGATGCCGAGGCTTTCGAGCGCCGGACGAGCCGTTTCCATTCGGCCGCTGGTGGCGATCGCCCAGGCTATGCCCGTCTCGGTCAAGTAAGCGAGAAGCGCGCGCGCTCCGGGCAGCGGCACGACATCCGCAGCGCGTCGGCTGTAGGCGGCGGCGTGGCGGCGCCTCACGCGCTCGATCTGCTCGGCATCGATTTCCCGTCCGGTCTCGCGCAAAAGCATATTGGTGAAAAGCCCGCCGCTCATGCCGATCTTGCGATGGATACGCCAGACGGAAAGGGGCAGTCCTTCCTCGCCGAGCGCCT
>DATNGG010000059.1:0-10128 GCA_035605975.1 Allostellaceae bacterium | reverse complement strand
GACCGGCCGGGTCTGCTACTGGTCGCGCTCGCGCCGCAGCCTTTGGCGCAAGGGCGAGACCTCGGGCCATGTCCAGAATCTCGTCGAGCTGCGCGTCGATTGCGATGGCGATGCCGTGCTGCTGCGCGTCGCGCAGACCGGGCCCGCCTGCCACACCGGCGCGCGCAGCTGCTTCTTCCGCGCCGCGCGCGGCGCGGCGCTGGTCACGCTCGAATCTTAGGGGATCGAGACGCCGCCTGCGCTAGAGCGTGATTTGGCTTAGGTGACTCGCGAGGGGGATTCCCTGGGCGGGAGATTTGTGATTCAAGATGCTGGCTGGGGCTGGGGGCCAGCATCGATGATTGGACGACCCTATTCCTTGGACCTTCGTGAGCGTGTGGTTGCGGCGGTAGCCGCCGGCGAAAGTTGCCGCTCGGTGGCGAAGCGCTTTGAAGTAAGCGTGGCAAGCGTGGTGAAGTGGTCGCAGCGCTTCCGGAGCACCGGCAGCCCGGCTGCGAAACGGATGGGTGGGCATCGGCCGTACGCGCTGGCAGGCGAGCGCGAATGGCTGTTGGCGCGGATCGCCGCATCGCCGGACCTGACGCTGCGGGCATTATTGGCCGAGCTCGCCGATCGCGGGGTGACGGTGAGCTACTTCGCGGTCTGGCACTTCTTCGAGCACGAAGGCATCAGCTTCAAAAAAAAGCCTGCACGCGGCCGAGCAGGATCGCCCCGACGTGGCACGTCGGCGAAGACGGTGGCGGCAGTATCAAGGCCGGCTTGATCCGACGCGTCTCGTCTTCATCGACGAAACCTGGGTGAAGACCAATATGACGCGCACCCACGGGCGCTGCACGCGAGGCAAGCGGCTCGTCGCGAAGGCGCCACATGGCCATTGGCGAACCCTGACCTTCCTCGCCGCGCTCCGCTCCGACCGCATCGATGCGCCCTGCGTCGTCGATGGCCCGATCAACGGCCGCAGCTTCCTCGCTTATGTCGAGCAGTTCCTCATCCCGACCTTGAAGCCCGGCGACATCGTCATCATGGACAATCTCGGCAGCCACAAGCGACAAACCATCCGCGCCGCTCTCACCGCCGTCGGCGCAAAGCTCTTCTTCTTGCCGCCCTACTCGCCCGACCTCAATCCCATAGAGCAGGTCTTCGCCAAACTGAAGACGCTCCTGCGTAAAGCAGCCGAGCGATCCATCACCGCAACATGGCAACGCATCGGCCTCCTCCTCAGCGCCTTCTCGCCTCACGAATGCGCCAACTATCTCGCCAATGCAGGCTATGCTTCACTCTGAAACGATCACGCTCTAAAGCAGCGCCCCCATGGCCTCTATGAAATCCGAAAGCCTGCGCAAGATGTATCCTGGCGCCAGGCGCTGGAGCGGGTGAGGATCGCACATGACGGTGCTGCGCGACGATAGGGCGCCGGCGGCGGCGCCTCTCATACTCTCCGGCGGCCCGATTTACACGGCGGACGCCAACGCCAACATCGCCGAAGCGCTTGCGATCGTGGGAGACCGCATCCTCGCCGTGGGCGATCGCCAGTCGGTCGCCGCGCGTGCGGGCCCGGGCGCCCGCACCATCGATCTCGCCGGCCGCTGCGCCGTTCCCGGCTTCATCGACGGCCATGCGCATATGGATCGGGAAGGGCTGAAATCCGTCTGGCCGTCGCTTGCCGGCGTGCAATCGATCGACGACCTGCTGCGGCGCATCGCGAGCCTGGCGGAAAAGGCAGCGCCGGGCGACTGGATTGTCACCATGCCGATCGGGGACCCGCCGCACTATCACAAGGTTCCGGCCCTTCTCAAGGAAGGGCGCTATCCGACGCGCTGGGACCTCGACCGGGCCGCGCCGCGAAATCCGGTCTATATCCGCCCGATCTGGGGCTATTGGCGGTACGAGCCGCCGCTCGTCTCGATCGCGAACTCGCTCGCACTCGCGCTCGCCGGCATCGACGCGTCAACGCCTCCGCCGTCGCCCGAAGTGACGATCGAGCGCGACCCCGGCACCGGCGAACCCACCGGCGTTTTCATCGAGCACACGGACATGTCCGCCGTCGAGCTGACGCTGATGGCAGCCGCGCCGCATTTCTCCCTGTCGCAGCGCATCGACGGGCTGGCGCGCTCGATGAGCCTCTACAACCAGCTCGGTACGACCGGCGTCTTCGAGGGGCACGGCGTCGCGCCGGAGACCATCGCCGCCTACCAGGCGCTCCACGGCACTGCGCGCCAAACCGTTCGCGCCACCCTGGCCTTCAGCCCGAGTTGGTCGGGCTGCGGCGCGGACGCCGCGCCGAGGATGCTGCGCGACTGGGGCCGCTGGCTGGCCGGGCGCGGATTCGGCGATGACTGGCTGCGCGTCCAGGGCATCTTTGCCGAGAAGGGCGGCGACCCGCGGCACGAGCCGCGCGCCGCCGCGCTCCCGCAAACCGGCTGGGCCGGCTTTTGTTATGACGCCGCGCTGCCCCGGGACGCGCTTCGCGAGGTCCTGCTCGAAGCGGCGCGCAACCGCATTCGCGTCTCGACCATCAGGAGCGAGATCGTCGATCTTTACCATGAGGTGCATCGCCACGTGCCCATCGACGGACAGCGCTGGGTTTGGGTTCATATCGGCGAGCTCTCGCGCGACCGAATCCGTCTCGCCAAGGAACTCGGCCTCGTCCTCACGACGCACACCAACCGGCATATCTGGAACGAGGGCGGCCGGCATCTCGACCGGCTCGGCGCCGAGGGAGCCGAGCGGATCGTGCCGCTCCGCGATCTCCTCGACGATGGCGTGTCGGTGGCCTTCGGCAGCGACAACGTGCCGCCGTCGCTGCTCCATCCCATCTATCACGCCGTGGCGCGGCGGGACCGCACCGGCCGGGTCATCGCGGAAGGACAAAAGCTCACGCGTCAGGAGGCGCTGCGATGCGCGAGCGCGGGCGGCGCCTATCTCGCCGGCGTGGAGCACGCGCTCGGCTCGCTCGAGCCGGGCAAGCTTGCCGACGTCACGGTGCTGTCCGACGATCTCATGACCGTGCCGGAGGATGAAATCCCATTCCTCGTGGCCGATCTGACCATCGTCGGCGGACGAATTGTGTGGCAGCGCACCGTCGCGCGGGAGTAGCGCTTCCCTGGCGACATTCGAGCAGCGCGTCCACGACTATCGTCATTCGGGACCCAGTCGAATCTATGTCGTTCGCATATTGGATGTCTTTCTAGCGATCGCCGCCGCGCGCACAACGCCCAAGCCGCGCCGCAGTGCGAGGCTTGCCCGGCGCCCGGCCAGCCTCTAAAGCATCGCCCCCATGACCTATCGCTATTTCGAGGATTTCCATCCCGGCGAGACGCTTGCCCTCGGCAACCGCGGCATCAGCGAAGCCGAGATCACGGCTTTCGCCCGCGACTACGATCCGCAGAGCTTCCATATCGACGCCGAAGCGGCGCGCCACTCGGCGTTTGGCGGGCTGGTGGCGAGCGGTTGGCATTCCTGCGCGATCTTCATGCGCCTCCTCGTCGACGGGCTGCTCAAGGAGTCGAGCGCCCTCGCCTCGCCCGGCGTCGACGAGATCCGCTGGCTGAAGCCGGTGCGGCCGGGCGACCGGCTGAGCGGCAAGGTGACGGTAACGGACGCCACTCCCTCGCGCAGCAAGCCCGATCGCGGGCTTGTCCGCCATTTCTGCGAATTGTCGAACCAGCGCGGCGAGGTCGTCATGACGATGCGCACCCTCGCCCTCTTTGCCCGGCGCAAGCCTTAGCCCGGCGGCGCTTGCGCCCTGGCGGCGCCCAGGCTAGACCAGCGCCCGCATCGCCGCGCAGCGACGCTCGGCCGAACCGGGACCCGCCGATCGCGCGGCATCGCTGAACAGGAGCGCCAGCCCCTTGCTCGAAACCATCATCGCGGCGATCGCCTCGTTCATCGTCGCGACGATCTCGGCGAGCGGCTATGCGGGCGTCGCCCTTCTGATGGCGATCGAATCGGCCTGCATTCCGCTCCCCTCCGAGATCATCATGCCGTTCTCGGGCTATCTCGTCTTTACCGGACGGTTCGATCTCGTCGCCGTCGCCACGGCCGGCGCCATCGGCTGCAATCTCGGCTCGACCGTTGCTTACGCGATCGGCTATTACGGCGGCCGGCCGCTGGTCGAGAAATGGGGCGCCTATGTGATGGTCAGCCGGCGCGATCTGGCGCTGGTCGACCGCTTCTTCGACCGTTTCGGCGGCATCACCGTCTTTGTCAGCCGGCTTCTGCCGGTGGTGCGCACCTTCATCGCGCTTCCGGCCGGCATCGCCCGCATGCCGCAGCTGAAATTCCAGGTCTACACCTTCCTCGGTTCCTGGCCGTGGTGCTTCGCCCTCGCCTATATCGGCGCGAAGCTCGGCGAGCGTTGGGAGAGCGATCCGACTTTGCGCGAGATCTTCCACCGCTTCGACGTGGTGATCGTCGCCGTCATCGCTCTCGCCATCATCTGGTATGTTTGGCACCACTGGACGCATCGCCTCTCGAGCAAGGAATGAGCGGGAGGCCGCCATGGTGACGAGCCGTTCCGCCGGCACGATCATTCTCCTCGCGAGCGTCACCGTCGTCGGCACCGCGCTCGGCACGCAATATCTCGGCGGCTTGCAGCCTTGCGAGCTGTGCCTTTACGAGCGTTGGCCCTATTACGCGGTCATCGTGCTCGGCGTGCTCGCTCTGCCGAGCCGCTCGCGGCGGCTGCATCGCCTCGTCTTCCGCCTCTGCGTCGTGATCTTCGCCGCGAGCGCGCTGCTCGCGCTCTACCACGTCGCGGTCGAGCATCATTGGGTCGCCGGCCCCGCCGCCTGCACCGGCAGCCTCGCCAAGGCCGGCTCGGTCGAGGCGCTGCAGCGCGCGCTCGAAGGCCGCCAGCCCGTCTCCTGCGACGCGCCGCAATGGTCCTATCGCGGCATCACCCTGGCGGGTCTCAATCTCGCCGCCTCGATCGTGATGGTTTTCCTGTCGCTCTGGGCGCTCAACCGGCGCCGCTTCGGACGCCGCCGGTGAGCCGGACGCGCCGTCTTCCAGGCGATCCCGCGCCGGAGGCGCAAGTCGCGCGCATGATCCGCGTCGATCATGCCGGCGAATACGGCGCCAAGCGCATCTATGACGGCCAGCTCGCCGTGCTTGGCCGCACGAAGGCCGCCGAGGAAATCCGCCGCATGGCCGAGCAGGAAGCGCGCCACCTCGCCGCTTTCGATGCGCTGGTGCGCGAGCGCCGCGTGCGCCCGACTGCGCTGTCGCCGCTCTGGCATGCCGCCGGCTACGCTTTGGGCGCGGCGACGGCGATGCTGGGCGAGCGCGCGGCGATGGCCTGCACCGTCGCGGTCGAGGAAGTGATCGACGAGCATTACGCGCGTCAGGTCGAGGCCTTGGGCGATGCCGAGCCCGGCCTCAAGGCGGCGCTCGAAGAGTTCCGCGCCAATGAGCAAGAGCATCGCGATGCCGCCTTGGCGCAAGGCGGGGGCGATGCTCCGGCGCCGCTCAGCGCGGCGATCAAGGCCGGCACGCGGCTGGCGATCTGGCTGTCGACGCGGCTCTAGCCGCTCAGCCCGCCTCGGGCCGCGAGGGCGGTGCAATCATCCGGCGAATCGCGTGCCACAACGCCGCGAAGACGAGACGAAAGCCGGAAATCGGCCGCGCCGGCGCGGCCGGCGCGGCGGCGGCGGGCGTCTCGCTCGAAAGTTCCGCCCCCAAGCGCGCGGCGAATTGATCGACGAGCTGTTGCGCGACCGCGCCGATCATCGCAGCGCCGCGGCCATATTGCGCCACCGACCCGTTGAGCGCGAGATCGGTCGTGATCGCCACATGCGTTTGCCGCGGCGCGATCTCGGCGAGCGCGAATTGCGCGCTCGCTTCGGCGCCGCCGCGCCCTTTGCTCTCGCTGCCATTCGCCTTGACGCGCACCCGGCGCGCGGCTTCATCGATCTCGATGAACCGCGCCATGCCATTGAAGGACAGCGCCACCGGCCCGAGCCGCACCGCGATCTTGCCGCGATAGCTGTCGGGATCGAGCTTCTCGGTCAATTCCGCGCCCGGAACGCAGCGCGCGACGCGCTCGATATCGAGCAGCACGCGCCATGCCTCGGCCACGGGGAGAGGAAGATCGAAGCCGTTCTCGATTTTCATGCCGCACCCAGCATTCGCGCATTTCCCCGTCCCAAGCCAAACGCAAATCTTAAGAACCGCGCTTTGCCCCGGCAACCCGCGTCGCGCGCGGTTGACAGCATCGAAGCGCGAAGGTTCATATAGGCAGGGCCGTCCGCTACGAGGCGGCTGGGAGGATAAGGCCCGGATGCGGGACGAGCAGGCCTTGCACGCGAGCGGCGGTGACAGCCCCGCCGCGATCGTCGCGCGGATCGAAGCGCGCAGCCGACGCATCGAGACGCCCTGCGGCGATGGCAGCATGGTGTGGCGACTCTGGGGCTCCGGTAAGCCGCTCGTCCTGCTGCATGGCGGCTATGGTTCCTGGACGCATTGGCTGCGCAATGTCGAAAGCCTTGGCGCGCGCTACACCGTTATCGCGCCCGACATGCCGGGGCTCGGCGAGTCCGCGGTTCCTCCGCCGCCGCACAGCGCCGAGGCGCTGGCGGCGATCCTCGCCGCGGGGCTCGATCGGGTGATGCCGGGACCGGCGCCGCTCGCGATGGCGGGCTTCTCCTTCGGCGCAGCAATGGGCGGGCATGTCGCGGCGCTGATGGGCGAGCGGATCGCTTGCTTTCTCATGATCGGTGCGGCCGGCCTCGGCCTGCCGCGGCCGCCGCGCGCCGATCTCCGGCGCGTCGAGCCGGGCATGAGCCGCGCCGCGATCATCGCGACCCAGCGCCACAATCTCGGCCAGCTGATGTTCGGCGATGCCGGCCGCATCGACGACCTCGCCGTTTATCTCCAGGACGAGAATACGCGCCGCGCGCGGCTCGACAGCCGGCCGATCGCCTTCACCGACACGCTGATTTCGACGCTGCCGCGCGCGACGGCGCGGCTCGGCGCGATCTGGGGCGAGAAGGACAGCACCTGCGTGCCCTATATCGAGCAGAAATTTTCGGTGCTGCGCGCGATCCAGCCGCACTGCTTCTGCGCCACCCTTCCCGATGCCGGCCATTGGGCGCAGTGGGAGCAAGCCGCCGCTTTCGAGGCGCTGCTCGCCCGCTTCATCGAGGGCGGCGCATGAGCGAGCGAGCCGCCGCATCGCTGCCGGCCAAGCAGCCGGGGCGCCGCCCCGGCGCGCTGCTTCGCTGGTGGCAGCGAGCGGGCACGCAGAACGTCTTGCGTATCGGCGGGATCGTCTTGTTTCTCGCTGCCTGGGAAGGCAGCTCCCGCGTCGGCTGGCTCGACCCGCTCTTTGCTTCGAGCCCATCCTTGATCCTCGAAAAGCTGATCTCGATGATCGGCGACGGCAGCCTTTGGCCGCATGTGGCGGCGAGCGCCAATATCGCGGCGCTGGGCTTCGGCTTCTCGGTTTTGATCGGCGTGCCGCTCGGCTTGGCCATGGGACGCTCGAAGAATATCCGCGCCGCGGTCGAGCCCTTCACCACCGCGCTCAACGCCTCGCCGCAAGTCGCGTTCCTGCCGCTGCTCATCATCTGGCTCGGCATCGGCATCGCCTCGAAAGTGGCGCTGGTGTTCCTGGGCTCGGTCATCATCATGGTGATAAACACCGAGGCCGGAGTGATGCAGGTGGACCGCCGCCTCGTCGAAACCGCGCGCTCTTTCATGGCGAATGAGCGCCAGGTGCTGCTGAAGGTCATTCTGCCATCGGCGCTGCCCTACATCATCGCCGGGATGCGCCTCGGCGTCGGCCGCACCCTCGTCATGGTGGTCGTCGCCGAGATCTACGCGGCGACCAAAGGCCTCGGCTATCTGATTTTCCAGGCCGGCGGGCTTTACGACACCGCCCAGGTCTTCGTCGGCGTGGTCGTGCTGGCGAGCGCGGGAATGCTGTTCAACGCGCTGCTGCGCTGGGTCGAGAGGCGCATGGCGCCCTGGCAGCACATCGAGGCCGGGTGACGCGCGACATGACGGCCTCCGCCCGATGATCGAGATCCGCAACGTCTCGCATGGCTATGCCGGCAGCGACGGCAACTATGTCTTCCAGGCGCTCGCCAATGTCTCGCTCACCGTCGCCGCCGGAACCTTCGTCTCGTTCTTGGGGCCATCGGGCTGCGGCAAGACCACGCTCTTGCGCATCGCCGATGGGCTGCTGGCGCCGAGCGAGGGCGAGGTGTGGATCGATGGCAAGCGGGTCACCGGGCCGGCGCCCGACCGCGCCATGGTGTTTCAGGAATTCAATCTCCTCCCCTGGCGCACGGCGCGCGGCAATGTCGAATTTCCTCTCGAAATGCAGGGCGTCGGCCGGGCACAGCGGGCCGAGCGCGCATCCCGCGCCCTGTCGCGCGTCGGCCTCGAGGGCTTTGCCGCTTTCTATCCGCATCAGCTGTCGGGCGGCATGAAGCAGCGCGTCGGCCTCGCCCGTGCGCTCGGCGTCGGCCCTTCCTATCTCTTCATGGACGAGCCTTTCGGCGCGCTCGATCCGCAAATTCGCGAGATGATGCAGATCGAGCTGATGAAGCTCTGGGACAATGACCGCAAGACCGTGATATTCGTGACCCATAGCGTGGACGAAGCGGTGTTCCTGTCCGACCGCGTGGTGATGTTCGGGACTTCCCCGGGCCGGGTCGTGGCCGATCTCGCAATCGATCTGCCGCGGCCGCGCTGGGAGGACGACGAAGCGATCAAGACGAGCGCCAAATTCATCCAATACCGGAACGACATTTGGCGGCTGTTGAAGCAGCAGCTGAGCGGCATGGGGACCGTCTGAGGCAAGAGCATCTTCCTCGCGCCGCGGGGCATGAAGGGGAGCAATGACCGATCGTGATTTCGCCTTGGGCGGCGCCTCGCGCCGGCAATTCATCGCCGGACTGGCCGCGGCGCCCCGTCGAGCATCATAACGTACTGCGGCTTCTGCCGCGCATCGCCAAAGATCTGAGATCCGAAGCACATAACATTGGAGTGAGGCATGGCCCAACGAAAGACACGCGCGAAAGCAAAGGCGGCATCCCGGGCGAAGGCCCAACCCCTCCGCATCGACCTGCACCATCATTTCCTGCCGCGGCGCTATATGGAGGAGGAGCAGAAGCGCACCAGCGCCACTCACAACAACACCAACATGCTCGGCTGGACGGCCGAGCACTCGCTCGCGCAGATGGACAAGGCCGGCATCGCCTTTGCCTTCGCCTCGAGCTCGACGCCGGGCGTGTGGTACGGCGATGTGGAGCTTGGGCGGCGCCTCGCGCGGCAATGGAACGAGGCGGCGGCGGAGGTGATCCGCGACCACCCGACGCGCTTCGGACTTTTCGCGCCGATCCCGCTGCCCGACGCCGAGGGCAGCTTGCGCGAGATCGATTACGCCCTCGGCACGCTGAAGGCGGACGGCATCGGCTTCCTTGCCAATTACGAGGGGAAATGGCTGGGCGATCCGTCCTTCGCGCCGGTGCTCGAAGAGCTCGACCGCCGCAAGGCCGTGGTCTATGTGCATCCGACCTTCACGCCCTGCTGCACGAACACCGTGCCGGGGCTCGCGATGCAGACGCTCGAATTCCCGTTCGAGACCACGCGCACCATCCTCAGCCTCATCACCTCCGGCACGACCACGCGATTCCGCAACATCCGCTGGATCTTCGCGCATAATGGCGGCGCGACGCCGATGCTGATCGGGCGGATCGAGGAGATGGACCATCGCCCGATCGGCAAGAACTTCCCCGCCGGAATGCATGCCGAATTGCGGCGCTTCTATTACGACACGGCGAGCGCCTGGAACGACGGCGCCATGGCCGCGCTGCTAACCATCGTGCCGAGCTCGCATGTCATGTTCGGTAGCGACTATCCGTTCCTCAGTGCGGTCGAGGCCGCGAAGAAGTGGAGCAAGGTCAAGCTGTCGCGCGCGCTGCGGGCCGAAATCGACCGCGAGAACGCGCTGAAGCTGTTCCCGCGCCTTCGGAAACTGGTTTAGGCCGGTTGCGGGGGCGCCGCGCACTCGCCATATTGAGAGGACAGCGGCATAGGTGCGGCCATGGCGGATTCCGACAACCAGATCCAGACCTTCACCAGCGATCATGCGATGCATGAGGCGATGCGCAAGCAGAT
>DATNGG010000058.1:0-4205 GCA_035605975.1 Allostellaceae bacterium | reverse complement strand
ACCTTGGACGCGGTCGAGCTCGCGCATCGCGCCGGCTACACCGCCGTGTTCTCGCATCGCTCGGGCGAGACCGAGGATGCGACCATCGCCGATCTCGCGGTCGCGACCAATTGCGGGCAGATCAAAACCGGCTCGCTGTCGCGCTCCGACCGGCTCGCCAAATACAACCAGCTGATCCGCATCGAGGACCAGCTTGGCGCCGCGGCACGCTATCCCGGGCGGGCCGCGCTGAAGCGGTAGGCACGGGTTTGTCTTCGGTCGTCATTCCGGCCAAGCGAGCGGAGCGAGCGCGAGCCGGAATCCAGCGACCGCGCGGGGGCTCCTGGGTTCCGGGTTCAGCCGCGACGCGGCTGCCCCGGAATGACGAGGTTTTGACGTGCGAAGAACGTCCATTAAGGCAATGATTTTAATACTTTTTAGTAAATATTTATCTCGCCTCCGTTAGGCTTCATGCGATAGTTTCGGCCTCCCCATGGCGCCCCCGATCCGATGACCCAATCTCTCGCCGTCCTGATCCTTGCTGCGGGTAAAGGCACTCGCCTGAGGTCGGCCAAGCCCAAAGTGCTGCATCAAATCGCCAACCGGCCGATGATCGCGCATGTGTTGGCGGCGGCCGCGGCGCTGAAGCCCGCCCGGCTCGTCGCCGTGGTGGGGCCGGGCATGGATGACGTGGCGAAGGCCGCCGCGCCGGCGAAGGTCGCGGTGCAGCAGGACCAGCGCGGCACCGGCGATGCGGTCAACGCGGCGCGCGCGGCGCTCAACGGTTTCGCCGGCACGGTGCTGGTGCTCTATGGCGACACGCCGCTCATCGAGGCGCCGAGCCTGCAGCGCTTGCTCGACGAGCGGGCGCGCCGCAACGCCGCGGTCGCGGTGATCGGCATGCGGCCCGATGTGCCGGGGAATTACGGAAGGCTCGTCGTCGAAGGCGACGGCACGCTCGAGGCGATCATCGAGGCTACCGAGGCGAGCGCGGCCGAGCGCGACATCGCCCTCTGCAATTCCGGCGTGATGGCGATCGACGGCGCGCATCTCTGGCCGCTGGTCGATGCGATCACGGCGAGCAATTCGAAGAACGAGTATTACCTCACCGACATCGTCGCCATCGCGCGCGCGCGCGGCCTTCTCTGCGCCGCGATCGAGGCGCCGGCGGCGGAGCTGCTCGGCGTCAATTCGCGCGCCGAGCAGGCCCAGGCCGAGGCGGCGATGCAGCGCCGCCTGCGCGCCCGCGCGATGGAAGCGGGCGTCACCTTCACCGCGCCCGAGACGGTGTTCATGAGCGCCGATACCAAGATCGGCCGCGACAGCGTCGTCGGGCCCTTCGTCGTCTTCGGACCCGAGGTCACGGTGGGCGAGGGAGTCGAGATCCCCGCCTTCTGCCATCTGACGGGCGCCAAAATCGGCGATCACGCGATCATCGGGCCGTTCGCGCGGCTCAGGCCCGGTGCGGCCTTGGGCAAAGGCGTCCATGTCGGCAATTTCGTCGAGGTGAAGAACGCGACGCTCGCGCCCGGCGTCAAGGCGAACCACCTCGCCTATCTCGGCGATGCGTCGATCGGCGAGGGCACCAATATCGGCGCCGGCACCATCACCTGCAATTACGATGGGTTTGCGAAGCACCGCACCGAGATCGGGCGCAACGTCTTCATCGGCACCAATTCCTCGCTGGTCGCGCCCTTAACGATCGGCGACGGCGCGATGGTCGGCGCTGGCTCGGTCATCACCGATAACGTGCCGAAGGACGCGCTCGCCCTCGGCCGCGGCCGCCAGGTCGTCAAGAAAGCGCGCGCCGCGCTCTTCCGCGCCAAGCACGGCAAGGCAGCGCCGAAAGCAAAAGCCAAGACTTCATCCAAAGCAAAAAAGCGCGTGCGCAAATGAGGATGATTCGGACAAGGTTCACGTCATGGATGCGCGGGTCAAGCCCGCGCATGACGATCATTATGTTTCCGTCATGGCCGGGCTTGTCCCGGCCATCCACGTCGGGCGAGGCGGCGCGCTGATGTGCGGCATTGTCGGCATCATCGGGCGCAATGAGGTTGCGCCCTTCCTGATCGAAGGCCTAAGGCGTCTCGAATATCGCGGCTATGATTCGGCCGGCATCGCCACTTTGGTCGACGGCGCGATCGAGCGCCGCCGCGCCGAGGGGAAGCTCTCGGCGCTTGCCGAGCTCGTCGCCAAGAAGCCGGTGCAGGGCAAGATCGGCATCGGCCATACGCGCTGGGCAACGCATGGCATGCCGAGCGAAGCCAATGCGCATCCGATCGCGACGCGCGAGGTCGCGGTCGTCCATAACGGCATCATCGAGAATTTCCAAGAGCTGAAAGCCGAGCTTCAGGCGGCGGGCTTCACCTTCGAGAGCCAGACCGATACCGAGGTGGTGGCGCTTCTCGTCACGCGCTATCTGCGCGACGGGCTCTCGCCGCAAGACGCGGTGGCCAAGGCGTTGAAGCGTCTCGAAGGCGCCTTCGCGCTGGTGATGCTCTTCGCCGGGCAGCACGATCTCCTCATCTGCGCGCGGCGCGGCAGCCCTTTGGCCGTGGGCTTCGGCGAAGGCGAGATGTATGTCGGCTCCGACGCGCTGGCGCTCGCGCCCTTGACGCGCCGCATCCTCTATCTCGAGGAAGGCGATTGGGCGGTGGTGCGCGCCGCAGGCGCGACGATTTTCGATGCGGCGGACAAGCGCGTCGAGCGGCCGATCAAGGAGACCGCGCTCTCGGGCGCGGCGATCGGCAAAGGCAATTACCCGCACTATATGAAGAAGGAGATCTTCGAGCAGCCGGCGGTGATGGGCGACACGCTCAACGCGCATTTCAACCCGGCGACGCGCGAAGTGCATCTCCCGCATCTGCCCTTCGATCTCGGCGCGGTGACGCGCGTCACCATCATCGCTTGCGGCACCTCTTATCATGCCGGGCTCGTCGCGAAATACTGGATCGAGCAGCTGGCGCGGCTTCCGGTCGAGGTCGATATCGCCTCGGAATTCCGCTATCGCGCGCCCGAGATGCCGCCGGGCGGGCTCGCGCTCTTCATCTCGCAATCGGGCGAGACCGCCGACACGCTTGCGGCGCTGCGCTATGCCAAGAGCCAGAACCAGCGCATCGTCGCCCTCGTCAACCAGCCCGAAAGCTCGATCGCGCGCGAGGCCGATGCGGTGCTCGCAACCCATGCCGGGCCCGAGATCGGCGTCGCTTCGACCAAGGCCTTCACGACGCAGCTCGTCGTGCTCGCCTGCCTTGCGATCGCCATGGCGCGGGCGCGCGGCAAGATCGACCGCGCGACCGAGGCGCGGCTTTCGACGGCGCTCACCGAAGTGCCCTCGCGCGCGAGCGAAGTGCTGAACCATGACGAGCGCATCCAGGCGATGGCGAGCTGGTTCGCCGAGGCGCGCGACGTGCTCTATCTCGGCCGCGGCACCGCCTATCCGCTGGCGCTCGAAGGCGCGCTGAAATTGAAAGAGATTTCCTACATCCACGCCGAGGGCTACGCCGCCGGCGAGATGAAGCACGGGCCGATCGCGCTCATCGATGCGCGCGTGCCGATCGTCGTGCTGGCGCCCTCGGACGATCTCTTCGAGAAGACCTTGTCGAACGTGCAGGAGGTGCTGGCGCGCGGCGGCAAGGTGGTGATGATCTCGGATCGCGAAGGTCTCGCCCGGCTCGACGGGCAATTGACCGAGGCGATCGAGGTGCCGCGCTGCGACCCGTTCGTCGCGCCGCTGCTCTACGCCATTCCGGCGCAGCTCTTGGCCTATCACGTCGCGGTCGCCAAGGGCACCGATGTCGACCAGCCGCGCAACCTCGCCAAGAGCGTGACGGTGGAGTAGGGGGCTCCCCGTTTCAGGCAGCCACTACGGTGATGCGCGCCGCCGGCCGCGAACGCGGCTTTTTCCGGATGACGATCTCGATGTCCTGGCCAAGCGCCGTCAGGAATGTCATCAACCGCTCGACCGAGAATCCCTCGAGCTTGTAGCGTTGCAGCGCCGAGACCTTGGGCTGATTGATACCAAGCGCCGATGCTGCGCCCGTTTGCGTCAAGCGGCGTTCGGCCACGAGCTGGTTGATCGCATAGGCGAGACGCAGCTTCGTCTGGCGCTCCTCTGCATCCGCATAGCCGAGATCGGCGAACACATTGGTTGTGCCGCGGGTGATCGCGCCTCTTGCTTCAACCCTTCGCCTTGCCATAGCGGGCCTCGTAATCCTGCTGAGCGA
>DATNGG010000057.1:0-10607 GCA_035605975.1 Allostellaceae bacterium | reverse complement strand
TCGATGAGGGCAAGCGCATCGGCCGGCGGCCGATCGTCGCGCCAGGCGACATGCCCATCGGGGCGCACCAGCACGAGCGATCGCTCATAGAGCGCGGCGATCCTCTCATCTTTCAGATCGACGATCTTCAGCGGGACGCCGCGCGTCTTGGCGGCCTCGACGAGCGCCATGCTCGAAGGCGGCGAGGAGCCCAGGCGGAGCAGCACGAAGCCTTGCCCAAAGAGATCGAGTGTCGAGCGGTTCTCACCGATCCAGGCATGCGGCGCGCGCGTGCCAGGCCTCGCCGCAGCGACGAATTCGGGCGTCTCGAACGGAATGGGCTTGGTGCCGTCCGGAACGCAGATCGGCGACGGCTCGTAGCAATAGCCGAGGCGCAGATTCTCGGTGAAGATCGCGCTGCGGCCGCGGCCGGTGCGGATGAAGGCCTCGAGAAAGCGCTCGCGCGCGTCCGTGCCTGCCGGCGTCGGCGCGGCGATGTCCTCGCTCGTCGGCAGCGCGACCATGATATTGAACTCGTCGGTCGAGACGCGGACATTGTGGAGCGCAATGGGCTGGCGCTCGGCCTCGTAGGCGTCGAGCAGATGCGGTCCACCCCAGCCTTTGAGCACCGCCGCGAGCTTCCAGCCAAGATCGAGGGCGTCGGCAAGCCCGGTATGCAGTCCGAGACCGCCCGTCGGCGAATTCTGATGCGCAGCATCGCCGGCGATGAAGACACGGCGATCGCGGTAATGCTCGGCGACACGCTCGCGCCGTTCCCAGCTCATCACCGACAGAATCTCGTAATCGAAGTCCCGGCCTGCGAGACGCCGCATGTAATCGTCCGGTGTCGCGCCGGACACCGCCTTCAGCACGGACAGCCGCCAGGTTTCCTCTCCGTCGATGCCGATGATCTCGCCCCAAGTGCCGCCCGCATCGGTGAAGCGGAAAAAACGCGCCCAGCCCTTGTCGTGAATCACCATGAGCTCGCGCGAGCGGAAATAGATATTGATGCTGTTCGAAACAATGCCGAGGCCCTGATAGCCGAAGCCGAGGGCGGTGACGACCGTGCCGTCGGCGCCGTCGCAGCCGACGAGATAGCGTGCCGCGATCGTCTCCCTCTGGCCGGTCGTGCGATCGGTCACCGTTGCGCGCACGCCTTCGGCGTCTTGCTCGAAGCGGTCGAGGCTTGTCATGTGGCGAATCGTGACGAGCGGCAGCGAGCGCGCGCGCTCCAAGAGGATCGGGTCGTAGAAGATCTGCGCGCAGCCCGCGCCGGGCTCAGGCGTGAAGGGGATATGGGTCTCGGCATAAGGCGGCACCTTGAACCGCGCGAGCTCGGGCCCGGTCATGCTGGTGCAGTAGACGAAATCATGGGGCCGGGTCTGCGGCCAGCCGGCGCGCTTGACCTTCTCGGCAATGCGCCAGCGGCGGTTCAATTCCATGCTGCGGATCGAGAGGCCGCTCATCTTCGGCACCGAGACCGTGCCGTCGCGGCGCTCGACCACGGTGCAGACAATGCCGGCCATGCCGAGCTCGATTGCGAGCGCAAGACCGACGGGACCGCCGCCGGCGATCAAAACCGGGATTTGCGCCTCCGTCACGCTTGCGCGCCCTCATCCTTGATCAGCAGCGCGATCTGCTCGGCAACGCAAGCGGGCTTGGCCGAGCCTTCGAGCTCGACCGTCGCCGCGATGGTGAGGCGCACGCCTTGCGGCGCGTCCTCGGTCGAAAGGAATTTGAAAGACGCGCGCACGCGCCGGCCCGCCTTGACCGGCGAGGTAAAACGCACCTTGTTGCAGCCGTAATTGAGCCGCGCCGAAATCCCGTCGATGCGGTAGAGCGCATTGCCGAGGCGCGGCAGCAGCGACAGCGTCAGGAAGCCATGTGCAATGGTCGAGCCGAGCGGCGAGGCGGCGGCGCGCGCGCGGTCGACATGGATCCATTGGAAATCGCCGGTCGCCTCGGCGAATCGATCGATCATCGCCTGATCGATCGTCACCCATTCTCCCGGTCCGATCGTCTCGCCGACGGCGCGCCGCACGGCATCGAGATTGGCAAAGACCCGCATTACCCCATATCCTCGGCTTGCGGGCGATTTTCGTCCGCCGCTTGCCCCGCGTCCAGGGAAGACTTCGCTCGAGGAGAGCGCATTGCGCGAAGCCGTCATCGTCTCGACCGCGCGCACGCCGATCGGCAAGGCGGTGCGCGGCGCCTTCAACGCGACCCACGGGGTCGAGCTGGCGGCGCATGCGATCGGCCATGCGGTGAAGCGCGCGGCGATCGATCCCGCCGAGATCGAGGACGTGATTTTGGGCTGCGGCTTTCCCGAGGGCTCGACCGGCTCCAATATCGCGCGGCTCGGCGCCTTGCGCGCGGGGCTGCCGGTGACGGCGGCGGCGCAGACGGTCAACCGGTTTTGCAGCTCGGGCCTCATGGCGATCTCGATCGCGGCGCAGCGCATCATCGTCGATGGCGTCGCGGCGGCGGTTGCGGGCGGTGTCGAATCGATCTCGACCGTGCCCAACGCGCTCGCGCAAAGCTACGAGCCGGTCGACGAGGTGCTGCAGCGAGCAAAGCCTGAAATTTACCTCCCGATGCTCGATACCGCCGAAATCGTGGCGCAGCGCTACAAGGTCTCGCGCGAGGCACAGGACGAGTATGCGCTCGCCTCGCAAAAGCGTACCGCTGTGGCACAAACCGCTGGGCGCTTCGACGCCGAAATCGTGCCGCTCGCGACGCACAAGAAAATCGCCGATCGCGATAGCGGCAAGGTCTCGCTCGAAGCGGTGACGCTGGCTCGCGATGAAGGCAATCGGCCGGAGACCTCGTCCGAGGGGCTGGCGGGGCTCCAGCCGGTGAAGCCCGGCGGCAGCGTCACGGCCGGCAATGCGAGCCAATTGTCCGACGGCGCTTCTGCTTGCGTCGTGATGGAGCGGAGCCTTGCCGAACAGCGCGGGTTGCCCATCCTCGGCCTTTATCGCGGTGCGGTGGTGACGGGTTGCGAGCCCGACGAGATGGGGATCGGCCCGGTCTTCGCCATCCCCAAGCTGCTGGCGCGCCACGGTCTCAAGCTCGCGGATATCGACCTGTGGGAGTTGAACGAAGCTTTCGCGGTGCAGGCGCTTTATTGCCGGGATCGGCTCGGCATCGATCCCGCGATCTACAATGTCGATGGCGGCGCCATCGCGATCGGCCATCCTTACGGAATGAGCGGGGCGCGGATGACCGGCCACGCGCTGTTGGAAGGCAAAAGGCGCGGTGCCAAGCGCGTCGTCGTCACTATGTGCGTCGGCGGCGGGATGGGCGCGGCCGGCCTGTTCGAGCTGCCGTAATCGATCTCTGGGAGGGAACACCAATCATGACGGGCAACGATATCGATCCGCAATCCGGCTGCCGCCTGCCTCTGCCGAAGCGCGAGGATTTGGACGAGGCCGGCAAGCGCATTTACGACCAGGCGACCGACCCGAAAGGCGGCACGATCCGCGGCCTCAAAGGTCCGGCCGGCATCCAGCTTCATTCGCCCGCGCTCGCGGCGCTGGTGCGGCCGGTCAATCGCTATCTGCGGTACGAATCCGGGTTGGGCGGGCGCGTGCGCGAGCTCGCCATCCTCGTCACGGCGCGCGAATGCGACAGCCGCTTCGAATGGGCGGCGCATGAGCCCGAGGCGCTGAAGGAAGGGCTGACCCAAGCGATCATCGATGTGGTGAAATTCCGCAAGCCGGCAACCGGGCTCGACGCAAAGGATGCGATCATCGTCGAATTGGGCCGCGAGCTGTTTCGGACCAAGCGGCTCGGCTCGGCGACCTATGCGCGCGCCCTGACGCAGTTCGGCGCGCGCGGCCTCGTCGACATTGTCGAGCTCATGGGCAACTATGCCGGTACGGCGCTGCTTCTGGCGGCGTTCGATATGCAGCTCGATCCCGGGACGACGGCGCTGCTGCCCGTGCCGTGACGGCGAACATCATCGCAAAGCAGGCAGCAGCCAAGCCCGCGACCTTGCCCGACCTGCTCCGCCCGGGCCTCGATCTCGTCTTCGTCGGCATCAATCCCTCGCTCTATTCGGTCGCGAAGGGACATTACTTCGCGCGGCCAACCAACCGCTTCTGGCCGGCCTTTTCGCGCTCGCGCTTAAGCGCCAAGGCGCGCGCGGCGCTGGGGCTCGAGCGGCTCTTGCCCGAGCATGACACGCAGCTCCCGGCGCATGGCATCGGCTTCACCGATCTCGTCAAGCGGCCAAGCGCGCGCGCCGCCGAGCTGTCGCGCTGGGAGCTCGAAGCCGGCGCCGAAGCGCTGGCGGAAAAGCTCGCGGAGGCGCGGCCGCGCATCGCTTGCCTGCATGGCCTCACCGCCTATCGGCCGCTTTACCGTCTTCTTGCACCCACTGGCGCCGCGCCGCTCCTCGGCTTGCAGCCCATGCGGCTGGGGCCGACGCCGCTCTTCGTCGTGCCGAATCCCAGCCCCGCCAATGCGCATTTCACTCCGGCCGATCAGGCGGAATGGTATGACCGGCTGGCCGCGGCGCTCGATGGCTTGACCGGTTAATCTTTTGCGCTTTTCGCCGCCGCCGACGCAAGCGCCTCATCGCTTCCGCGCCGCTTCACGCGGGCGCCTCGCGGTGCGATACTCGCAAGATGCGTCGCTGGGACAGATACGATTATATCGGCGCGGCTCTGCTCGCCTTCGTGGTCGCGCTTTTCGCGCTGCATTTCATCCTGCCGGCCGGTCCGCCGCCGGCACCGGTCTGAGCCTCGCTGCGCCCGCCCGCGCTCGATCTTGAAACCAATCCCGCGGCAAAGACGCGCTTGACTCCAGACGTGCCGTCGCGCAAGTTGGCTTCGTCGTGGTGATTTGAAGCCGACCGGCTTGCGGCCACGTTAAAACAACCGCTAAAAGGTCGGAGGCTCGTCAAAGCCCTGACCCTCGCGGTTCAGGGCTTTTTTATTGTCCGCGCCGTCCCGAGCGGCACGAGAAGAAAAGGAGAGACGAGATGGCTTTGATCGATCCCGAGCATTCCGCGGGCTGGCGTCCTCGGACGGTTCTGACGCATAGCGGGCAGCTGCGCTCGCAGTTCGAGGAGACCTGCGAGGCGCTCTATCTGACCTCAGGCTATGTCTATCGCACGGCGGAAGAGTCAGAGGCTGCCTTCAAGAATGACGGGCAGCGTTATGTCTATTCGCGCTACGCCAATCCGACCATCACCATGTTCGAGGAGCGCTTGCGGTTGCTCGAAGGCGCCGAGGCGTGCCGCGCGACCGCCTCGGGCATGGCCGCGGTCTTCGCCGCTTTCGCGTGTTTCTTGAAGGCCGGCGACAAGGTCGTCGCCTCGCGCGCTTTGTTCGGCTCGTGCCTCCACATCCTTCAGAACATTCTACCCAAATACGGCATTGAGGCGGTTCTGGTCGATGGCCGCGATCTCGATCAGTGGAAGCGCGCCGTCAAAGGCGGCGTCACCGCGACCTTTTGCGAAAGCCCGTCCAATCCCGGCCTCGAGCTCGTCGATCTCAAAGCCGTCGCCGAGCTCACCCATGCGGCGGGCGGGGTTTTCGTCATCGACAATGTCTTCGCCTCGCCGCTCCTGCAAAAGCCGTTGAGCCTCGGCGCCGACATCGTCGTCTATTCCGCGACCAAGCATATCGACGGCCAAGGGCGCAGCCTCGGCGGCGCCGTGCTCGGCTCGAAGAAATTCATTCTCGAGCAATTGGCGCCGTTCCTGCGTCACACCGGTCCGGCGCTGTCGCCGTTCAACGCCTGGCTGTTGCTCAAGGGCCTTGAAACCATCGATCTGCGCGTGACGCAGCAATGCGCCAGCGCGCTGGCGATCGCGCAATTCCTCGAGCGTCACAAGCGCGTCGCGAGCGTGCGCTATCCGGGATTGGAGAGCCATCCGCAACACGCGCTGGCGAAGCAGCAGATGAGCGGCGCCGGCACGGTCGTGGTGTTCGAGGCGGGACGCGACAAGGCCGAGACGTTTCGCTTCCTCAATGCGCTGAAGCTCGCTCGGATCTCGAACAATCTCGGCGACAGCAAGAGCCTCGTGACCCATCCCGCGACCACGACGCATAACCGGCTGAAGCCGGAGGATCGTCAGGCGCTGGGCATTTCCGACGCGCTCGTGCGCTTCTCCGTCGGCCTGGAGGATCCGCAGGATTTGATCGAGGATTTGGATCAGGCGCTCGCGACGATCTAACCCGCGCTCTTAGGGGCTGGCGTTCCAGAGGCGCACGAAGCTCTCGAGCTCGCTCGTCTCGACGTCGGACACCACCCAGAGCGCCAGCCCGTCGCGGCGCCAATGGATCACGGTGTAGCCGTCGCGCTCGCTGACGCTCGGCGCGGCATCGGGACCGTGATCGGGCCAAAGGAAGAGATTGATCGGATGCTTGGCGCGCGCATAGGCGAGCGCCGCCACCGGCCGTCCGTCGAGATAGTCGAGCCGTCCGCTGAGCAAGGGGAAACCCTTATCCGCGAGGTTCTTGACCGGCGGGGCGTAGTCGAGCTTGCCGTCGAACCACGGCTTCACCGTGTGGCGATCGGTCGAGATCACGCCCGGCTGATTGCCGGGCTCGAGCGAGCGGATATGGCTTGCGACCACTTGCTCGGCAAGGATCGGCCCCTGGCCGGCCGGAATCACCATTAGCGTCACCGATGCCGCCAAGGCAGCACCCGCGACAAAGCTCGCCGCCGCGCGCCAGGGCCAGGCTCGCACTCGCGCAGGGCGCGCCACGCTCACGCCCGCCTCAGCAGGCGGTGCCGCCGCGGCAATCTGTCGGATGATCCTGTCGCGCAGCGCCGTGCTGGGCCGATGATCGGTCACCTCGCTGCGGACCCGCTCGCGGAGCTGCTGGAGCTCGAGATAGGTCGAGCGGCAGATCGGGCAAGCCTCGCGATGCGCCGCGAGCGATGCCGCCTGCGCGGCATCGAGCTCGCCGTCGAAATCGGCTTGGACCAGCAAGGCCATGTCGCAATGCTCGGTCATGCGGTCTTCTCCGCCGCGCTCGAGGCTCCAGCCGCCGCCGTGAGGAGACGGCGCCCGCGCCACAGCCGCGACATCACGGTGCCGATCGGCGCCTCGGTGATCTGCGCGATCTCCTTGTAGCTGAGCTCTTGCAGCTCGCGCAGCACCACCACCTCGCGCAGCTCGACGGGCAGGCGCTCCAGCAGCCGATCGAGGAGCTGCCGGTCGCGCTCGTGCAGGAGCGCGGTTTCGGGATCATCGCCGGGATCGGGTAGCTCGGGGATCGCGGCCTCCGTCTCGTCGGTGCCGCCCGGCGCGGCATCGAGCGAGACAATGCGGACGCCGCGATTGAGCCGGAGCGATGAATAGGCCGTGTTGCGCACGATTTGTAAGAGCCAGCCGTGGAAATTCGTGCCGCGGAAGCCATCGAAATAGGTCAGCGCGCGCAACATCGCTTCCTGCACCACATCCTCGGCATCGTCCGCATTGCGCATCAGCCACCGCGCCAAATTGTAGGCCGCTCCCAAATGCGGGAGAGCAATGGCTTCGAAGGAAGCCATGGGTTGTGGGGAGGCCATGCCGATTTTCGCCGCGCGCCGTTCTGCGAAGAGGAAGTCTAACACGGCGTCGGCTCCGCGACACGGCTTTCCCCCGATGAAGACCGGGGAAGCCGCGCGTTTATTCCCGGAAAATTGCCGGCAGCGGCACGTTTTCGCGGCGGCGCCAGGCCGGCGGCTCAGCCCGCGAAGCGGGGCAGGAGCCGAAGCGCGTTGCCGCGCTCGATCGCGGTGAATTCCGAGTCGGTGAACTCGCAGGCACGCAGGCCTTTGGCGTGGCCGAGGCTGCCAATGCCATAGGGATAATCGGTACCGAAGACGATCTGGCTCGTCGGCACGACGCGCTTCAAGCAGCTCATCGGCGCGGGATGGGCGACTTGCGCGATGTCGTAGTGGAAGCGATGGAGCTCATGGAGTACGCCGTCGGGTAGAAGCTCGGGATGATCCATGCGCTTCGCCTGGGTGAGAAAGCGTTCGATCAGATAGGGCATGGTCCCGCCGCCATGACAGAAAATCCACCTTATGTTGCGATAACGCGATGCGGCGCCCGAAAACACCAAGCTGCCGATGGTGCGCGTGGTGTCGGTGCCGTATTCGATCGTCGCGTCATTGTATTCGGGCTGCAGCCCGGAGCAGCAATCGACCGAGGTCGGGTGAACGAAGACCACCGCCTTGCGCGCGTCGAGCTCGGCGAGGATCGGCGCAAAATCCTCATGGCCCAGCCATTTCGCGCGGTAATTGGTGTAAAGCCCGATGCCGTCGGCCTTCAGGTTGTCGAGCGCATAGGCGATCTCGGCGAGAGCGCCATCGATATCGGGCAAAGACAGCGCGGCGAAGAGCCCGAAGCGATTTTTATGATCGGCCACGAGCCGCGCTCCCGCCTCGTTGCAAGCGCGGGCGAGCTTGCGCGCGGCGCGATCGTCGCCGAGATGAATGCCGGGCGTCGTGATCGAGAGCATCGCGCTCGCCGTCCCGCCCTTCTCCATATCCTCGAGCGAGCGTGCCGCGCTCCACTGGCGCAGCGGCGCCTGGAAACCCGGCGGCGGGCAAGCATCGCCCGCCGCGGTCAGCGCGTCCTTATAGGCCGCCGGAACGAAATGATGATGGACGTCGATGATGGCCATGGAGCCCACCGCGCCGTGTCAGCGCGGGCGCCGCGCGGCTGTCGCTTTGGGGCGGATCATCGGCTCCATTTCGGGAGCAGGCGCAGTGCGTTGTCGCGATGGACGGCCTTCAAATCACCGGCGCTGAAGCCGCAGCCGGCAAGGCCCTCGACATGCTCGATCGAAAGCCGGAACGGATAGTCCGTGCCGAACATGATCTGCGAGGTCGGCACGATCGTCCGCAAGCAGCCCAAGGAAGAGGGATTCGAGGCCTGCGCCGTGTCGTAATAGAAGCGCTGCAGCTCGTGCATCAGCCCGTTGGGGAGCTTCGCCGCAAAGGGCGGCGCCTTGGCGAGATTGACCAGCCGCTCGATGAGGAACGGCATGGTGCCGCCGGCATGCGAGAAAATCCATTTGATGTTGGGATAGCGTGCAGCGCTGCCGGTGAAGAGCAAGCTCGAGATCGTGCGCGTCGTGTCGGTGCCGTATTCGATGATCGACTCATTGATCTCGGGAACGAGGCCTTGGCAGCAGGGCGCGCAGACCGGGTGGGTGTAAACCACCGCCTTGCGACGGTTCAATTCCTCGAAGAGCGGCGCGAAATCGGCGTGGCCCAGCCATTTGGTGTCGTAGCTGGTGTAAAGCCCGATCCCGTCAGCCTTCAACGTGTCGAGCGCATAGGCGAGCTCGGCGAGCGAGCCCTCGACATCCGGCCAGGGCAGGGCGGCGAAGAGGCCGAAGCGCCCGGGATAGTTGCGCGCCATCTCCATCGCGTAATCGTTGCAGATGCGGGTGAGGCGGCGCGACTCTTCGTTGCTGCCGAAATGGAGGCCGGGGAGGGTGATCGAAACGAGCGCCGTCGCGACGCCGGCCTTGTCCATGTCTTCGACCGATCCTTGGACCGTCCAGGCTTCCATGCAGGGCTGGAAGCGGCGTTTCGGCTGCACCGCGGCCTTATACGCGGGCGGAACGAAGTGATGATGGACGTCGATGATATGCGGCGCTGGCGCCATTGATTCCTCCCCTCGGCTTTGCCGGCGTCTACCATACCGGCGTGGGGTCGCGGCGACAACCTGAGGCGCGGCGCGGCTCGATCCCTGCTCCTGCCGAGGCCGACGATTAACCGCCGCTTAACCGTGGCGGCGGAGACTTTATCCCAAACGGCCTGCCGATCGCCTGGCGCGCGCTCGGCGGAGTGGGATTGGGGATTCCGTGTTGCCGAATAGGGCGTTCTTCATTCGATCGACGAACCGGTTACTTGCTGTCACCGGGATCGGCGGCGTCGTGGTCATGCTGCTCGCAGCCGCCTTCGCGGTGTGGACGCTCTATGAGACCACCTTCGAGAACGCCCAGCGCACCCTTGCCAATGTCTCGCTGGTTCTCGCCGAGGAGACCGCGCGCTCGTTCCAGTCGGTCGATGTGATGCTCGCGGAAATGCAGCAAGATATCGCCGACATGAAAATCGCGACCCCGCAAGCGCTGCGCCTGAAGCTCGCGGGGATCGACACGCACCGTTATCTCGAGCTCGAGCGCAGCAACCTGCCGCAGGTCGAAGCGCTCGCGATCAACGACGCCGCGGGGAAAGTGCTCAATTCGTCCCGCGCATGGCCGATCGAGCCGCTCGGCAATGCATCCGGCGAGCATGTCGTCGTCGCGCATGATCCGGCCGATAAGGCGCTCCTCATCGGCACGCCGGTTCGCAGCATCCGCACCGGCGCCTGGACGCTCTATATCGGCCGTGCGCTGTACGCTCCGGACGGGGCCTATCTCGGGACGGTGACGGCAGCCATCCGGCTGAGCTATTTCGAGGATTTCTACCGCTCGATCGCTCTTGGCCCGGACAGCGGCATCGCCTTGCTGCGCCGTGACGGCAAAGCCTTGGCGCTCTACCCGTCGGTTCAGGACGAGATCGGCGGGTTGTCGCTCGCCCAGTCGCCGCTCGTGCGCCGGGTGATCGCCGGCGCGGACAAAGCCGCGGGCTTCACCGCCGAATTCGCCGGCGCCGCGCCGCGCCTT
>DATNGG010000056.1:0-3165 GCA_035605975.1 Allostellaceae bacterium | reverse complement strand
CAGTAGCACCGGCTCGGCGGGCCTAACGCCCTTCGCCTTGAGCGCGGCTGCGACGCGGTCGGCCAGCACGCGCAATTGCCCGCCGCCTTGCCGCTCGCCATTGGTGCTCTCGACCGGATGCGCGAGCGAGGCCAGCGCCGCCGCGAGCAATTCGCCGAGCGCGCCGCTCATGTCGCCTGTGGCTTGCGCGCCGGAAAGCGCGCGTCGCGCCAGGCGAGTGCGGCCTTGAGACCGTCGCGGCGGGCGATTTCCATGAACTGCACCTTGTCCGGCGAGCCGGCGCCTTCGATGGCGAGGTCGATCGCCAGCGCCTCTTCCAAGGCAGAAAGCATGTTCTGCGCCTCGAAGGCGCGGTTGATCGCGCGCTTGGTTTCCTTGACAAGTTGGGGATCGACCGCGGCGATGTGCTCGGCGATGGAAAACGCGGTCGCCTCGAGCTCCGCCGCCGGCACCATGCGGTTGACCATGCCGATCTCTCGCGCGCGCGAGGCCGAGATGCGGTCCTCGCCGGTGTAGATGATTTCCTTGGCGATCTTCGGACCGACCACCCAGGGCAAGAGCATCGCCACGATACCGGCGCCGAATTTTAATTCCGGCTCGCCGAAGAAGGCGTCGTCGGCGGCGATGGTAATGTCGCAGGCGAGCGCCAGTTCGCAGGCGCCGGCGAGGCATGGCCCACGCACCGCCGCGATGGTCGGGCGCGGGAAATGCCAGAAGCGCATGATAGTGTCGAAGTCCTTGCGCAAGATCGCGCGCCATTGCTCGACGCCCGCGGGGCGGCGCTCCATCTGCTCCTTGAGATCGAAGCCGGAGGAGAAGGCCGCCCCTGCCCCGGTCACGATCAACACGCGCACGTCGCCGTCGCGTTCGAGCGCGTCGAGCGCGGCGTTGATCTCGCCGAGCATCGCCGCGTTGAGCGCGTTGGCACGCTCCGGGCGCGACAGCGTCAGCCGCGCCACCGCCCCGCGCCGGTCGATTTTGATGGTGGTGAAGTCCATGGACCCGGCTCGCCTTCGCTAAAGCTTCAGCGGGCATCCTGCTTCGCGTGCTGCGAATGCGCAAATCCTGCGAAGCGCGCAAGCCCGAAGCAGGATGGTGGGCGCGACAGGGATCGAACCTGTGACCCCCTCCATGTCAAGGAGGTGCTCTTCCGCTGAGCTACGCGCCCGTTCCGGCGGTTGATCTATCGGCTCCGGCTGGGTGAAGCAAGCCGGGCAACAAACCCTGCCATTCTAGGACGCGCCGAAGGCGCGAACCCGAAATGACAGACTCACGCTGCCAGCATCTTATGCACTTCGCTGACCAGTTCGCGCAGGTGGACGGGCTTGGATAGCACCTTGGCGTGCTTGGGGGCATTCGAATCCGCGTTGAGCGCTACCGCGGCAAAGCCGGTGATGAACATGATCTTGATGTCGGGGTCGAGCTCCGCCGCCCGCCGCGCCAGCTCGATACCGTCCATTTCCGGCATCACGATATCGGTCAGCAAAAGCTCGAACGGCTCCTCGCGCAGCCTTTGATAGGCCGACAGCCCGTTGTCGTAGGAGGTCACGTCGAATCCGGCGTTCTCCAGCGCCTTGACCAGAAAGCGCCGCATATCCGTGTCGTCTTCAGCCAGGAGGATTTTCGACATACGCCACAATACCCCGTCCAGCCGTTCCCCGATGGCCGGCCCCCGTGCCCGGCGATTAAGGCTTATGGCGGGTAAATATCGGGTGAACCGAAAGCACGGCTTGGCTTTATCCATCCGCCCATGGACAATAGATAGTATAAAGGGCTGCGCCCGCCGCGCCCACGCGCCGAAACCCATGGCCCTGCTGCGGGCCCGAGTGACCAACGCCGCCTATGAGCGAAATCCGCGACGAGCTCGACCCGCCCTTCGAGATCATGGAGCCGGCCGCCTATCGCGGGCCGGTTTTGTTCAACTCGCCACATAGCGGGTCGATCTATCCGCGCGAGTTCCTCACCGTTTCGCGCCTCGATATCGCCGCGCTGCGCCGCTCCGAGGACAGTTTCGTCGACGCGTTGATTTCGGGCGTGGTGGGCCAAGGCTTCCCGCTGATGCGGGCGCATTTTCCGCGCTGCTTCGTGGACGTGAATCGCGAGCCCTACGAACTCGATCCGCGCATGTTCGATGGCCGCCTGCCCTCCTTCGCCAACACGCGCTCGATGCGGGTCGCCGGCGGGCTTGGCACCGTGGCGCGCGTCGTCGGCGACGCGCAGGAAATCTACGACCAGCGCATCCCGGTTGACGACGCGCTTGCCCGCATCGAGAGCCTGTACAAGCCCTATCACCGGGCGCTGCGGCGTCTGTTCACGCGCCTGCACCGCGATTTCGGCGCCGCCGTGCTGGTCGATTGCCATTCCATGCCCTCGACCGCCGGCCAAAAGGACGAGCGGCCGCGGCCGGAATTCGTGCTCGGCGACCGCTACGGCACCAGCTGCGTCGGCGCGGTGGCGGAGACCGTGGAAGCGACATTGCGCGGGCTCGGCTATAGCGTCTCCCGCAACAAGCCTTATGCCGGCGGCTTCATTACCGAGCATTACGGCAACCCGGCCGCCGGGCTGCACGCCATCCAGCTCGAGATCAACCGTGCGCTTTACATGGACGAGCGGCGCTACCAGCGTTCGGAGAACTTCGCGCGCCTGGGGGCCGATTTCGACACACTGGCGCGGCGGCTGGGTGAGATCCCGCTGGAAGAGCTGCGGCCTTATCGGGCCGCCGCTGAGTAGCGGCCAGGCGCCAACATACGGGGATCAGAAAGATGTGTTTCCCGATGCCCGATGCTGATTGCTGATATCTAAAAAAAGGGGCCGCTCGCGGGTGCAAGCGGCCCAAGTCTAGGGAGGAAACGCCCAAGGAGGGCAACGGTAGCTCTCGCTACCGCATTGCAATAATTTACACCGCGACGCACAAAAATCAATACTTTGGACGCCGAACTGCATGCAGATTTGCATGGCTGTGGATCGCCCTTTCTCTTAGGAAATCAACTATTTGCCCTCGTTCGTTGCCGAGATGCCACAAAATGACGCCAGAGGGCCAGCGAATCGGGCAAATGGGCATGCAGTTCCGTGGTAAGGGTTCCAGTTGCCGGCAGCGGCGGCCTCCGATAGGCCGGGCGGCATGACGGCCATCGATTTCGCAAGCTTCGTCGACCAGCTCGCCAC
>DATNGG010000055.1:0-42622 GCA_035605975.1 Allostellaceae bacterium | reverse complement strand
GTGGAAATGCACCGGCGGATCGACATGCGTGCCCCATTGCCCGACATGGCAGAAGAGCTCGGCGCGGAACCCGTCCTTGTCGTAATCATAGATGATCTTGCGGGTCATGGGCTCGAAGCCCTTCCAATGCGGAATGTCGGTGTCGAAAGGATGGGTAAGATCGACCCAGGTTTTCGACTGCAAGGTCGCGTAGAGAGTCCACAACCCGTCCGCGCGCGCCGCGGCCGGCGCCAGAAGAAAGAGGCCCGCGATCAACCAGCCTGTCGCTCTGCGCATGGAAGCCTCCTTCACGCTTTTCCATAGCCGCCGCCGCCCGGCGTTTCGATGACGAAGACATCGCCAGGTTTCATTTGGGTGGCATGCGTGCCGCCGAATTCCTCGCGACTGCCGTCCACGCGCTCAACCCAGTTGCGCGCGGGAGCGCCGCTGCCGCCGCCTTCGAGCCCATAGGGCGGGACTTGGCGATGGCTCGCGAGGATGGCCGCGGTCATGGCTTCGCGAAAACGAATCCGCCGCACCGTGCCATCGCCGCCACGCCACTGACCGGCGCCGCCCGAGCCGCGCCGCAGCGCGAAGTCTTCGAGCAGCACCGGAAACCGCCATTCAAGAATCTCCGGATCGGTCAGCCGCGTATTCGTCATATGCGTGTGGACGGCGTCGGTGCCGGCGAATCCCGGACCCGCGCCAGAGCCGCCGCAGATCGTCTCGTAATATTGATGCCGCGCATTGCCGAAGGTGAAATTGTTCATCGTGCCCTGCGCCGCCGCCATCACGCCGAGCGCTCCATAAAGCGCGTCGGTGATCCATTGCGAGGTCTCGACATTGCCGGCGACGACCGCGGCGGGATAGCGCGGATTGAGCATCGAGCCCGGCGGAATGATCACCTCGAGCGGCTTGAGGCAGCCCCCATTCAACGGAATTTCGTCATCGACCAAGGTGCGGAAGACATAGAGCACGGCCGCCATGCAAATCGCCGAGGGCGCGTTGAAATTGGTCGGCAGCTGCGCGCTGGTGCCGGTGAAATCGATGGTCGCGCGCTCCCTCGCATGATCGACCGCGACGCGGACGCAGATTTTCGCGCCGTCGTCCATGGTGTAGGTGAAGGCGCCGCTCTTCAGCGTCTTCAGCGCGCGCTTCACCGCGGCCTCGGCATTGTCCTGGACATGGCGCATATAGGCCTCGACCACGTCGAGGCCGAAATGCCGCACCATGCGATGAAGCTCCTGCACGCCCTTCTCGCTCGCCGCGATCTGCGCTTTGAAGTCGGCGATGTTCTGCGCCGGGTTGCGCGCGGGGTATTTGGCGCCCGATAGCAGCGCGAGGGTCTCGGCTTCGCGGAAACGGCCTTCTGCGACGAGAAGGAAATCGTCGATCAGCACGCCCTCCTCGTCGATATGTCGGCTTTGCGGCGGCATCGAGCCGGGCGTGATGCCGCCGATATCGGCGTGATGGCCGCGCGAGGCGACGTAGAAGATCGGCTCTGCCTCGCCGCGCTTGTCGCTTTCGGCAAAGACCGGCGTGATGACGGTGACGTCGGGCAGATGCGTGCCGCCATTGTAGGGCGCGTTCAAGGCATAGACGTCGCCCCGCTTCATCGGCTTTCCGCTGACGCCCTTGCCATGCGCGCGGATGATGGTGCGCACGCTTTCGCCCATCGAGCCGAGATGCACCGGGATATGCGGTGCATTGGCGATGAGCGAGCCCGTCCGATCGAAGAGCGCGCAGGAGAAATCCAAGCGCTCCTTGATATTGACCGAATAGGCGGTGTTCTGCAGCGCCGTGCCCATCTGCTCGGCGATTGCCATGAAAAGATTGTTGAAGACCTCGAGCATCACCGGATCGACGCTCGTGCCGATGGCGACGCGGCGCGGCAATGGCGTCACGCGCTCCATCACCAGATAGCGGCGCTCATCGAGCGCGGCGCGCCATCCGGCATCGACGACCGTCGTCGCGGTCGCCTCGCGGATAAGCGCGGGACCGGTCACCGTCTGGCCGGGCCTCATGCGATCGCGGTCATAGATCGGCGCTTCAATCATCGCGCCGCCGCTCCACAGCGCGACCGTGGCGAGCGGCGTTAAAGTCTCGGAGCTCGGCGGCTCGGTCTGTTCTTCGGGCGCATCGCCGGCGCCGACGATCTCAGCCGAGACCGCTTCGAGGATGAGCGGCTTGTCGGGCATCAAAAAGCCGAAGCGCTGCTCATGCGCCGCGGCGAAATTCGTCGCGATCGTCGCGGCATCGCCGAAATCGACCGCGAGCGGCGCATCGGTGCCTTCGTATTTGACGAGCGCCTTGCGTAGCACGGAAATGCGATCGGCGCCGACGCCTTGCGCCCGCATCTCGGCGGCGCCTTCCGCCGCCAGCCGATCGAGCGCGCGGGAGACCTCTCCGAGCATCGCGTCGTCGAGGCGCCGCTCGACCGCGTGCTCCTTGATCGCGCGCAGATCGGCGAGTCCCATGCCATAGGCCGAGAGCACGCCGGCGAGCGGGTGGATGAGAACACGCTTCATGCCGAGCGTATCGGCAACGAGGCAGGCATGCTGGCCGCCCGCGCCGCCGAAGCAGCAGAGCGTGTATTCGGTCGCGTCATAGCCGCGCTCGATCGAGATCTGCTTGATGGCGTTGGCCATGTTCTCGACCGCGATTTTGAGGAAGCCCGCCGCGACCTCTTGCGCGCTCGGCGCGCTCCCGGTCTTCTGCGCGATCTCTTGTGCGAGCGCGGCAAATTTCTCCTCGACCACCGCGCGGTCGAGCGTCTCCGTCCCCGACGGCCCGAAAAGGGCGGGGAAATAGTCGGGCTGGAGCCGCCCGAGCATCAGATTGCAGTCGGTCACGGTGAGCGGGCCGCTGCGGCGATAGCAAGCAGGGCCGGGATTGGCGCCTGCCGAATCGGGTCCGACGCGATAGCGCGCCCCATCGAAGACACAGATCGAGCCGCCGCCCGCCGCGACCGTGTTGATGGCCATCATCGGCGCGCGCAGCCGCGCGCCCGCCACCAGCGTCTCGAAGCTGCGCTCGAACTCGCCCGCACAATGCGACACGTCGGTCGAGGTGCCACCCATATCGAAGGCGATGACCTTCTGGAACCCGCCGCGCTCGGCGGTGCGCGCGGCGCCGACGATGCCCCCCGCCGGCCCCGAGAGGATCGCATCCTTGCCGGCAAAGCGTCGCGCATCGGCGAGCCCGCCATTCGATTGCATGAAGAGCAGCCGCACGCCTTGGAGCTCTTCCGCGACATGATCGACATAGCGCTTCAAAATCGGCGAGAGATAGGCATCGACTACGGTGGTATCGCCGCGGCTGACGAGCTTCATCAACGGGCTGACGCGATGGCTCGCCGAGATTTGGGTGAAGCCGATCTCGCGCGCGAGCTCGGCGAGGCGCGCCTCATGCGCGGGAAAGCGATAGCCATGCATCAGCACGATGGCGATGGCGCGGATGCCCGCGGCGTAAGCCTCCTCTAGCGCTGCGCGCGCCGTGCCGAGATCGAGCGGGGTCAACACCTCGCCGGTCGCCGTGACGCGCTCCGTTATCTCGGCGACGCGCTCATAAAGCAGCTCGGGAAGGACGATATGGCGCGCGAAGAGCTTCGGCCGGTTCTGGTAACCGATGCGCAGCGCATCGCCGAAGCCCTTGGTGATGGCAAGAAGCGTCCGCTCGCCCTTGCGCTCCAAGAGCGCATTGGTCGCGACGGTCGTCCCCATCTTGACCGCGTCGATCGCGGCTGACGGCAGCGGATCGTCCGCCGCAAGACCGAGGATCGCGCGAATGCCGGCGATCGCCGCATCGCGATAGCGCTCAGGATTCTCAGATAGCAGCTTCTTGGTGACGACCCGACCATCGGGCGCGCGCGCCACGATATCGGTGAAAGTGCCGCCGCGATCGATCCAAAATTGCCAGCCGGAACCGCTGCGGTCCATGCGCCGGCGCGGCTTCGCTCAGCGGCCGCGGAATTGCGGCTTGCGCTTTTCCGCAAACGCGCGCCGCCCTTCGGCGAAATCCTCGCTTTCCATGCAGCGCGCCGCGAGCGCCTCGCATTTGGCGCGATCCATCTCGGCGCGCGGCTTCACCAGCTCGGCGATGATTTCCTTGGAGGCGGCGATCGAGAGCGGCGCGTTCTCGGCGAGCGTTGCGCAATAAGAGCGCGTGAAGGCTTCGAGCTCGCCCTCGGCCACCGCGCGATTGACGAGGCCCATTGCCTGCGCTTCGACGCCGCTGAACTGGCGCGCGGTGAAAAGCATCTCCTTGGCGAAGGCGGGCCCCACCAGATCGACGACCTTCTGCATGCCGGAAAGCGTGTAGGCGATGCCGAGCTTCGCCGCGGGAATGCCGAGCCGCGCCGTCTCGGCCGCGAGCCGCAAATCGCAATGCATCGCCACCAGCATGCCGCCGCCGAGGCAATAGCCGCGGATCATGGCGATGGTCGGCTTGGTCGCGTGCTCGAGCCGGCTCAATGCGGCGCGCAGATTGGCATTGTCTTGCGCTGCAGCCTCGGCCGAGGCGCGGCGCTCCTCGAAGCGGTTGATATCGGCGCCGGAGATGAAGGCGCGCTCGCCCGCGCCCTTCAACACAATCGCGCGAATCGCGGGATCGCGCTCGAAGGCGTCGATGATCGTCGGAATCGCCGCCCACATATCGGCCGACATGGCGTTGAGCTTGGCCGGGTTGTTGAAGACCATCCAGCCGATCGCCCCATCGGCTTCGGCGATCATGCGCTCGGTCGGCGATATCATGCGGCTCTCCCCAGTGACGGCGGCAAAAATAGACCTCGCGCGAAAGCCCGTCCAGCAAGCCGCTCCCGCTTGAATTCCCGCGGCGCGCGACCTAGGCTTTGTTCGTCGGGAAGGGCAGACTCCCGGCTCACCCAAGACGATCCTTCGTCCAAGCTCTGCGCAACTCTCGCTGTGCGAGGAGTGCGCCGTCATGGACCCGACCCGTCATCGCTTCTTCCTCTCTCCGAACCCGCTTTGTGCCCATCTTGGCAGGGCGCTATTGCCGCTGCCCGTCCATAGCCGAAGGCTGATCGCATTGGGCAGCGCGCTTTTGGCGATGGTCGCCCCGCTCGCAAGAAGCGCTTCGGCCGCGGAGCCGCCTCTCATCCTCGAAGCAAAGATCCCGCTCGGCGCGGTCAAAGGCCGGATCGACCACCTCGCCATCGACCTCGCGCGTCAGCGCCTCTTCGTCGCCGAGCTTGGCAATAACAGCGTCGGCGTCATCGACCTCCAAGCCCGCACGGTGATTCATCGCATCGTCGGCCTCGCGGAGCCGCAAGGCGTCGGCTACTTTCCGCCGGCTGACACGCTCTATATCGCCAATGCGGGCGACGGCTCGGTTCACCTCTATCGCGGCGAGGATTTCGCGCCGCGCGGCCGCATCGAGCTCGGCGACGATGCGGACAATGTGCGCATCGACGTGGCGCACGCTCGGGTCTGGGTCGGCTATGGCAGCGGGGCTCTGGCGGCGATCGACGCGGCGAGCAACCGCACGGCCATCGACATTTCACTGAAGGCGCATCCCGAGAGTTTTCGCCTGGATCCCGCGGGTGAGACGATTTTCGCCAATGTGCCGGACGCCGGACAGATCGCGATCGTCGATGTTGCTGCGAAGAGACAGCGATCCGCGATCGAAACGCATGGCGATCGCGGGAATTTCCCCATGGCGCTCGATATCGATCGCGGGCGGATCCTTGCCGTGTTTCGCCGCCCGCCCAAACTCGTTGCCTACGACATGTCGAGCGGGCGCCCTGTCGCAAGCGTCGAGACCTGCGGCGATGCGGATGACATCTTTCTCGATGCCAAGCGCGGGCGGGTCTATGTGAGCTGCGGCGAAGGCTTCGTCGCGGTCCACAAAGCTCAGGACGATTATGTCCGGCTTGGCCGTGTCGCGACCGCGGCCGGCGCGCGGACCTCCCTCTGGGTTCCGGAGCGCGACCGGCTTTATGTCGCCGTCCGCGCGAGCGGCCCCGAGTCGGCCGCGATCTGGGTCTTCCGCCCGTCGCCATAGGGAATTGCGGCTGCACCCGTGCTAAGCATAGCGCCATGAAGCTGCGCGACCGGCCTTCGCCCAATTTCGACGCGCGACCCGGCGCGGGCGGGGTCGAGATGCTGATCCTCCATTACACCGGCATGCGGACGGCGGCGGAAGCGCTCGATCGTCTGTGCGATCCCGCCGCCAAGGTCAGCGCGCATTACCTCATCGACGAGGATGGCGCGGTGTGGCGCCTCGTCGATGAAGCGCGCCGCGCCTGGCACGCCGGGCTGTCATGCTGGCGCGACTGCCGCGACGTCAACGGAGCCTCGATCGGCATCGAGTTGGTCAATCCGGGCCATGAATTCGGCTATCGCGCCTTTCCCGAAGCGCAGATGCGTGCGCTCGAGGAGCTGGCGCGCGGCATTCTGAAGCGTCATCCGATGCCGCCGCGCGCGGTGCTCGGCCATTCCGACGTCGCGCCGCAACGCAAGCAGGATCCGGGCGAGTTGTTCGACTGGCCGCGTCTCGCCCAGGCCGGCATCGGCCTGTGGCCGGATTTCGCGGCGGATACGCCGGATGCGGCAACGATAGAGGAGCTGCAGTCCCAGCTGCGCGCGATCGGCTATGACTGCCCGGTTTCGGACGCGCTCGATGCGCCGACACAGGCGGTCGTTACGGCGTTTCAGCGGCATTTCCGGCCGGCACGCTGCGATGGCGTTGCCGATGATGAGACGCGGCGCCGCATCGCCATTCTCGCCCGCAGTGTTTGACATCGCCGCGGCGCAGACCCTTATTGAACCTGCCAGACGGCCGGATGGCCGCTTTTCGCCGCAAGGCGGGGAGAGGAAAGTCCGGGCTCCACGGAAGCACGGTGCCGGGTAACGCCCGGCGGGGGCGACCCTAGGGAAAGTGCCACAGAAACATACCGCCAACCCCTTCAAGGGCTTCGTGCCTTTGCGGGGCGGCAAGGGTGAAATGGTGCGGTAAGAGCGCACCGCGCCGCCGGCAACGGCGGCGGCAGGGCAAACCCCACCGGGAGCAAGACCAAGTAGGGACGGCGGGGCCGCAAGGCCCGGGCGAGTTTCCGCGCCGCCGTCCGGGTCGGTCGCGCGAGGCGCCCGGTGACGGGCGTCCCAGATGAATGGTCATCCATCGCCTTCGGGCGAGGACAGAACCCGGCTTACAGGCCGTCTGGCGCTTCCCAAGCAATGCGTTTCTTGCATGGCTTACGCAGGTTGCGTTTCATAGAGAACAAATAAAGAACTTTGATCTCGCCCTGTGATTACTTGAGGACGGGCGATTTCTTTCGGCTATGTCGGCCTCTAAGCGTCGAATTTGCCTGCCAATTCGTTGACAGCCCATGATATCCCATGATATCCCAATTAGTCCCATCACGGGGAGCTTAGGCATGGCGGCGAATGCCGAGCGCCGGGACGTTTCGCGGGGCGTCGTCGGATCTCTGGGGAAGCGGTTTTGGCGTCGTTTGCATCGACGTTCATCAACAAGATCGACAGCAAGGGTCGGCTTTCCGTCCCGGCGGGGTTCCGCGCCGCCCTCGGCGACCAGGGTTTCCATGGGATCATCGCTTATCCGTCCTTCGACCTTCCGGCGCTCGAAGCCGGGGGGATGGAGCGCGTCACCGAGCTGATGGCGCAGGCGGACGCGCTCGAGGAATACTCGCCCGACTATCGCGCCCTCACCTCGCTGCTCTCCGACATCGTCCAGCTCCCCTTCGACAGCGAAGGCCGAATCATACTCCCGCCGCCGCTTTTGGAGCATGCCGGAATTACCGAGCACGCCGCTTTTGCCGGCCGTGGCCACACCTTCGAGATCTGGGACCCGGCGCAGCTGCAACGCCATCAGGAGGAGATGCGCCGCTACGCGCGCGAGAACCATCTGCGGCTGCCGCCGCGGCGGGTGACGAAATGACCGCGCCCGCGACCCATATCCCCGTCCTTCTCGCCGAGGTGATCGCCGCCCTAGCGCCGCGCGACGGCGGAGTTTATCTCGACGGCACTTTCGGACGCGGCGGTTACAGCGAGGCCTTGCTGCGCAGCGCCGCCAGCCGCGTGATCGCCCTCGACCGCGATCCTGAGGCCATTCGCCAAGGCGGCGCGCTGCAAGCGCTTTACGCCGAGCGCCTCACCTTGATCGAAGCCCGTTTCGGCGAGATGGAGGAGGTGCTGCACCGCCTCGGCTTCGAGCGACTCGCCGGCATAACTCTCGATCTCGGCGTCTCATCGATGCAGCTCGACGATGCGGAGCGCGGCTTTTCCTTCCGCGCCGACGGGCCACTCGATATGCGCATGGAGCGATCGGGCCGATCCGCCGCCGATCTCGTCAACACGGCATCCGAGGAAGAGCTCGCATCGATCATCCGCGATTTCGGCGAGGAGCGCTTCGCCCGGCGCATCGCCCGCGCCATCATCGCCGCCCGGCCTTTGAGCCGCAGCGGCGAGCTCGCGGCAATCGTGCGCCGCATCGTGCCGGAGAGCGGCGGGATCGATCCCGCGACCCGCACCTTCCAGGCGCTGCGCATCGCCATCAATGACGAGCTCGGCGAACTCGACCGCGGCCTCCTCGCCGCCGAGCGCATGCTCGAGCCGGGCGGAAGGCTCGCCATCGTCGCCTTTCAGTCGCTCGAAGATCGCCGCGTCAAATCCTTCCTGCGCCTGCGCAGCGCCGCGGCGCCCGGCACCAGCCGGCATCTCCCGCGCGAGGCGCGGCGCGCGCCAAGCTTCCGCCTCATCGACCGCAAAGGGGTGACGCCGCGCGCCGAAGAGATCGCGCGCAACCCGCGCGCGCGCTCGGCGCGGCTGCGCGCCGCCGAGCGCACCGACGCTCCCGCATGGGGAGAAGCCGCATGATCCGCCCGGGCACGATCATCCTGCTGCTGCTGGTCCTCGCCGTCGGCTACGCGATGTTCCAGGTCAAATACGAGGTGATGCAGCAGGAAGAGACCCTGGCGCAGCTCAACCGCCAGATCACCGACAGCCGCGAGCGCCTGCGCGTTCTCGGCGCCGAATGGAGCTACCTGACGCGCCCCGCGCGTCTCGACGGCCTGGCCCAGCAATATCTCGACCTCACCCCGATCAGCGCCGCGCATATCGTCCCGCTCAGCGCCGTGCCGCTGCGCGCCGACGCGCCGCAAGCGCTGGTGAGCGGCGGCGCGGCCGCCGCCGCTTTCGCCCCCGTCACCGCGGGAAGCGCGCCATGAAGCCCGTCACGCCGCCCGATCCCAATCCCTGCCGTCCGCGTCACTTCCGGCCCGGCCCCTGCGGACCCGCGCCGCAAGACGGGCCCGGCACCCAGGTGCTGGAAACGAGCCATACCAGGCTGATCATCACCGGCATCCTGCTCGCCCTCGCCTTCGTCGTGATCGGTGGACGGCTCGTCGAGGTCGCCGGCTTCAAGAGCGAGGATGCGCGCCTTGCCCGCGTCGTTCCCGCGACCCGCACCCTCGCCGGCCGCGCCGACATCATCGACCGCAACGGCGCGCTGCTCGCGACGACCTTGCGCACGCCCTCGCTCTATGCCGACCCCAAGGAGGTGCTGAATCCGCGCGAGACCGCGAAGAAGCTCGCTTCCGTCCTGCCCGATCTGCCCGAGGCCGATATCTATGCGAAGCTCATCGCCGACAAGACGCGCAGCTTCGTCTGGCTGAAGCGGCGCCTGACCCCGCGCCAGCAGGATGCGATCAATCGGCTCGGCCTGCCCGGGATCGATTTCGAGCCGGAAGATCAGCGCTTCTACCCCCAGGCCAACACCGCCGCGCATGTCGTGGGCTATGCCGGGGTCGACAACAAGGGGCTCGCCGGCATCGAGCGCAGCTTCGACGATCGGCTGCGCAACCAGCGGCAGCCGGTACAGCTGTCGCTCGATTTGCGCGTGCAGGCGATCCTGCGCGAGGAGATCGCAAAGCAAGTCGCCGAGTTCAAGGCCGTCGGCGGCAGCGGCATCATCATGGACGTCAACACCGGCGAGGTGCTCGCGCTGGTCTCGCTGCCGGATTTCGATCCCAATGATCCCTCGGCCTCGCCCGCCGAGAATCTGTTCGACCGCGTCACCCTCGGCACTTACGAGATCGGCTCGGTGTTCAAGATTTTCACCGTCGCCATGGCGCTCGACGAGCATGTGACCTCGATGACCGGCGGGTACGACGCCACCAACCCCATTCATATCGGCCGCTTCACCATTCACGACGACCACGCTCAGCGGCGCTGGCTGTCGGTGCCCGAGATCTTCATGTATTCGTCGAATATCGGCGCCGCCAAGATGGCGCTCGACGTCGGCGCGGAGCGGCAGCGCGACTTCCTCCAGAAGCTGGGACTCCTCACCGAGCCGAAATTCGAGCTTCCCGAAATCGCCGCGCCGATCGTTCCCGCGGCCTGGCACCCGGTCAATGTCATGACGATCGGCTTCGGCCACGGCATTTCGGTCAGCCCCTTGCAGATCGCCACCGCCGTCAGCGCCGTCGTGAATGGCGGCATCCTGCATCCGGCGACGCTCTTGAAACATGCGCCGGGCGAATCGGTGCCGGGCCGGCGCGTGCTTTCGCCCGAAACCTCGATCGAGATGCGCAAGCTGTTGCGCCTCGTCGTCGAGAAGGGCACCGGCAAATTCGCCGAAGCGCCCGGCTATCTCGTCGGCGGCAAGACCGGCACCGCCGAAAAGGTGGTCGGGCATCGCTACGCCGCGCATTCGCTGATGTCGTCTTTCGCCGGTGTCTTTCCGGTCAATGATCCGCGCTATTTCATTATGATCTCGATCGATGAGCCGCATGGCGACAAGAAAACCTTCGGCTATGCCACCGGCGGATGGGTCGCGGCGCCCGGCGTCTCGCGCACGGTCGAGCGGATGGCTTCGCTGGTCGGAATCCAACCGATTGACGAAGATTCGCCCGAAATTCGCCGTTCTTTGATGGTGGCGTTGCCCACACCATCGGGGCGGAAATTTGCGTCTAACTGAGCTCATGGACGGGGGAACCGCTCCGCGCATCCCGGCCTCGGCGCGCGCTACCGACATCCTTGGACTCGCCGCCGATTCGCGCGAGGTGAAACCCGGATACCTCTTCGCCGCGCTCAGCGGCAGCCGCGCCGACGGCAAGCGCTTCATCGCCGACGCGATCGCCAAAGGCGCTGCCGCGATCCTCAGCGACGCGGAAACGCCGGGCGAGACGCGCGTTCCACTGATCGTCGACGCCAATCCGCGCCGCCGCCTCGCGCTGATGGCCGCGCGATTCTACGCACCGCAACCCAAGACAATCGCCGCCGTCACCGGCACCAACGGCAAGACCTCGGTGACCGTGTTCCTGCGCCAGATCTGGGAGCGACTCGGCGTCAAGGCCGCAAGCTTCGGCACGATCGGCATCGTCGCGCCCGGTTTCGAGCGGCCGGGCAGCCTCACCACCCCTGATCCGGTTGCGCTCCACCGCGAACTCCACGCTCTGGCGCGCGCGGGCATCGATCACGTCGCTCTCGAAGCCTCGAGTCACGGACTCGATCAATTCCGACTCGACGGGCTCGCCGTGACGGCCGCCGCCTTCACCAACCTGACGCGCGACCATCTCGACTATCACCGCGACATGGAGGCCTATTTCACCGCCAAGGCGCGGCTCTTCACCGAAATCCTGCCGACCGGCGGCGCGGCCGTCTTCAACATCGATTCGAGCTACACCGCGCGGCTGTCGATGCTGGCGCGCGCCCGCGCGCTGCGCGTCTTCACCTATGGACGCAATCCCGCGGCCGATCTCTGGCTCTCGGACGCTTTGCCCGAAGGTTTGGGACAGCGCATCCGCTTTTCGGGCTTTGGCGAAAAGCGCGACGTGGTCGTGCCGCTGCTCGGCACTTTCCAGGCCTATAACGCGCTCGCCGCCGCCTGCCTAGCGATCGGCAGCGGCGCGCCGCCCGCCGCGGTGCTCGATCAGATCGCCGGGCTCAGCGGCGTTCCCGGACGGATGCAGCGCATCGGCGACGCGCCGGTCTTGGTCGATTACGCGCACACACCCGATGCGCTGGAGACCGCGCTCAACGCTTTGCGCCCGTTCACGACCGGCAAGCTCATCGTCGTCTTCGGCTGCGGCGGCGACCGCGACGCCGGCAAGCGGCCGCAAATGGGCGCGCTCGCCGAAAGCCTCGCCGACCGCGTGATCGTCACCGACGACAATCCGCGCGGCGAGGATGCAGCGCTGATCCGGCGAGCCATTCTGACGGCGTGTCCCAAAGCGCAGGAGATCGGCGACCGCGCCGAGGCGATCCGCGCGGCCATCGGCATGATGGCGCCGGGCGATGTCGTGCTGATTGCCGGCAAGGGGCATGAGCGCGGCCAGATCGTCGGCGGACGGACTTTGCCTTTCGACGATGCCGAGGTGGCGCGCGCCGTGCTCGGCGGCGGGAGAGCTGGATGATGCCGCTCTGGAGCGCGACGGAAGCCGCCGCCGCGACCGGCGGCGAGGCATTCGGCAACTGGCAGGCCGCCGGCGTTTCGATCGACAGCCGCAGCCTCGTTGCCGGCGATCTCTTCGTCGCGTTGGTCGGGCCCAATTTCGACGGCCACAGCTTCGTTGCGGCGGCGCTGCAAAAAGGCGCGGCCGCGGCGCTCGTCGCAAAGCGCCCCGAGGGACTGGATGCGTCGGCGCCGCTGCTCGTCGTCGGCGACACGCAGCGCGCGCTCGAGGATCTGGGCCGCGCATCGCGCGCGCGGACGCAGGGGCGGATGCTCGCCGTGACCGGCAGCGTCGGCAAGACCGGCACCAAGGAGGCCCTTCGACTCGCGCTCGAGCGCCAAGGCCGGGCCTTCGCCTCTTCGGGCAGCCTCAACAATCAATGGGGAGTGCCCTTGTCCTTGGCGCGCATGCCGCGCGAATCGAGCTTCGGCGTGTTCGAGCTCGGCATGAACCATCCCGGCGAGATCGAGGGTCTCAGCCGGCTGGTTCGTCCGGAAGTCGCGATCATCACCACCGTCGAGCCGGCGCATTTGGGATTCTTCCCTTCGGTCGACGCCATCGCCGACGCCAAGGCGGAAATCTTCATCGGCACCGAGCCGGGCGGCGCCGCCATCCTCAACCGCGACAACCCCCATTACGAGCGCCTCGCCGCCGCGGCGCGCGCGCGGCGGATCACGCGAATTCTGAGCTTCGGCGCGCATGAGGCGGCATCGGTGCGTCTCATCGATTGCCACCTCCACGCGACGGCGAGCGCGGTGACCGCCGCGGTGATGGGCGAGGCGATCGATTATTCGGTCGCGCTTCCAGGCCGGCATTGGGTGATGAACAGCCTTGCGGTGCTCGCTGCGGTCAAAGCCGTCGGCGGCGATATCGGCGCCGCGGCCGGCGCGATGGCGACGCTACCCGCGCTCGAAGGCCGCGGCCGGCAGCACCGTGTCGCGATCCGGGGCGGCGCCATCGAGCTCATCGACGAAAGCTACAACGCGAGCCCCGCGTCGATGCGCGCGGCCCTCGCTGTTCTCGGCGCAATCGCGCCCGAAACCGGTGGACGCCGCATCGCCGTATTAGGCTCGATGCTCGAGCTCGGCGATCAATCGAAGAAACTCCACGCCGCGCTGTCGAAGCCACTCATCGAAGCCGATATCGACCTCGTCTTCACCTTGGGCGAGGAGATGCGGGCGCTCGATACGGCGCTTCCCGCCAAGCGCCGCGGCGGCCACGCCGAGACCATCGCGGCCCTCATTGACCTCCTCGCCGATCGTCTCCGTCCCAACGATGTCGTGACCGTCAAAGGCTCGCATGGCAGCCGGCTTTACGAGCTCGTCGCAAAGCTCGTTTCGGCCCAGGCGCCGGCGTTTGCGGCAAAGGACTAGTCAGCATGTTGTTCCATATCCTCCTGCCGCTCGCCGACAAGTTCGAGCCGTTCAACATCTTCCGCTACCTCACCTTCCGCTCGGCTGGGGCGGTCGTGACCGCACTCTTCATCAGCTTTCTCTGCGGCCAGCCGGTCATCAACTGGCTGCGCTCGATTCAGCGCGAAGGCCAGCCGATCCGCACCGACGGGCCGGAAAGTCATCTGCTGTCGAAAAAAGGCACGCCCACCATGGGCGGCTTCCTGATTCTTCTCGCCGTGGTGATCTCGACCCTGCTCTGGGCCGATCTCAGCAACATCTATGTGTGGATCACGCTCTTCGTCACCGTCGGCTTCGGCGCGGTCGGATTTCTCGACGATTACCGCAAGCTGTCCAACCGCTCGCACAAGGGCGTGCCGGGGCGCGTCAGGCTCATTGCCGAGATCGCGATTGGGACGGCGGCGGCCGTCGCCGTGGTGTTGGCGACGCGCGCGCCGCTCGCCACCGCCTTCGCCGTGCCGTTCTTCAAGAGCGTGCTCATCCAGTTCGGCTGGTTCATCGTGCCCGTCTCGGTCCTGGTCGTGGTCGGCGCCTCGAACGCCGTCAATCTGACCGACGGGCTCGACGGGCTTGCGATCGTGCCGACGATGATCGCCGCGAGCTGCTTCATGCTGATCGCCTATCTCGTCGGCAATGTGGTGTTCTCGACCTATCTGCAGATCCAGCACGTGCCGGGCACCGGCGAGCTGGCGGTGTTTTGCGCGGCGATGGTCGGCGCGGGGCTGGGCTTCCTCTGGTACAACGCGCCGCCCGCGATGGTGTTCATGGGCGATACCGGCTCGCTGTCGATCGGCGCGGCGCTTGGCATCGTCGCCGTCATCACCAAGCACGAGCTGGTGCTGGCGATCATCGGCGGGCTCTTCGTGCTCGAGACGGTCTCGGTGATCGTGCAGGTGGCAAGCTTCAAGCTCACCGGCAAGCGCGTCTTCCGCATGGCGCCGCTGCATCATCATTTCGAGCGCAAAGGCTGGCAGGAGCCAACCATCGTCATCCGCTTTTGGATCATCGCCTCGATCCTCGCGATCGCTGGCCTCTCGACCTTGAAGCTGCGGTGAGCGCGCGATGATCCCGGTTCCCGCCTTCCGCAATCAAAGCGTCGCCGTGATGGGGTTGGCGCGCTCGGGCCTTGCCGCGGCCGAGGCCTTGAGCCGCGGCGGCGCGCGCGTCCTTGCTTGGGACGATCAGGCGGCGCGGCGCGAGGCAGCCAAGGCGCGGGGCATCCCCCTCGCCGATCTCGCCAGCGCCGATCTCTCCGGCGTCCAGGCGCTGGTGCTCTCGCCCGGGATTCCCTCGACCTTCCCCAAGCCGCACCAGGTCGCGGCGCGCGCCCGCGAAGCCGGCATCGAGATCATCGGCGATATCGAGCTTTTGGCGCGCAGCTGCCGCGACGCGCGCTATGCGGGGATTACCGGCACCAACGGCAAATCGACCACCACGGCCTTGCTCGGCCATATCCTCAAAGAGGCGGGGCTCAAAACCGAAATCGGCGGCAATCTCGGCATCCCCGTGCTGCTGCTCGATCCGCTCGGCGCCGAGGGAACCTATGTGCTCGAGATGAGCTCCTATCAGCTCGAGCTGACGGCGAGCCTCGTCTTCGATGTCGCGGTGCTGCTCAACATCACGCCCGATCATCTCGACCGGCATGGCGGGCTCGCGGGCTATGTCGCCGCCAAGGAGCGCATCTTCGCCGGTCAAAGTCCGCGCCAGGCGGCGGCGATCGCGGTCGATGATGCGCTCTGCCGCGGCATCGCCGAAAAGCTCCGCGCCGCCGGGCGGCGCGTCGTGCCGATTTCCGCCGAGGGTCCGGTTGCGGGCGGGGTCTATGTCGAGGCGGGCGCCTTGGTGGACGATATGGAGCATGCGCGCAGGCGCGTGCTCGATCTTGCCGAAGCGCCGCGCCTTCCCGGCCAGCATAACGGCCAGAACGCGGCAGCGGCTTTCGCCGCGGCGCGCTGCCTCGGCGTCGAGCCGGGAGCGGTCGTGCGCGGCATCAAGAGCTTCCCCGGATTGGCGCATCGCCAGGAACTGGTCGCAACGATTGACGGCGTGCGCTACGTCAATGATAGCAAGGCAACCAATGCCGACGCGGCGGCGAAAGCGCTCGCCTGCTACGACGCTATCTTCTGGATCGCCGGCGGTGTTGCCAAGGAAGGCGGCATCGCCTCGCTCGCACCCTATTTTCCGCGCATCCGCCGCGCCTTTCTCATCGGCGAGGCCGCGCCTGCCTTTGCCGAAACCCTCAACGGCAATGTTCCCGTCTCCCGCTCAGGCGATCTCGCCACGGCGCTCAACGAGGCGCGTGCGGCGGCGAAACCGGGCGCGACGGTGCTGCTCTCACCCGCCTGCGCCTCCTTCGATCAGTTCACCGATTTCGAAGCCCGCGGCGATGCGTTCCGCCGGCTGGTCGAGGCGCTGAAAGCCGAGGCGCGCGCATGACGACGACCTTCGCCCGCACCGATCGCAGCCCCATCGCCCAATGGTGGTGGACGGTTGATCGCTGGTCGATCGTCGCCGTGCTCGCCCTGGTCGGGTTCGGATCGCTTCTCATCATGGCGGCGAGCCCAGCCGTCGCCGAGCGCATCGGCGCCGACCGGCTGTTCTTCGTGCGCCATTATTTCGCCGTGCTGCCCTTTGCCTTGGCGGCAATGTTCCTCGTCTCGTTTCTCAGCCCGCGCGCGATCCGCCACATCGCGATGATCGGACTTGTCATCGGCCTCGTCTGCGTCGCCTACACCCTCATCGGCGGCGTCGAGATCAAAGGCGCGCGGCGCTGGATCGACCTGCCCGGCCTCTCGATTCAGCCTTCGGAATTCTTGAAGCCGTGCTTTGCCGTGGTCGCGGCCTGGCTCTTTGCGCAAAGCAAGCTGCGGCCGGGTTTCCCGGGCCAGGCGATCGCCATCGCCCTCTTCATCGTCATCGTCACGCTGCTGATGCGCCAGCCCGATCTCGGCATGACGGTGGTGGTCTGCGCGGTGTGGTTCACGCAATTCTTCCTTGCCGGCCTGCCGCTCGTCTGGGTGGTCGTATTCATGCTAAGCGGCGCGGCCGGGCTGGGCGGCGCCTATCTGCTGCTGCCGCATGTCACGAGCCGGATCGATCGCTTCTTCGATCCGGGGAGCGGCGACAGCTATCAGGTCGACCGCGCCATGGACGCATTCATGAATGGCGGCTGGTGGGGCCGCGGCCCCGGCGAGGGCACGGTCAAGCTGAGCCTGCCCGACGCGCATGCCGATTTCGTCTTCGCCGTGGCTGGCGAAGAGCTTGGCCTCATCGTCTGTCTCGTCATCGTCGCGATTTTCGCCTTCATCGTGCTGCGCGGCTTCGCCCGGCTGCTGCAGGAGAGCAATCTCTATGTCGTGCTCGCCGGCACCGGGCTGCTCGTGCAGTTCGGTCTCCAGGCGATCATCAACATGGCCTCGGCGCTGCATCTGATGCCGACCAAGGGCATGACCTTGCCCTTCATCTCCTATGGCGGCTCGTCGCTGCTGGCTCTGGGCCTCGGCATGGGCATGACGCTGGCGCTGACACGACGACGATTCGGAGATGCCGACACATGAGCGCGCCGCTCGCCATCCTTGCGACCGGCGGCACCGGCGGCCACATGTTTCCCGCCGAGGCCCTGGCGCGCGCCCTTTTGCAGCGCGGCTGGCGCGTCGCGCTCATCACCGACCGCCGCGGCCAAGCCTTCAGCGAGAAATTCCCCGGCGTCGCGGTGCACAGCATTCCCGCAGGACGCCTCGGCGCCGGGCTGGCGCAAAAGGCCATGGGGCTCGTCGAGCTCGCGCTCGGCACGCTCGCCGCCGGCAAGCTGTTGCGCAGCCTGCGGCCGGCGGTCGCCATCGGCTTCGGCGGCTATCCCTCGCTGCCGACCATGCTCGCCGCGACGCGCCAACGCATCGCCAGCCTGGTGCATGAGCAGAACGCGCTGTTGGGCCGCGCCAATCGCCTCCTCGCGCCGCGCGTCTCGCGCATCGCCACGTCTTTCCCGAGCGTCGGCGGCATGCGCGAAGCGGATGCGGCGCGCGCCGTCTGCACCGGCAACCCGGTCCGCCAAGAGGTGGCGCAGCACCGTGCTTCGCCTTACGCGGCGCCAAGCGAGACGCTCAATCTTCTCGTGACCGGCGGCAGCCAGGGCGCACGGATCCTAAGCACGGTCATTCCCGAAGCCCTCGCTTCGCTGCCGCTCGAGCTGCGCGCGCGGGTAAAGCTTGCGCAGCAGGCGCGGCCCGAGGATGTGGAGCGCGTGCGCGAAGCCCACCGCGCCAGCGGCATCGACGCCGAGGTCGCGCCCTTCTTCCACGATCTGCCGGCGCGGCTTGCCGCCGCCCATCTGGTGATCGCGCGCTCGGGCGCCTCGACCGTCGCCGAGCTTTGCGTCATGGGCAGGCCCGCGATCCTCGTTCCCTATGCGGCGGCGGCGGATGACCATCAATCGGCCAATGCCCGCGCCCTCAGCGAAGCGGGCGCCGCCTGGGTGATGGCGGAAGCCGATTTCACGCCTGCAGCGCTGGCGGCGCGGCTTGCCGAACTCATGACCGCGCCCGACAAACTCGCCGCGGCGGCCGCCGCGGCGCGATCCCTCGGCCGGCCCGAGGCAGTCGAGCGCCTCGCCGATCTCGTCATCGACTGCGCCGGCGCCAATGGCGCGGCGCGGGAGCGTGCCGCATGAGAGCCCTGCCTCTCGACATCGGCACCTTGCATTTCGTCGGCATCGGCGGCATCGGCATGAGCGGGATCGCCGAGATCCTGCACAATCTCGGCTACAAGGTGCAGGGAAGCGACGCCGCCGATGGCGGCAATGTCCGCCGCTTGCAAGGACTCGGCATCAAGATCGCGATCGGCCACCGCGCGGAAAATCTCGGCGATGCGCGCGTCGTCGTCATTTCCTCGGCGGTGAAGCCCGACAATCCCGAGGTACAGGCGGCGCGCGCACGGCTCCTGCCGGTGGTGCGCCGTGCCGAGATGCTCGGCGAGCTGATGCGCCTCAAATGGGCGATCGCAATTGCCGGCACGCACGGCAAGACGACCACGACCTCGATGGTCGGCGCGCTGCTCGAAGCCGCGGGCCGCGACCCGACGATCATCAATGGCGGCATCATCAACGCACATGGCACGAATGCGCGGCTCGGCACCGGCGATTGGATGGTGGTCGAGGCCGATGAGAGCGACGGCACCTTCGTCAAGCTGCCCTCGACGATCGCCATCATCACCAATATCGATCCCGAGCATCTCGATCATTACGGCAGCGTCGAAGCGCTGCACCAGGGCTTCGAGACTTTCGCCAGCAATGTGCCGTTCTACGGCCTCGACATTCTGTGCATCGATCATCCGGTTGTTCAGGGCCTGATCCCGCGCCTTTCCGAGCGGCGCGTCGTGACCTATGGCTTCAGCGCGCAGGCCGATATCCGCGCGGTCGATATCGAGCTCGGCCGCGATGGCGCCCGCTATGACGTGGTGATCGCCGACCGCCGCAGCGGGTCGACCCGCACCATCAAAGGCCTGACGCTGCCGATGTTCGGGCGCCACAACGTCCAGAATTCGCTTTCCGTGGTCGCGGTCGCGCGCGAATTGCAGCTCGGCGACGACGTGCTGCGCGCGGCCCTTGCCGGATTCAAGGGCGTCAAGCGGCGCTTCACCAAGGTCGGCGAGGCGCGCGGCATCACTATCATCGACGATTACGCCCATCACCCGGTCGAGATCGCGGCGGTGCTCAGCGCGGCGCGCGACGCCACCGCCGGCTCGGTCATCGCCGTGGTTCAGCCGCATCGCTACACGCGGCTCTACAACCTCTTCGCCGAATTCTGTACCTGCTTCAACGACGCCGACGCGGTGGTCGTCGCCGATGTCTATCCCGCCGGCGAAAGCCCGGTCGAAGGCGCTTCGCGCGACGCCTTGGTCGAGGGGCTGCGCGCGCGCGGCCATCGCAAGGTCGTGGCGCTGCCTGGGCCCGACGCGCTCGCCGCCACCATCGAGAGCCTTGCGCAGCCCGGCGACCTCGTCGTCTGCCTCGGCGCCGGATCGATCACCAATTGGGCGCAGGCGCTGCCGGGCGAGATCGCGAAGCACGCGGCACCGGGAGCGCGCCGATGATGGCCGCATCGAGCCGCGCGCCGCATCTGATCGATCGCCTGCCCAAGGTGCGCGGGCGGCTGACCGCCGATGCGCCGCTCGCCCAGGTCACCTGGTTCCGCGTCGGCGGGCCGGCGGAGGTCCTCTTCCGCCCGGCCGATCTCGACGATCTGAGCACCTTCCTGGCCGAGAAGCCTGCAGATGTGCCGGTGACGGTGATCGGCGTCGCCTCGAACCTCCTGGTGCGCGATGGCGGCATCAAGGGCGTCGTCATCCGCCTCGGCCGCGGCTTCGTCGAGATTGCCGCCGAGGACGAGACGGTCACCGCCGGTGCCGGCGCGCTCGATGTGAATGTCGCGATCACCGCGCGCGAGGCCGGGATCGCCGGGCTCGAATTTCTCTCCGGCATTCCTGGCACGGTGGGCGGCGGGCTGCGGATGAACGCCGGCGCCTATGGCAGCGAGTTCAAGGACGTGCTCAAGAGCGCCGTCGCGCTCGATACGCAGGGCAAGCAGCACGCGCTCGCGCCCGCCGATCTGAAGCTCTCCTACCGCCATTGCGGCCTTCCCGAGGATTGGATTTTCGTCGCCGCGCGGTTTGCCGGCGCCAAGGGCGACCCGCTCGCCATCGCCCGCCGCATGAACGAGATCCAGAGTGCGCGCGAGGAGAGCCAGCCGATCCGGTCGCGCACTGGCGGCTCGACCTTCGCCAATCCGCCGGGCCGCAAGGCTTGGGAGCTGATCGATGCCGCCGGTTGCCGCGGCCTCAAACGCGGCGGCGCGATGGTTTCGGAAAAGCACGCGAATTTCCTCATCAACACCGGCGATGCGACAGCGGCCGATCTCGAAGCGCTGGGCGAGGCGGTGCGCGCGCGCGTCCTCGCTTCGAGCGGCATCGCGCTCGATTGGGAAATCCGCCGCGTCGGCTTCCCGCTGGAGGCCGCGCGATGAGCCGCAGTGTCGCCGTGCTGATGGGCGGCTGGTCCGCCGAGCGCGAGGTCTCGCTGGTATCGGGGCGCGAATGTGCCGCGGCGCTCGAAAAGCTTGGCTATGCGGTGAAGCGCATCGATGTGACGCGCGATCTCGGCCGGCTCGTCGCCGAGCTTTCGCCGCCGCCCGATGTCGTCTTCAACGCCTTGCATGGCCGCGGCGGCGAGGACGGCACCATCCAGGGCGTGCTCGAGATGCTGCGCCTGCCCTATACGCATTCAGGCGTCTTCGCCTCCGCGGTCGCGATGCACAAGCCCTTGGCGAAATGCGTCTTCGCCGTCGCCGGCCTGCCGCTTGCCGAAAGCAAGGTGGTGAGCCCCGCGGCGCTGGCGAAGGGCGATGTCATCGCCCGGCCTTTCGTCGTCAAGCCGATCAATGAAGGCTCGAGCGTCGGCGTGCGCATCGTCCATGAGGGCGATACCGGCTGGCGCGAGGAAGTCGCGCGCTGGCATCATGGCGATGAGGTGATGGTCGAGCGCTATGTGCCCGGCCGCGAGATCACCGTGGCGGTGATGGGCGACCGCGCCTTGGGCGCCCTCGAGATCCGACCCGTCGCCGCCGCCATGTACGACTACGAATCAAAATACGCGCCCGGCGGCTCCGAGCACATCATGCCGGCGCCGATTCACCGCAAGGCCTATGCCGCCGCGCTCGATATCGGCTTGCGCGCCCATCGCGCGCTCGGCTGCCGCGGCGTCAGCCGCGCCGATCTGCGCTACGACGACACCAAGGGCGAGCCGGGGCGGCTCGTCCTCCTCGAGATCAACACCCAGCCGGGAATGACGCCGACCTCGCTCGTGCCCGATATCGCGCGCCACCAGGGCATCGATTTCGCCGAGCTGGTGCGCTGGATGGTGGAGAACGCCGCATGCGATTCCTGAGCCGCAAGGACGAGGAGCCCGCGGCGGTGCGCGCCCGCCGCCGCCGTCGCGCGCGCCGGCACGCGCTCTATCTCGGCGCCGGGATCGCCGCCGCGGTCGGGCTTCTTGCGACGGGCTGGTACGCAGCGCGCAGCGGCATGCTCGCAACCGCCCTCGCCCCGCTCCAGGCGCGCCTCACCGCGGACAGCACCGCGCTCCACCTCACCGTCCAGAGCGTCGAGGTGATCGGCCGCGAGCGCGCCGACCGCAACGCGATCCTCGCGGCGCTGCGGGTGCGGCGCGGCACGCCGATCCTCGGCGTCGATCTCGATGCGGCCAAGACGCGGCTCGAGGCGCTGCCCTGGGTGCTCTCGGCGGCGGTCGAGCGCGAGCTGCCCGAAGGAATCCTCGTGCGCCTCGTCGAGCGGCGGCCGATGGCGATCTGGCAGCATCAGCGCCGCTTCGACGTCATCGACCAATCGGGCGCCATGATCCCGGACGCGCGCGCCGAGGATTTCCCCACCCTGCTCCAAATCGTCGGCGACGATGCGCCCGCCTCGGCCGGCGATCTGCTGGCGCTCATTGCCATGGAGCCCGACCTCGCACGCCATGTCACGGCCGCGACCCGGGTCAGCGGCCGGCGGTGGAACATCGCCCTCGACAACGGCATCGAGATCGAGTTGCCGGAGGACAATCCCGGCGCCGCCTGGCAGCGCCTTGCCGCGCTCGACCGCGACGACCGCCTGCTCGAGCGCGAGGTGACGGTCATCGACATGCGCATGGCGGATCGCCTCGTCCTGCGCCTGCCGCCGGACGTCGCCAAGTCGCTCATCAAAAAACCCGGGCCAACGAGGCCAAACGCATGACAAAGCTCAACCTGCGCACCCGCAACGGCGTAGTCGGCGCCGTCGATATCGGCACCACCAAGATCTGCTGCTTCATCGCCCAGATCGACGAGAACGGCCCGCGCATCACCGGCATCGGCCACCAGGTCGCCAAAGGCATGCGCAACGGCGTGATCGTCGATATCGAGGCAGCGAGCCGATCCATCCTGCACGCGGTCCACACCGCCGAGGAAATGGCCGGAACCACCCTCAACGACGTGGTGATCAACATTTCCGGCGGCTATGGCGCCTCGCGCCTCGTCAAGGCCGAGCTCGCGCTCAACGGCCGCGAGGTGAGCGACGGGCTGCTGAACCGCGTGCTCGACCAGGGCCATCGCATCAAGGACGCACCGGACCGCACGTTGGTCCATTCGATCCCGGTCGGGTTCTCGATCGACGGCGGGCGCAGCCTGCGCGATCCGCGCGGCCTCTTCGGCCAGAAGCTCGCCGTCAACATGAACATTGTGACCGCCAGCTTCGGCGCGGTGCGCAACCTCTCCAACTGCGTCGCGCGCTGCCATCTCGAAACCGCGGCGATCGTCGTCAGCCCCTACGCCTCGGGCCTCTCCTGTCTCGTCGATGATGAGAGCGACCTTGGCGTCACCGTCATCGACATGGGCGGCGGCACGACGACGATCGGCGTCTTCTTCGACGGCAATCTCGTCTTTGCCGACAGCGTGCCGATCGGCGGCAGCCACGTCACCAACGACATCGCCCGGGGCCTGTCGACCCCGATCGCCCAAGCCGAGCGGATGAAGACGCTCTATGGCAACGCGATCGCCTCGTCGGCCGACGAGCGCGAGATGATCACCGTTCCCCTCGTCGGCGAGGACGATGACGGGCACGCCAATCACGTGCCGCGCTCGCTCCTTGTCGGCGTCATCGCGCCGCGCATGGAGGAAACCTTCGAGCTCGTGCGCGACCGTCTCGAGGCCTCGGGCTTCGACAAGATCACTGGCCGCCGGGTCGTGCTAACCGGTGGCGCTTCGCAACTCCCCGGCGCGCGCGAACTGGCCGGGCTCATTCTCGACAAACAGGTTCGCGTCGGCCGGCCGTTGCGCATCGACGGCTTGGCCGAGAGCACGCAGGGTCCGGCCTTCGCGACAACGGCCGGCCTCATCCACTTCGCCCTTTCCGAACGCGCTGAAGTCCCGCGGCGGGGCCGCGCGCTGACGGAGCAATCGAACGGTCTGATCGGCCGGTTGGGACTTTGGGTCCGTGAGTATCTTTGACGCCTTAACCCCGCCCGACGCCGATGGGGCATCCAAAGTTACGCAGCATTTCCGGAGGGAAGCATGACGATCAATCTCACCATTCCAGAAGAAGAACAGGAATTGAAGCCCCGCATCACGGTGGTCGGCGTCGGCGGCGCCGGCGGCAACGCCGTCAACAACATGATCCGCTCCAATCTCATCGGCTGCGAGTTCGTGCTGTGCAACACCGATGCGCAGGCGATGAAGCAGAATCTCTGCGAGAACCGCATCCAGATGGGCATCGGCGTCACGCGCGGCCTGGGCGCGGGCTCGCGGCCCGAGGTCGGGCGCGCCGCCGCCGAAGAAGGGCTGGCCGAGATCATGGCGGCGCTCGAGGGCTCGAACATGGCCTTCATCACCGCCGGCATGGGCGGCGGCACGGGCACCGGCGCGGCGCCGGTCATCGCGCGGGCGGCGCGCGAGAGCGGCATTCTGACGATCGGCGTCGTCACCAAGCCGTTCCAGTTCGAGGGCACGCACCGCTTGCGGCTCGCCGAGGCCGGCATCCTCGAACTGCAGAAATACGTCGATACGCTGATCATCATCCCCAACCAGAATCTGTTCCGGGTGGCGAATGAACGCACCACCTTCGCCGACGCCTTCAAGATGGCGGACGACGTGCTCCATGCCGGCGTTGCCGGCGTCACCGATCTGATGGTGAAGCCCGGCCTCATCAATCTCGACTTCGCCGACATCCGCGCGGTGATGAGCGAGATGGGCAAGGCGATGATGGGCACGGGCGAGGCCGAAGGCGACCGCCGGGCGATCGATGCCGCCGAGGCCGCGATCTCCAACCCGCTTTTGGAAGACGTGTCGATGAAAGGCGCGCGCGGCGTGCTCATCAACATCACCGGCGGTCCCGACATGACCCTTTTCGAGGTCGACGAGGCGGCAAACCGCATCCGGGAAGAGGTCGATCCCGAGGCCAATATCATCTTCGGCTCGACCTTCGAGGAAGAGCTCGCCGGCCGCATGCGCATCTCCGTTGTGGCAACCGGCATCGAGGTCGACAAGGCGGTGCAGCCGCGTCCGCTGATCTCGCTCGTCAGCGACCGCAGCAAGGCCGAAGCGGGCGCGAAGCCCTCGCCCGCGCCGGCGGGCGCGTCCTCGCCGATGCCGGCCGCCGAAGCCCGGACCGCGGCGCCCGAAGCGCGCGCCGCCGAGCCGCGCTTCGAGACCAAGGCCGAGCCGGTGCCGCCACAAGCTCAGAGCATCGAGGCAAAGGCAATGCACCAGGACGCCTTCGTGCCGCCGCGCGCGGTCGAGGCCACGGTGCGGGCGGCCGTGCCGCAGCCGGCGCCCGCGCCCAATGCGCTCGCCGCCGCGGCGCTCGAGAATGGCGGGCGGCCGCCGCAGAAGCCGGCACCCACCCGCGCGCCGAGCATCTTCGAGCGGATGACCAAGGCCGGCCGCCTGCTCCACCGCGAAGAACCTGCCCCGCCCGCCCGGGTCGCCCCGCCGGCGCCCGCCGCCGTTGCCGCACCGGCCCAGCCCAAGCTTTCGCCGCTCGAGCCAATGGAGCGGCCCGGCGCGAAGGAGGAGGATCTCCTCGACATCCCGGCCTTCCTGCGCCGCCAGGCGAACTAGCCGGGCGACTCGTCTTCCGGGGCGCGGCCGAAATCCCTTTGCGGGGGTTTCGGCCGCACTGCCCCGAGTCGCCGTAAGCTTTTGTTAAGAAAGAAAAATCCCTGTTACATTCAGAAACAAAGTTTGATTTGTGGGTTGCCGGGACGATGGTAAACCTGAGTTCCTTGACGCATTGCAGCAACTGCCGGTGAAGCGTGATTCCGTCCTCTGAAATCGCGGCACAAAAGACCCTGAAGAAGCCGATCCATTGTCGCGGGATCGGGCTTCATTCCGGCGCCAGGATCAACATGGCGCTTTACCCGGCCGCGCCCGATACCGGCATCGTGTTCCGCCGCAGCGATCTCGACCAGGTCGAGATTGCCGCCAATTGGCGCAACATCGTCGACTCGACCCTTTGCACCACCCTTGGCGATCGCGCCGGGGTGACGGTCGCGACGGTCGAGCATCTGATGGCCGCGCTGGCGGGTCTCGAGGTCGACAATGCCATCGTCGAGCTCGATGGACCCGAAGTTCCGGTGATGGACGGCAGCGCCGCGCCGTTCGTCTTCCTCTTGGAATGCGCCGGCCTCGTCGAGCAGCGCGCGCCGCGCCGTGCCATCAAGGTGCTGAAGCCGGTGAGCGTCGGCAGCAAAGGCAATTCGGCAGCGCTTCTTCCCGATGACGAGTTTCGCGTCAGCTTTGCCATTGATTTCGCGAGCGGTGCCATCAACCGGCAGGAGCTGTGCTTCACCCTCGATGCGCTGAGCTTCAAGCAGGATATCAGCCGCGCCCGCACCTTCGGCTTCCTCCACGAGGTCGACCAGATGCGCGCGGCGGGCTTGGCGCGCGGCGGCTCGCTCGACAACGCCGTCGTCATCAGCGGCGATCAGGTCCTGAACGAAGGCGGCTTGCGCTACGGCGACGAGTTCGTGCGGCACAAGGTGCTCGACGCACTCGGCGATCTTTATCTTGCCGGCGGCCCGATCCTCGGGCATTTTCACGGCGTGCGCTCGGGCCACGCCACCAACCGGCAATTGATCGAGGCGCTGTTCGCCGACCCGTCGGCATGGTGCGCCACCACGATTGCTGGTCCGGTCTGGGACGAAGCGCCGCAGCGCGCACGCGCATAGGCTCGGCGCCTGCGCCTGTGCTATAAGGCTTGTGGTACAAGATTGACGCCGTCTCTCTGGGGGGTGGTTCGGGATTCATGAGCGCGGGATATCGGCGCTTTGCCGTGCTTGCATTGGCCGGTGGATTAACGCTGGCGGGATGCGCAAAGCCTAAAGACACCTATGTCGAGCGCCCGGTCGAGACGCTCTACAATACCGCGATGGATCAGCTCTTCGACGGCGACTACAAGGATGCCGCCAAGAGCTTCGACGATGTCGACCAGCAGCATCCCTATTCGGTCTGGGCGACGAAAGCCCAGCTGATGAACGCCTATGCGCTCTATGAGGACAAACGCTACGACGAGTCGATCGTCGCGGCCGAGCGCTTCATCCAGCTGCATCCCGGTCATCGCGACGTTGCCTATGCCTATTATCTGAAGGCGCTCGACTATTACATCCAGATCACCGATGTCGAGCGCGACCAGAAGACGACGCAGCAGGCTTATGACGCGCTCGCCGAGGTGGTGCGCCGCTTCCCCGGCACCAATTACGCCCGCGATGCGAAGCTGAAGATGGACTTGGCGCGCGACCATCTGGCCGGCAAGGAAATGGAGATCGGCCGATTCTACGAGACGCGCGGCGAATATCTCGCGGCGATCAACCGCTTCCAGACGGTGGTCAATAAATACCAGACCACCACCCATGTTCCGGAAGCGCTGAGCCGGCTGGTCGAGTGCTATTACGCGCTCGGCCTCAATGACGAGGCCAAGCGTACGGCGGCCGTGCTCGGCTACAATTATCCGGGCAGCTCCTGGTACAAGACCACCTACGCTCTCGTCACCACCGGCAATGAGACGCCCAAGCCGCCGGGCCGAGGCTGGTTTGCGCGGGTGGTCGATCCCTTCGGCCTGTTCTAGGCAGGTCTTCCGCCGCAGGTCAGCGCGGCGCGGCTGAAGACCGCGCGCCCGCTGGTTTCGCCGCCCGCCGGCGATTATCATCGCGCGCCATGCTGCTCGGGCTTTCCATCCGCGACGTCGTGGTGATCGACCGGCTCGACCTCGCCTTTCGACCGGGCTTGTGCGTTCTGACCGGCGAAACCGGCGCCGGAAAGTCGATCCTGCTCGACGCGCTCGGCTTGGCGCTCGGCATGCGTGCCGAAAGCGGCCTCGTCCGCCCGGGCGCCGACCAAGCCTCGGTCTCCGCCGAATTCGACCTGCCAAGCAAGCATCCGGGCCGCCGCCTGCTCGCCGAGGCGGGGTTCGCCTCGGAGGACGTGATCGTGCTGCGCCGCGTCCTCAACAGCGACGGCCGCAGCCGCGCCTTCATCGACGACCAGCCGGCGAGCATCGGCCTGCTGCGCCAGCTCGGCGATACGCTGATCGAGATCGAGGGGCAATTCGCTCAGACGGGGCTGCTCGATGCCGGAACCCATCGCGAGGCGCTCGATGAGTACGGCGTTGCGCGCACGGCGCGCGATGCGCTGACACGAAGCTGGGCGGTATGGCGGCAGCTTGCGGCAGAGCGCCAAACGGCCGAAACGGCGCTCGCTCGCTCGCAAGCGGATGAGGATTTCCTGCGCCACGCGACGGCGGAGATCGAAGCGCTCGATCCTCAGCCCGGCGAAGAGTCATTGCTCGCCGAGGAGCGCGCCCTTCTCATGAATCGCGAAAGGTTGAGCGAGGCGCTCGCCGCCGCCACCGAGGATCTCGCCGGCGAGAAAGGCGGCGAGCATGCGCTGAACCGCGCCGCGCGCGGCCTCGAGCGTCTTCGCGACAAGGCCGGCGGCAAGCTCGACGCGGCGATCGCCGCGCTCGAGCGCGCGATCGTCGAAACCCGGGACGCGATCGCCGAGCTCGACAGCGCGGCGCAAGCCCTTGGCCATCGCGGCGGCAGCCTCGAGCAAATCGAGGAACGGCTCTTCGCGCTCCGCGCGCTGGCGCGCAAGCACGGCGTCACGGTCGAGGCGCTTCCGCGGCTGCGCGCCGAAATCGCCGCCAAGATCGGCGCCCTCGATGATGGCGGCGCGGCGATTGCCGCTTTGCGCCGGCGCGAGGACGAAGCGCGCCAGGCCTATCTCGCCGCGGCCGAGGCGGTGACCAAGGCGCGCGCCGCCGCGGCAAAGAAGCTCGACGCCGCCATTGCCAAAGAGCTGCCGCCGCTGCGGCTGGAGAAGGCGCGGTTTCACACGGCGCTTGCGCCGCTTGCCGAGGCGGAATGGGGCGAGCATGGCCGCGAGGCCGTGCGCTTCGAAGTCGCGACCATTGCCGGCGCGGCGCCCGGGGCGCTGGCGCGCATCGCCTCAGGCGGCGAGCTGTCGCGCTTCATGCTGGCGCTCAAAGTCGTCTTGGCCCGCGGCGCGGCGGTTCCGACCCTCGTCTTCGACGAAGTCGATAGCGGCGTCGGCGGCGCCACCGCCGCGGCGGTCGGCGAGCGGCTATCGCGGCTTGCCGAAGAACGACAGGTTCTGGTGGTCACCCATTCGCCGCAAGTCGCGGCACGCGCGGCGCATCACTGGCGCGTGATGCGCAGCGAGGGCAAGAGCCGGACGGTCACCCGCGTCGACGAGCTCGATGAAGGCGCGCGGCGCGAAGAGATCGCGCGCATGCTCTCGGGCGCGGCGATCACCGCCGAGGCGCGCGCCGCCGCGGCAAGCCTGATGGCGGGCACCCGCGCATGAAAGCCGAACCACGGAGACACGGAGTTCACAAAGTAACAACATCGGCGCGCTTTGCGCGCCAGGAATCTTTCTTCGTGCTCTCCCGTGTCTCTGTGGTGAATTGATCCACGATGAACGCTGCACGCGCAAAAGCAGAAAAGACCGAAAAGCCGGTTAAGGAACTGACCGCCTCCGAAGCAAAGGCCGAGCTCAAGCGCCTTGCCCGCGAGATCACCCATCACGACCGCCTCTATTACACGAAAGACGCGCCCGAGATCTCCGACGCCGAATATGATGCGCTGCGCCGGCGCAATGCGGCGATCGAGGCGCGGTTCTCTTCCCTCATCCGCGCCGATAGCCCTTCGAAGCGCATCGGCGCGGCTCCGGCCACGGGTTTCGCCAAGGTCAGGCATCCGCATCCGATGCTCTCGCTCGAGAACGCCTTTAGCGAGGAGGAGGTGCGCGATTTCTTCCAGGGCATCCGCAACTTCTTCCGCGCGCCGCAGGACGTGGCGCGGGTCGAGCCCGACACCATCGCCGTGATGGCCGAGCCTAAAATCGACGGGCTCTCCTGCTCGATCCGCTATGAGCATGGCGTGCTCGCGCTGGGCGCGACGCGCGGCGACGGCGTGACCGGCGAGGATGTCACCGCCAATGTGAAGACGCTCAAGAGCGTGCCGAAAAAGCTCAAGGGTCATGGCTGGCCCGAGGTGATCGAGGTGCGCGGTGAGATCTATATGGAGCGGAACGGCTTCTTCGCGCTCAACGCCGAGCGCGAGAAGGCCGGCGAGCCGGTCTTCGCCAATCCGCGCAACGCCGCAGCGGGCAGTTTGCGGCAGCTCGATGCCTCGATCACCGCCGCGCGGCCCCTCGCCTTCTTCGCCTATGCCTGGGGCGAGCAGAGCCAACCCTTCGCCAAGACGCATGCCGAAGCCCTGAAGCATTTCGCCGCCTGGGGCTTCACCGTCAACCCGCTGTCGAAGCTCTGCCGCGGCGTCGATGCGCTGCTCGCCTTCCATCGCGAGATCGGCGAGCAGCGCGCGAGCCTCCCCTATGACATCGACGGCGTGGTCTACAAGGTCAATGACCTCGAGCTCGAGGAGCGTCTGGGCTTCGTCAGCCGCGCGCCGCGCTGGGCGATCGCCCATAAATTTCCGGCGCAGCAGGCGGAGACGGTTCTGAAGCGCATCATCATCCAGGTCGGACGCCGCGGCACGCTGACGCCGGTGGCGGAGCTCGAGCCGATCACGGTGGGCGGCGTGGTGGTGCAGCGCGCGACCTTGCACAATGAGGACGAGATCAGGCGCAAGGACATCCGCGAGGGCGATACCGTCGTGATCCAGCGCGCCGGAGACGTCATCCCGCAAGTGGTAAGCGTCGTCCTCGCCAAGCGGCCGAAGCGCAGCGCGCCTTACGAGTTTCCCCATACCTGTCCCGAATGCCACAGCAAGGCCGTGCGGGAGGAAGGCGAAGCGGCTTGGCGCTGCACCGGCGGATTGATCTGCCCGGCGCAGGCCGTCGAGCGCTTGCGGCATTTCGTGTCGCGCGACGCCTTCGACATCGAAGGGCTCGGCGAGAAGCACATTGTCGATTTCTGGACCGACAAGCTCATCAAGACGCCCGCCGACATTTTCCGCCTCGACCCCGGGACGATCGCGAAGCGCGAAGGCTGGGGCGAGACCAGCGCGCGTAAGCTCGTCGCGGCGATCGATGCGCGGCGGAAGATTTCGCTCGACCGCTTCATCAACGCGTTGGGCATACCTCAGGTCGGCGAAGCGACCGCCAAGCTGCTCGCCCGCCACTATCGCTCCTTCGCGCGCTGGCGGCAGGCGATGGAAGCCGCCGGCGATCCGGAGAGCGAGGCCTGGCACGAGCTCAACGACATTCACGGCATCGGCGGCGACATGGCTGCCGATATCGTCGGCTTCTTCGCCGAGCGCCACAATCGCACGCTGCTCGACGATCTCGCGCGCGAGATCGAGACCGAGGATTACGCCGTCGCCGCGCCTGGTGGGAATTCGCCGCTCGCCGGCAAGACCATCGTTTTCACCGGTACGCTTGAAGCGATGTCACGCTCGGAAGCCAAAGCCCGCGCCGAGGCGCTCGGCGCGCATGTCGGCGGCAGCGTCTCGAGCAAGACGGATTATCTCGTGATCGGCGTCGATGCCGGCTCGAAGGCGAAGAAGGCCGCCGAACTCGGCGTTACGACCCTCAGCGAAGCGGAGTGGCTGAAGCTCGCGCGCGCCTGAGCGTCAGCCGCCCAAGGGCCGCGTCGCCGCGGCGAGCCACGCCGCGGTGTCCGGATCGACCAGCGGCGTCAGGCTGTCGCGCACCTGCGCGTGATAGGCGTCGAGCCATTCTGTCTCGTGCCGCTCGAGCAGCGATGCATCGATGGCGTTGCGGTCGATCGGCGCGAGGGTCAGCGTCTCGAAGCCGTAGACCTCGCCGTCGCCGAGCCCTGCGAGCTTGATGACCGCAACCAGATTCTCGATGCGGATGCCATAGGCGCCCGTCTTGTAATAGCCGGGCTCGTTCGAGACGATCATGCCAGGCAGCAGAGCCTGGCTGTTCGGCAGTTTCGAGATGCGCTGCGGTCCTTCATGGACGCCGAGATAGGAACCGACACCATGGCCGGTGCCATGGTCGTAATCGAGCCCCGCTTGCCACAGCGCCGCCCGCGCCAGCGCGTCGAGCTGCGAGCCGGTCGTGCCCCTGGGAAAGCGGCACAAAGCGAGCGCGATGTGACCTTTCAGCACGCGGGTGAAACGGTCCTTCATCTCGGCGTTCGGCTCGCCGATCGCCACCGTGCGCGTCACATCGGTCGTGCCGTCGAGATACTGTGCCCCGGAATCGACGAGATAGAAGCTGTTCTTCTCGAGCCCGCGCTCGCTTGCCGGGCTCGCATGGTAATGGACGATGGCGCCATTGGAGCCGGCGCCCGAAATCGTCGGAAAGCTCAGATCGCGAAAGAGCTCGCCCTCGCGGCGGAAAGCTTCGAGCCGGTCGGAAACGGCGATCTCGCGCAACTGCCCCGAAGCAACGTTGCCGGCCAGCCAGGCGAGAAAACGCGTCAGCGCCGCGCCGTCGCGGCGATGCGCCGCGCGTGCGCCGTCGAGCTCGACCGTATTTTTGCAGGCCTTGGGCAATTGGCAGGGATCGGCGACGCGGCGCGCGGCCGTGCCGAGCCGGTCGAACACCCAGGAGGCGGCGCTCGCGGGATCGGCCGCGACGCGCTGACCCGAGGCCGCAAGCCGCTCGAGCGCCGCGCCGAAGGCTGCGGGCGAAGCAATCCGCACCGCGGGCCCCAAATGCCGGTCGAGCCCGGGCGAGAGCTTCTCTCGCTCGATGAAGAGATCGACTGATGAATCGGCATGAAGGATGGCGAAACTCAAGGCGAGCGGCGTGTGCGGCACGTCGCCGCCGCGAATGTTGAGCAGCCAGGCGATCGAATCGGGCGCGGTCAAAACCGCGGCATCGGCTTCGCTCGCGCCGAGCGATGCGGCGATGCGCCGGCGCTTCGAGTCAGCCGACTCGCCGGCAAAGCGCAGTTCATGCGCGACGACCGGCGCGCACGGCGGCGCCGGGCGATCCTTCCACACCGCATCGACCGGATTGTCCAGGAGCGCGACGAGGCTGCCGCCCGCTTTCGCCGCGGCCGCGCCATAGCGCTCGACCTCGCCGAGCGTCGTGAGGCGCGGATCGTAGCCGAGCTTTTGCCCGGGCTTCAGGGATTGGGCGATCCACGCCGCCGGCGGCGCACCGGTCACGTGGCGGCGCGCAAACAGCCGGGCATCGACCTCGGCCTCGGCCTGGAGCGTGTAGCGCCCATCGACGAAAACCGCGGCCGAATCGGGAAGCACGATGGCGAGCCCCGCCGAGCCGGTGAAGCCGGTCAGCCAGGCGAGCCGCTGCGAGGCTGCAGGGACATATTCGCCCTGATATTCGTCGGTGCGCGGCACGATGAAGCCGTCAATGCCGCGCCGGCCGAGTTCGGCGCGCAGCATCCCAAGCCGTTCGGCGGTATCCCCGGCATAAACCGGCCGGCCTTCATCCATCACACCCTCCGCAGGCAAGCTAGGCCAGCCGTCCCGGAGCGGCAAGGCTCGTGGAAAACGGCGGAAATCCTTGCAAAATTTTAACCGCGTTATGCGGCCCCGGAATGACTGACCCGCCGACGGCGCCTCTTCATTTTTTGGCAATATGCCTTACCTATTTTGTGCAACGCACAAATATGCTTTGCGTGGTCGAATCAAGGAGTTCTCTAAATGTTGAGCATCTTTCTATCGAGTTTGCAGCATCTGCGGTCGGCTTATGCCGATTGGCGCCGGCGTCAGGCTGCCTATGACGAGCTGAGCGCGCTCGATGACCGGTCCTTGGCGGATATCGGCATCACCCGGTCCGACATCCCCTATCTCTTCTCGCGCGATGTCCAGGACGCCGCGCGGGCGCAGGCCACCGGCCTCCTGCAGCACAAGGCCCGCCACGCCGCCTAAAGGGATCCGCACGCCCGCACCGGGCGTGCGGAGCCGAGGCCGAAGGCCTCGATTTTACGGCCGCCCTGGCGCAGAGTGAGTGCATGGCGCACGAGCCCCGCGCCCCTCGGCTGGGCGGTCACGATCACCCGCATCATTCCCACGATGAGGACGGTCGCGCTTCCCGATCGCGGCGCGGCCACGCCGGCCATGCGCACGACCATTCCGGCGTCACGCTGGATCGGGTCTTCGCGCTGGCGACCCTGCTCAATCTCGGCTTCGTCGTCGTCGAGATAGGGTTCGGCTTTCTCAGCCATTCGATGGCGCTGCTGGCCGATGCCGGCCACAATTTCAGCGACGTGCTCGGTCTCGTCGCCGCCTGGGCGGCAAGCGTGCTGGCGCGGCGCGGCCCGACCCAGCATTACACCTATGGTCTGCGCAGCTCGTCTATCCTCGCGGCGCTGCTCAATGCCATCATTCTGCTGATCGCGGTGGGCGCCATCGCCGTCGAGGCGGTGCAGCGCCTTTTCGCGCCCGCGCCGGTCGGCGGCGGGACCGTGATCGCCGTCGCCTTGGCGGGCGTCGCCATCAACGGGATTTCGGCGCTGCTGCTGGCGCGCGGCGACCACGGCGACCTCAACGTCAAAAGCGCCTTCGCGCATATGCTCGCCGACACGCTGGTCAGCCTCGGCGTCGTCGTCTCGGGCGCCATCATTCTCGCGAGCGGCTGGCTCTGGATCGATCCCGCGGCCAGCCTCGTCATTGCCGTCATCATCGTGATCGGCACCTGGCACCTGCTGCGCCATTCGCTCGACATGGCGCTCAACGCGGTGCCGCCCGGGATCGATGCCTCGGCGGTCCGGCGCCATCTGGACGAGACCGCCGGCGTCACCGCGGTGCATGATCTCCATATTTGGCCGCTCAGCACGACGACGACCGCCCTGACCTGTCATCTCGTCATCCCGGGCGGACACCCGGGCGACGCCGTCCTCGCCCGTATCGCCGACGAGCTGCACGAACGCTACGGCATCGACCATGTGACGATCCAGGTTGAGACCGGCGATCCCGAGCACCCTTGCGTGCTCGTCCCCGATCACATCGTCTGACGGTCGCGCCGCTCAGCCGCGCAGCGAGAGCACCGCCAGCGCGCAAATGCCGAAGGCCGCGCAGTAATAGGCGAAGGGGTCGAGCGCCTGAAAATCATGCCTGCCGAAATAGCGCATGAGGAAGGCGGTGCTGGCATAGGCGGTGACGCCGGCGACGATGCCTGCGATCCAGGCGGCGGGGCCAAAGCCGGTCGCGACGCCCTGATGGATGAGGTGCGGCACTTCTAAGACGGCCGCGCCGAGGATGATCGGCGTCGCGATGAGGAACGAGAAATGCGCCGATTCCTTGTGATGAAGACCGAGCAGCAAGCCGCCGACCATGGTCGCGCCCGAGCGCGAAATTCCAGGGATAAGCGCGGTCGATTGCGCGAAGCCGATGGCGAGCGCACCCACCCAGCCGAGCTGAGCAAGGGTCTTGGCGCCCGCCGCTTTGCGCCGCAGGCGCTCGCCGAAGAATAGCAGCCCGCCATTGACGATCAGAAAGACCGCCGCGACGCTCGGCGCGCCGAAAAGATGCTTGAACCATTTCTCGAGCGCGAAGCCGAGAATCGCCGCGGGGATCGTCGCCAGCGCGATCCGCCATAGCAGCCGCCACTGCGCCTGCCGCTCTTCGCCTGACCCGACGCCGACAAAGGCCAGCAGCAGCCGCGCCCAATCCTGCCAGAAATAGATCAGCAGCGCCGCCGCCGTGCCGACATGGAGGACGACGAGAAAGGGCAGGAAGTCGGGCGCCGATTGATCGACGCTCCAACCGAAAAGGCTCGGCAGCACGACCGCGTGGCCGAGGCTCGATACCGGAAACAGCTCGGTCACGCCCTGCAGCACGGCAATGATGACGGCTTGGACGATGGTCATGGGGCCAAGGACTTTCTGAAGTTGCGGAAATGGCGGGATCGGCCGCGGCCGATGACGAGCGTCGACCAGCCGTCGATGACGAGGCGGCCGCGCAGCCGCAGGCGGCACAGGCGGTGCGCCGCCAGCACGGCGGCCTCCTGCTGCGGCAGCAGCCCGGAGAGAACGGCGATGCCTCCGGGCGCAAGCGTGCGCGCGAGGTCGCGCACCATCAGCATCAGCGGCCGGGCGAGGATGTTGGCGAGGACGAGATCATAGGGCGCGCCGCGCCCGACCGCGCGGTCGCGATAGCCCGCGCTTCGCCGCGTCTCGACGAATTGGGCGACGCCGTTGCGCCGCGCATTGTGCGCGGCGACGCGGACGGCTTCGGGATCGATATCGAAGGCACGGACCGGCCGGCGCCAGGTCTTGGCTGCGGCCAGTGCCAAGACGCCGGTCCCCGTCCCCATATCGAGCACGCGCCGCGCCGCCCCGAGCCGCGCCGCATGATCGAGCACGGCGAGGCAGCCGCGGGTCGTTGCGTGCTCGCCGGTGCCGAAGGCGGTCGCGGCATCGATAAGGAGGCCGATCCGGCCCGGCGGCACGCGTCCCCGATGCTGCGAGCCATAGACGAAGTAGCGGCCGGTCGCGATCGGCGGAAAGCTCGCCTGGTTGAGCGCGAGCCAATCGGTCGGCGGCAGCTTTTCCCAAGAGAGATCGGGCACGGCGCCGCCGAAGCGCAGCCAGGCGAGAGCCAGCCGCGCGGCGAGGTGCGGCCGGTCCGGCGGCGCGGTGGCGAGGCCCTCGACGCACCAGGACCCACCCGGCCTCTCCTCGAAGACGCTGACAGCGGCAAGCCCGTCCAGCGCGTCGGTCGCGGCGGCGGCCGTGGCGGCATCGGGCGCGCGCAGCATCACGCGCCACAGCCCGCTCGCCGCCTTGCGCGCGCGGCTCTCAGGCTTTTTCGACAAAGCTGTCCATCACCATCTTGTCGCCGGCCTTGTCGAAGGCGATCGCGAGCTTGCCGTGCTCGGCCGATCGCACCGTGCCATAGCCGAATTTCTGGTGGAAGATCCGGTCACCCGCGGCGAAGGCGCCGGCGGAGGCCGTGCGCGCCGGCTCGAGCCGCGCCGCTTCGGCATGCCGGCCGAAGAAGCGGGTGCTGTCCGCCCAAGCCTCGGCGAGGCCGGCCGCGCGCGGATGAAGGCCGGGCTCGGCAATGGTCTCGATATGCTCGGCGGGCAGCTCGGCGATGAAGCGCGAGGGCAGCGTGCTCTGCCATTGGCCGTGGACGCGGCGATTGGCTGCGTAGGAGACGAAGGCACGGAGCCGCGCGCGCGTCAGCCCGACATAGGCGAGCCGCCGCTCCTCCTCCAGCCCTTTGACGCCGGCCTCGTCCATGGCGCGCTGATGCGGGAAAAGCCCCTCCTCCCAGCCCGGCAGGAACACGTTGTTGAATTCGAGTCCTTTGGCGCCGTGAAGCGTCATCAGGCTGACCATGTCGGAGCCGGTCTCGGCGGTGTTCTCCATGACGAGGCTGACATGGTCGAGGAAGCCGGCAAGGCTCTCGAACTCGGCCATGGCCACGACCAGCTCTTTCAGATTCTCGAGCCGGCCGGGCGCATCGGGCGATTTGTCGGCCTGCCACATCGCGGTATAGCCCGACTCGTCGAGCACCTGGCCGGCGAGCTCGGGATGCGTCACGCTCTCGGCGAGGCCGCGCCAGCGCGCCAAATCCTTCAGGAAACCGCCCAGGGCACGCCGCGCCGCGGGCTTCAGCTCGTCGGTGCCGATCAGTGCCTCGGCGGCCTCGCCGAGCGGCAGGTCCCGGTCGCGCGCGAGCGTATGCAAGGTCTGCAAGGTCGCGGTGCCGATGCCGCGGCGCGGCACATTGACGATGCGCTCGAAAGCGAGATCGTCCGCCGGCTGATGAATGAGCCGCAGATAGGCGAGCGCGTCGCGGATCTCTTGGCGCTCGTAGAAGCGCAGGCCGCCGATGACGCGATAAGCCAGGCCGAGGGTCAGGAACCGCTCCTCGAATTCGCGGGTCTGGAAGCCGGCGCGCACCAGGATCGCCATTTCGGCGAGCTTCTCGCCCTTACGCTGCAGCGACTCGATCTCGTCGCCGATCCAGCGCGCCTCTTCCTCGCCATCCCATAGGCCGCGCAGGATGACGCGCTCGCCCTCATTGGTCTCGGTCCAGAGCGTCTTGCCGAGCCGGCCGGCATTCTGCGCGATCAGCGACGAGGCGGCAGCGAGAATATGCGGCGTCGAGCGGTAATTCTGCTCGAGGCGGATGATGGCGGCGCCCGGGAAATCCTTCTCGAAGCGCAGGATGTTGCCGATCTCGGCGCCGCGCCAGGAATAGATCGACTGATCGTCATCGCCGACGCAGCAGAGATTGCGGTGCTTTTGCGCGAGCAGCCGCAGCCAGAGATATTGCGCGACATTCGTGTCCTGGTACTCGTCGACCAGCAGATAGCGGAACCGCTGTTGGTATTCGGCGAGAATCTCGGGCCGGGCCGCAAAGAGCGTCAGATCGTGCAGCAGTAGGTCGCCGAAATCGACCGCGTTCAGCGCCTTGAGCCGCTCCTGATAGAGCCGATAAATCTCGATCATGCGGCCAGCCGCGATCTCGCCGCGCTCGGCCTCGGAAACCTTGTCCGGCACGAGGCCGCGATCCTTCCAGCGCTCGATGGCGCCCAAGAGCGCCCGCGCCGGCCAGCGCCGCTCGTCGATCCCCTCCGCCGTGGCGATCTGCTTGACGAGTCGCAGCTGGTCGTCGGCGTCGAGGATGGTGAAATTGGGTTTGAGGCCCACCGCTTCGGCGTGGCGGCGCAGGATGCGTGCGGCGATCGCATGGAACGTGCCGAGCCACAGCCCGGCGGCGCTTTCGCCGATCATCCGCTCCAGCCGCTCGCGCATCTCGAGCGCCGCCTTGTTGGTGAAGGTGACGGCGACGATCTGGCTGGGCCAGGCGCGGCGAGTCGCGAGGATATGGGCAAGGCGCGTGGTCAGCACCCTTGTCTTGCCGGTCCCGGCCCCGGCCAGCACCAGGACGGGCCCGTCGACCGCCTCGACCGCGCGGCGCTGCGCCTCATTGAGGCTCGCGAGATAGAAGGGGGGCGCGGAGGACGGCGCAGCAAGCGGGCCGGCAAGCGGTTCTGACATCGCCAGCTATATAGCATGCACGCGGCGAATTCCTACGCCACGAAATCCCAGGAGAGTTCGGCGACGAAACCACCTATGATGGCGCCCGATTCGAACCTCCGCCATGCACGCCGCCATCATCATCCTGGTCTTTGTCTGCACCTTTGTCGGCATGGCGGCAGGGCGCTTGCCCCATCTTCAGATCGACCGCACCGGCATCGCGCTCCTCGGCGTCATCGTCCTCCTCGCCAGCGAGATCGTGACGCTCGACGAGCTGGGCGCGAGCATCGACGTCTCGACCCTCGTCCTGCTCTTTGCGCTGATGATCATCTCGGCGCAATTCGTCTCGGCGGGGTTTTTCGAGCTCACCGCCGATTGGGTGATGGGAAAGGCCGAAAGCCCGGCGATGCTGCTGGCCCTCACCGTCGCCGCCGGCGGCGCGCTCTCGGCGCTCCTCGCCAACGAGCTGGTGATCGTCACGATGACGCCGCTGCTCATCGTCGGCGCCCAGTCGCGCGCGCTCGATCCGCGGCCCTTCCTCATCGCGCTTCTCGGCGCGGCCAATGCCGGCTCGGCCGCGACCTTGATCGGCAGCCCGCCCAATATCCTCATCGGCCAAGTCGGCGAGCTCAGCTTTCATCTCTATCTGCTCGCCGGGGTCGTGCCGGCGCTGATGGGCCTCGGCTCGGTTTTCGGCGTGACCTGGCTGCTGTGGCGCAACCGCATGGAGGCGCCGGTGCCGCCGGGCGGCATCCCCGACCTGCCGCGGCATCCGCATGACCGGCACCAGACGGTCAAGGGCCTCGCCGGAATGGCGGTGCTGCTGCTGCTGTTCTCAACCCCCCTGCCGCGCGAGGTGGGAGGCCTGCTGATCGCCGCGGCGCTCTTGACCAACCGCCGCTTCACCAACCGCATCATGATCGCCGCGGTCGACTGGCCGCTGCTGCTGCTGTTCGTCTGCCTCTTCGCGATCACCGGCGCGCTTGCCGATACCGGCGTCCCCTGGCTGCTGATCTCATGGCTGCAGAGCCACGGGCTGTGGGCCGACAATCTCGCAGTGCTGGCACCGGTGACGCTCGTCATGAGCAACGTCCTCGGCAACACGCCCTGGGTGATCCTGATGCTCCAGATCTGGCCGAACCCGCCGCATGGCGCGCTCTACGCCCTGGCGGTGCTCTCCTCGCTCGCTGCCAACCTGACCCTGCTCGGCTCGCTTGCAAGCGTGGTCGCGGTCGAGCGCGCGGAAACGCTCGGCGTGCGCTTGAGCTTTGCCGAATATGCGCGCGCGGGCGTGCCCTTCACGCTGATCTCGATGGTCCTTGCGGTGTGCTGGCTCGCCTGGACCGGGTGGTTGCCCTGGGTCTCGGGCGGCGCGGCGGCCGGTGCGAATTAGAACCTAGGAAGCCTTCGCGATCTCGTCGATGATCTCGATCTCGGTCGAGACGCGGTTGCGGCCGGCGCGCTTGGCGTGATAGAGCGCCGCGTCGGCGCGGCGGAACAATTGGCTGATCGGCTCGTCGGCGCGGTATTCGGCCGCGCCGAAAGACAGCGTCAGATCGCCGTAATTGTCCTGGGTCGACTTGTCGATGATCTTGCGGCGCACGATCGCGTTGCGGATCTGATTGGCGACGATTACCGCCTGCTGCAGATTGGTGCGCGGCAGGATGATCGAGAATTCCTCGCCGCCTATCCGCGCCGGCGTGTCGCGGCCCTTCACCGAATCCGCCAGCGAGCGCGCGACGAGCTTCAGCACCTGATCGCCGATCTGGTGGCCATAGGTGTCGTTGAAGCGCTTGAAGTGGTCGATGTCGCAGAGAAGGAGGCTCATCGGCTCCTTGTTGCGCACCGCCTCGCTGGCTGCCTCCTTGAGGCGCCCATCGAAGAATTTGCGATTGGGAATCCCGGTGAGAGCGTCGGTCAGCGCCTCGCGCTGCACCATCTCGAGATTCGAGCGCAGCTCGCTCACCTCGCCGGCGATCTTGCCGAGGCGGTTCTCGAGCGTGTGGTTGCGCCCCGCCATCGCCTGGGTTTCTTGGATCAGATCGGCGATCAGCGTATGCATCTTGGCAGCAGGCTGCGAAATGCCGATCGCCGACGAGAAGCTGTCGAGGGTTTGGCCGAAGCTGCCGATTTCGCCCGCATGGCTGTCGAGGAAGCGGCGCACCTGATCGATCACGACCTGAAGGCGCCCGCCCGCCTCGAACACGGTGTTCGGGACGTTGCTGTCGCCGAAATAGCGCCGCGCCAGCTCGGCGTTCAATTCCTCTGTGAAGGGCAGGTGCTGCGCGATGATGGCGTCGAGCCCGCGGGTCAGCTCCGGGTTGCTCCGTGCGGCATAGGTGTACCACAGGGTGTAATTCTGCGGCGTCGGCGGCACGTCATGGACCGCCATGATCTTCAACGCCTCTCCCGCGAGACGCTGGATCTCGCCGCTTCGTGCCGCGCCTTCCATTGAACCCCGCCTCGTCCTCGCCGTGGCTCCCGGGACTTGCGCCGCAAAGGAGAGCGATCCCGGCCCGGAACCCTGGTTCTAGCGCCGATTCTTTAAGCTTTCGGTAAAGCCGCCGGCGCGGCGGGCCGGAAAGAGCGCCCGAATCCCACGGAATCGTGGGGTTTTGCGGCGGATTTCGGCGCTGTTACGCCGGCGTTATCATGGCCGCTCTCCCTGCCGGAGCGCCCCCATGTCCTTGCCTTATCAACCCTACCGCGGCGCCGTGCCGCCCGATTGGATCGATTACAACGGCCATATGAACGTCGCCTATTACGTTCTGGCCTTCGATCGGGCGACCGACCGGCTGCTCGATCATCTCGGCCTCGGCGAGGCCTATCGGCAGGCGACCAATTGCTCGATCTTCGCGCTCGAGGCGCATATCTGCTATCTCAGCGAATTGCGGCAGGGCGATGAGTTCGCGATCGAAACGCGGCTGATCGACGCCGACCGCAAGCGGCTGCATCTCTTCCATGCAATGAGCAAGACCGGCGCCGAGGAACCCGCCGCGACACTCGAGGCGATGGCGCTTCATGTCGATCTCGCCGGACCCAAATCCGCGCCGATCGGCGATGGCCCGTTCGCCATAATCGAGGCGCTGCTCCGAGAGCAGCGCCGCACGCCCGCACCGCCGCAACTCGGGCATAAGATCGGTATCCGGCGCTAGGCGTGCGGCGCGCCTAAACCGAGAAATACTTCGCTTGAGGATGGGTGACAACGATCGCCGAGGTCGATTGCTCGGGCTCGAGCTGGTCTTCCTCCGACAGCGCGACGCCGATCTCTTCGGCGCGCAGCAACGCGAGCAGCATGCGCTGATCGGCGAGATTGGGACAGGCGGGATAGCCGAAGGAATAACGGCTGCCGCGATAGCCCTGCTGTAAGAGCGCATGCATGTCGCGCGGTTCCTCGGCGGCGAAGCCGAGCTCGGCGCGGATGCGCTTGTGAATGTACTCGGCGAGAGCTTCGGCCATCTCGACCGAGAGCCCGTGCAGGTAGAGATAATCCTGATAGCGATTCTCGGCGAACCATTGCCGCGCCACGTCCGAGGCGCGCCCGCCCATGGTGACTAGCTGGAGGCCGATCACGTCGCGCTGCCCCTCATCGACGCCGCGCAGGAAATCGGCGATGCAGAGACCATCGGGCCGGTTCTGCCGCGGCAAAGAGAAGCGCGCGAGCTCGGCCTTGCCGTCCTCATCGAAGAGGATCACATCGTTGCCCTCGGCCGCCGCCTTCCAGAAGCCGTAAACCGCCTGCGGGCGAAGAATGTTCTCGGCCTCCGCGCGATCGAGCATGCGCTTCAGGATCGGACGCAACTCGCGCTGCGCCCAGGCCATGAACGCCTCGAGCGAGCGCCCGTCCTTGCGA
>DATNGG010000054.1:0-2802 GCA_035605975.1 Allostellaceae bacterium | reverse complement strand
ACGCTCGCCGGCGGCATCGCGCATGACCTCAACAACACGCTCGTGCCGATCCTCGCGCTCTCGAAGCTCGCGCTCCGCCTCCTGCCGCCCGACAGTCCCGTGCGCAACGACATGGCGACGGTGGTCGCGGCGAGCGGGCGCGCCCGCGACCTCGTCCGCCAGATTCTCGCGTTCAGCCGCAAGCAAGAGCTCGACAAGCGCGAGATCGACCTACGCGCGGTGCTGGGCGAGGCGCTGGCGATGCTGCGCGCAAGCTTGCCGGCCACCATGCGCCTCGTCGAGCGCCTCGACGCGGTGCCGCCGATCTTCGGCGATGCCGGCCAGCTTCAGCAGGTGCTCGTCAACCTCGTCACCAACGCCGCTCATGCGATCGGCGGCCGCCCCGGCACGGTGACCGTCACGCTCGCGCCGCTCGCTGCGGCACCGGGCGCGGCACGCCCCCTTCTCCGCCTCGCCGTGGCCGATACCGGCTGCGGCATCGAGGCGGCGCATCTCGAGCGGATTTTCGAGCCGTTCTTCACCACCAAGTCGGTCAATGAGGGAACGGGGCTCGGTCTGGCGCTGGTGCATGGCATCGTCACGGGACATGATGGGAAGATCGAGGTCCGCAGCCGGCCGGGCGAAGGCTCGGAATTCGTCATCCTGCTGCCGGCCGCCGAACGGCTCGGGGCCGCGCCGCCCGCAGAACGAGCCGAGCCTCAAGATTCGGCGAAAGCCGGGCGCGGAAGCGAGGCCGCATGAAGAAGATCCTGATCATCGACGACAACGACGCCGTCCGCAGCACGATGGCGCGGATTCTCGATCTCGCCGGCTATGCGACGGTCACGGCTGCCGACGGCAATGAGGGACTTGCCCGGATGCGCGACGAGCGCCCGGATCTCATCATCACCGACATCATCATGCCGGAGAAGGAAGGCATCGAAACCATCCGCTCGATCCTCGCCGAACGGCCTGACGCCAAAATCATGGCCGTCTCCGGCGGCGGGCGTCACGGCACGCTCGATTTTCTGAGCGCCGCACGCAAGCTCGGCGCCGCCGAAGTGCTGCAAAAGCCGTTCGAGCCCGACGAGCTCGTCAGCCGCGTCGCGCACTGCCTCGACGCCGCTTGAGACGCTGCCTCAACCCTTGAGGCGCTTCAACTCTTCGCTCGCGGCATCGTGCTCGAAGATCGATTTTGGGCAGGCTTGGGTTGCCCGCTCGAAGGATTGCTGGGCCGCTGCACGGTCCGCCTTGAGCGCCTGGTATTCGCCGACATAAAGCGCGACCTCGCAAGCCCGCACGGCGCGGTCATTTTTACTGCCGACGACGGCGACGCTTTGGACGGCCGGAATACTCGACTTGCCTTCGAACATCGCGATGATCGGCGCCGGCCACGCTTTGGCGTTGGTCTTCGCGGCATGGGCGGCGAGTTCTTGCGGATCGGGCTTGCCCGCCTTGGCCTCGGCAAGATAGAGCCAAATCGCGGTGTAGGGCTGGTTCGGGAACGAGCTGAGGCTGCGCGAGAGGTCCTGGGCCGCGCCCGCGAAATCGCCCAGCTGATATTTCGCCCGGCCGCTTTCATAGCCGACATTCGGATCCTTGGGATTGAGGCGCAGCGCCGCGTCGTAATCGGCCACCGCCTTGCGGTAATCGCCGAGCGAGCGATAGGCCGTGGCTCGATTGCGGTAGGCGGCGAAATCCTTGGGCGAGAGCTCGAGGGCCGCGTCGAGATCGGCGATGGCCTGCTTGTATTGCCGCTTGACGATATAGGCGAAGCCGCGATTGACATGCGCGGCGACGTTGTGGGGCTGGAGCTGGAGCGTCTTGTCGTAATCGGCAATGGCGCGGTCCATCTGGCCGGTTCCGGCATAGGCGGTGCCGCGCATGTCATACGCGGAAGCGTCGCTGGGCTGGAGCCGGACCGCGGCATCGTAATCGGCGAGCGCCTCTTTCTGCTTGTTCTGGCGTTGATACATGAGACCGCGGGCTTTCAAGGCCTGCTCCAGATCGGCCGGCGAAAGCTCTTTCGAGTTGATCGCCATGGTGAGGAGACGGACGCCATCGTCGAAATGGCCGCGCTGCGCCGCCTCGAGGCCGGATTGCAGATCGATCGCCGCTTCGGCTGCCCAGGCGGGACCGGCCGCCGCCATTATCACTGTGGCCGCAGTCGCGAGCACAAAACGATTCATCATTGTTTCTCCTCGAGACCTAGACGCAAAACTGCTGCGCCGGCGCTTCGGCGCGGCGGAGATTGTCACACTCATCGTGGTGGCGCAATGTTGCGCCGGAATCCTTCAGTGAGGCTTAAGAATATTGAGCAACGCCGCCTGAGTCGCCTGATTGGTCAAGCTCTTCATCAGGTCCGCGAGCCCGCCGCCGCTCAAGGCGGCATTAACGGTCTGCAAGGTCGAGAGGTTGGCGTTGGGCTGGTTGTTCTGGATCTGGGTGATGACCGCGCTCGAGGTCAGGAGGTTTGTCACCGTCGTCGAATTCGGCAGGTTGCCAGGGCCGGCGAGATTCGTCACGTCGATCGTCTTGTTGAAATTCTGATTGTGGACGTGCCAGTTTCCGCCGTCATTGTCGACATGCATGCTCGCGATCTCATGGCCGTTCGCGAAGCTGTGGATGTCGAGATCGAGACCGAAGGGAAGATTGTTGAACCCGCCGCGCATCTCGGCAAGCGCGCTATCGGGCACGAGCGCCCCGCCGCCGAAGGGCGAGGCGACCGCCACCGCTGCATCGGCACCCCGCGCCGGGATCAAGACCAGCGCCCCGAACGCGACGGAAGCGCTCAACAGCATGCCCATCCTTGCCTTGTTCATT
>DATNGG010000053.1:0-33085 GCA_035605975.1 Allostellaceae bacterium | reverse complement strand
CGGCAACGCCCTGGTCATGGCGGCGGGCAAGCTGCGCGAGGGCATCCGCACTGCCGCCGCTTCGCGCTGGGGGTGTGCGGCCGAGGACGTATCGATTGACGCCGGCAAGGTGCTGGCCGCCGATGGCCGATCGCTGCCGCTTGGCACCTTCGGCGGTACGTCGGCGGAAGCCACCTATGCCAGCAACAAGCGCACCTACAGCTACGGCGCCCATGCCGCCCATGTCGCGGTGGATCCCAGGACCGGTCTGGTCGAGCTCCTCGATTACGTCGCGGTCGAGGATGTCGGACGCATCATCAACCCCTTGACCCTGCACGGTCAGGCCGTCGGCGCCATCGTGCAAGGGCTCGGCGGCACTTTCCTCGAGCACTTCGTCTACGACCAGGACGGACAACTGCTCACCGGCTCGTTCGCGGACTATCTGCTGCCGACCGCGAGCGATTTCCCCCGTATTCGCGCCGTCGCACTCGAAGCGAAACCGTCACCGACCAATCCGCTCGGCGCCAAAGGCGCGGGCGAAGGCGGCATCATCCCGGTCGGCGGCGTCATCGCCAATGCGGTGGCGGCGGCGCTCGGCTCGCTCGCCGATTACCTGATGCCGACCGCCAGCGATTTTCCCAATATCCGGGCCATCATGCTCGAGCTGAAGCCCGCGCCCAACAATCCGCTGGGTGCCAAGGGCGCCGGCGAGGGCGGCATCATCCCGGTCGGCGGCGTCATCGCCAATGCCGTCGCCAACGCGCTTTCGGAGCTCGGCATCGAGCCCTGCGCGCTGCCCTTGTCGCCGCCGCGACTGTGGCAGCTCATAGAGCGTGCGCGCAGCGCGCCGCCTCGCGTGAAAGGAGTCGAGTGATGGGAGTTGCGCGTCACCAGCGGCCGGCCGAGCTCCTCGGCCTCTCCCTCGAGGAGATCATGAGCCGCTATGTCGGCCGCTTCCGCGACCGCAAGCCCGACTGGGCCGCCTTCGAGGATGCCAAGATCGAGGGCTTCAAGCGCGCCCAGCATCGCTTCATCGGCGCCGGCGGCTCGGGCAAGCATGGCGATCCGACCGTCATCCCGGCGCGCGCCTTCACTTTGAGCGTCATGTATGTGCCGCCGGGCCAGGGCAATGCCGCGCACACCCACGAGGTCGAGGAAATCTTCTTCGTCCTGCAAGGCTATCTCACCGTCTTCGTCGAAGATGAAAGCGGACGCCGCGAAACGCGCCGTCTCGGACCCTGGGAATGCATCGCCTGCCCGCCCGGTGTCATCCATGGCTATCAGAACGAAAGCCTTGAGCCGGTCTATTTCCAGGTGATGCTCGGCACCGCCAAGCCCGAGACCATGGGCTATGCCGATGACGAGCTCTATCGCCGCCGCGGCGCGCATTTGGCGGCGGGGCAATGATCCCACACGGCGTCGCATGACCCGAACGCTGCGCGTTGCGATCATCGGCGGCGGGATCGGCGGCTTGACTGCAGCGGTCGCGCTGCGCCGACGCGGCGTCGAGGCGCTGGTCTTCGAACAGGCGAGCGCTCTCGGCGATATCGGCGCGGGGATTCAGTTGGGGCCCAACGCGGTCAAGACCTATCGCGCGCTCGGCATGGAAGAGGCGATCGCGGCGATCGGCTTCGAATCGGAATACCAGACGATCCGCAGCTGGCGCTCCGGCCGGATCATCTCGCGCCAGCGCCGCAAAGACGTGCTGCGCGAGCGGTTCGGCGCGCCGCATTACACTTTGCACCGCGCCGATCTTCTCGAAGTTTTGGGCCGAGCCGTGCCGCCGCAAAACCTCCATCTCGGCGCGCGCTGCATTGGCATCGAGCTGACCGAGCGGGCCGCGGTCGCGCGCTTTTCCGACGGCCGCGCGGTCGAGGCCGATCTCGTCGTCGGCGCCGACGGCATCCATTCGGTCGTGCGCACGACTCTCTTCGGCGTCGAGGCGCCGCGCTTCACCGGCTGCGTCTGTTGGCGCGGCCTCGTGCCGATCGAGCTCGTGCCCAAGGACATCGTCACCGAGGACGGCACGGCGTGGTGGGGACCGCATGGCCACATCGTCCATTACCTCGTGCGGCGCGGCGAGCTCGTCAATTTCGTCGCGCATTACGACAGCGACGCCTGGACCGAGGAATCCTGGACGCGCGAATGCGACCGCGCCGAGCTGCTCGAGACTTACGCGAAATGGAATCCGGCGCTGCTGCGGCTGATCGCCTGCGGCGAGCGCTATTTCAGATGGGCGCTCTACGACCGCGAGCCGCTCGATCGCTGGAGCAGGGGACGGGCAACGCTCCTCGGCGATTCGGCGCATGCGATGCTGCCTTATCTGGCGCAGGGCGCCTGCATGGCGGTCGAGGACGGTTATGTGCTGGCAGAAGCCCTCGCCCATTCGCCTGACAATGTCGAAGCGGCGCTGGCCCGCTACGAGGCGCTGCGCATCCCGCGCACGCGGCGAACCGTGCTCGGCTCGCGCTTTCGCGCGAAGGAGAACCATCTCGCCTCGCCTTGGCGCCGCCTCGTGCGCGACGCGAGGATCGCGGTGCATGACCGGATGCATCCGGGCGACACGATCTTCCGCGCATCCTGGCTCTACGAGTACGACGTTGCCACCGAGGCAATCTGATCGATTGAGCTCCGATGCCCGAACTGCCGGATGTCGAAAACTATAGACGGCGGCTCGCGCGCAGCGGGTTGAGAAAGAAGATCACGCATGTCGCGGTCGGCGATGGGCGCATTCTCGGCAAGCTTTCCGTGCGCGCGTTCAGCCGCCGTCTCACCGGACGGCGACTTTTATCGACACGACGCCATGGCAAGCATCTTCTCGCCAAGGTCGAGGGAGACGGCTGGCTGACGCTGCATTTCGGCATGACCGGCGATCTGCGCTTCTTCAAGGATTCGCAAACGCCACGCTTCACGCGCGTCTGCCTCGATTTGGCGGGGCGCGGCCACCTCGCCTACATCAATAGAAGGATGCTCGGTCGCGTCGGGCTCGCGCCCGATGCCGACGCGTTCATCGCCGCGCAAAAGCTCGGACCCGACGCACTCGATCGCGGCTTCACTCTCACCGCGTTCCGCAAAGCAATCGCCGGAATTCGCCGCGATGCCAAATCGGTACTCATGGACCAAGAGATCGTCGCCGGCATCGGCAATATCTATGCCGACGAGATTTTGTTTCAGGCGCGCATCGATCCACGGGCGCGCATTGATCGGCTCGATGCCGCAAAGTTGGCGCGGCTTCACCGCGCGATCTGCCCGGCCTTACGCACTGCCATTGCTCATGGGGCCGGATCGGACGAGGTGGCGGCGCGCATGCCCAAAACCGCGCTGCTGCCCCATCGCCACAAAGGCGGACAATGCCCGCGCTGCGGCCGTCCGCTCAAGACCACGAAAATCGGCGGCCGCACCACCTATTTCTGCCCTCGCTGCCAGCGCCGGTAACGTGGAGGGCTCGGTTCGTGTCCGGCCCTGATTGATTCAGCGCAAGGCCCTGGCGGAGCCGGGCCGGCAGCAAATAAATCAAATCCACCGTCCTCTCACGCTCGAAAGAGCCAACTGAACCCCTCGCGTATCCCCACCGGCAAAGATCCGAGATCCAAGCAAGTCCGGCCACCGCCGCTTCGGACGCTCGCGCTCAGACCGATCAAATCGTCGATGCATACAAACAGCAGGCGACGCCTCATGAGCCGCTCTTCGGCGCGCAATGCGGCGCGGTCTACGAGAAGCGGCGCTGGCAATGGTCGGCGCGAATCGAAAGTGCGGCCCCCGCTTTTTGACATAGCTCAACCCGCCGGGCCGCGATCGGGGCCAAGCTATGGCCCAAAACGAAATTCGATGCGGGTGGCGTCTTGCGCGGCCGTGAACTCTGGCAACTCACGAGAGCCTATTGGCTCGGCGACGAACGGTGGTCTGCCTGGGCCTTCCTGATCGTCATCATCGCGGGCAATCTCGGCTTGGTCGGCATCAATCTCGTCCAGAACATCGCGACCGGGAGCGTGTTTACGGCGCTCCAGGACCGTGATGCGCGGGGATTTTACGCGGCTCTCGGCACGCTGATGCTCGCTATCTTCGCTTACATGGCGGTCGCCGTCGGGCGCCTCTTCCTTCAGCAGAGCTTTCAGCTGCGCTGGCGCCGCTGGCTGACCAATCGATACCTCAACGAGTGGCTGGCGAATCGCACCTTCTACCGGATGCGGTTCTTGAAGCGCGTCGATAACCCCGATCAGCGCATCTCCGAGGACATTCGCGTCTTCATCGAGGAAAGCGTTGCGTTGGCGACGGGGTTGCTGAGCTCCGTCGCGACGCTCGCGACCTTCGCAGCCTTGCTGTGGCAATTGTCGGGCGAGATCTCGATCGATCTCGGCTGGGCCGAAATCGCGATTCCGGGCTATATGCTCTGGGCGGCGGTGCTCTATTCCGGGATCGGCTCGATCCTCGCGCATTTCATCGGCCGGCCGCTCATCCGCCTTAACAATCTCCAGCAAGGCGTCGAGGCCGACTTCCGCTTTCACCTGGTTCGGCTGCGCGAAGAAGCGGAAGGGATCACCCTCTATGACGCCGAAGACCAGGAGCGTGGCCACGCGCGCGACCGGTTCGCAGCGCTTTACAGTAATTTCAAGCGTCTCATTCGCAGCAACGCGCGCTACGTGCTCTATCAGCTTCTCTTCAGTCAGCTTGCCTACGGCTTGTCGCTCGTCCTGGCGTCGCCGCGGTATTTTCAGGGGGCGATCGCGCTTGGCGCCCTGGTGCAGATTTCCAACGCCTTCGAGCGGGTGAACGAAGCCTTGTCTTGGCTCATCGGCACCTACCCGGTCTATGCGGAATGGCGAGCAAATACCGACCGGCTGGTCGAGTTCTCGCGCGCGATGGAAGTGGATGCCCTGCCGAGCGCAGCGACCCATCTACGCGCGAGCCCGGACGAGTCGACGGAACTCAGACAGGTGAGGATTTCCCTGCCGGACGGCTCCGATCTGATCGCCCCGGCGACTCTTCGCCTGAAGCCCCACCAGTCGGTCATGTTCCGGGGTCCCTCGGGAAGCGGCAAGAGCACGCTCTTTCGCGCGCTCGCCGGTCTGTGGCCGTTCGTGAGCGGCGAGATCCACCGTCCCGCGCATGCAAGAATGCTGTTCTTGCCGCAGCGTCCCTACATGCCAATCGGATCGTTGCGCGACGCGATCTGGTTTCCCGAGCCGGCTTCGCCGCGGCGCGATGGCGATGCGGTTGCCGCCCTCGCCGCGGTCGGCATGAACGGCATGGCGACGCGGCTCGACGAATCGGCACATTGGGCCCAGATCATGTCGCCAGGCGAGCAGCAGCGCATCGCGATCGCGCGGGCCCTCTTGCTGAAGCCGGATTGGCTGTTTCTCGACGAGGTCACGGCGGCCCATGACGAGCGCGAGGAAGCCGAGCTCTACCGGAGGCTGACCGAAGCCCTGCCGGATACGACGATCATCAGCATCGGACAGCGCCGATCGCTCGAGGCGTTTCACGACCGTCAGATCGTGCTCGATTGTTCACGCGGTCGCCCGACGCGAATCGTTGCCACACCGTAGCCGCTGGCCGATCTGGCTCGACCAGTCGTGCTAAATCCTCAGGGGCCGAGCCACACGACGTCCGGGCGATGGCGCTCCGGCGCCGGCGGTGTGACCCGCGGATGGCCGAGGATGATCGGCGCAATCGGCCGGTAATGCGCGGGGATGCCGAGCTCTTTCTTGGCTTCGGCCTGGCTGAGCCAGGCCTCGGCAAAGCCGATCCAGCAGGTCCCGAGGCCCAAGGCATGCGCTGCGAGCATGAGGTTCGCCGCGGCGAGGCAGCAATCCTGCTCAACGAAGCGGTCATCCTCGGTGCCGCAAATCACGATCAAAACCGGCGCGTTGTAGAAGATGTTGAAATCCGTCTGCGACAGGAATGCGCGGAATTGCGCCAGATGGGGCCTCGATCCCATCATCGATAGGGTGAGATTTTTGGCCGCGTCGGAAATGCGCTTGAGCGCGGCGTGGTCGCGCAGCACGACAAAGGCCCAGCGCTGCCGGTCCATGGCATTGGGGGCCTGAATCGCAGCATCGATCAATTGGTCGATTTGCTCTTTGGCGACGGGCTCTTCGGTGAAGTCGCGAATCGCGCGGCGATGATAGAGGGCGTCGATCATGTCCATGGTCTGCTCCTCCTGGCTGCCCATGAAGCCTAGCGCGCCGTCGCGGCGCGTCCTTGATCTGCCTCAAGTCGTTTCGCGGCGAGTGGTTCCCGCGATGCGCGCCAGCGCGTTCAGCGCAGGTCGAAGACGAGCTTGCCTTGCAAATGGCGCCCTTCGCTCACGCGATGGGCCTCGGCGGCATCGGCGAGCTTGTAGTGGACGATATTGGGCGGCGAGACCGCGCCTAGCTCCAGCAGGGCGACCATCCGCTCGAGATGCGCGCGGTCGCGGGCGACGGCGGGGCGCAGAGTCTCGACGTCCTTGCGCGGCGGCTGGAAACCCTCGGGCGCGGGCGCGATCCAGACGAGCCGTCCACCGGGCTTCAGGACCTTGTAGCATCCGGGCCTGACATTGCCGCCCACCGTGTCGAAGACGACATCGCAATTGGAAACCGTCCGCGAGAAATCCTCGGCGTTGTAGTCGATCGCCCGGTCGGCGCCGAGCTTCTTCACATAAGCAAGGTTCGCGGCGCTCGCCGTGGTGAGAACCTTGGCGCCGATATGCTTGGCGAGCTGGATCGCAAACCCCGCGACGCCGCCGGCGCCGCCTTGGATGAGGATCGTCTCGCCGGTTTTGAGATGCGCCGTGTCCTCGAGCGCCCAGAGCGCGGTGAGGCTGGTCAGCGCCATCGCCGCCGCCTCGGCATGGCTGAGGCGCGCGGGCTTCTTTGCGACGATCGCCGCCTTGATGGCGATCTTCTCGGCATAGGCGCCCTCCTGGCCCTGATCGGTGACGCCGAAGACCGCGTCGCCGGTCGCCAGATCGCCGACGCCTTCGCCCACCGCGCTGACGAGCCCCGAGAAATCGCGGCCGAGAATATGCGGAAAGCGGATATTGCCGTAAGGGCCGCCACCGAGCCGCACCCGGTAATCGGCGGCGTTGACGCTCGCCGCGTGGATGTCGACCACGACCTCGCCGGGTCCCGCGACCGGATCGGGCGCCTCGCCATAGCGCAGCATCTCGGGTCCGCCATGGCCGGTCAGCAGAACCGCCTTCATTCGCTTCCTTCCCCGGCTTGATGCCGTTGATTGGTCCTCGATGACTGAGCGGCGCATTATAAGGCCGCGAACGCTGCGAGCCAGCCTTGTGCCGCGCATGGGTTCTCAGCATGGCCGGACGCGCTAAGATCGGCGGCAGAAGAGAGGTGGCCATGAGCGAACCACGCCGAATGCGGCTCGCCGCTTTCATGCGGCCGGTCAGCCTGCATACCGCGTCCTGGCGCTATCCCGGCGCCTGGCCCGACGCGAATTTCAACTTCGCGCATATCGTGCGCCTCGCGCAGACCCTGGAGCGCGGCAAGATCGACGCCTTCTTCATGGCGGATCACCTGGCGGTGCTGAACCAGCCGATGGATGCTCTCGTCCGCGGCCACACCACGACGTCGTTCGAGCCGATGACGCTGCTCGGGGCGCTCGCCATGGTGACGAAGAATTTGGGGCTCGTCGCGACCGGCTCCACCACCTATGACGAGCCCTATCACGTGGCGCGGCGCTTTGCTTCGCTCGACCATATCAGCGGCGGGCGCTCGGGCTGGAACATCGTCACCACCTCCAATCCCGACGCGTCCAAGAATTTCGGCTTTGAGGAGCATCTCGACCATGCCGAGCGCTATGCCCGCGCGCGTGAATTCTACGACGTGGTGACGGGGCTTTGGGACAGCTGGGCCGACGACGCGTTCATTCGCGATGTCGGGCGCGGCGTGTTCTTCGATCCGAAGAAGCTTCATGTGCTCGACCACAAGGGCAAGTATCTCGACGTGCGCGGTCCCTTGAACATCGCGCGGCCGATCCAGGGCTGGCCGGCGATCGTGCAGGCTGGAGCGTCCGATGCCGGGCGCCAGCTCTGCGCCGAGGTCGCGGACGCGGTCTTCACCGCGCTGCGCAGCATCGAGGACGGCCAGGCCTTCTGCCGCGACGTAAAGGGCCGCGCCGAGAAGGCCGGGCGCAATCCCGAGCACATCAAGATTCTTCCCGGCTGCATGATCTATGTTGGCGACAGCCTCGCCGAAGCGCAGGAGAAGCGCGCGAAGCTCGATAGCCTCGTCTATTACGAGAGCGCCATCGCCTCGCTGTCGATCGCGCTCGGCACCGATGCGGCAAAATTCGATCCCGACGGACCGCTTCCCGAAATTCCCGAGAGCAACGCCAGCAAAAGCGGGCGCGAGCGCACCATCGCCCTTGCCAAGCGCGAAGGGCTGACGGTGCGCCAGCTGGCGCAGCGCTTGGGCGGCCATGGCGGGCTGGCGATGCTCGGCACGCCCGCAATGATTGCCGACCAGATGCAGGAATGGCTCGAAGCCGGCGCGAGCGACGGCTTCACCTTGCAATTCCCCTATCTCCCGCAAGGGCTCGACGACGTCATCGAGCGCGTCATTCCGGAACTGCAGCGCCGCGGCCTGTTCCGCCGCGAATATGAGGGCCCGACCTTGCGCGAGAATCTGGGTGTGCCGCGTCCCGCGAACCGGTTCTTCGCCGCGCCGCGCGGCTAAGCCGCCCGTCGCGGCTCAGCGCCCGAGCCCGCGTCCTTTCGGCAGCAACAGGCCGATGACCATCACCCCGGCGGCGAGCGCGACGAGGATCACGAAAACGATGTGCAGCGCGTGGTCGAACTCCGCCATGAGCGGTGCGACCGTCTCGGCCGGCAGCGTGTCGCGGAACTCGGGGCTCATCATGCGCGCGACCAAATCGCCGCCGCCCGTCAAATAGGCCGAGAGGCCAGCATTGAGAATGCCGCCGAAGGCCGCGGCGCCCAAGGCCTGGCCGAGGATGCGGCTGAAGATGAAGGCCGAGGTGGCGATGCCGCGGCTGCTCCAGCCGCTGTCCGATTGAATCGCGACCATATAAGTGTTGTTGTTCATGCCGATGCCGAAGCCCATCAGCAGGCCGCTCGCCATCGCCCAATAGGGCGTGCTGTGCGGATCGAGCAGGGTCATCATCGCGCTGCCGAGGATATAGAGCACGGCTCCCGCGCTTGCCGAGGTGCGGTAGGAAGCGCGCAGCATGATGCGTCCGGCGAGGACCGCGCCGATCGGGCTCGAGGCCGACATCGACATCAGCGTCAGGCCCGCGACGAAAGCGCTGTCGCCCATCACGCCCTGAATATAGACGGGGAGGTAGGCGGCGATGCCCATCATCGTCACGCCCAATGCAAGCGAGGCGAGATTGCCGCTGCCGACGACGCGGTCGCGCCACAGATTGGTCGGCCAGATCGGCTCCGGCACGTATTGCTCGTAAATGACGAAGGTGACGAGCGCGGCGATGGCGACGCCAAAGAGCAGCACCATTGTGCCGAGGCTGAGCGATGCGGCCTGGGCGAGGCCGAACATCAAAGCGCTGGTGCCGATGCAGATCAACGCCGAGCCGCCATAGTCGATGCGGTGGCGCCGGTGCTCGACCTTCTCGTGCAGCGCCCAAAGCAGGACCGCACCGGCGGCGAGTCCGAGCGGCAGGTTGATCCAGAACACCATCGGCCAGCTCGTATGCGCGACCAGGAACGCGCCCACGACCGGGCCCAAAACCGCGGCGCCGACAAAGACGCTCGAGACATAGCCCTGCATGCGCGCGCGGTCGGCGCCGTGATACACGTCGCCGATGAGGGTCCGCCCGACCGGCATCAGCGCGCCCGCGCCCAAGCCTTGCACGACCCGGAACCCGACGAGCGAAATCATGTTCCAGGCGAGGCCGCACAAGACCGAACCGAGGAGGAAGAGAGCGATCCCCAAGAGAAGGATCGGCTTGCGGCCGTAAAGATCGGAGAGCCGGCCATAGATCGGCGTCGTTACGGCCTGGGTCAGGAGATAGGCCGTGAACACCCAGCTCAAGAGCTCGAAGCCGCCCAAATCCGCCACGATCGTCGGCATGGCGGTGGCGACGATCGTGCTCTCGATCGCGGTGATGAACACCGAGCCGAGCGCCGCGATGAAGACGATGACGCGGTTCTCGGCGTGAATGCCGGACGCGGCGGCGAACTCGTCCTTAACCGTCTCGGCGGACATGGCCTCTCATGCAAAACCCACCGTCATTGCGGCGACGGGCGGTGATAGCGCCGATCGCCGGCCGGCGCATCATCACATTTTGCATGCGAGGCTTTCGCGGAGGTCGCGGACCCGCTCCCTCTACCGGAGCTCACGCCCAGAGGCGCGCGCTCGCGAGCCGTGCGCCCTCGGCGAGGGCCTTGAATTTCGACCAGACGATGCTGGTCGCGACCAGCGGCGCGCGGCCGGCAAAGGTCGCGAAGCCGCAATCCGCCCCGGCGATGACGCGCTCCTTTCCGACGATCGCGGCATAGTGGCCGAGGCGTTGCGCCACAAGGCGCGGGTGCTCGACGAAATTCGTGGTCGAATCGATGACGCCCGGGATCAGGATTCTGTCGTCCGGAATGCGCGCGGCTTTGAGATCTTCCCATTCATGCTCGTGGCGCGGATTGGCGCCTTCGAAGCTCAAAGCCTGGGGCCTCGCCTTGAAGCAGACATCGATCACCTTGGCGAGCGGGATATCGTGCGTATGCGGACCCTCATAATTGCCCCAGCAGATATGGAGCCGCATCCGGTCGGCCGGAAGCCCGTCGGTCGCATGGTTGAGCGCCGCGACATTGCGCTCGGCGATGCGGATGAATTCCTTATCCGTCTTGTCGCGATATTGGTTGTGCCGCGCCGAGCCGAGATCGGGGCAATCGATCTGGAGCAGGAGCCCGGCGCCGACAATCGCCTGGTATTCGGTTTTCATCGCCTCGGCCAGCGCCGCGACATAGGCGTCCTCGTCGTGGTAATAGGTATCGACGACGAAGCGGGTGAGGATCCCGGGCGAGGGCGCGGTCATGAAGGCTTCGACCGGCGCGCGCTTTTTAGCCGCGGCGGTGAGATGCGCGAGGTCGCGCTCGAGCGGCTGGCGGTCGCGATAGCTCACTGGGCCGATGCAGCCCGGGAACGGAATGCCGCGGAAATTGCTCATGCGCTCGAGGAAATCCGGATGCTCGATCTGATCGAGCCCCAGCATGATCTCGCGGCCCTTCTTCTCGGCTTCCGGGGTCATGCCGATGCCGGTCAGCCGGTGCCGGACATACATGGTGTAGGAGGGCTTGCTCATCTCGCCGTCGCTCACCACGTCGATGCCGCTCTCCATCTGCTGGCGGATTATGTCGTCGACGGCCTCGGCCGCCCGCGATTCGAACACCGCTTCATCGACGGCGCGGCCTTCCTCGCGCGCCAGCAGCAAGTCGAGCAGCGCGGCGGGACGCGGCAGGCTGCCGACATGGGTCGTGAGGATGCGCTCGCGGCTGGATTTCATTATGCCCTCCCTTTGGCTTGCGCAGCATCGTCATGCTGCATCCCGCAACGCATTCTTCGCCTTAATGCATCGTGCTTGCAATCCCGTCATCAAGCCCTGGTGAGCACAGGGCCATCCGGCTTGCCGATCGGCCGGAACCCGGGCAAGGTGTTGGGCAAGAAACTGTGAGACCGTTTCGGCCCCGAAGGATGCTCCCATGAACCGTCGCAAGCTTGGCACGCTCGAAGTCTCCGCCATCGGCCTCGGCTGCATGAGCATGACGCCGATCTATGGCGATCCCGATCCGCAAGAGGCGATCGCCACGATCCACCGCGCCGCCGAATTGGGCATCGACCTGATCGACACCTCGGACGCCTATGGCGGGGGCAAGAACGAGGAGCTGGTCGGGCGCGCGCTCAAAGGCATTCGCGACAAGGTGATCGTCGCAACGAAATTCGGCAATCTCCATGGCGGCGCGGTCGATGGGCGACCGGGCTTCGTGATGGAGGCGTGCGAGAAAAGCCTCAAGCGCTTGGGCATCGAGACGATCGACCTCTATTACATTCACCGCGTCGACACCGAAGTGCCGATAGAGGAGACGGTCGGCGCGATGGCCAAGCTCAAAGAGCAGGGCAAGATCCGCTTCCTCGGCATTTCCGAAGCATCGCCCAAGACCTTGCGCCGCGCCCACGCCGCCCACCCGATGAGCGCGCTGCAGACCGAGTATTCGCTTTGGACACGCGATGCGGAGGACGAGCTTTTCGACACCTGCGCCGCGCTCGGCATCGGCTATGTCGCCTACAGCCCCTTGGGGCGCGGCATGCTGACCGGCGCGATCAGCGGCGAGGCGAGCCTTGCGGCGAATGACCGCCGGCGCCAGCATCCGCGCTTCCAGGCCGAGCATCTCGAGCGCAATGTGACGCTGATCGCGACGCTCAAGGAGCTCGCGGCCAAGGAGAATTGCACCCCGGCGCAGCTCGCGCTCGCCTGGGACTTGTCGCGCCGGCCGTTCATCGTGCCGATCCCCGGCACGAGCCATCGCAAATGGCTCGAGCAGAACGCGGCGGCCGCCGCGCTCCGCCCCGCGCCCGAGAGTTTGGCGGCGCTCGATCGCGCCTTTCCGCACGGCGCCGCCTCGGGACCGCGCTACCCCGCGGCGCAGCTGCAACGGGTCGGCGTTTGACTGCCGCGGCGCTCGCCGCGGCCTCGCCGCCGCGGGCGCGATTTCGTCTCGATTATTGGGTCGGCGGCGCCGCGATCGCGGCGCTGATCGTGTTGATCGTGCTGCCGCTTCTCTCGCTCTTCTGGGGCAGCATCGCGGCCCAAGACGGTTTGACGCTCGGTTATTTCGCGCGCGTCGTGACCAATCGGCTCTATTATCAAGCGCTCTTCAATTCATTGACGCTCGGCGCCTGGACCGGGCTTTTCAGCCTGCTGATCGGCGTGCCGCTCGCCTGGGCGGTGGTGCGCACCGATCTGCCCGGCCGCGGCTTCGTCAAGCTGACGGCGACGCTCTCCTATCTCTCGCCGCCTTTTCTCCTTGCCATCGCTTACGTCAATCTTTTCAGCCCGCGCGCCGGCGTGATCAACGCCTTTCTGCGCGGCGCGCTGCCGGGCCACGATTTCACCTTCAACATCTTCTCGATGCCGGGTCTCGTCCTTGTCACCGTCCCACACGCTTTTCCCTTCGTCTATCTCCTCGCTGCCTCGGCGCTCGCATCGGTCGATGCGAGCTATGAGGAATCGGCGCAGATCTTGGGCGCCGGCAAGCTTCGGACGGCGCTCAGCGTCACCTTGCCGCTGGTCGCGCCGGCAATCCTCGCCGGCACCTTGATCGGCTTCGTCAATGCGATCGCGCTCTTCGGCTCGCAGGCTATCATCGGCCTGCCGGCGCGGATTTTTACCCTGCCGACGCGCATCTACGCGCTCTTCAACTACCCGCCGCAATATGGGCTCGCCTCGGCGCTGTCGCTGATCTTTGTTGCGCTGACCGTGGCGGCGCTCTCGCTCCAGCGCGCTTATCTCGCGCGGCGCTCCTTCGTCACCCTCTCGGGAAAAGGCTCGCGGCCGCAGCGTTTGTCTTTGGGACCGTGGCGCTGGCCGCTCTTCGGCTTTTGCGCTCTCGTCTTCCTCGTCGCAATCCTTCTGCCTTACGGCTCGCTGCTTGCCGTCTCGCTCAGCAAATCCTGGGGCTTGGCTTTCTGGAAGAATCTGACCCTCGCCAATTACGCCTTCGTGCTTTTCCAATACGACGTGACGCAGCGCGCGATCTTGAACAGCCTTTTGTTGGCGAGCCTCGCGGCCACCGCTTCGGTCGCGCTCGGCGCGGCGATCGGCTGGATCGATCTGCGCACCGCGATGAAGGGACGTCGCGTCCTCGATTATGTCTCGCTGGTGCCGCTGGGCCTGCCCGGCATCGTCATGGCGGCGGCGCTCATCCAGTTCTGGCTGAAGACGCCCGTGCCGCTCTATGGCAGCCTCGCCATCCTCTTCCTCGCCTATTGCGCGCGATATTTGCCGCTCGGCGTGCGCGCGGCCAACACGGCGTTGCGCCAGATCGATCCCTCGCTCGAGGAAAGCGCGCGCATCTTGGGCGCGTCCTGGGGCGAGACCATGCGCGAGGTGACGCTGCCGCTGATGCGGGGGAGTCTTTTTGCCGGCTGGATCCTCGTTTTCGTGCCGGCGATCCAGGAGCTCTCCGCCTCGATCCTGCTCTTCAGCTCGAAATCCATGACCGTTGCGGTCGCGGTCTATAATCTTTACGAGAATGGCTATATCGAGCCGGTCGCGGCGCTTGCCTTGATCAACGCCGCGATCATCGCCGCGGCGATCTGGCTCGCGAACCGGGTCGGCGGCGCGTCGCGCGTCGCATCCCCCGCCTGAAGCCGAGCCCATGGCGCAGATCGAAATCGAGCATCTGACCAAGCGCTATCACGGCGGCGAGGCGGCGAATGCCGCGGTGGCCGATCTTTCGCTTGCCATCGAGGCGGGGGCGTTCGTCACGCTGCTGGGGCCGTCGGGCTGCGGCAAGACCACGACCTTGCGCCTCATTGCCGGCTATCTGACGCCCGATGCGGGAAGCATCGCTGTCGCCGGCCGCGTTCTGTCATCGCCCCAATCCGTGCTGCCGCCGGAAGAGCGCGGTATGGGCATGGTGTTCCAGAACTACGCGGTCTGGCCGCACAAGACGGTTTTCGAGAACGTCGTCTTCGGCTTGAAGATTCACCGAGTTGCGGCGGCCGAGGCGCGGACGCGCGTCGCCCGCATGCTCGATCTCGTCAATCTTTCGGGCCTCGAGAGCCGCTATCCCGGCGAGCTGTCGGGCGGCCAGCAGCAACGCGTCGCCTTGGCGCGCAGCCTCGTCGTCGAGCCCACGATCCTCCTGCTCGACGAGCCGCTCTCCAACCTCGACGCCAAGCTACGCGAGCGCATGCGGATGGAGCTGAAACAGCTGCAGCGCCGCACCGGCATCACCTTCGTCTATGTGACGCATGACCAGGCCGAAGCGCTCGCGCTGTCGGACCGGATCGCCGTCATGCATCAGGGCCGGCTACAGCAATACGGCACGCCGCGCGAGGTCTATCGCCGCCCGGCGAACCGCGTCGTCGCCGATTTCATGGGGTTGGTGAATCTCTTCCCGGCGGAGATTCGCCAAAACGGCGCCGGGCTTGTCGTGACGGCGGGGCCGCTCGAATTGGCGCTCGATCTGCCGCCGGGTATGGGCGCGGGCGACAAGGTCGATCTTGCCATCCGGCCCGAGAGCATTCGGCTGAAAGCGCCGCAGGGCGCCGGCGAGCCGGGGCTGCGCGGCCTCATCGAGGAGCATACTTATCTCGGCAATCTCACCGAATATGTCGTGGCGCTCGGGCCGTTGCGGCTGCGCGTTCAGGCAGGGCCGGAGCTCGATCTGGCACCGGGCAGCGAGGCGCTCTTGTCGATCGATGCGGCGCGATGCAAGGTCTTTGGCGGCAGAGAATAGAGGAGGCATAGGATGGCGGGCGCAAGCGAGGTAACGGCGCAAGAGCATTGGACGAAGAAGGGCGATGTGCGGCTCTTTCTCTGGGAGAAGGGCCAAGGCGATCCGGCGGCCGCGCGCGGCACGATCCTCTTCGTTCATGGCTCGTCCATGGCCTCGCAACCGACCTTCGATCTGCAAGTGCCGGGACGGCCTTATTCCTCGGTGATGGATTATTTCGCGGGCCTCGGCTTCGATTGCTGGTGCGTCGATATGGAGGGCTATGGCCGCTCCGACAAAAAGCGCCCGATCAATTGCGACATCGCCAACGGCGCCGACGATCTTGCCGCGGCGAGCGACTATATCGCAAAGACGCGCAAGGCCGGACCGCTCTTGGTCTATGGCATTTCCTCGGGCGCGTTGCGCGCCGCGCTCTTTGCCGAGCGCCATCCCGGGCGCGTCGCGCGTTTGGCGCTCGATGCGATGGTCTGGACCGGCGAAGGCAGCCCGACTTTGGCGGATCGCCGCAAGCGCTTGCCGGACTACCAGCGCGTCAACCGCCGGCCGATCGACCGTGCCTTCGTGCGCAGCATCTTCACCCGCGATCATCCCGGCACGGCGGACGATACGACCATCGAGGCTTTCGCCGACGCGATCCTGGCGCTCGATGATTCCGTGCCGACCGGCACCTATGTCGATATGTGCGCGAGACTGCCGGTGGTCGATCCGGCGAAGATCACGGCGCCGACCATCATCATGCGCGGCGAATATGACGGGATCGCGAGCCTTCAGGACCTGCTCGCCTTCTTCGAGCGACTGCCCAATCCCGACAAGCAATTCGCGGTCATGCCGGGCATCGCGCACGCTTCGTTCCAGCAGACCAATTATCGGCTGGTCTATCACATCCTCGAGGCCTTCTTCACCCAACCCGCGCCAATCTATAAGGGCGCGCATTAAACCAAGAGAAACGCGATCAGGGAGACGACGAATGAAGACGATGACGATCTTGCTTGCGGTTTTTCTTTTGACCGGGCGCGCCTGGGCGGCGGACACGGTCGATATGGCGGCGGCCAAGCGCGAGGGAAGCGTGCGGTGGTATACCTCGACGCCGATCGCGGCGGCGCAGAGCATCGCCAATGCTTTTGAGAAGGACACGGGCATCAAGGTCGAGCTCTTCCGCTCCGGCGGCTCGGCGGTGCTGAGCCGCTTCATGCAAGAGCTCAATGCCGGAACGCGGGAGGCCGATCTCCTCACCACCTCCGATCCCGCCGCGGCGGCGACATTGACGAAGCGTGGCACGTTCGTCGCGTTCAAGCCGGCGAATTTCGACAAGATCCCGGCCGAGGTGAAGGACCCCGACGGGTATTGGATCGCGCAGCGGCTGAACCTCTTGGCGATCGCGGTGAAGGGCGATGCCGTCAAGCCCGCGGACCGTCCCAAGACCTGGAGCGATCTGACCGAGGCGAAATACAAGGGCCTCGAAGTGATGCCCGACCCGTCCTTCACCTCACTGCAGCTCGTCGCGGTCGGAACGCTGTCGAAGACGCTGGGCTGGGGGTTTTACGAGAAGCTCAAGCGCAACGACATCATGATCGTCCAAGGTCATCAGCAGGTCGAAGACATGGTGAAGCGCGGCGAGCGGCCGATCGCCGCCGAGGAGCTCGATTCCTACGCCGCCGATGACCGCAAGAAGGGTCAGGACATCGTCACCATTTATCCGACCGAGGGCGTCTTCGCGATCGCCTCGCCGACCGCCATCATCAAGGGCGGGCCGCATCCCAACGCCGCGAAGGCCTTGGCCGAATACATGATCGGCGATGCGGTGCAGAGCACCTTCCCGAAACAGGGAATTTACGCCGCGCGCACCGATATGCCGCCGCCTGCGGACAGCCCCAAGCTCGGCTCGCTCAAATTGATGGCGATCGATTTTGGGGCGCTGGCGGCGAGCGAAGGCGACATCAAGTCGCGCTTCAACGAAATCTTCCAGTAGATAGCGTCGGCGTGCGCCGGGGCGGCCCAGTGCCACCCCGGCAGCAGCATTCCCTTTAGGAAAGCGCCGGCTCTTTTTGCTTCTCCGCCAGGGCTTCGTCGAGCGCGCCGTACCAGCCCTTCTCCGAAATGTCGAAGAGGATGCCTTCCGGATCCTTGAATTTGCGCTCGTAATTCATTCCCTTGGGATCGCCGAGATCGAAGCAATAGGTGCCGCCGGCGGCCGCGATCTGCGCTTCGGTTTCTTTGAAATCTTCGACCCGGAAGCCGAAATGGTGGATGCCGTGCCGGCCGTCGGCGGTGTCGGCGCCGGGCCGGTTGGTGTTGGCATAGGCGAGGACGGCGAGGTTCATCACGCCGTCGGTCAGGTAGATCGCCCGGTCCTTCACCTCATAGGCGCGCTTCATGTCGAAGATCTTTTCATAGAACTGCGCCGAAGCCTCCATATCCTTCACCACGATCGCCAGATGCCGCAATTTCGCCATCGCCCGAACTCCTCGCTGGTCGGCCCAGGGCCGAATGTTAGAGCAAGCTGGGCGGCGGCGCTATGCGGGTGAGATTGCCGCACCGGCTTCCCAAGCCCCGCCTTCCCCGATAGATTGCGGACACTAATTGTCACACGCGACGCGGCGTCGTCGGAGACTGGGACGGGGAGGTAAGAATGACAGTGAAGAAGGCATGGCGGCGGCGGGATGTGTTGCGTTTGGGCGGCATTGCCGGGGTCGCGGCCTCGGCTGGGCTCACCCGCTTCAGCCTCGCGGCGCGGGCGGCGACCAAGCCGCTCCCCGTTAATATCGTCAACACCGCCTCGAACAGCACCATGGCCCTCCAGGTGCTGCTGAAGCAGCAGGGATATTTCGACGAAGTCGGCCTCACCCCGACCACGCTCAACGTCGCCGACGGCTCGAAGCTGATGGGTGCGCTCATCAGCGGGAGCAGCGACATCTGCCTGCTGTCGGGGTTCGGCCAGGTATTTCCTGCGGTCGAACACGGCGGCAAGCTCAAGATTATCGCCGGGGCCGGCGTGTTGCTGCAGGACGCGATCTATTCGGCAAAGCCCGATATCCACCGGCTCAAGGACCTCGAGGGGAGGACAGTCGGCACCGGCTCGCCCGGGGCGCTTCTCCACCAGTTCACCGTCGCTCTTCTGCACAAGAAAGGCGTCGATGTCTCGAAGGTGAGGTTCGTCAATGTCGGGAGCAGCGCATCGGTGTTCAAGGCGGTGGTCGCGGGAACGGTCGATGCCGGGCCGTCGCTGATCGACGTCTATCCGGAGCAAAAGAAATACGGCGTTCACTCGCTGATCGACGGCGACCTCTGGAAAGAGCTGCCCGAATATACCTATCAGGGCTCCTATGCCGCCGATCGCGCCATTTCGGAAAAGCGCGAAGCGCTGGTCCGCACGCTGGAGGCTTATTGCAAGCTTTATCGCTTCATCTCCGGCCCGAATTCGCGCGAGGCTTTCCTCAAGGCGCGCGAGGCCGCGCTCAAGCATTCGGACCCGGTCGAGGCGGAGTTCGAATGGCAGTTTGCCCAGAAATACCATCCCTACGCCACGGATCTGACGCTGAGCGAGAAGCGCATCAACTATATGCAGCAACTCAACGTCGAATCCGGCGTTCAGAAAAAGATCCTTCCCTTCAACGAGGTGGCTGACATGTCGCTGGCGAAGGAAGCGGTGAAGCGGCTCGGCTGAGTGCGCGCCGGGTCGAGTCTTCCGCGTCGCGCGTAAGGAGCGCCATGCCGCTTTCTCCGATCGACACGCACACGCATGTGATCTCGCGCGACGAGACGCGCTACAAGCGTGCGCCGATCGGCGGGCACCAGTCGGATTGGTCGAAAGAGCGGCCGGTAAGCGTCGAGCAAATGATCGCGGCTCAGGACGCCGCCGGGGTCGCGAAATCCGTCCTCGTCCAGGCCTCGACCTGCTACGGCCACGACAATTCCTACGTCGCCGATGCGGTGGCGGCGCATCCCGACCGCTTTACCGGGGTTTGCTCGATCGACGTGCTCGCGCCCGATGCCTGCGCGGTGCTGCGTCAATGGCTGGACAAGGGCTTCACCGGCCTTCGGCTCTTCACCACCGGCAGCACCATGCCGGGCCAGCAATTGGGCTGGCTCGACGATCCGAAATCTTTTCCGGTGTGGGAGCTGGCGAGCGAGCGTCGCCTGCCGATCTGCCTGCAAATGACGGCGAAGGCCATTCCGCAAGTCGTCACCTTGACGACGCGCTTTCCCAAGGTGCCGATCATTCTCGATCACTTCGCGCGGCCATCGCTCGAGGACGGGCCGCCCTATGTTGCGGCGGCGAGCCTCTGGGAGCTGGCGCGGTTCGAGAACATCTACCTGAAGGCGACGCCGCATAATTTTCTCGAAGCGCGCCGCGGCAAGGCGACGCCCGAGAGCTTCTTTTCCCGTGCCGTCGCCACCTTCGGCGCGCGGCGAATCGCCTGGGGCTCCAACTTTCCCGCGGCCGCGGGGACGCTCGCCGCGCTCTTGGCGGAGGCACGGCAGGCCTTTGCTGCCCTCTCGGCCGAAGAGCGTGACTGGGTCTTCACGCGCACCGCGCTGAGCCTCTACCCGGCGCTCGCCGACGGTTCGGGCCGCGCATGACGGTGGCGGATGCTGCCGCGCCGGGCGCCGCCGAGGTGCGCGGCCGCAAGGTCAAACTCGCGATCCGCGAGGTCTCCAAGACCTTCCGCGTCCGCGCCGCGGCCGGGCAGAAAGACGATCTGCTGCCCGTGCTGCGGCAGATCAGCTTCGATGTCTACGACAACGAGGTGGTCTCGCTGATCGGCGAGAGCGGCTGCGGCAAGACCACTTTGCTGCGCATCATCCAGGGCCTCGTCCAGCTCGACACCGGCACGATCCTGGTCGATGACGCGCTCGTCAAAGGCCCGGGCCGCGATCGCGGCTTCGTCTTCCAGCAGGCCAATCTCCTGCCGTGGCGGACCGCGCGCCAGAACATCGAGTTTGGGCTGGAACTCCAGCATCTCGATCGCGCGGCGCGCGCCAAGCGCGCCCGCGCGCTGCTCGATCTCGTCGGCCTCTCCGCGGCGGGCGAGCAATATCCACACGAGCTGTCGGGCGGCATGCAGCAGCGCATCGGCCTCGCCCGCGCGCTGGCGATCGATCCGGCGATTCTCCTGATGGACGAGCCGTTCAGCGCACTCGATGCGCAAAATCGCGAAATCCTCCAGCAGGAGCTCTTGCGGATTCATCGTCAGACCGGGAAGACGATCCTCTTCGTCACCCATGATCTCGACGAGGCGATCTATTTGAGCGACCGCATCATCGTTCTTGCGGCGAAGCCCGGCCGCGTCCGCCGCATCATCGAGGTGCCATTTCCGCGCCCGCGCGACGAGCTGCCGCTCTTGCGGGGCGATCGGCGCTTCCAGGCGATGCGCGCCGAGATGTGGGAGCTGATCCGCAGCGCCGCGCCGGCGCGCGGCGCGGCGTGAGACCGCTCATGGCGGAGATACCGAAGAGAAGCCCGATGTCCGGCGCTGCCGCCCCGGTGGAAGAGCCTGCGATCGAGGAGATCGGGCCGCCGCCGCGCCAAACCCGCTATCGCCTGTTGCGGATTGCCTCGTTCGTGGTGGTGATGGTGGCTTGGGAATTGCTCGGCCGCCAGGTCGCGCCGCTCTTCATGTCCTATCCGAGCGCGATCATCCGCTCGGCGGTTGAAATGTCGGCCGATGGCGAGCTTCTCTCCGCTTTTCTCGAGAGCCTCAAGACGCTTTTGCTCGGCTTTGCGATCTCTGCGGTCCTCGGCATCGCTTGGGGGGTCGCGATCGGCCGCTATCGCGCGATCGAGGCAGTGAGCGACTGGCTCGTCAACGCACTCTACGCAACGCCCCTTGTCGCCATCATCCCGCTGGTCATCCTGTGGTTCGGGCTCGGCTTTTCGGCGAAGCTTTTCATCGTCATCATCCTCGCGATCTTTCCGATCCTTATCAACACGGCGAGCGGCGTGCGCAACGTGTCGGAAGCGCTGATCGATGTTGGCACGGCCTTCGCCGCGACCGAGCGCGAGATTTTCGTCAAGATCATTTTCCCCGCCGCGCTGCCCTACATGATGACCGGACTGCGGCTCGGCATCGGGCGAGCGATCATCGCCATGGTGGTGGCGGAATTCTTCACCGCCATCACGGGTCTCGGCGCGCTGATCGTCAAATATGGCGACCAGTACGACACCGCCTCGATGTTCGTGCCGATCCTCGTCTTGATGGCGCTCGGCATCGTTTTGACCGCGATCGTGCGCCGTGCCGAAGCCTGGATCGCGCCGTGGAAAGAAACCGGCGACGAGTAGCGTGCCGCACCGCCCTCAGGGCTTGACCTCCCGCCCGGTGCGGCAATCCTTGTAGATCGTTCGCGATTCGAGCGGCTTGCCGTCGAACCGGTCTTTCATCCAATCGGCGATGAAGGCGCGCACGTCGAGATTGTCGCCGACACCGTGGACCTCGCCCTTGTAGATGACGAGCGTTTTCGGCCCGGCGATCTCGCCATAAAGCCGGTGCGTGTGCTCGATCGGGCTTAGATCGTCGTCTTCGCCCGCGACGATCAGATAGGGGCAGGTGATGCGCGGGCCCAAGCCTTCGAGCGTCAGCTTTTGCGCGAAGGCGTCGAAGGCCGCGTCATCCTTGTATCCCGCCATCCACATGTAACGATCGCGGAACACCGGGATCGCGTTGTTGAGCAGTGTCTCCTGCCCTGGCTCGTGACAGACATAGAATCCGGCCGCCGCCTTGTAGCGCGGATCATGCGCGACGATCTGCGTCAGCCAGAATGAGCCCATGCTGATGCCGGCAATCCCGATGCGCTCGCGATCGATCTCGGGCCTTGCGTGGAGGAAATCCATCGCCGCCCGGCCGGCATCGACGAAATTGCTCTCGGTGCAGCAGATTTTGCGGGCGATGCGCGCCTCGTTCTGTCCCGGCCCGTCGAAGGCAAGCACGGCGATGCCGCGCTCTAGGAACTTGTCCGAGGGCTGCAGCACCAAGAGCTCTTTGAAATTGTCCATCCCGCCCAGAAAGACAACGCACGGGACGCGGCCCTCGGCGCCCGGCGGAAAATGGAGATAGCCCGGGAGCGAAGTCTCGCCGAACGGGATCTCGACTTTCTCGATGCGGTGTGCGGCGAGGGCGATGAAGCGCTCGTAACACGCGTTCTTGCGCGCGCTCAAGGCGAGGTTCGCGGGGTCGTCGTCGGCGTGAATTGGCCCCTGCGCCATGGTGTAGAAGCAGGCGGCGGTGAAATAATTCTGCCGCGCGGTGACGGGGTGGCCGGCCATCTCGGCCTCCAGCGCCATCGCCTCGCGCTTTTCGGCGATGCGCCGCATCTCGCGGGTGATATCGGCGAATTTGCGGATCGTTCCTCGCACGGTGCGGATATCGCCGGACCCGTCCATCCCGACCGCGCCGAGCACTTCCTCGGTCATCGGCCAGTAGAAATCCGGCCCGCCGAAGCGGATGAGCCGGTCATAGAGCCATTCCTGCTCGCGCATGCGTCGCGTATTGGGCATCGGGCCTCCTATTGGAGCTTGTGCATCCGCGGTGGGAAGCGGCGCAGCAGCAGGTCCTCGACGATGACGAAAAGACTGTTGAGCACGAAGCCGACGAGACCCACGAGCACGAGCAGGGCGTAGACATCGGCGGAGCGGAAATTGCGCTGCGCGGTGACGATGAGGCTGCCGATCCCGGGCAGCATGGTGATCATCTCGACCAGCAAGGTGATGATGATCGCGAGCGGAACCGCGACGCGCACACCGATCATCAAGGGCGGCACGATCGAGGGCAGGGTGATCTTCTTGAGGCTGGCGAGCGCGCCGAGCCGAAAGCTGCGCGCGACGTCGTGGAGCAGCGGGTCGACGCGCTCCGCCGCTGCGGCGACATTGAGCAGGATCGGCCACATCGCGACCCAGACGACCACCAGAAGCTTGAGGCTTTCGGCATAGCCCAAGAGCAGCACCGCGACCGGAACGATAACGGGCGGCGGCAGCCCGCGGCAGAATTCGAGCAGCGGTTCGAGCGCGCGCTTTGCGGCGCGCGAGGTGCCGATCAGCATGCCCAGCACGGCGCCGGCAAGGCACGCGATTGCGAGGCCCGCCGCGAAGGTCAGAACCGTCGAGGCGAGCGCCGGGTAGAGCCGGCCGCTGCGCGACATCGCCTCGAAGCTCGTCCACCAGGTGGAAGGCGGCGGAAAATAGGGCGAGCGCGCCGGCGCCGTCACCTGCCAGAGGATGAGCAGCAGCAGCAAGGGAAGGACGCCGCGCAATCGCGGCAGCCCGGCGAGGAGGCGAGGGCTCGTCATCGGTGCGCTCAGCCGCGGTTGCGCAGCATCAAGCGACTCGCGGCGACGAGCGCGGCGTTGAGCGCCAAGGCGAGAAACCCGATCGCCAGCACATAGACGAACATGCGCTCCGGCTGCATGGCCTGGAGCTCGCTGACGACGGCATAGCCGAGCCCGTGCGGGTTGCCCAGCATCTCGGCGATGATCGCCATGACGAGGGCGGTGCCGAGGCCGAGGCGGCAGCCGACGATGATCGAGGGCGCCGCAGCCGGGATGAGCAGCCGCGTGACGGTGCGCGCCGGCGTCAGCCGCAAGGTGCGCGCCACGTCGTGAAGCCGCGTCGCCACGCTCATGATCCCGCCCATCGTGTTGATGAGCACCGGCCAGACGCTGGCGAAGATCATTACCGCGAGCTCGGTCGAGAGCGAGAAGTTGAAGATCAGCAGCGCCACGGGAAGGAACGCGATGCCGGGCAAGGGCCGGAGCAATTCGAGGCTCGCCTCGAGATAGGTGCGCACGGTGCGCGAGTAGCCGAGGGCGAGGCCGAGGGAGAGGCCGACCACCGAAGCGATCGCCCAGCCGAGAAGGACCGCGCCGATCGTGTGCAGCGTCTGCGCCGCGAGCTCGCCCGAACGCAGCAGCGTCCAGCTCGCAACGAGGATCGCGGACGGTGCCGGCAGATATTCATAGGTAACGAGGCCGCTGCGAATCGCGGCCTCCCAGACGGCGAGAACCAGAAGGATGGTCAGCGTGCCGGAGAGGTTGAGCTGCCTCATCGCCGGCCCGCCGCCTGGATGGCGTCATAGACGGCAAGGCGGCAGCGCAAAAACTCGGGCATTTGCCGCGTCTCGATCTGGTTGCGCGGCCGCGGCAGCGGGACCTCGATCAGGGTATGAATTCGGCCGGGCGGGCCGCTCAGAACCGCGATGCGGTCGCCGAGATAGACCGCTTCCTCGATGTCGTGGGTGATGAAGACGAAGGTGGTGCCGGTCTCGGCGTGAACGCGCAGCACCTCGTCCTGGAGCGTCGCCTTGGTCATCGCATCGAGCGCGCCAAAAGGCTCATCCATCAGCATCGCCTCGGGCCCGAGCGCCAGCGCCCGCGCGATCTGCACGCGCTGCTGCATGCCGCCCGAGAGCTGCCAGGGGTAGTCGGCCGCATTCTTCTCCAGCCCGACCATGCGCAGAGATGCGCGCACCCGCTCGGCCTGCGCCGCGGCATCGAGCCGCCCTTCGAGGCCGAGCGCGACGTTGCGGGCAACGCTGCGCCATTGCAGCAGCGCGTGCGAATAATCCTGAAACACGACGACGGCGCCTTCGGGCGGTCCAGCGACAGGCTGGCCGCGAAACGTGACCGCGCCGCCGGTGGCTTTCTGCAGCCCGCCCAGCACCCTGAGCAGCGTGGTTTTCCCGGTGCCCGAAGCGCCGACGATCGTGAAGAATTCGCCGCGCTTGATGCCGAGATTGATGTCTTCGAGAATCCGGCGCGGTTGGCCCTGAAGCGAAAACTCGAGGCCGACCCCGTCCGCCCTGAAGATCTCAGGGACGTCGCTGCGCTCGGCCATCGCGTCGGGTCATTGCGCCGTCACGACGATGCGGTTGACGTCGAGCTTCTCGAGCGGGCGGCCTTGCTCGATTAGGACTTTGCGCCAGACATCGAGTTGCGCGGGCGTGATCTTGAAATCGAAATCGGGCATCGGAATGCGCGCGACCACCGCCTCGGGCAGGCCCGAATATTTCGCGAGCACCCCGCGCGCGGCCTTGTCGTCGGCTTTGATGGCCTGCAATCCGCCTTCGAGCGAGGCGGTCCAGCGCTTCAGCACGTCGCGATGCGCCCGCGCCCAGTCCGCATCCGCGATCCAGAACGGGAACAGCACGGGATCGCCGACCGCAAGCAGCGGATCGCCGACCGACCGCATTCCGGCGCCGAGCATCTGCCCGACGAAGGGCTCGAGCTGTTCGGCTGCGTCGACGCGGCCTGCTTTCACCTGGTCGAGCATATTGGGGAAAGGTACTTCGACGCCGATCACGCCCGAAGGATCGCCGCCCGCGAGCTTCACCCAATGCAGCACCGCGATGTGCATGACCGAGCCGACGCCCGGGCTGGCGATGCGCTTGCCGGCCAAATCCTTAGGGGTTTTGATCGGGCTGTCGGCGCGCACCATGACCTGAAAGGATTTGTTGGACGAGGTCTCGAGCGTCTCGCCCGCGACGGCAGCGAGGTTGAGGCCGCTCGCGACCGCGTTCAAAAGATCGGGCGCGGTGGTGGGCACGAAATCGAACTGCTTGCCGAGCGCCTGCGGCAGGTTGGTGATGTTGGGGAACTTGGTGAGCTTCACCGAGAGGCCGTTCTTGGTGAAGGTGCCGTTGTCGATCGCCACCAGCAACGGCAGCCAGGTGACGACCGGAATATAGGCGACCCGCACCTCGGTCAGCGGCTGCGCGACGCTCGTCGGCGCCAGCACGGCGCTCGCCAAAATCCCCGCCAACCCACACAGAATTGCCTTGGCCCTGCGCATCGCGTCCTCCCCATCTCTGCGTCCGGCGGCGCTTTTTCCCATGCCGGCGCCTCTGTGCCGCGCCTTGCGCCCGGCCTCGAGCTTCGCGCCGACGATAGTTGAGCCGTCCCGCCTTGGCAAGTTGACGCGGCCGATCGGGCGCTTCAGTTTCGTTTCAAGAGGGGGAGCAACTCATGTCGGGCGAGGCTTACAGCCATATCATTGTCGGCGCCGGCTCGGCCGGTTGCACCTTGGCCCATCGCCTCACGGAGGATGCTGAGGCACGGGTTCTGCTCGTCGAGGCGGGCGGTTGGGACCGCGATCCCTGGCTCCATATCCCGCTCGCCTGGGGACGCATCCTCCTCAACCGCATGCATGATTGGATGTATTTCTCGGAGCCCGAGCCGCATATGGATGGCCGGCCGATCGAATGCGCGCGCGGCAAGGTGATCGGCGGCTCGTCCTCGATCAACGCCATGGCCTATGTGCGGGGCAATCGCGGCGATTACGAGCGCTGGGCGGCGGGCGGGCTGCTCGACTGGTCCTATGCGGATGTCCTGCCCTATTTCCGCCGCCAGGAAAGCTGGGAAGGCGGCGCCGACGGGTTTCGCGGCACGGGCGGCCCGCTGACGACGCAATACACGCGCTACCGCGATCCGCTGATCGAGGCCTATGCCGCCGCCGGGACCGCCGCCGGCTATGGCTGGACCGAGGATTATAACGGCGCACAGCAAGAGGGTTTTGCCCGCTGGCAGATGACGATCCGCGACGGGCGGCGGTGCAGCGCGGCGGTTGCCTATCTGCGGCCGGCCTTGCGGCGGCGAAACCTGCGCGTCGTGACGCGAGCGCTCGCGACCCGCATCGTGATCGAGAACGGGCGCGCCACCGGGATCGAATATCTGCGCGGCGGCGAGCGGGTCATCGCGCGCGCAGAGCGCGAGGTCATTCTCGCGGGCGGGGTCATCAACTCGCCGCAGCTCTTGATGCTTTCGGGCGTCGGCGATCCCGAGCGTCTCAGCGAGCATGGTATCGCGGTCAAGGCGCGGTTGCGCGGCGTCGGCCGCAATCTGCAAGACCATATGTCGGCGGCCATCACCTATGCCCGCAAGGAGCCGGGCCCGCTGCATCGAAAGCTGCGCGCGGATAAGATCGCCATCGAGCTTGCTCGGACCTATTGCTTCGGCACCGGCATCTCGAATGATCTCTGGGGCGGGGTGATCGCATTCCTCAAAAGCGCGCCCGCGGCACCGCTGCCCGATATCCAGTTGCTGTTCAACGCCGCGCCGATGAATGCGGGGCCGTATTTCCCGCCCTTTCGCAAGCCTTACGCCGACGGCTTTGCCAGCCGCGCGGTGCTGCTGCGCCCGGAAAGCCGCGGCGAAATTCTGCTCGCCTCGGCCGACCCGCGCGTTCCGCCGCGTATCCGCCAGAATTTCCTCGCTACCGAGAAGGACCGCGCGACCTTGCGCCAGGGCCTGCGCATGGTGCGCGAGATCGGGCGTCAGGCGCCGCTCGATCCCTTCCGCGCCGCCGAGATCGCTCCTGGTCCGCAATGCCGCTCGGATGAGGAGATCGACGCCTTCATCCGCGCGACGGGCATCACCGTCCATCATCCGCTTGGCACCTGCCGCATGGGGACGAGCGCCGATCCCATGGCGGTGGTCGACCCGCAACTCCGCGTTATCGGCATCGAGGCGCTGCGCGTCGTCGATGCCTCGGTGATGCCCGATCTCGTCGGCGGCAACATCAATGCGCCGGTGATCATGATTGCCGAGAAAGCCGCGGACCTGATCCGCGGCAAGACGCCGCTGCCCCGCGCCAATCTCTGAGCCCCGCGCGGGCCGATTTCGCCTTGGCCGCTCCCGGTGCAAAAATCTATAGTGGCGCCAAGAGGAGACTGAGATCATGGCACTGAAGCACATCATCCTTGGCGGCGCGCTGGCGGCGCTGGCCGCGATGCCGGCATCGGCCGAGACCGTCAAGATCGGCGTCGTGCTGTCGCTGTCGGGCGCGGATTCGCTGCCCGGGCAGCAGGTCGAGCGCGGTATGCAGCTCTATATGAAGCAGCATCAGAAAGATCTGCCGCCGGGCGTGAAGGTCGATCTCGTCATCCGCGACGATACCGGGCCCAATCCCGATGTCGCCAAGCGCCTGACGCAAGAGCTCATCGCGCGCGATCACGTCAACATGCTGGCGGGCGCGCTCTACACGCCCAATGCCATGGCGATGGAGCCGCTCGCGACCGCGGCGAAAGTTCCATTCATCATCGAGAACGCCGCGACGGCGATGCTGACGCGGCGCTCGCCCTATGTCGTGCGCGTTTCCTTTACCCTGTGGCAAACCGCCTTGCCCTTGGGCAAATGGGCCGCGCAGCAAGGGGCGAAGAAGGGCTACACCGCGGTCAGCGATTATGCGCCGGGCTATGACGCGGAAGCCGCCTTCGCCAAAGGCTTTACCGAAGGCGGCGGGCAGATGATCGGCTCCGTCCGCATGCCCTTGGGCAGCGCGAACTACGTTCCCTATCTCCAGCGCATCCGCGACGTGCATCCGGATGTCGTTTATATCTTCGTGCCGGTCTCGGCGGCGCCTGCAATGATGCGCTCGGTCGGCGGGCTCGATTTCGAAGGCGCCAAGATCAAGCTGGTCTCGACCATGGATCTGGTGCCGGATCAGCAGCTTCAGACCATGGGCGATGTCGTCAAAGGCCTTGTCACCTCCGGGACCTATTCCGCCGCGGCTGACCGGCCGGCGAACAAGGCGTTCGTTGCCGCCTGGAAGCATGAATACGGCGCCGATGCCTGGCCGGATTTCACCGGCGTCCAGGGCTGGGACGCGATGGCCGCGGCCTATGCCGTGATCGCGAAGACCAAGGGCAAGTTCGACATCGATCAGGCGATGGCCATTCTCAAGACCTGGAAGAATCCCGACAGCCCGCGCGGGCCGATCGCCATCGATCCGCAAACCCGCGACATCATCCAGAACATTTATATCCGCCGCGTCGAGAACGTCGGCGGCCATCTCGCGAATGTCGAATTCGCGACCATCCCGCAGGTCAAGGATCCGTGGAAGGAGTTCAATCCCGAGAAGAAATAGCCGCCATGGGCGCGATTGCGATGCGCGGCGAGGCCGCGGACGAAATCGCGCTCAAGGCTTCGGCATCGGTACGACGAAGCGCTTGTCGAAGAACACCGTCGGGTCGACCGGCGCTTTGATGAGCCCTTCCTTGAGGAACCAAGCCACCTGGCGCATGACATCGGCCTCGTCGATGCGGGCATCGCGGTCGAAATAGACCGCGCCCTGCTTGACCTGGGCCGGCGAAAGGTTGGTGTACTTGGCGATGATGGCGGCCACGGCGTCGGCGCCCGGCCCGTCGGCGCGCCGGCCATCGGCCCCCGTGAACGCATCGTAATAGTCATGCACGCCCTTGAGGTAGGCGCGCAGGAATTTCGCGATGATATCGGGATTGGTCGTAGCAACCTTGTCGCTGGTGAAGACCGCGCCGAGCTGATAGGGCACATCGTCGCCTGTCCAGCCGAGAAGCTTGATTTCGCCGCGATCGATCAGCGGCAACGCCACCGCCCCGACCAGGGATGTGGCGTCGACCTTGCCGCCGACCAACGCCGAGGCGACGTTGGGCAAGGATTGCAACGGCACGATCCTGACGGATTTGAGGTCGAAGCCGTATTTCTCGGCGATCAGGGCGAGCTCGTAATGCGGCGGCGCGCCGATTTGCGAGACACCATAGGAATGGCCGGCGAAATCCTTGTAGGACCGCACGCCGTTTTCCCAGGCATGGTTCGATACGACCATCGCGTCGAATTCGAAGCCCGGCATGTTCTTGGCGTAGCCCGCGACGATGCGAATGGCGCCGTTGCCGGCCAATCCGAAGAGTCCGCCCGTAAAGGCGGTCGCCGCGATATCGATATCATGCGATGCCACCGCGACGGCGATGGGCTGCGCCGAGGCAAAGGTCGCGAGCTTGGGCTCGAGCCCTTCCGCCGCCAAATAGCCTCTGTCGACGGCGAGGAAAATCGGGCCAGTCGAAGTGCTTTTGAGCACGCCGATCTTGATCTCTTCGGCGCCGGCGCGAAGCGGCACCAAGACGAGCGCAACGAGCGACAGGACGCGCAGCCATCCCGCACCGCGTCTTCCCCGCTGCATCGTTGGCCCCCGATTTGCCTCACATGCACCGCAGGATATACATCGGTCGAGCGTGGCTGCAATGCGGATCGAAGGCTTGGCGACACCCGTTTCTTCACCTTAGTATCGTTGGCGCGGTCGACTCCATCGGTCGCCGGAGAATGCAATGAAAGCGGGCTTTATCGGCCTCGGCGTCCAGGGCAAGCATCTGGCCATTAACCAGGTGCGCGCCGGCATCGATCTTATCGTGCATGATTTGCGGCCCGAGCCGTTGAAAGAGCTGGCCGACGCTGGTGCGCGCATCGCGCGCTCCGCCGCGGAGGTCGGCCAATATGCGGACGTCGTCCAGATCTGCGTGCTCGACGATGCGCAGCTCGATGCGGTGATGCTGGGCGAAGCGGGTGTGCTCGCTGGAAGCGCGGCGGGCAAGCTCGTCGTCGTGCACAGCACGGTGCGCCCCTCGACCATCGCGCGGCTCGCCGCGCGCACGGCCGAGAAAGGCATCGAGTTGATGGACGTGCCGGTGAGCGGCAGCGAGAACGGCGCCAAGAACAAGACCATGTCCTATATGGCGGGCGGCAGCGCCGAAGGGCTTGCCCGATGCCGGCCGCTCTTCGAGACCTCCGGCTCGAAGATTCTCCACACCGGCGGACTCGGCACGGGGATTCGCGCCAAGCTCGCCCATCAACTCATCATCTGCGTCAACATCCTCGCGGCCTATGAGGGCATGATGCTCGGCGAGGCCGCGGGCGTTTCGCGCGACACGCTGATCGATGTCGTGCGCGAGGGCGCGGCGCAAAGCCGCGTCGCCGAGCGTTGGAAGAAGGTCGCGTTCAGCGCCACCTCGCGCCGTGTCTTCTACAAGGATTTGCAGCTCTGCCTCGAATACGGCCACGAGCTGGGCCTGTCCTTGCCCGGCGCCGCGCTGGCGCAGCAAATGATCGAGACGATGGTGGCGTGATGCAAAGCGGGGCGCGGGTCGAACGATGAGCAGCAATGCCGTCTCCGCGCAAGCGCTGGTCCATACCGAGCGCGGCGAGATCGATCGCGAGATCTTCGTCAATGACGAGATCTATCGGCGGGAGCTCGAGCAGATTTTCGGCCGCGCCTGGCTTTATATCGGCCATGAGAGCCAGATCCCCAAGCCGGGCGATTTCTTCGTCTCGAAGATGGGCGAGGAATCGGTGATCCTGACGCGCGACCGCGCGATGAAGATTCACGTCTTCCTCAATTCCTGCCGGCATCGCGGCATGAAAGTGTGCCGCTACGACGAGGGCAACACGACGAACTTTATCTGCCCCTATCACGCCTGGAGCTATGCGACCGACGGCAAGCTGGTCGGCGTCCAGGATTACGACCGACTCTACCAGCCGCCCTTCGACAAGGCAGGTTGGGGCTTGGTCGAGGTGGCGCAGCTCGCGAATTTCGACGGCACGATCTGGGCCACCTGGGACAAGAATGCGCCCTCCTTCGAGGACTATCTCGGCGACGCCGCCTTCGGGCTGCGTGGCGCTTTGCGTGCTTGGGACGGCAGCGACGGCGAGACCGAGCTGCTCGGCTCCGTCCAGAAATGGATCGTGCCGACCAACTGGAAATTCATCGCTGAGAATTTCGCGGGCGATTTCCTGCATGTCGTCAGCCATCGCTCGGTCGAGATGGTGGGGATCGGGCCGGGCGGCGCCGGCGGACGGCGCGACGATTACGGCGAGGCCAAGCGCGCCGCCTATCCCGGCGGCCACGGCATCGTCTACAGCATCGTCCCGCCGAAAAAAGATTTCGTCCAATATTCGCTCTCGCCGGTGACTTCGGCCTATTTCGCCGAGCGCTGGACGAAGCGTCTCGAGCGGCTCGGCGACAAGGCCGGTATCTTTCCGCTGATCGGCACGATTTTCCCGAACATGTCCTTCCACGGCCAGCAGCCGCGCACGCTCTTGGTCGCGCATCCGCGCGGCTGCCGCGAGACCGAGATGTGGCGGGTCTATTTCGTCGACAAGACGGCGCCGGCCGAGGTCAAGGAATTCCTGCGGCGCTATTACATCCGCTATTCGGGCCCGGCCGGCATGACAGAGCAGGACGACATGGAGAATTGGAGCTATGCCGCGATGGCGAGCGAAGGCTTGATCGCGCGGCGACATCCCTATCACTACAAGGCCGGGATGGGGTATGGCGGCAAGGATGCGGTCATTCCCGGACGCGTGACGGCAAAGGAGGCGCCCGGCACCGAGCAGAATCCGCGCGCGCTCTACCAGCGTTGGGCCGAATTCATGGATGCACGGAGCTGGGATGAGCTGCGGTTGCGCTGAGCAAGGCCTGATTCCATGACACTGAGCGAGGACCGGCTCGCGTATCTCGATCTCATGCGCGAGATCGAGGATTTCCTTCATGTCGAGGCGGATTTGCTCGACGAGCGGCGCTATGAGGCGTGGCTCGATCTCTTCACCGAGGATGTGCGCTACTGGATGCCGATCCGCAAGAATGTCGCCTTCGAGGATCGGGCGAAGGAAACCACAGCCGAGGACGACATCGCCTGGATCGACGACGACAAGCTCACTCTATCGAAACGCGTGCAGCAGCTCTTGACCGGGATTCACTGGGCGGAAGAGCCGGTCTCGCGCGTCTCCCATATCGTCAGCAACATTCGGCTGGCCGAGCCGGTCGCGCGCATCGCCGAGGGCGAGAGCGCGCTGGTCAAATGCCGCTTTCTCGTCTATCGCAACCGGCTCGAGACCGAGACCGATCTCCTGGTCGGTCGGCGCGAGGACACGCTGCGCCGCGTCGGCGGC
>DATNGG010000052.1:0-52750 GCA_035605975.1 Allostellaceae bacterium | reverse complement strand
CGGCCACGCGGGTGAGGGTCATCCGGCGGTGGAATTTGACGAGCGCGTCCGGAATGTCCGCCAGCGGGAGGACCAGATCGACCGCACCCGTCAGGATCGCGCTCCGAGGCATACCGTCATAAGCAGCTTCCTCTGGATCTTGCGCGATGATGAGCCCGCCCTTTTCCTTGACGGCCTTGAGGCCGAGGCTGCCGTCCGCACCGGTTCCGGATAGGATGACGCAGATGGCACGCTCGCCATATTCCTCCGCCAGGGAGCGCAGCAAAAAGTCGAATGGCAGGCGTGCGCCGTGGCGCGCTTCGGGTTCCGAGAGGTGCAAGGCCCCGTCGCTGACCGAGAGATAGCTTCCGGGCGGAATGATGTAGAAATGCTGAGCTTCGAGCCGCATGCCGTTGCTGGCCTGCACCACGGTCATCAGGGTGCGGTGCGCCAGCAACTCCGCCATCATGCTTTCATGTGTCGGATCGAGGTGCTGTACGAGAATGAACGCCATGCCGTTGTCGGGGGGCAGAGCACCAAGAAGCTTGGTGCAGGCTTCGAGCCCCCCAGCCGAGGCGCCTATGCCGACGACTGGAAAATCCTTTGGGTCATGGGGCGGCCCGCGCGCCAATATGGCCTGGCCATCCAAGCTCGATGGGCCCGAATTGTCTTGAGATGGCCGTCGTTTTGGCATTTCAATTTCACTTTTGTGCGCCGGAAATCTCCGCGCACAACCTCAGGTCGCCACGGTACGCGCCACGAAAATAAAGCAGATCAACCGCTTTCGTCCTGCGGATGGCCCGGCATGACCATTCTGCCACGGCTGGCCGCCCACCGCTAGGGGCACCGCCCAGAGGGAAACCGGGCGTCTGAGTAGTTTCCGAATCTGCCGGCAACCCCGTTATCTCCGTATGCTCTCTTATAGCTCGATTTTGCCGGCAGCGGCTGCGCTGGGCGGTCATCAACAAATGGAGTGACGACGACATGGACAAGGATCGAATCGCTGGCGCGGGCAAAGAAGCCAAGGGCGCGATCAAGGAGACGGCCGGCAAGGCCCTCGGTGATGCGAAGCTGACTACCGAGGGTAAGAGCGACAAGGCCGCAGGCAAGATTCAGAAAGCCTTCGGCGGCTTGAAGGACGCGCTGAAGAAGTAGGCGGAGGGAGCCGCCCAGGGCGGCGTCGATTCTGTCGCCGAAAACTTCTGTGCACTCATAGACGCAGAGGCCGGATATTCGCCGTCGTGCGCTCCGCCGGATCTACGGCAAAGTTCCCGATCGGCTCTTTAGCAACGATTAAAATTTTGTGGGATTATGGCTGATGAGTACGATTCTTATCATCATCGTGGTGATTCTCCTGCTCGGCGGCGGTGGAGGCTACTACGCTCATGGTCGTTACGGCGGAGCCGGATTGGGAGGCGTTCTTGGCCTCGTGATTCTCGTTCTCGTGCTGCTATGGCTGTTTGGAGGTCTAGGAGGAGGCATGGGCAGGATTTAGCCGACCGCGCCAGCTCTCTGCGTGGTATGCTCATCGAGCCTGGCGCGGAACGCTCATTGATGATGCGCGGGTCATCCAGAGCTGCACGATAGTTAAACCGGGGGGACGGCATGCCGGAAACGATCAAGGCGACGTTGAAGGCGTTGCGTATTCTCGTTGTGGAAGATAACGCGCTTATCGGAATTCTCTATGCCGACCTCTTGGCGGAGATGGGTCATATTGTCTGCGCAATCGCGGCCACCGAAGCCGAGGCGGTGGCGGAAGCCGCGCAATGCAAGCCGGATCTGATGATCGTCGACGCCTTATTGAATAAGGGGAGTGGCGTCGCGGCGGTCGACAAAATCTTGCGCAACGAGTTTGTTCCACATGTGTTTATCAGCGGCGACGCTGCGTCGGTGCGGGCGCTGAGACCCGGCGCGATTGTCTTGCAGAAACCCTTTCGTGATCCGGAGCTCGGCAACGCCATTCAGCGGGCTCTGGCCGGAGCCTGATTTCGCTGCTGCCTGCGCCGTCGGACGAGAAGCCGGCCGTTCAGCACCATCCCTCCGATGTGCCTTGTGGCACCCGCCGCAGAATCTTGGTCTTGCCGAAGAAACGGAATCCCTCATAGATGCGGGCTATGATCGTGTCGGCGGATGTGAGGTCCGCGGCAATGTTGTATGTTTTCCCGTCATCCGGATTGTAAAACCAGCCGCCCGTCCAATGATCAGGACCGGCAGGATGCAACCCCCAGAAAATGGTCAAACCGCATAGCTGGCGCTGCCGCAGCGCGGGGTTGGGGTTTTTTCTGTCGAGGTCCAGCTGACCCTGCGCATTGCGTGGCTTCTCCAGCCACAGAATCCGACCGCACAACAGATTGCTGCAATCAAAGATCTGAACGGCCACCTTTGCGTCGATCAGCCACACGCCTTGTGGGACAGCCGCGATGGCCGCTGCAATGGGAGCAAGAAGGGTCATGCCGAAGGCGGCGACTAATAGGGCTGTACGGCCCGCCCGGCGCCGCGGCAGGCATCGCATATCCTTAGCGCCCGTTGTCGGCTTGCGCCGGGCGTGAAAGCATCCCCGCATCACCGCGCCTCAAGGGTCGGCAGCGCTACGTCTCCGCTGCGAGGCATTGCCTCGTAAGCGCAGCATCGCACCCATCCGTAAAAACGTTGTACCCCCTGATGCGATCCCTAGGCCGTCTTCTTTCCATCCCTTCCCACCGGTGGCAGGGCGCATGATTTTCCGCCGGCAAAGCGGCCGATCGGGCGTCCAAACTGGCCCAGGAAAATGCCCGGCGACAGAGCCTAGGACAACACCGATCTGCGCCTTTGGCTCGACGCGCGCGGCACGAAAGTCGTCGTTGTCTGGTGGATTTTATGAGTCGGGGCTCTCGTTCAGCGTAATCTCCACCACGCGATTGCGTGGTTCGCGAACACCCTGTCCCGTCGGAACTGGTGGTTCGCGCTCACCCACCCAACGCTCGTCGATCTGATCGGCCTGCACGCCACCCGCGATCAGCGCTCCGCGCACCGTATCGGCGCGGCGATGCGAGAGCGACAAGTTATAAGGGTCGGTACCAGAGAGATCGGCCTTACCCACGAGTGCGATCCGGCTCGACTTGTTGCGCCGGACCTCGATCGCTGCCCGATCGACGATCTCGCGCGCTTGTGGCGTTAGAGCCGACTTATCGAAATCGAAATAGACATTGTACTGTCGCACCGGACTGGCTTTGGCGGCGGCTGGCGGAACTGCCGCCACGCCGCGGAGATTCCGTTCGAGCTCGTCGAGCGTCGCGACGAACTGCTTGTGGCAGGTCCCGTCGATCTCGTGCACCCAATCCCCTTCGGTGCGTTCAAGCCAGCAATCGTAAGCGACCTGCGCGCGCGCCGCGAGGGCGGGAAAACGGTCGCGGCCGCCATTGTCGAGATCGTTGACAAGGCGCACCCGCGCCTGAGCCATCTGGGTGCGAAATCCATAAGGTTGTTCGAGCGGGATCGCCCAATTGCGATTGTCTTCCGGCGGGACGATTTCGCCGCGTTCCGCGGCCATGCCTTTGCGTGCGAAATAGTCTGTATCGGCCCAATCGCCTCGCGAGGTATGTCCGGAATGCGAAAGAAAGTCGGCAAGCCCAGCGTAATCGTGGGCCAATTCCTGACCGAAGTTTCCGCCGGCGGGAGGCGCTTTGGCAATGACCCGCGAATGGTTCATCGACTCGGTATTGTAATTACCGTTCATCGGCGGGCGATAGGACCAGCCCGAGCAACCCGCGAGCAAAACCGAACTGCCAAAAACAAGAGATGCTTTGAGAATGTTCTTGTGGCTCATGGCCTAACTCCTCGTGAATGTGTTCAGGTATATCGGGTGTTCGATCGTCATGGGCGGCAAACGGCGCCGATCGGTTGCGCAGTTGCGGGTTTCCTCGTGACATCATTGCGGCCTTGCGCGGCACGCTGCGCATGCCACCGAGCGGCTTGGCTCTCATGCGCCTCCGCCAGGGCGTCACGTTTTAGGTCGAGTCGGAACGCGCCCATGGACTTCTCCAACGGAATGCCGATGGTGGAATGGCGTCAAAACCTAGGATTGATCGGTGCGCGAAGATAGAATCGGAAAACACCTAGCGGCGCGCGGTCTTATTTGAAAAATGCGCCAAGACGATCAAAGCTTAAACGGACCAATAGACAAGCCCTTGACGGTTTCGGCGGCGCTCGAAGCAATCGCGCAGCAAGCAAGACTCGCACATGGCATCGCGAACGCGATCACACCGGCGGCGCCATCAAGTGTTCCGGATGAGACGGCTGCCGGCGCGTGGACCACCAGAAGCCAAGGCAATCGGCGGCTCGCGACCAGGTGTTCGTCAAAGCACCAATGCCATGACGGACGATTGTCTGCGCTCCAGCGCGCACTTACCGGCGCTTGAAAAAAAGATTTTGAATTGCTGTCGAATGCTCCGTCGACCGCTGCGCGATCGGGTTCCCCCCTGTCAGATTTCTTGCGCTCAGCAATGCGAACCCCATTACGATGATGGCAGCGAGAAACAGAGGTGACGCCACTGTGGTCCAGCCAAGGAGTCCATTCTCTCGATCCCTTGTCTCTCGATTTCGCCAAAATTTCATCGCACCCAGCGGTTTCTTGCGACGAATAAGGAGCAGAAGCAGGAGTGCTGCTGCCATCGCGACCGCAACCGCTTCGTAGAGATGCATCATCCGGCTCCCGATCCACTCACGGGCCTTCAATCGATAGCGATCGATGACGGCGACAGAACCGAACCCCGTGGGCGTTGTCTCGGGAGAGTGAATGGTGATCCCGAACTCGCCGCCGCGATGGCTCACCTGGCGACCGCAAAAAAACACAGACAGATGACATGATTGGATTTGCAACAATCACGTCCGTGCGTCGGCGATACGGGCGGTATACCCGATCTCCCCGCTCACCTTGATTGAGATCGCGACGCAGCGGATTCCGACGATCCCGTGGTGAGGCGCAGCGGCATCAAGTAGGCGCGAAAAGCAGATGAAAAACAGACTCGGAATATACCTAGGCTAGGCCGGCTGCCCGGCGTGTCAGGGCGTAAGCGATCTCGTCATGAAAACCCACTGGCCTTTGCCCGAAGGACCGCAAGCCCTCACTTGGTATTCGCGATAAAGGAGAGATGTGCGTCGATGGCGCCGGGGTGCGGCGGTTGTGGTAGTCACGGGCGCAGGTGCGATCAAGCGACCGGCCTCTCGTCTCGGGCCGCCGCGATGGCGAGGCGAACGAGATCGGAAACGGATTTCGAGCGGGTCTTTTTCATGACGGCAGCACGATGGTTTTCAACCGTGCGCTGGCTGATCCTCAGATCCGCGGCGATGATTTTGTTCGCACGGCCGACAATGACCAATTCCATGATCTGTCGTTCGCGGGGCGTCAGGCCGGCGATGCGAGTTTCCGCTTCATTGTGCCAAGCCGATAACGCCATCGAATCCTGCGTAAGCTCGAGCGCGCGGTCGACCGCCGCGATCAGCTCTTCGTGGCTGACCGGCTTCTCGATGAAGTCGATGGCGCCGGCTTTCATTGCCTCCACAGCCATTGCGACCTCGCCGTGACCCGTGATCATAATCGACGGCAGACCGTGATGCTCGGCCTTAAGCCGCTGCAGAAGCGCCAGTCCCCCCAGCCCGGGCAGACGCGCATCGACCAAAAGGCATCCCTTGCGGCCCGGGCGATAGGCTTCGAGAAAAGCTTCGCCGCTCGCGAAGGCTTCGACGGGCCTGCCCTCGCGCTCGATCAGATCGCGCATTGCTTCGCGCAGATTGTCGTCGTCGTCGATCAAAAAAACAGTTGGGCTCAGTGTTCCGTCGACAGGCTTGGCGGCCAGTCGACCCGCCGTCCGGTCGGGCTTTTGTCGCGCGGCCACGAGTTGAGCGCGGACCAAGCGGGTCAATTCGTCCGCTTTGATAGGCTTGTTCAGTTGAATACAATTGGCGCCGGCAATTGCCCGCAAGGTATCGGTCGAGATGTCGCCCGTCACGACGAGCACGGGAAGCCTCTTACCGAAGGTTTGGCGAAGACGCCCGGCGACCTCCAGGCCGTTCAGCCCATTCGGCAGATTGTAATCGGCGACGATAATATCCGGGCGTATACCGCCGTGCGCAATCAATTCAAGCGCGCGCCATCCGTCCGCAGCAACTGCGGTGCGGTAGCCGTCGATCTCAAAGAGTAACTGCAACATTTCGCGTATCGCCGGGTCATCCTCGATGACGAGGATTGATTCGCCCGCCGTGACATGTGCCGGGGGCTGTTGCCTCCTCGTCCCAGGCGCATCGCCCGTTCCAGCGACGATGCTGGGCACCTCGATCGAAAATACCGAGCCTTGATTCGGGCGCGAGCGCACGTCGACGCGGTGCCCCAGCAGATCGGCGAGCCGCTGTACGATCGATAGACCGAGACCAAGGCCGCGGGCCCGCTCGCGGGCCGGATTATCGAGCTGATGAAACTCCTCGAAGACCGCCGTGAGTTGCCCCGCGGGAATGCCGGGACCAGTATCCCAGACCTCAATGCGCAGCCGGTCGCCATGTCGCCGGCAACCGAGCAATATCTTTCCATGGCGTGTGTATTTGAGCGCGTTGGAAATCAGGTTTCGGACAATTTGTTCGAGCAAGGTCGGATCGCTTCTTACATTGAGGTGGCTCGCAACCATCCGAAAGCGAAGTCCTCTGTCCTTGGCCTGCTGGGCAAAGTCCGGCCGCAGCCGGTCAAAGATGGCATTGACCGGGAAATTCTTTACCTCCGGCGTGACGGCCCCGGCCTCAAGCTGGTTGATGTCGAGAAGCTTATTCAGAATACCGGCCATCACATCCAATGACTCGCCAAGCCTCGTGACGAGCTTCGAACTATCCGGATCCGTTATCGTGGCGGCCAAGATCCCCTGCAACAGGGCGATGGTCTGCAGCGGCTGACGGAGATCATGGCTGGCGGCCGCAAGGAAACGCGACTTGCCCAGATTGGCGCGTTCGGCTTGCCGCTTGGCGGTCTCGACCGCCGCTTCGACACTCTTACGATCGGTAATGTCATCGATGGCGAGCAGAATCCTTCTCTTCGCGGGGGGCCTCGCCGCGATCTCGCGCGCGTTAAATTGAAAGACACGACGCCCGCGCGGCGGCAGATCGATCTCGATCTCGTAGTCGCCGACCACGTCTTGGTTCGACGCAATTCGATCGAGGAAGCTGCGGAGCGCTTGCACGTCGAGACAGCCATCGCGGAGGTCCAGCAGGTTCTGCCCTACCGCGCTCACGGGCGTGATTGCAAAGTTGCGGTAAAAGGACGAGCTGGCCGAAACGATACGCATCTCATAGTCGAGCACGATGAGGGATTGGCGAATGGTATCGATGATGCTGTTGGAATGGGAGCGTGCGGCCTCGACTTCTTGTTCTGCCGCTTTCATCTCCGAAACATCGGCAAAAGTGACGACTACGCCCTGAATATCATTGTCCTCGGTGCGGTCGGGTAGAAGGCGGCGGTTATACCACGCGCCGTTGTCGGCCTGGACCTCGCGCCACAGCGACACGCTCGTGTTAATCACGGTTTGAGCATCGAGCAGGAAATCATCGTCCGTAAAGCGGCGCGTGATCTGCGCGAGCGGCTGCCCGAGATTTGCGACGGCGATCTCGAACAGGGACGCAGCTGCTGGCGTGAAGAAGCGAAGCCTGAGAGTATGGTCTAGACTCAGGATCGCGATGCCTGAACTGTTCAGAATGTTTTCGAGATTCTTTGGGCTGCGGGTCCGAGAGGCCTTTGCGAAATGACCGTTGTGTTTCTTAGGCCCGCTACTGATGGATGAACGCATTGTCCGGGCCGGCGGCGGCCGAGCGACCGCGACTTGCCGCGCACGGAGTGTCTTTTTCATTTCGACCCACTTGCTGCCTCGGCTCTATCTCCCGCAGCGGAGCGGCGATCGAAGCAAAGTCAATTTAGCACCGACGCCGATATTCCGCGAGCACGGTATTACCCGAATCGTCTGAGTATTTTCCGAAGCATTCCTTCTCGGTGGAAGCGGGTGGTTTGGCACAACGCCTGTTTGCGGCAAGATATCGCAAAAATGTTTTACTGAATTCCTGCTGCCGGAGGTTTGGGTACTTTCCGAACCTATCGTGATCAATCGAGCGCGCCTAATTAGATCATCGAGAGTTCCTCCGTTGCCGTGTCATGCCGAATGATGTGGATCGCGGAGACGGGAACGCACTCGACTCACCATCAACCAAAGGATTCCAGGATGAAACGCACTCTTGGCTTTGCAGCCGTCGCGCTGGTCGCGGCCGGTTGCAGTTCGGGGCAGCCCCCGGCGACCACTTACTCAAGCAACACCAGCACAACCACGGCTCCCGCGGCCTTTACGGGCCCGAGCGGCTATACGGGTCCCGCTGGTCCCGCCGGCCCGCAAGGTCCCGCCGGACCGACCGGCGCCCCAGGCATGATCGCGATGGGTCCGCCTGGCGCGACCGGCCCCGCCGGTCCTATCGGCGCGCAAGGTGCCGTCGGACCAACGGGCGTCCCCGGCGCGGTCGTGGCTGGAGCACGGGGCGAAACCGGTGCTGTCGGCCCCGCCGGTCCGCAGGGTCTCGCCGGTCCGGTCGGCGCGCAAGGATCCAGCTATGCGGGTCCTGCCGGACCGACCGGACCAGTCGGCCCTGCCGGTGCGCAAGGATTTGCCGGTCCGGCAGGCGCTAAAGGCGATACGCTGGTTGGTCCTTCCGGTCCCGTCGGCAACACCGGTGTCGCCGGCGCGCAAGGCGGCAGCGGCCTGTCAGGCCCGCAAGGGCTGGCCTCGGCTGGCCTTACCGGTGTCGCCGGCAGACCGGGCGTCGCCGGTACTCAAGGTCCGACGGGCCCGGCGGGTGCTCAAGGCCCGGTCGGCATCGTCGCCAATTGGACCGCGTATCGCGATTACAGTTTCGACTCCGGCCGGTCGGATATCCAGCCTTCGGACTCGAATACCGCCTCGGACATCGCGGCGTATATGGAACGAAACCCCTCGCTCCAGATCGCGCTTGATGGCTTCAGGGATTCGGGTGCGGCCGATGCTCGCAGTCAAAGGCTGAGCGACCGCCGCGTCAACGCCGTTCGCGCCGCATTGATCAAGGCCGGCGTTCCGGCTTCCAAGATCAGAAGCGGCGCGTTCGCCGATCCGCAACTCGCCCACGACGGGCAGGTCGTCGTGCTCCTGAGTACCGGGATTTAGGCGCCGCGATTAACGCCTGAGCTCGTACAAAGTACGAGGTTTCAAAGGAAGTCTCCTTCATACGTTGCGCGAAGGAGACTTCCTGCCGTCGCGGTCCGAGGGAACGACCGGTTACCACGTCCCGGCGTCCCGGCGCGAGGAGTAGTGAAGCGGCTCCAATCAAGCTTTCTTCCCTATCCCCGTGCTGGACGGATGAGCCCCGTGATCCGAAATATGAGTAGTTTCCGTATCTATCGCTTCCGACAGGAGCCTATCACTTTAAGACGTGAGCGCATCAAGTAGCGACGGATGGATCGCCCAAATCTCGGGCCAATGTCTCGATGACCTTTCGCTCTATGCCCCCTCATATCCTGGAGAGATCGGTGCTTAAAAACGAATCCGTCGTCGCTGTGTTCAGCGAAAATCAAGAAGTCGATGCGGCATTAAAAAAGCTGAGGAATGCAGGCACGGCGATCGACCATCTCAGCGTCATCGGCAAAGGCTCTCATTCCGAAGAGAGGCTTGTCGGCTTCTATAATGCAGATCATCGCACGAGGTTCTGGGGCAAGCGCGGTATTTTCTGGGGCAATCTTTGGGACTTGTTCGACGGCGGAGTCGCCCTGACATTCCCGGCCGTCGGCAATGTTATGATTATTGGCTATCTCGCTCCCATCGTCATTTCCGCGGTCGACGGTGCGATCATGGTGGGCGGGCTTAGCCCGCTGGGCGCCGCACTCTACAGCGCCGGCGCCCCGAGGGAGAGCATCGTTCAATACGAACAGGCGGTGAAGGCGGACGGCTTTTTGGTGATTGTCCACGGCGCCGTCGAAGAGCTCGCCCGCGCCCGCGGCCTTCTCCTGCAGGGCAATCCTTCGCGTCTCGATCTGCATGACAGCTGGTCGATGCGCTCGTCAGGACCGCTCCCTGTCCGCCAAGCAATCGGCTTTTCGGCGCGAGAAATCGAAGCTGAATAGCTTCCGAGCCTCCCGCTTGCCGGCTTCTGTTCATGCTGTGGCCTCTCAGCAAACATCACGATCGACCACAACGCCTCGGCGATTTGTTTGGCAGAGGTGCGTCGGCTGTTTCCTCGTTGACCTTATTCTCCCGGTACTCGGCCCAATCGCCCTTGATTCGAGAGCGCTAAATTGTAATCGCCGGCGTGTCGCGCGCGACCGAGTCTGCAGCGCGGTTGGAGCCAGGCCTCTTCTATCTGAGTAGTTTCCGACAGTATCGCGGGAATCCGGCGGCAGCGTACGCTACGTCGTCGGCTTGCTTGGATAACAATGCCAGGCAGCCTAATGAAGTGGGAGCAGCGATGCGGACCCGCAACAACCAAGAGCAACAACCAAGAGAGGACTCCGTGATGCTCACATCCAACCATCGAGCCGGACGCGCGATCGCAATTGCAGTGCTCTTTCCAGCGATGCTTTTCGCCGTTTCACCGCGTTCGACTTCCGCCCGCGAATATTTGGCACAGGCGGCGCCAATGTCGGCCCCGCAGCCCCAACCCGCCAAGCCAGCGTCGAGTGCGGCGAAGGTCAAGCGCGCATCAGTCGATCGCGTCGAAGCCCGAATCACGGATCTGCATAACAAGCTCCGTGTGACGGCGGATCAGGAGGTGCTCTGGAATGACTTGGCTCAAGTGATGCGGGAAAATGAAAAAAAGATGCGGGATAGCGTCGCGGCGCGGTCGGCAAAGCTGAAAACCATGAACGCCGTCGACGATCTCAAATCCTATCAAATGATAACCGATGAGCACGCCGATGGGCTCAAGCGCCTCATTCCGGCTTTCGAGGCCCTCTACGTCAAAATGACCCCGGCGCAGCAAAAGAACGCCGATCACGTCTTCGATAATCAACGGCATCATGATGGCAAGAGCAAAACCTGATCGTCGCCGGCAACAACAAAGAATGAATGTGATCCCCGGTCCGGGATTACGACAAAGGACAAAGCGATGAATGCCTCAAGGACGCGAACGACAGCGCGATACGGGAAAACTGGCGGAATGGTGTTGACGGTTGCGCTCGCCGCTTTAATCGGCTGCTTGTCGTCGGTACCCGCACGAGCCGACAACGATCGCGGACGCAACGTGCAACACCACGAACGCGCCAAACTCAACCGGCATCCACCCCATCGATCTGTGAGCCATTCCTATGGCTACGCCGCACCCGGTTACGTCTATGCGCCGCCGCCGGTCTATTACGCGCCCCCGCCACGAGCGCCGGCGATCGATTTGGTTTTTCCGCTCGTATTCCGCTGACAAAACCGAAGGCTCGCGCCTCATACTCGGTCGAAACAAGCGTAGGGTCCGCGTTGATGGATCACGGACCTTTCACAAGCCGCGGATCGCTTAATGCAGGATCGGACATGGAAGATTTCTTGACTATCGCCGCCGTCATCGCTGCCAGTTTTGTCGCGGGCTATCAATTTTGCGCCGTGACCTATCGTCGCCGCCGCCGCGAACAGAGAGGGCTCTAGAAGATTGACCATGTGCACTCGATCTCTTGCGCCTTTGGTTTCGTCATGGCCGTCCACACCCATCTCAACCGCCGGGCAGGCAACTCGACAGACAGGCGAGCAATTCCGCACCCGCAAACGCTCAGGCAAATCAAGGGAGTCCGTGATGCTTCGACCCACCGTTCGGTATCGCGCGATCTCGATGGAACTCGCCGCCGATTTGGATGCACACACCGTCGAAATGCACATTGTCACCGACTCGAGCGAGTCCATCGTCATTATCTGTCCGCGCGCCTCGATCCTCGCGATTCAGGAGCATATTGAGAAAATGGCGAAGGCGTGCCCGGAAATCGCGACGTGGAGCGATCAGCACCACGGGAAGCGGAATCATGCCGAATCTCCCCGTCAATCCTCGATCCGGAGGTGAACTCATGCGTCAAACGAAAAACACGCTTTCCCAGAATATTCGGGCCAGATCGGTCGAGCTCTTGAATCGGCATCTCGCGGCGTCGATCGACCTTCAAGCGCAAGTGAAGCAGGCGCATTGGAATGTGCGCGGCCCTACCTTCATCGCGGTCCATGAACTCTTCGACAAAGTTGCCGAGGAGATCGAGAACTATGCCGACACAATTGCTGAAAGAGCCGGCGCGCTCGGCGGTATTGCTCATGGGACCGTGCAGGTGGCAGTAAAACAGTCGTTTCTCGTGCCCTATCCCATAGCGATCGCCCTCGAGAAAGAGCATCTTTTTGCGATCGGTTCGGCTTTGGCCGCTTTCGGCCAGTCGGCTCGCAGCGCGATCGATGAAGCAAGCGCTTACGGCGACGCCGATACCGCGGACGTATTCACCGAGGTGTCGCGAGGAATTGATGCGCAGCTCTGGCGTGTCGAATCTCACTCCATTTCAGAATAGGTAAAGCAGCGTCGCGAGCGATTGACTGCCCCGATGATGTCGCCGGCAAGGTCGCCGGCGTTCGCTCGGATCAGAACGACTTGGTCGTGCGATAGCAGGCGAGCTGCCGTCATCATTTTTCCGCGTTGCGATGTGGAAGCGCGCTTCCTTTGATTGCGCTGGAGCGGATGCTTTTGCCTCGAATCGCCGCGTAATTTTTGCAATGTGTATACCGTGTCGTTGCGCACGCTGCCTTGAAAAAGCGCCTATTCGTGCCCATTTTTACTGTATCGCAGGAAAGAATGATAACGGGCGCCTGCGGCAGAGAGGGACGCGCACTCCCGCCTGAAAGATGAAGGTGTGCACAATGGCTTCCTGGTCTGTCCCTCCAATTGTCGTTCCGGCCTTTCTTCTCATAGTGATCGCGGGGTACGCGCTTTACCGCGCGTTCATGTGACCGATGAATGCTTCCACAGCCACGTCGCAATCCGTGTTTTCACTTCGGACTTCCGCGTTCAACGACTTCCTGTTCGCTCCGATCGGGGAGGAGGAAAACGGCATGGTCCTCACCACCTTGTCGGCACTCGCGCGAGCGGGCGTCGATCCTTGGGATGAAGCGGAGCGCCTGAGCCAGCTGCCGCGGGAAATCGCGACACGGCGATTGACATCCATGATTTCAGGCCTGCCGAACGGCCGGTGGGCCCAATCGGCAACGGGAAGCATTGTCACGCGCTTGATCGCTCTTTTGCCGGCGAAGCGCGATCCGCAAGCGCAGCCGAACGTAAACGTAAATGCACAGGCCAAACCTGCGAGTTCGGTGCGGATGATAACTTTTGCAATCATTTTTCTGGTCAATGCTCTGGTATTCTCCGCCGTGAGAAATCACGAGCCCTCACGGGCCGCGGATCAGAGTCAGAGCGCGAGCTCAACCGTCACATCGCCGCAAGTGCCCGCCGTCGATGCCAAGTAGTGATGCCATGAAGGTTTGGACGGCGATCAAGCGTCTGGACAGTCGGTCGAGTGAATGGGCGCGACGGGCGGTTGAAAGAGCTATCGCCTATCTCGACCAGCCCAGTAACGGCAAAAAGCAGCCCGCCAACAAGCATATCGGGATCCGGGATCTGCTGGCAGGGGGCCGCGGCCGTGGCCGTTGAGAGGAGCTGGGCTGATAAAAACTCGGAAGGTTTGGTTGTTGCATGCGGCGTAGCGCCGAGGGCGGCGATGGCCGTCTTCCATGCTGCGGACGAGATCATTTGACGGCAGCAGGGCCGTCTTCGAGGCAACGAAATCCACGGCGCAGGCCGCGATCGGTGCGACCGCCGATTCCGGATCGGCGAGCCGGGCGCAACCTTGGCGGTGCAGGGCGCGTTGGGTGAGTACATTCCGAACCTGCCGACGAGGTTCACATTCCGGTATTTTCCAAACCGTCGGATCACCGCAGCCAAACACCCGCGGATAACAGTCATGTCGGGAGAACGCAGTCACGGATAAGGATGATCGCATCGCCGGATCGGCGAAGGAGATCAAGGGCGCGGTCGTTACGTGGGCGCAAAACTTCGCCACCAACTCAAGCGATGAGGGCGGGCCGTCACAGAACAGGCGTTCGATTGATACGCTCTGCATCGACACGATCCGCACCTTGTCCATGGACGCCGTGCAGCATGCAGGATCCGGCCATCCAGGGGCGCCAATGGCATTGGCGCCGGTGATTTACACGTTATGGCAGCGTTTCCTGCGCTTCGATCCGGCGGATCCGATCTGGCCGAATCGCGACCGCTTCGTCTTGTCCAACGGACACGCGTCGATGCTCCTCTATGCGATGTTGCATCTCACCGGCGTCAGGGCGGTCGATGACGCAGGCCTGCCGACCGGCGAAGCTGCGGTCGCGCTCGACGACATCAAACACTTCCGTGAGATCGACAGTAAATGCCCGGGACATCCCGAATATCGTCTGACAACGGGGGTCGAAACGACGACAGGTCCGCTGGGTCAGGGTTGCGCAACGAGCGTCGGTATGGCCATTGCCGAGCGTTGGCTGGCGCAGCACTTCAACCGGCCCAACTTCGCGATATTCGATCATAATATTTACACGATATGCGGTGACGGCGACATGATGGAGGGCGTCACAAGCGAATCCGCTTCGCTCGCGGGTCACTTGATGCTCGGAAATCTGTGCTGGATTTACGACAGCAATCGCATAACCATCGAAGGTCATACGGATCTCGCCTTCAGCGATGATGTCGCGGCGCGCTTCCTCGCCTATGGCTGGAACGTGACGCGGGTCGGCGACGCCAATGACGCGGAACGGATCTCTCAGGCGATCGAGACATTCCGGCGCAGCCGCGACGTCCCCACCCTCATCATTGTCGAGAGCCACATCGGCTACGGCGCGCCGCACAAGCACGATACCAGCGCCGCGCATGGCGAGCCGCTTGGCGTGGAAGAAATCCGCCTGACCAAGCGCAGCTACGGTTGGCCCGAGAACGCGCAGTTCCTCGTGCCGGATGGCGTGCACGAGCACTTTCGCGCCGGGATCGGCGCGCGCGGCCAACATTTGCGCGAGACTTGGTCGGCACGGCTCGATCTGTACCGTGCCGACTATCCGGATCTCGCCGACGAGGTCGATCGGATGCAGAAGTGCGAACTTCCTGATAACTGGGATGCCGGGCTGCTCAACTTTCCCGCGGACACCAAGGGCCTGGCGAGCCGCGATTCATCTGCCAAAGCCTTGAACGCGATCGCATCGCATTGCCCTTGGCTGATCGGCGGTGCGGCGGATCTTGCACCCTCGACCAAGACGCGCCTCACCTTCGAGACAGCCGGCGATTTCGAAGCCGCCCATTATGGCGGCCGCAATCTGCATTTCGGCATTCGCGAACACGCCATGGGCGCGGCGTTGAATGGGCTCGCCTTGTCCAAAATTCGGGCTTACGGCTCGACCTTTCTGATTTTTTCCGACTACATGAAGCCCGCCATCCGCCTCAGCGCGCTGATGCAGCTGCCGGTCGTCTATATCTTCACGCATGATTCGATCGGCCTCGGGCAGGACGGCCCAACGCACCAGCCGGTCGAGCAGCTCATCGCGCTGCGCTCCATCCCCGGCCTCATCACGCTGCGGCCTGCGGATGCCAACGAAGTCGTCGAGGCTTGGCGCGTCATCATCGGGCTGACCCGCCAGCCAGCCTGTCTGGTCTTGAGCCGCCAGCCGCTCGCGACCTTCGACCGTAGGCGCTACGCCTCGGCCGCGGCGGTCGCGCGGGGTGCTTATGTCATGGCCGATGCCTCAAGCGGCCAGCCGGCCGTGATCTTGATCGGCACCGGCAGCGAGGTTGCACTCTGCGTCTCGGTCTACGAGACGCTTAAACAGGAAAATATCCCCGCGCGTGTCGTCAGCATGCCGTCCTGGGAATTATTCGAACAGCAGGACCAGACCTATCGCGACAGCGTGCTTCCCCCCGAAATCACGGCGCGCGTGTCGGTCGAAGAGGGATCGATGATCGGCTGGGATCGTTATGCCGGTAGCGGGGGTGCGAGGATCGGTATGCACGGCTTCGGCGCGTCGGCCCCAATCAAGGATCTGCTGACGAGATTCGGCTTCACGCCGGAGAAGGTGCTCGCCGCGGCCAAGGATCAGCTGGCAAAGTCGCAGAGGCAAATAGCATGAACCCGCTGAAGCAGCTCGCGGAATGCGGCCAGTCCCCCTGGCTCGACTATCTGAAGCGCAGCCTCATCGAAAAAGGCGAGTTGCGCATGCTCATCGAGCGCGACGGGTTGAAGGGCGTGACCTCCAATCCTTCGATCTTCGAACAGGCGATCGGCGAGACCGACGAATATGCCGAAGCCCTGAAACAGTTCCAAGCGCAGTCCAATCACAGCATCTCAGCGATCTACGAGCATTTGGCGATCGCCGACATCCGCGCTGCGGCCGATGTGCTGCGTCCGGTCTACGAGCAGACCCACGGTCGAGACGGCTACATCAGTCTGGAATGTTCCCCTTATTTGGCCAACGACACTGAAGCCACCGTGAGCGAAGCGCAGCGGCTGTGGGCGGCCGTGGACCGGCCAAACCTGATGGTGAAGGTGCCGGCCACTTCGGCGGGTATCCCTGCGATCCGCCGGCTGATCGGCCGCGGACTGAACATCAACATCACCTTGCTCTTCGCTGTGAGCGTCTATGAACAGGTGGTCGAAGCATACATCGCCGGGCTCGAAGAACTGAATCGCGCCGGCGGCGATCTGTCGAAGATCGGCAGCGTCGCCAGTATCTTCGTCAGCCGCATTGATGTTGCGACCGACAAGCGCCTGGACGAGGTCGGTGACGAAACGCTGGCAGATCGGTTGCGCGGCAAGGCGGGCATCGCCAACGCGAAGATCGCTTACGCTCGTTACCAGGCGTTGTTCTCCGGTCCGCGCTGGCGGCACCTGGCCGAAGCCGGCGCAAAGACGCAGCGTTTGCTCTGGGCGTCCACCAGCACGAAGGATCCTGCCTACAAGGACACGATGTATGTCGAAGCGCTGATCGGCCGCGACACTGTTGATACCATCCCGCCCAAGACCATGGACGCGTTCCGCGACCATGGGGTGGTGAAGCCCGACGCCGTCGAACAGGATGTTTCGAGCGCCCGCGCGACGCTCGCCGAATTGGAGGAGCACGACGTCTCACTGAAGGAGATCACGGACGAACTGGTCAAGGACGGGGTACAGCAGTTCGCGGACGCTTTCGACAAGCTGTTCGGCGCCATCGCGAAACGCCGCCGCACGCTGATCGGGGGCGAGCGCGCCTGTCTGGAAATCGCACCGGGCTCGCCGGAGATGAAGACCGCTATCGACGCGGAGATGGAAGCCTGGCGCAAGGATGGGCGGATTCGACGGTTGTGGGCCGGCGACAGGTCGCTCTGGACCGGGACGGATGAGGACAAATGGGTCGGTTGGCTGCGGGTCGTAGAGCAGGAATTGGCCGACTTGGACCGACTGCGCAGCTTCGCGGAGTATGTGAAGAAGGTCGAATTCACGGATGTGGTTCTCCTGGGAATGGGCGGATCGAGCTTGGGGCCGGAGGTTCTGGGTGAAACCTTCGGGCGGCAAGTGGGCTGGCCGCGCTTTCACATGCTCGACAGTACCGATCCCGCCCAGATCACGACGATCGAACGGGCCATCGATCTTGGCAGGACGCTGTTCATCGTCTCTTCCAAATCCGGTAGCACGCTGGAGCCCAATATCTTCATGGATTATTTCGTCGATCGCGTCGGCGCGGTGCGTGGCAGGGACAAAGCCGGTGAGCAATTCGTCGCAATAACCGATCCCGACTCCTCGCTTGAGCGCTGCGCCCGGCAACAGCGCTTCGCTCATATCTTCCACGGCGTGCCCTCGATCGGCGGGCGCTACTCCGTGCTGTCGAAATTCGGCTTAGTGCCGGCGGCTTCCATCGGTCTCGACATCAAGCGTCTCCTCGCAACGACGCAGGCGATGGAACGCGCCTGCGGCCCCGACGTGCCGCCAGCGGAAAACCCGGGCGTACAGCTCGGTGTTGCCATGGGCATCGCGGCAACCCGATTCGGGCGCGACAAGGTGACGATCATCGCCTCGCCGGGGATCGCCGGTCTTGGCGCCTGGTTGGAGCAGCTTCTGGCGGAGAGCACGGGCAAGCGCGGGCGTGGGCTAATCCCGCTCGCCGGCGAACCGCTCGCCGCACCCGAGCGTTACGGCAGCGACCGATTCTTTGCTTATCTGGAGCTGGAGGGGCAGGTCGATGCGTCGCAGCGCCAGGCGGTGGCGGCGCTGGAGCGGGCCGGCCACCCGGTGGCGAAGATCAGCGTGAAAGATGTCTGGCATGTCGGTCAGGAATTCTTCCGCTGGGAAATCGCCACCGCCGTCGCCGGTTCGATCATCGGCATCGACCCCTTCGATCAACCGGATGTCGAGGCGAGCAAGGATAAGACGCGCGCGCTGACCGATGCCTATGAGAAATCGCATCGCCTGCCCGAAGACGCGCCGATATTTCGCGAGAATGGCGTCGCTCTCTACGCCGATCCGCGCAACGCGGGCGAGCTCGGCCGGCACAACACGCTCGCCGGTTACCTGAAGAGCCATTTTGGCCGCGTGCATGCCGGCACGGAGTCGGGCGATTACGTAGCGCTGCTGGCCTATATCGAGCGAAACAGCAAAAACACACGAGTGCTGATCGAGATGCGCGCGCGCATCCGCGACAAGACCCGTGGCGCGACCTGCCTCGGCTTCGGACCGCGCTTCCAGCATTCGACCGGGCAAGCCTACAAGGGCGGCCCGAATTCCGGCGTGTTCCTCCAGATCACCTGCGATGATCCGATCGATCTCGATGTACCCGGCCATTCCTATAGCTTCGGCGTGGTGAAAGCGGCGCAGGCGCGCAGCGATCTCGACGTTCTGGTAGAGCGCGGTCGTCGCGCGCTGCGCATCCACGTGAAGGATGTTGATGCCGGGCTCGCGGCACTGGCCCGCGCCATGAATGAAGCGCTTGAGTAACGCAGTTTTTTAAGGAGTGCAGCAAATGCAGATCGGCGTGATCGGCCTCGGCCGCATGGGCGGCAATATCTCTCGCCGCTTGATGAAGGCGGGGCATCGTTGCGTGGTATTCGATGCCAACGCCCAGCAGCGCGATGCGCTGGCGAAAGAAGGGGCCACAGCGGCCGGATCGCTGGCGGAGGCGGTGAAGGCGCTTGCGGAAAAGCCGCGGGCCATCTGGGTGATGTTGCCCGCCGGCAAGATCACCGAAGAGACAGTCGCGAATCTCGGCGACCTGCTGGAGGCGGGCGACATCGTCATCGATGGCGGAAATTCCTTTTATAAAGACGACCTTCGCCGCGCCAAGAAATTGGCCGAGAAGCACATCCGCTATATCGACTGCGGCACGTCCGGCGGCGTCTGGGGTATCGAGCGCGGCTATTGCCTGATGATCGGCGGCCCGAAGGAGGCCGTGGATCATCTCGACCCGATTTTCGCGGCGCTCGCCCCCGGCCAGGGCGATATTCCGCGCACGCCGGGCCGTGAAAAGGCCGCATCCCGCGCCGAGCGCGGCTACATTCACGCCGGTCCGTCCGGCGCCGGCCACTTCGTCAAGATGGTGCATAACGGCATCGAATACGGAATGATGCAGGCTTACGCCGAGGGTTTCGACATCCTGCGCAACAAGGATTCGACGGACCTGCCCGCGGATGAGCGCTTCGTTCTGAACATGCCGGATATCGCCGAGGTCTGGCGGCGCGGCAGCGTCATCTCATCCTGGCTGCTCGATCTCGGCGCCGCCGCGCTGGTGAAGGATCCGCAGCTCAAGGAATTCTCCGGCTATGTTCAGGATTCCGGCGAGGGACGCTGGACCATCGAGGCCGCGATCGAGGAAGCTGTCCCGGCAGACGTGCTGACCACCGCCCTTTACGCCCGGTTCCGTTCGCGGCAGGAACACAATTTTGGCGAAAAGATGCTCTCGGCGATGCGTTTCGGCTTCGGCGGCCACATCGAGGGGAGCGAGTCCATCGATCCGAAACCGAATCCCAAAGAACCGCAGGACCATCCGGCGGCGCAGAACGCCGCAGAGTAGCGCCATGCCGGGCAATCGGTCGACCGGAGCGCCGCCGAGCGCGCGGCCCCTGGAACCGTCGCCGCGACGACAGGTTCCTCCGGCCGATCCCTGCGCCATGGTGGTCTTCGGCGCGGGTGGCGACATGGCCAAGCGCCTGCTGATACCGGCTCTCTACAATCTCTCGCGTACCAAGGTTCTGCCCGAAAAGTTTGCGCTGATTGGTGTGGACCTGGCCGAGGGTACGGCGGAAACCTGGCGCGACCATCTCTACGACATGCTGAAAACCTTCGTCGGGAATGCGGCCGCGGAGTTCGACATCGACCGGATCGACGAGGTGGCGTGGCAGCGGCTCGCGGCGAAAATGTCCTACCTCCATGGCGATCTGACCAAGCCCGAGCTCTACGAGAAGATCCATGGCGCATTGGATGACGCAGAAAAGACCCATGGCACGGAGGGCAACGCCATCTTTTACCTCGCCGTCGCGGATCGCTTCTTTGGCGTCGCGGTCGAACAGCTCGGCAGGGCGAAGCTCACCGATCAGAGCGAGGACAAGAACGGGAAAATTCAATTCTGGCGTCGTGTGGTGATCGAAAAGCCGTTCGGCCATAGCCTGGACTCGGCTCGCGAGCTGAACGCCCGCATTCTGCGCACGTTGCACGAGGACCAGATCTTTCGGATCGATCACTTTCTGGGAAAGAGCACGGTCCAAAGCATCATGGCGTTCCGTTTCGCCAACGGAGTGTTCGAGCCGATCTGGAATCGCGACCGGATCGATCACGTGCAGATCACCGTGGCGGAGACGGTGGGCGTGGAGGAGCGCGGCAAGTTCTACGAGCAAACCGGTGCGCTCCGCGATATGGTGCCCAACCACGTGTTCACGCTTCTCTCGATGGTGGCCATGGAGCCGCCTACGGGTTTCGACGCCGCGTCGATCCGAACGAAGAAGGCCGAGGTATTCGCCGCCATGCCAACGGTCAAACCGGGATGGGCGGTGCGCGGCCAATACGGGGCCGGCACGGTCCTGGGCAAACCGGTGAATGCTTACCGGAACGAGCCGAACGTGGCACCGGATTCGAACACCGAGACCTATGTCGCCATGGCGCTCGAGATCGACAATTGGCGCTGGGCCGGCGTGCCCTTCTACGTCCGTACCGGCAAGCACATGTCGCAGCGTCTGACCGAGATCGCGATCCGCTTCAAGCAGGCGCCCTACACGGCGTTCCGGGACACTGCCGTCGATACCTTGCGGCCCAACTGGCTGGTCCTGAGCATCGCGCCGGACGAGGGCATCTCCCTGCAGTTCGAGGTTAAGCAGCGCGGGCCGGTGGTCGACCTCGCCGCTGTGAAGATGGACTTCCGCTACGACGACTGGTTCCCGAAGGAGCCGAATGTCGGCTATGAGACCCTAATCTACGACGTCATGATCGGCGACCCGACGCTGTTCATGCGCGCCGACATGGTGGAGCAGGCCTGGCGCATCGTGCAGCCGGTGCTCGATGCCTGGGCAGAGGAGAAAGGGGAAGTGCCAGGTTACGAGTCCGGCAGCGATGGCCCGAAGGCCGCCGACGATCTCTTGGCCCGCGACGGAAATCGGGTCTGGCGGCCGGTAAGCCCGCCGCCGGAGCGGACGCCGTGACCAGCCACGAGAACATCCGCCTTCTCCTGACCGATGTGGACGGCACGCTGGTGACCGACGACAAGGTGCTGACCCAGGCGGCTCAGGCGGCGGCCCACGAACTGCACCGCGCCGGCATTATTCTCGCCATCACCAGCGGACGGCCGCCGCGCGGCATGGCCATGCTGACCGGTCCCCTCGCTCCGCAAGGCGCAATCGCCGGCTTCAATGGCGGCGTCCTGGTCAATCCCGATCTCTCCGTGATCGAAAGCCACAGGCTCGATCCCGCCGTAGCCGAGCAGGCCGTGAAGCTGATTCTCGATCAGGGACTGGATGCCTGGGTCTACACCGAGGACGAATGGTTGATCCGTGACAAGGACGCGCCGCATGTGGCGCGCGAGGCCTGGACGGTGAAATTCGACGCCAAGGTCGTAACGGCGTTCACCGATTCGCATTTGACGCACGCGGTGAAGGTCGTCGGAATTTCCGACGATCTCGCCCTTGTCGCCGCTTGCGAGAAGACGGCGCTGGAGACACTAGGCGAGAAGGCGAGCGCGGCCCGCTCGCAGCCCTATTATCTCGATGTGACACACCCGCACGCCAATAAGGGAACGGTCGTCGAAACGCTGTCCAGACTCTTGAACATCCCGAATACGCAAATCGCCACCATGGGGGACATGCCGAGCGATGTCTTCATGTTCCGCAAGAGCGGCTTTTCAATCGCGATGGGCAATGCCAGCGCCGCGGTCAAGGCGCAGGCGAGCGCCGTGACCGACAGCAACGAGAACGAAGGCTTCGCCAAGGCGGTGCGGAAGTTTGTGTTGTGATCGGCTGCAGGGTGCTCTTCAAACCGAGCCCGTGTCGCTCGCAATACTCGCGCTGCGTCAGACCGCTAAGCGCCCAGACCTCAAAATGGCTCCGCCAGAATGCTCGTGTCGGCGCCCGCTCCTCCAACCGTAACGGCAATCGATCCCTCCTCATCGCGCATCATGCGCGATTCATCAGAATCGCAGCCCCACCACAGAGAACAAGCGTGCAACGACGCGGACGCTTACCCTTGAGTTCCCAGAACCGGATCTGGTAGTCCCTGATACCCGCTCAAAAGTTCCCTGTTCCGGAGCAACGTGAAAGTGGCGAACTGAGGGGTTTTCCTGCGGTTTACCGGGTTATTCGATCGTGAACTGGCCAAAACTCGGTCGACCTTCGCTGTAAATTCGCTGTTTAACAGGGAATCGTCAGCAGAGACGGGTTTGCATTGGACTGCATGCTAACCATCACTTAGCCGCTCTATTATGACCTGTTACTTTAGGTACGGGTTGCAGGGAGGTCGCGGCAGATATGCCAAATCCTGATTGGGACTGGCCGTCGTTCGTGGGCGGTGTCATCGCGGCATGCTGATGATCGTGCTGGCCGCGCTGCGGCACGGGTTCTAGGCGTCGCGGTCCAGCACCGTAACCTCATCGCCGAACACGGTTATCATCCCGGCGTCGGTCAGGTCGGCGATCGCCCGGGAAAGCTGGCCGCGCGCGCGCCGCAACGACGAAGCGTGCGATGTTGTCCTTATCGATCGTATGATAAGGCGCGATCGCGCAGCCGACGCAAGACATGCCGGTCGATAAAGGGACGCATGGCCGCGGAATATCGATCCCGGAGCTCCGTGACGGTTGCGGAGGGATCGATAAATGTCACGGCGATTGCTCCTCTCGCGCCATCTCCTCGCGCCGTGGCGCGCCGCTCGCTTTGTGGCGCAGCATGACCATCTCGCTGAGGACCGAGAGGGCGATTTCCTCGGGCGTGCGCGCGCCGAGGTCGAGCCCTGCCGGCGCGTAGACCCGTGCGAGCTCCGTCTCGCTGAAGCCTTGCTCGCGCAGATAGTCGAGCACGAGCTTGGAGCGCTTCCGGCTGGCGATGAGCGCGATATAGGCCACGGGCGAGCGCAGGCAGCGCGCCATCGATTCATGATCGCCCTTGTGCTGCGTTGCGACGACGACGCAGTCTTCGGCCTGCGGAGCGAGGCGGCTGTAATCGAAATCGTCGGTGAGCAGCCGCGCGGCCTGCGGATAATGCCCGCGGTCGGCCATGGGATCGTCGACCACCACCTCGAAACCGATCGTCGTGCCGATCGCGCACAGCGTCTCGGAGACTTTCCCGTGGCCCAGGATCCAGAGGCACGGCTTGGGGTGGACCGGCTCGACAAAAACGCGCATCGTTCCGCCGCAAGGCATGCCGGTGCCGAGGACTTCATCGTCGAGGTCGAGATCGACGATCGTGCTCTCGCCGGTCTCAAGAGCGTCCAGCGCCGCATGGCAGACCGTGCCCTCGGCGCATCCGCCGCCGACCCAGCCGGCGGCGACGCGTCCATCGCCGCCGATAATCGCCTTGGAGCCGGTCTTTGCCGACACCGATCCCCGTGTTTCGATGACGGTTGCGACGGCAAAGGGCTCGCGTCGGCCGCGCAGCATCGTCATAGTATCGAGCACGTCGCGCGATGCGATCGAAGCCGGCGTTGCGAGGTCACATCCACTGTCCATGGCCATTATATGGTCGCCTCCTTCGGTTCATGCGAGATTTTTCCGCGAGCGATCGGCGTCGAGTTTGCCGCAGCGCAAAGACGAGGCGGGCGCGCTTACATCCGACATCATGCCCATGACCACGGATGAAGAATTTGCCTCCTGCCAGCGCAGCGATCGCGTCTTGGGCGTCCTCCTTGGGCGCGACCTTCAGCAAGCGACCTTGCGGCTTCTCCTGTTCGGCGTCGCCCTCTGCGCGATCGTCGCTTCCATATTGTAGATCGTCTGATCAAGGCTCACGCGGCGGACCCGAAGTCGCGCCGCCGTGAGCAAGCGCGCTGTCGAGATTGCGCGCCGTCTTGAGCGCGCGCTCGCAGATGATCTTGGCCGGCGCTTCCATGAAGCATTCGGCCACCGTCTCGCGAAAGAGCGTAAGCCAGCGCGGGAAAAGCGATCGCGGCAGCTTTCCGATCTTTTGGTGCGCCGTGAGCATGTCGCCGCGATAGTCGCGTCTTACGCGCAAAGCCGAACACCAGAATTCGCGCATTGTGGCGATGTGATCGTCCCAGCGCCCGGCGAGAGCCTTGTCGAAGATCGGCGCGAGCACGGCATCGCCGCGGATCTTGGCGTAGAAGCGCTCCACCAGCGCGCCGACCGCCTCTTCCGTGATGCTGTCGGATTTCACGGCGCTTTCCTCATGAAAGAATCCTCTGCTGCCTCCCGGTACAAAAGGAAATAAGAATGCTCAAAGAGAACATCAATGCAGAAGGCGGATCAGTGCGCAAATTCCTCGCGCGCTCGCGACGCCGCTGCGTCGGCCTGCCGTGACGACATGACGCAGCGCAATAAGATATAAAACAAGTATATCTTATATCGCGACCCTGATGGACGGGAGAGCTGCGGATGTTTGGCTCGGCAATCTCACGCTGGACGATGCTCCATTTCGGCGTCGCGCTGACCTTCTTCCTCCTTGCCCAGCTCGCCATGGCCGCGGGCGTCGCCTTCCCGGCGATGCCGCTCGGTGCGCCGACGACACTTGCCAGCGTTCATCTCCTCACCATCGGCTGGATGACGGTGCTGATGCTGGGCGCGCTGCACCAGTTCATCCCCGTGATCACGGCGCAAGGCGAGGTCGCGGGCGTCTCGGCGCTCGTTTCCCTGATCGCGGTCATTCTGGGCCTTGGCGGAATGGAGGCCGGCTTCCTCACCCTCGATGGGGATTTGCCGGCGCCGATTCTCGTCGCGCTGCCGCTGGGCGGCGTTCTCGTGCTGATCGGGGTGGCGATCGCAGCCGCGTCCCTGTCGCGGACCTTGTGGCAGGCCCGGCCGCTTCCTTTCTCCGCCTGCTTCGTCACGGCGGGTCTCGTCTTTCTCTTCGTCGCCCTCGGCATGGGCATCGTTCTCGGCTGCGCCTTCTCCTCGCCGGAGCTCGTTTCGTGGCCGGCCGACGCCACGGACGGGTTGAGGCTGCATCTTCTCGCGGGTCTCGTCGGCTGGTTCACGCTCACCGCGATCGGTGTCAGCTATCGCTTGCTCAGCATGTTCACGCTCGCGCCCGAGGAACGGGGCCCGCTTGGCGCCGCGGTTCTGGTCCTCAGTGCCGGCGGCTTGGCGGCGACCTGGCTCCTCGATCTCGGCGCAACGCTGGGCGCGCAGATCCCGAATATCGCTTTCATCCTCGCCGGTGCCGCGACCGGTCTCGGCCTCGCGCTTTATCTCATCGACATGGCGCGGCTCTATCGCGCGCGGCGGCGGCACAAGCTCGAGCTCAATACCAGCATGGCGCTTCCGGCCTTGGCCGCTCTCGCCCTCGCGATGCTGCTCGCCGCCTATCTCTGCTTCCATGGCATCACCGAGACCGCGATCGGCGCTTTGGGCTATCTCTTCCTTTTCGGCTGGCTTTCCGGACTTGGCCTGAGCCAGCTCTACAAGATCGTGCCGTTCCTCACCTGGCTCGAGCGCTATGGCAGCATGCTCGGCAAGCAGGCCGTGCCGCGCGTTCAGGACCTCGTCGACGAACGCCGCGATCGGCCCTGGTTCATCCTTTACTTCGTCGCCGTCGCAGCCGGCACGCTCTTCATCCTGCTTGGATGGCCGATGCTCTGGCGCGTCGCTGTGCTCGGGCACCTTCTCGCGACGCTCATGATTCTTCGCGCCCTATGGCTCGTCCGTCACGGCATGCCGCGCTCATCGCCGGCCGCCCCCGCGGGCCTGCCCGTTGCCGCGCCGCCGCCTTTCGCCACGTGAAACCATCATCGGAGCGCAAGCCATGACCACACAAGATCTCTCGACGCTCGACGTTCGCGACATCCTCAAGGCCGGCGGCGAGCCCTTCTCGCAGATCATGCAGGCGGTGGAGACGTTGGCTCCCGGCCAGGGTCTGCGCCTGTTGGCGACGTTCAAGCCCGTCCCCCTGTTCAACGTCATGACGCAACGCGGCTTCGGCCATGCCGAGCGCGAGATCGGCGGCGGCGATTGGGAGGTGATCTTCACCCCGACGACCAAGGCCACCGGCGCGATGAGTGTGAAGCGATGAAGGAGCGCACCCAAATGCCCCAGCGGTTCGATCTGCGCGGGCTCGATCCGCCCGAACCGATGCGCCGGGCGCTCGAAGCGGCCGAGGCGCTCGCCACTGGAGAGGCCTTGGAGATCGTCACCGATCGCGAGCCCCTGCTGCTTTATCGCGAGCTCGGCCGGCGCGGCCATTTCTATGTTGCCGAGAAGCGACCGGAGGGCTTCTTCACCACGATCCGCCGCTCTCAAAAGAGAGGTGCAGCATGACAGACAACCTCCTCGAGACCTTGGCCGAGGCGCTGAAGGCCGTGATCGACCCAGAGCTCGGCTACAACATCGTCGATATCGGCCTCGTCTACGACATCGAGGCCGAGGATGGCCGCGCGCGCATTCTGCTCACCACCACGACGCCGGGCTGCCCCGCGACGGACTACATCCGCCAAGCCGCCGAGGAGCGCGCCGCCGCGGTGCCCGGCATCGCCGCCGTCGATGTCGTCATGACTTGGACGCCGCGCTGGTCGCCCGAGCGCATGAGCGCGGAAGCCAAGGCGCATTTCGGGATCGTCGCCTGATATTTAGGGAACCATGATGGACACGAGCGTCAAACGGATTGCTGTTGTCCAAGGAGCGCCGAGCGCGGCGGTCCAAGAGATGTTTCACGCGCTTGTCGAGCGTTGGCGGCCGACGGTGCGCATCGCCGGCGTTGTCGCGGAAGACCATGGCCTTCCCGACCGCAAGTGTCGCGCCGGATATCTGCGGAGCATCGTCAGCGGAACGCTCTATCCGATCTTTCGGGATTTCGGACCTGGAGCAGAGGCGTGCCACCTCAAGGAAGAGGGCGCGCTCGCCGCCGCTGCGGCCGTGGAGAAGGACATCGTCGCCGGATGCGATCTCGTGCTGCTGAGCAAATTCGGCAAGCTCGAGGCGGCCGGGCAGGGACTTACCGAAGCGTTCACGACGGTGCTCGCCGCCAATCTGCCTCTGCTGACCTCCGTTTCCCCGGCATTCGAGGCGGCGTGGCGCGATTTCGCGGCGCCGCATTTCGAGATCCTCCCAGCTGAGGCCGAGTCAGTCGAAACCTGGTGGCGCACCATCCATGGCGGAGCGACGTCCCATTGACGCCGAACGACCGCTCGCATGCTGAGGGCGATCGCAACGTCGCCGCCGAGGCGCCAGCGCGAAATCGCAAAGCCGCGATGTCTGACGCGCGCCGAACGGAGACCGACGATCTCAAAATGCTCAATCGCCTGCTGATCCGCGCGCTGAAAGCGCTCGGCGATGCCGGCGAAACCGATGCCGCTTGCCGCCTTGCCGCCGAGGCATGGGCGGCATTGCGCAACGAACGGCCGGACGAAGCCGAGAGGCTCAATGGCGCGCTCCACTATCTCACCCGTCCCACGTCGAGCCAGCGAAAGGAGACTCACATGGCGAACCCCCAACAACTCGATGTCCGCAACCTGCCGCCGCCGCAGCGCCACACCCTGATCTTCGCCACTTGCGGCAAGCTCTCGGCCGGCGAGGCGGTGATCCTCATCAACGATCACGACCCGAAGCCGCTCTATTATCAATTCGAAGCCGAGCAGCCGGGGCGGTTCGGCTGGGATTACGTCGAATCGGGCCCGGAGGTCTGGCGGGTGCGCATCACGCGCAAGAACGCGGCGTAGGCCGAAGGCGCGACCGCGCCGGGCGAACCGCCGGCGCGGTTGCCGCCAAGCAGCGGCAGAACGCGCGGAACGGCTGCCGATTTTGCAAGCCACAACTCGATTTCAATCGCGCTCAGCGCAGCAGTGGAGATTTGGCGAATGAATCTCGCGGATGCAGGAACGTCCACTCATTCCCCTCGCGGCATGCCGTTTTGGAGGCGGTGGCTTTTCTCCACCAATCATAAGGATATCGGCACCCTCTATCTTCTTTTCTCGATATGCGCCGGCGTGACCGCCGGGGCGTTGTCCGTCGCGATGCGTTACAACCTGATGCGCCCGGGCGATGTGCTGTTCGGCAGCGATCATCAGCTCTACAACGTGATCATCACCGCGCACGGCCTGATCATGATTTTTTTCACGCTGATGCCGGCGCTGATCGGCGGCTTCGGCAATTGGTTCATTCCCTTGATGATCGGCGCGCCCGACATGGCGTTCCCGCGCATGAACAACATCAGCTTCTGGCTGCTGGTCCCGTCATTTGGGTTGCTCGTCGGCTCCGTCTTTATCGGCGATGGCGCCGGCACCGGCTGGACGCTTTATCCTCCGCTTTCGACAACCGGGCAGCCCGGGCCTTCCGTCGACATGGTCATCTTCGCCATCCATCTGGCCGGCGCTTCGTCGGTTCTCGGCGCGATCAATTTCATCACCACCATCTTCAACATGCGCGCGCCGGGCATGACGTTGTTCAAGATGCCGCTCTTCGTCTGGTCGGAGCTCGTAACCGCCTTCATGCTGCTGATCACGGTTCCGGTCCTCGCCGGCGCGATCACGATGCTGCTCACCGACCGGAATTTCGGCACCACCTTCTTCGATCCCGCCGGCGGTGGCGATCCCTTGCTGTTCCTCAACCTGTTCTGGTTCTTCGGCCATCCCGAGGTCTACATCATGATTCTGCCGGGATTCGGCATTATCAGCCAGGTCGTTTCGACCTTCTCGAAGAAGCCAGTGTTCGGCTATTTGGGAATGGTCTACGCGATGGTCGCGATCGGCGTGATCGGCACGGTCGTTTGGGCTCACCACATGTTCACGACGGGAATCAGCGCCGACGCCCAGGCGTATTTCACGACCGCCAGCATGGTCATCGCCGTGCCGACCGGCATCAAAATCTTCTCCTGGATCGCGACCATGTGGGAAGGATCGATCGAATTCAAAACGCCGATGCTGTTCGCCACGGGGTTCCTTTTCGTCTTCACGGTCGGCGGCGTCACGGGCGTCGTCCTGGCGAATGCGGGCGTCGATCACTACCTGCACAACACCTACTATGTCGTCGCGCATTTTCACTACGTACTGTCCTTGGGCTCGGTATTCGCGATCTTCGCCGGCTTCTACTATTGGCTCGGCAAGATGAGCGGGCGGCAATACAACGAGACCTGCGGCAAGATCCATTTCTGGCTGACGTTCATCGGCGTCAATCTGGCATTCTTCCCGATGCACTTTCTCGGCTTGGCGGGCATGCCACGGCGCGTCAGCGATTATCCCGATGCTTTCGCCGGATGGAATTTCGTATCCTCGATCGGGGCCTTTATCGCCTTTGCCGGAACCCTGTTCTTTGTCGTGACCATCCTTTACACGCTCTTTGCAGGGAAACGAGCCGCGGCCAATCCTTGGGGCGAGGGCGCGACCACGCTCGAGTGGACGCTGTCATCGCCGCCGGCGTTCCACAGCTATGTCGAGATTCCGGTGATCAAGTAGCGATGCTTCGGCACCGAGAGGCGCCGTGCCTGGCTTGCGATCACGCCGGCGCGGTCGCGCTCAGATCGGTTTTGCCGTGCCGCCCTCGGCGCGCGGGCTTGCGAGCGCTCTTCCGTAAAGGATCGCGAAAAGACCGAAGGCCGTGCTCCAGGCGGCGCCAGCCAGCGTCAGGGCGAGAACCTCTTGATCGCCGGCGAGCGGCGAGAGGACGCGCAGAGCGGCCGCCAGCGTGATCAAGAGATAGATCACCCGGGTGCCCGGCCCCGCCGTCAGGGGGCGGCCGGTATGGCCGAGCGAGGCGCGGGTCATCACCGCGAGCGTCATGGTGCCGACCGCGCCGACGGTCAGAGCGTGCAGCGCGGCGGTGGTGGGCAGAACCGGAACGAAGTCGTCGAGGCCGAGCAGCAGCAAGCCAAGGGCGAGCCAGCCATAGCCGATATGGAGAATCAGCAGCAGCGGCTCGCGCCAGGTCTTGAGCCCGCGCCAGCGCGACAGGCGAAGCGCCATGGCGACACCGGCAATCAAGGCCGCCGCGGCGGTGGCCGCGGCATCTGGCGCCGCCGCCCAGCTCGCCAGTGCGAGCACCGTCACCGCCAGCACGGCGAGATCGAGACGCGTCTCCGGCGGTGCGGGCAGCCTTGCCAAGCCGGGCCGCGTCTTCACGAGCCAGTTGCGCGTAAAGCTCGGAATGATGCGGCCGCCGACGATCGAGATCAGCATGAACAAGGTGACGAGGCCGATCCGGTTGCCGAGCTCGGCCGTGTCGGCAATGCCGAGCGCCGCGAGATGAACGAGCAAATTGCCGGCCAAAAGCAGCGACAAAGCCACGAGCATTGGCAGATTGCGCCAGTTCCGGCCGGCGAGGATTTCCCGCGCGACGACCAGGAGGAAGACCAGAGGGAAGCCCAGATCCGCGATGGCGGCGAGGGGAGCGCCGATGGTAGCGGAGATCAGGACCGCGAGCCGCCCGATCGCCCAAAGCCCAACCAGCGCCGCGAGCGGCATGCCTTGGAGCGGCATGCGCCCGGTCCAGTTGGGAATGGCGGTCAGAAGGAAGCCGGCGACGGTCGCCGCGGCGTAACCGAAGACCATCTCATGGACGTGCCAGACGACCGGCGGCAAAAGGGTCGGAACGGCCAGCCCCGCGGCGTAGGCGGCGAGCCAGAGCGGGATCGCGGCCGCGGCCCAGAGGGAGGAGCCGAGAAAGAAGGGCCGAAACCCGGCGGAGAGGATCGCCGGACCGGTGTGCGGCCGATAGCGCGGAATAGCAGTCTTGGGCTTTTGGGGCGGAGACGTCGTCGCGTCAGGCGGCGAAACCATCGAGCTCGGGTCCTCCAGGTTGCGGGGCGGGCCTGCTATATCATATATGTATAGTGTACCTTTACCCAAGCAGTTTACGGCCGCGAAAGGATCCCATGCGCCTCACCCTCCACACCGATTATGCGCTGCGCGTGCTGATGTATGTCGGCGTCAAAGGGGACACGCTTTCGACGATCCCCGAGATCGTCGAGCATTTCGATATCTCGCGCGGCCATGTCATGAAGGTGGTGCATCACCTCGGACAGCTCGGCTATCTCGAGACCATCCGCGGCAAAGGCGGCGGATTACGTCTTGCGCGGAAGCCTTCGCAGATCAATGTGGGTGCCGTGGTTCGCGATATGGAGGAGGAGCTGGCCGTGCTCGGCTGTCTGCAGGGAGAGGAAGGCTATTGCCGGATCGAGCAATGCTGCGTTCTGCGCAGCGCGCTGCGCGATGCGACGAACGCCTTCCTTGCCGCGCTCGACCGCTACACGCTCGCCGATTTGATCAAGCCGCGGCGGCTTCTGATCCGATCCTTGGCGCTCGGCGATCGAGAGGCTCCGAGGGCCTGAGCGCGGCCGGGGGCTGATCTCAATGCGCAAAACCCGCGGCGATGAGCGCCAGGAGCTTCAATCCCTCCAACGCGCCATAGACCTGATGGGCGTATGAGGGCGCCAATGTCTCGCCGCTGATGACCCCGGCGACGCGGCGGTCGAGCGCGGGGAGAAGCCATATCGATTGCAGAAAGACGATCGCGGCCGCGAGCGCCGCGATCGGCCAGCGCCAAGCCGCGCCGTTCGCCATCGCCTCGGCGCCGAGAAGCAGGGCAGCGAGGAGCCATTCGATCCGCGAAAAGACGTGGAACGTCATGCGCCCAACCTCAAGCGCGATGGGACGGGTCAGGCTCGTCACCCGGAACTTCACCGGCGTCGCAATGAAGGAGATGCCGATCAGCATGCCGATCCAAGCGGTCGCAACCAGCACCGCGAAATCCGCTGGCATGATGCGCCTCTATTTTGATCCGCCGGGTTTGGGCGAGAAGAAGCGGGAGAATTTTTCGGCCTCGCCCTTCCATTGATCGGCATCCTCGGGCGGCGTGCCCTTGCGGGTGATATTCGGCCATTGGGTCGCGTAGGTGCGATTATGCTCGAGCCAACTCTCGGCTCCAGGAGCGCTATCGGGCACGATTGCTTCGGCCGGGCATTCGGGCTCGCAGACGCCGCAATCGATGCATTCGTCCGGATGAATGACGAGCATGTTCTCGCCCTCGTAGAAGCAATCGACGGGGCAGACCTCGACGCAATCCATGTATTTGCACTTGATGCAGGCTTCGTTCACGACATAGGGCATAGCTCGCTCCCGGCAAAAACGCGTCACTGTCGTCCCGGCGACACGGTTGACGCATATAAGATGTATATTACATATATCTTATAGCGCAACGCTTGGAAAGCAAGCCTCGCCACCAATCTCATGAGCATGGGGCTGCCTCCGGCAGCACCGGATCGGCATCGAATAGAATAAGGAGGACGGCATGGCTCGAGACGTATACCCTCCCCTGTCCCGTGAGCTCGCGGAGAAGCGGCGGGCTCTGGCGCCCGAGACCGAAAAAGCGTTTCAGGACTTCAGCAGGCAGGTTTTCGCAGATGGGGCGCTGCCGGCGAAGACCAAGCAGCTGATTGCCGTTGCGGTGGCGCATGTGACGCAATGCCCCTATTGCATTCGCGGTCATACCAAGGCTGCGCTGCGTCATGGCGCGACGCGCCAGGAAATCATGGAGGCCGTCTGGGTCGCCGCGGAGATGCGCGCCGGCGGCGCTTATGCGCATACGGCGATCTCGCTGACGGCAATGGACGAAACCGAAACGCCCCAGGATCAACCGGCATGTTCATAGGCGGACCGCCGGAGGCCGCCGGTTGGTCTGCTCTTGTCGGAACGCCCTCAGGAACCGCCCAGCCGCAGGATAGAATAGATAGCGACCGCCAATTCGGCCAGGATCAGCACCAGGATGTACCACTCGAGGCGCGTATTGCCGCGCTCTTGTACCAAGCCAAGGAGCATCTCGCTGCTGCGCAGGATCACGTCCTGCTTGTGATCGAGCGCGCGCGACCGGTCGCGTAGCTCGTATTCCTCAGCAAGTCGCGCGTAGAACCGCTCGAGCTCGGCGTGGTTCCAAAGCAATTCCGGCTTTTCACTGGTCTCGACCCGGCCGACCATCTTGTGCTGGACAAGCAGCGCGTTCCCGATCTGGCGCAACAGCGGCGCGAGGGCGATGCCGATCCGGCCGCGGCGGCGCAGCGATTCAGCCATCGGCTCGACACGGTCGAAGCCGATGGCGATTCGGGTCTCGTAATGGCTCAAGATCAGGCTCTTGGCCAAGACATCCGCGATCAGTTGGAGGCGCTCGAGGGAAAGTTCTTTAAGAAGGATCGTACCGTTCATGTCGATCTGATCGTCGGTATCGGCGCGGAGGTCGATCCGGACCTCATCGCTCTCTTGCGGCGAAAACGGTTCGCTGACCGCCGAGGAAAGCCGATCGAGCAGCGCCGCTTCCGCGTCAGGCCGTACATTCATCAGCACGATAACGCCATAGCGAAACAACACGGCGATCCCGCCTTCGCGTACCCCGATCATAAGCGGCAACTGGGCGAGCGCCGTTTCGTGCTCGAAGCGGTGAACACTCAAGCGTTCGCCGAGCAGCAGCGCGCGCACCGAGATGGGGCGCTGCGTGCCAAGCGAAGCGGCGAGTGTCATGGGAGCGCTGGCATCGGCCATCATGCGCTCCGATGAGAACCGGCCCGGCGGGCCGTTTCAATGAACCGCTCGATGGTCTCGGCAAGCGTCGGCGTTCCCGCTTCGGCAAACTCGTATCGCGCCCGCAAGATCGGCTTTTCAATATGCAACAAGTGGCTCAGATTGACGGGCGTTGCGCAAACCACGAAATCCGCCGATGTGGCCGCTATCGCGGCCGAAAGCGTCGCGATCTGCCCCGCAGCATAACCGATCGCCGGCAAGACCGGCCCGATATGCGGATAGCGCCGATAAATTTCAGCGAGGGCTGGCGCCGCCGCGACGCGCGGATCGACGATGTCGGCACCTGCCGCTTTTGCGGCGACGTAGCCGGCTCCGTAAGCCATCCCGCCATGCGTGATGGTCGGCCCGTCTTCGATGACGAGAACTCGTTTCCCGGTGACGAGCGCAGATTGCTCAAGCCGCACGGGTGACGCCGCACGAAGGATGGGCGCGCGCCGATTCACGCTTCGAAAATTCGCGATTGCTCGGCTAACGTCTCCCGGGGCGGCAGCATCGACCTTGTTGACGATGGCAATGTCGGCCATGCGCGCGACGGCTTCGCCCGGGTGATGCGTCGCGATCTGATCGGGACGCAATGCGTCGATGATTACGAGGTGAAGGTCGGGCCTGACGAAGGGAAAATCGTTGTTGCCGCCATCCCATACAATGACGTCCGATTCCGCCTCGGCGGCAGGCAAGATCGCAGCGTAATCCGTCCCGGCGAAAACGAGATTGCCGGCCGCAAGATGCGGCTCATATTCCTCCCGCTCCTCGATCGTGCAATGGGCACGATCGAGATCGGCGCGCGTCGCGAAACGCTGCACCCGCTCGGTGGCGAGATCTCCATAGGGCATCGGATGCCGCAACACGGCGACGCGCTTACCGTTCTTGCGCAGATGGCCAGCGACGAAACGGGCGACCTGCGATTTGCCGCAACCGGTGCGCACGGCTGAGACCGCGATGACGGGCTTCTCGGCACGCAGCATCGTGCTTTTCGGACCGAGCAGTGTGAAATCGGCGCCGCAGGCCAAAGCGCGCGAGGCTAGATGCATGACCTGTTCATGTGAGACGTCGCTGTAGGCGAAGACCACCTCGTCGATCGCGCCGTCGTGGCAGAGCGTCTCGAGTGCGGCTTCGTCTGCAATCGGAATGCCCTCGGCATAGAGGGGACCGGCGAGCGATCCGGGATATCGCCGCCCCGCGATGCCCGGAATCTGGGCGGCGGTGAAGGCGACGACTTCCACCGCCGGATTGTCGCGATAGACGACGTTGAAATTGTGAAAGTCGCGCCCGGCGGCGCCGAGGATCAGCAAGCGTCGCCGTTGGCGCTGTCCTGCTGTGTCAGATGCAATAGGTTTTGATCGGTGTGAAGCCATTGAATTCCACCGAGGCGTAGCTGGCGGTGTAGGCGCCGGCCGATAGGAAATCGACAGCATCGCCGGGCTCGAGGTCGAGCGGCAATTCATAGCCCGCTTTCTCGTAAAGTATGTCGGTGCTGTCGCAGGTCGGGCCTGCGAGAATAACCGGACCGACCGGCCGATCGTCGCGCGATGTGCTCAAGCGGTAATGGATTCGTTCCCCGAGCGTTTCGGCCAAGCCGTTGTAGCGACCCGCATCGAGATAGACCCAGCGATAGTGACTATGACGGGATTTTTGCGTGACGAGCAGGACCTGCGCCCGCAGGCGCCCCGCGTCGGCGACCATGTGGCGGCCGGGTTCGATGATCACGCGCGGCCGCGCATGTCCGAACGTCGCGCGCAAGGCGTTCTCGATGGCGTCTGCGTACTGAGCAATCGATGGTATGGGCGTGCGATACTGCGCCGGAAAACCGCCGCCGAGATTAAGGAGATGAAGCGCCAGATTGCGGGCCGCGCAGGCACGGAAGATCTCTCCCGCCGTGGCAATCGGCTTGTTCCAAGCATGTGGATCGATCTGTTGCGAACCCACATGAAAAGAAACTCCTGCCGGCCGGAGCCCGAGACGGCGGGCCTTGAGCAACAGATCGATTCCCATTTCGGCATGGCAGCCGAATTTCCGCGTCAACGGCCATTCGGCGCCATTGCCCGGAACGAGAAGACGGCAGAAAACCTCTGCACCCGGCGCGTGGGCGGCCAGCTTGCAAAGCTCGCCGTCGCTATCGAAGGCGTAGAGCCGCACGCCGAGCGCGTAAGCGCGGGCAATGTCCTGTGGGCGCTTGATTGTATTGCCGAAGGAGAAGCGCGATGCCGGTATGCTCTCGCTCCAGCAGCGCTCGATCTCGCCATCACTGGCAAGGTCGAAGCCGACGCCCAGCCCGGCGAGCGTGTGGATCACCTCGGTCGCGGGATTTGCTTTCACCGCGTAGAATATCTCAGCGAAGGGAAAAGCGGCGGCGAGGTGCGCATGCTGCCGGCGCACGTGATCGAGATCGACGACCACGCAAGGCGTCGGCGGCGCGGCGGTTGCGAGCCAGCGATCGACCTTCGGGCTGACGGCGGGCGCCGAGACAATGCTCCATGCAGCCATGAAGGCGTGATCCGATCGCTAATGTTGATCCGAGCCGGGAGGCCGCCAAGCGCTATCGCCAGGCGCGACGTGCCCGCGCTTGGCAGCCGGAGGCGCCATGGCCTCTTTCACTGCCGCAGTCGCAGCGATGAACGATGCCGCCACCAGCATTGTGTAGACGAGAATAAAGTCCATCATGATCGCCCCCACCCGAATGCCTCGATTGTCGCTGTATTCGGCGGAGTCCTGTTGACGTGGATCAAGTTGGAAGGCTTTTCCGAACGGCCAAACGGCAGCGGACAACAATTCATCGCAAGAACAGGATATCGGCCTGGGTCGTTGCCAGGAGATTTCTCAAAGCTGCTGCGTCATTGATCGCCGGATCGGCATCGACGACCAAAAGCCGACCGGCCGCCGCTGTACTGGCAAGCATGTTCTGGCTCGGCCGCTCGATGCGGCAGCGTTGAGCGAGTTCGGGCGAAACGGAGCGGACGAGCTCGAGGGCTCCAAGCTCGTCTCCGGCGTCGGTAGCGAGAAAAAGGGTCAAGGCGCGCTTGCCCGCGCTTGCCAGTCGGGCGGCCAGAACGATGACACGCGCCGCCGACTCCGCCGTGCCCTGGACCAGGCAAACGATATCATGGGCCGCGGGAGCGCCGCTCCGTAGCAGCAGAATCGGCCGTTTGCTTTGAAGGACTACGGTCAGCAAGCGGGACGCAAGACGCGCGCTGCCCGCGAAGGGCCGCGACTGCGTCTCGATCACCAGGAGATCCTGGTCTCCCATGTTGAGAATCGCCATATTCGGCTGTCCGCGAACCACGTCGAAGGTCCAGCCAAGCTCCCGCGCGCGCGCAGCGGCCTCGAGCACCGCGCGCATTCGTGCGGCGTGCGACTCGAATTGGTGCAGGACGGAACGCTCATCCATCGCGGCAAAGCTCTCGCCGGTGGGTCCGACATAGCGGACGGGTGGGATGGCCGTCAGATGGAGGAGGGCTTCATCTTCGACGAAGATGCCGCGCAGCGTCGCATCCAGCCAATCGGCGAGTCGCGCCGCGGTTTCGACGCATGCCTGATTCTCGCCCACCACGTCGCAAGCGACAACGACCTGGGCGATGCGATGCTCAGTCATCGCGATGCTCTCGGCCCGGCAGATCCCCGCGCCGTGCGGACCTGTGACCCTCCATTCGTGCCGCGAATGCGCCGAGGCGGACGACGATCCGCTGGTTGATCGTGCCGGCGGGATACTCCCCCGTTATATCGAGCTCGCCGGCCGGGAGGCCGGTCAAAATCTCGATGCCTTGATCGATCGTCTCCACCGGCACGACGTGGAAGCGGTCCGCGGCGCAGGCGGCGACGACGTCCTCGCGCAACATCAGATGCTTCACATTCGCCGCTGGGATCAGAACGCCCTGGTTGCCGTCAAGCCCGCGGCGGTTGCATACGTCGAAAAAGCCCTCGATTTTCTCGTTGACCCCGCCGATCGCCTGAACGAATCCGTGCTGATCGACCGAACCGGTCACGGCGTAGCATTGCCGAATCGGCGCATCGGCGAGTGCCGAGAGCAGAGCATAGAGCTCGGCGGATGAGGCACTGTCGCCGTCGATCCCGCCATAGGATTGCTCGAACACCAGGCTGGCGGTGAGCGAAAGCGGGCCCGATCTGCCGAAGCGGCCTCCCAGGAAGCCGCTCAGGATCAGCACGCCTTTGGAATGCAGCGGCCCGCCCAACGCGACCTGGCGCTCGATATCGATGACCTCGCCTTGGCCAAGCCGGACGCGCGCGCTGATTCGGCTGGGATGCCCGAACGAAAAGCCGCCAAGCCCCGTCACCGCCAAGCCGTTTACCTGGCCGATGCGCTCGCCCGACGTTTCGATGCGCAGCGTGTTGCGGGCTATCTCTTCTTGCAGACGCTGATAAATGCGGTCCCCACGGCGGCGCTTGGCATCGATCGCCGCCTGCAGCTCTGCCGCGCCGATTTGGTCTTGTTTTTTCACGCCGGCCAGGTAGTCCGCTTCCTGCAGGAGATCAGTCAGATGCTGCATTTGCGTCGAGAGCTTTTCTGCATCGCCGCTAAGGCGTGAGCTGTATTCGATCGCGCGGGCGACGCCCAGGCGATCGAGCGGCCGCAGCTTCTCGCGACGAACCGTTGCTGCGATGACGCGAGCATAGAGTGCCGAGCTTTCGGGCGAACGGACGACCGTGTCGTCGAAGTCTGCTGCGACTTTGAACAATTCCTTGAAGTCGGAATCGTATTCCGTGAGAAGATAATAGAGAAGCGGCGAGCCAATCAGCACGACCTTGACGTTGAGCGGGATCGATTCAGGTTCGAGCGATACGGTGCTCTGCAGGCTCATCAACTGTTCAAGCGACAACAGACGGATTTCGCCGGAGCGCAGCGCGCGCTTGAGCGAGTCCCAGCTAAACGGCGCGCCCATGAGACGCTCGCCGTCAAGCACGAGGTAGCCGCCATTAGCGCGGTGCAGGGCGCCGGGGACGATCAGCGTGAAATCGGTGGTCAACGCGCCAAATCGCGCGAGATGTTCGACTCGTCCTATCAACGATTGATATGTCGGATGATCCTCGAACACGATGGGTGCGCCCTGCGTCCCGCTGTTATCGACCATGACGTTGATCTGATAGCGGTGGAAGGTGGGGAGTTCGCGCATCATCTGCGCGATTTGCGGGACGGGCTCGCCGCCGGTTTCGGCCCGGTTTCGGGCCATGAAATCATCGGCATTTTCCAGAATGTCGCGTTCGACCGCGTCGAAATAGGCGATGACCTCCGACAAATCGGCATAGTCCCTGCGCAACTCTGCGAGTGGCCGTCTCACCGTTTGCGCCGTGACACTGCGGTTGAGCTGGCGTACAGCGTCGCGGTGCTCGCGCTCCCAATCGGGAATCTGGCGGACGATCGTTTCGAGCTCTTTTTGAAAAACCTCCATCTCGCCGGTGATGTGCTTGCGGTCCGCCTCCGCCATGCGGCGGAACACGTCGGGGCTGATCACCTCGCCATTGTGGGTTGGCGCCAGGGCCAAGCCCATGGGCGTACGGATAAGAGTGATGCTTTTCTGCTCGGCACGTTGCTGCAGGTCGCCAAAGGCCTCGTCCGTGCGCTTCTTGAATTCCTGCTCGAGCACGTCGCGCCGAGCCCTGTAGTCGTCCCGCTCGAAAGCTGCCGGCAGAGCAATTTGGAGATCGGCAACAAGCCGGTCCATCGCTTCTTTCAGCGGGCGTCCGCGGCCGGCGGGAAGCATCAGCCGCCGCGGCCGGTGCGGATCGGTGAAATTGTTGACGTAGCACCAGTCGGGCGGTGTCGGCTCCACAGCCGCTCTTTGCCGGAGGAGACCGTCGATGAGCGTATGCTTTCCGGTTCCGGCCGGTCCTAAGGCGAAAAGGTTGAATCCCCGGTGCTGGATCCCGATCGAAAATTTGACTGCCTCGATGGCACGCTCTTGACCGATGAGACCCGGCGGATCGGGCAGGTCCAGAACCGTATCAAAGCGAAGCTCCGACAGGTCGCACCGGCGATAGAGTTTGTCGGACGGCAAAGAAATGCCGCTCCGCCAGCCTTCTTTCCCCGTCAAGCCAGACGACGGTCCAACGCGTTCGAAGTGCTGCATATCCGCATCCTGAGGCACGTCGATCTCCCCTAAAGTCCCCCGATCTCTATCAGGCCGTGGAATTCCGCGTGTTGAGCCAGATCAATCGGGGCCCGCATCTCACGCGCTGGTCCACCGAAAGAAAAGCCTTTGATCTGGGTCAATGCCGCTGAGCGGCGGAAGCGCGAGCTTAAATCGAAACCAGCATCGGCTGCTCAATCGGCGGAGAAATCGATATGCCGGCCAAACAGGTGTTTTTTCGCTCGGCGGCACGCGACAAGATTCTGCGCGGAGCGAGCCAACTCGCCGACGCCGTTCGCGTGACGCTTGGGCCGCGGTCGAAATCGGTGCTGATCCAGAAATCCTGGGGCGCGCCGATCGTCTGCAACGATGGTGTTACGATCGCCAAGGAATTCGAGATCAAAGATCCCGAAGAGAATCTTGGCGCTCAGATGCTGCGGCAAGCCGCGGAGAAGACCGGCGAAGTGGTCGGCGACGGTACCAGCACTGCGACCATCCTTGCCCATGCCATCTTGGCCGACGGCATCCGGAACGTCGTCGCCGGCGCGAGCGCGATCGATCTGAAACGCGGCCTCGACCGTGCCGCCAAGGCGGCGGTTGCAAAGCTGCGCGAGATGTCGCGGCCGGTCGGCACGCGCAAGGAAAAGGCGCAAGTCGCGACAATCTCGGCACACAACGACGCAACAATCGGCGACTTAGTGGCCGACGCCATGGAAAGGGTCGGTAACGATGGCGTAATCACGGTCGAAGAATCAAAAACGACGGAGACAGTCCTCGACGTCGTCGAGGGCATGCAGTTCGATCACGGATTTCTGTCCCCTTATTTCATCACCAATCCCGAGAAAATGGAGTCGGTACTCGAGGATCCGTACCTTCTGCTCTTCAACCGCAAGATCGGCATCCTCAAGGATCTACTGCCGCTGCTCGATCAGGTGGCGAAATCCGGACGTCCCTTGCTGGTGATCGCCGAGGATGTCGAGGGCGAAGCGCTCGCGACCCTAATCGTCAACCAGCTGCGGGGCGTCTTGAAGAGCTGCGCGGTGAAAGCCCCGGGATTTGGCGATCGCCGCAACGCGATGCTGGAAGACATGGCAGTTCTCACCGGCGGAATGGTTATTTCGGAAGAGCTCGGACTGAAGCTCGAGACGGTGGGGCTTTCCGATCTCGGCCAAGCCAAGCGAGTCGTTGCCGACAAGGACAACACGACGATTATCGGCGGCCAGGGCACGCGCGCGGACATCGATGCGCGGATCAAACAGATCCGCATGGAAATCGAGAAGACCACAAGCGATTACGATCGCGACAAGCTGAAAGAGCGCCTTGCCAAGCTTGCAGGCGGCGTCGCGGTGATCCGCGTCGGGGCCCCCGCGGAGGCCGAGATGAAATCGAAGAAAGAGGCGCTCGACGACGCGATCAATGCCACGAAGGCGGCGGTGGCCGAGGGCATCGTTCCCGGCGGAGGATTGGCGCTGCTCCGCTGCATTGCCGCCGCGGCTGCGGAAGAGGCGAAATGCGACGGCGATGAGAAGACGGGCATCCAGATCTTGAAGCGAGCTCTCGAGGTTCCGACTCGGCAAATCGCCGAGAATTCTGCCGTCGATGGCGGCGTGGTCGTCGCGCGCATGCTCGGGGAACGGAGCAATGTCGGCTTCGATGCCGCGCGCAAGGAATATGTCGACCTCGTGGAGGCCGGCATCGTCGATCCGACGAAGGTCGTGAGGATCGCTCTCGAGAACGCGGTGTCGGTTGCGAGCGTTCTCTTGCTCACAGAGGCGACGATGACCGAAATCCCAGAGCCGAAGAAGGATCGCGCGACCGAGCCGGAAATGAGTCTTTAGCAATCGTTACCGAGGGCGAGCGCCCATGGCAATCCAAGCACAACAAAAGATCGTTCTGCCGGAGCCGCAAAAAAGTGGCGGCATGCCGCTTTTGAGCGCGCTGCAGCGTCGGCATTCGGTACGCAGCTATCGCTGCGATCCACTTCCGCTCGAGGTGCTGTCGAATCTGCTCTGGGCGGCCTTCGGCATCAATCGCTCCGTAAGCGGCGACCGCACCGCGCCCTATTGGCGCCACGTCATGGTCGTCGATATCTACGTTGCCATGGCCGGCGGCGTCTGGATTTATCAGCCGAAACCCCATGCGCTGACGCCTTGCGTTGCGGCGGACATCCGGGCCGAAACCGGCATTCAGTATTTCGTGGTCGGCGCGCCGCTGGAGCTGATTTATGTCGCACATGGCGAGCGGATGGATGTTCCGGCCGAGGAGCGGCGTCTCTATGCGTCAGTCGATTCCGCTTTCATCGGCCAGAACGTCTATCTCTTTTGCGCTTCCGAAGGGCTTGGCAGCGTATTCCGCGGCGCGTTCGATCAGGCGAGGCTGGCCAAGCTGCTGTACCTTGCCGACCATCAATTCGTGACCTTCGTTCAGACCGTCGGCTATCCACGCGAATAGTCTGCGGATGGCAGGGAAAGGTCGCGTGACCGATCTCGATAACCTTCAAACATTGTGGCGCGGCTTCGCAGCGCGCGGCGCACTCCCCGCGCTCGTCGCGTTCCGCGCCGATGGAGACGAGATCTGGTCCTTTGCGGAGCTTCACGAGACTTCGACGCGGCTTGCTGCCGGGCTACTGGCGAACGGTCTTTCCCGCGGTGACGGCGTGGCCTTAATCGCGGCCAACTCGCCACACTGGATCGCGGCATTTTGGGGAATTGTTGCCGCCGGCGGAGCGGCGGTGCCGCTCGACGCTCAGAACGACGACCGCGAGCTCGCGCGGATGCTGAAGATCGGCGCGTGCCGGTTCGCATTCGTTCCGGCAGGGATGGCGCCGCGTTTCCATGCGATCGCGCCGGCGTGCCGGATTGTCGCCATTGACCGCGACGTTCAGAGCGGTTCCGAGGAGGGCTGGCGCAGTTTTTTTGGCGCCAACGACAAAGAGCTGCCCGCGTTGTCGCGCTCCGACATCGCGGTCGTCGCGTTTACCTCGGGCACCACCGGCAGCCCCAAAGCGGTGCCGTTGACCCATGGCAATCTCCTCACCAACGTTTCAGCCCTCGCGCAGACTAGGCTTGTCGGTCCGGGTGATCGCGCCCTGCTGCCATTGCCGCTCTATCATGCCTACCCGCTGACGATCGGCATGGTCACGCCGCTGGCGCTCGGCTGCGCGGTGGTGTTGCCAGCGGGGATCAGCGGCCCCGAGCTGCTCCATGCCATGGGGCAGGGCGAGGTCACGGCACTCGTAGGCGTGCCGCGCCTCTATACCGCTTTGGCGGACAATCTGAATCGTGGCATTGCGGCAATGCCGCGAGTCGCCCGCAAACTCGCCGCGGTGCTCCTATCGCTCGCGCGTTGGAGCATGCTGCATGGCCTTCCATGGCCGGGGCGCTTCCTGCTGGCGCCGCTGCGGCGTCGCCTCGCTCCACGGCTTCGCCTTCTGGTGAGTGGCGGCGCTTCCATTCCGATCGAAGTCGAGCAGACGCTCGATGCTTTTGGCTGGGAGATGCTGACCGGCTACGGCCTCGTCGAAACCTCGTCGATGCTGACTTTCAATCCGCCGGGCCACGCCGTGCCAGGCTCGGCAGGCCGCCCTGTGCCGGGAATGGAAATCCGCATCGCGGCGGCTGAAGCCGACGGCATCGGCGACATCGAGGCCCGCGGGCCGTCCTTATTCTCAGGCTATCGCGGCGATCCCGAGCAGACGCGCGCGGCATTCACGGCAGATGGCTGGTTTCGCACCGGCGATCTCGGTTCAATCGACGGGCGCGGCTATCTTCACCTCAAGGCGCGCAAGACCGACACCATCGTCTTGGCCGACGGCAAGAAGCTTTTTCCGGAGCCGTTCGAGGCGGTCTATGGCGCGGCGCCACTGGTTCGCGAGGTTGCCTTGCTGGCGGTCGACGGTGCTCTTGTCGGCCTCGTCGTGCCCGATTTGGCGGCCGCGCGCGACGCCGGCGCAATGCGGCTGGCCGAAGCGTTGCGTGAAGGCCTGACGGCCGCGGCAATGACCCTGCCGTCTTATGCACGCTTGTCCGGCTTCTCTGTCACGCATGAGGCGCTGCCCCGCACGCAGCTCGGCAAGGTCCGCCGCCATCTTCTGCCGGCGCTTTATGCGGCTGCGCGGCGTCCCGAAGCAGCGGAACCGGCGCCGCTCTCGGAGGAAGATCGCTCTCTGCTCGAACAACCGGCGGCCGCGGCGGTATGGCAGTGGCTGCAGCAGAAATTCCCCACGCGGTCATTGCGTCCCGATACCATTCTGCAACTCGATCTCGGCATCGATTCGCTCGGCTGGGTCGAGCTCACCCTAGCGCTGGAACGCGATCTCAGCCTCACGCTGCGCGAACAAGAGCTCGCGCGCGTCGTGACCATACGTGACCTCTTGCGAGAAGCGAGCTCCGCTCGCCAAGCCGGACCCGACATTGCCGTGGCTAGATCGCGATGGCTTGCACCCTTGAACCCCGGACTGCGTGTCTTGCGTGGAGTCGGGGAAGGGATTGTCCGCGTCGTCATGCGAGGCTTATTCCGGCTCGAAGTCGACGGCCTCGATTATCTGCCACCGCAGGGTCCCACGCTCATCTGTCCAAACCATGTTAGTTATCTCGATCCGTTTGCGGTCGGCATGGCGCTGCCGCCGCGCTGCTTAGAGCATAGTTATTGGGGCGGGTGGTCTGGGATCGCCTTCAACACATGGTTGCGGCGGCTGTTTAGCCGCGCCGCCCGCATCATACCGATCGATCCTGATCGCGCCGCCAGCTCGGGTTTGGTGCTCGGGCGCACCGTCCTGGAACGCGGCTGGAATCTCATCTGGTTTCCGGAAGGCTCGCGGAGTGCCGACGGCAGCTTGCAACCCTTCCTACCCGGTATCGGCGCTCTCGTCGAAGGGCGAGCCATTCCAATCGTTCCGGTTTATATCGAAGGCACCTTTGCCGCCTGGCCGCCGACCCGTCGTTTGCCGCGCTTGTCACGAATAATCGTGCGGTTCGGCCACCCAATCTTGCCGGACACGATCGCGCCAGCTGGATCCAGCCGCGAACGGGACATCCAAATCGCCGCTGCTGTGCGGGCGGCCGTTGCAGCGCTTGCGCGCTGAGAAGGCCGCTTTCCGTATTTCGCCTGCGGCAATCGGCAAGACCCTTCGCAGGTCGGCGTGTTCAGGCGGCGTGAGACAGCGAAGCGTCTGCCGGTAACGCTCCGCGACGCCAATGCGCGAAGCTGACGATTTTCTGGCGCTGCCACTCACGGCGCGACGCGATTATGGACCGCAAGAAGCGTTGGCGATCGCGGAGCCAAAGGATGTCGTCAAGATCTTCATCGCCCGATGACAAGCTCGGAAGAATGCGCAAGAGACGTTGAATTTCTAGCAAATCGTGCTCCAATTCCGTCGTCGCCGGTAGATCCGCGTCGCTGGCGAGAGAGCGGGTGATGCTCATTTTTATTCCTCCGTCAGCTCGTAGCTGGAGGCAGCCCCGTCCATCATTGTCGGCAGATATTGCTGCGCTCGAACCAGGCCTAAGGCTGCAACGAGGCAGCCGAGTACAATAGCGAAGACGCCGAGGCCGCTATTCATTCGGCCGCAAAGCATGTCGACATCGTACGCAAACCCCGTGAGCGCCTTTTTCATGGCCGTACCCCCAAGCTGAAATCCAGCGATCACGAAAGAGGCTATCGGCGGGCGCGGCGGTTCGATTGATTTCGATCAAAACAACGGCGATCGGCACGAGATGGCGCTGATCGTCACGCTTTGACACATCGGTATTTTACGAGTTCCGCTTCGTAGCTACCGGGATTGATTTGGGTCAACTGCCTCGAGCGACAGGTCGATTAGGGTGTGTTTGCATTTTCAATGATTACCTTGGGAAAGGAGCACAGAAATGGCGGCTACGCCCGTTACCGTAAAGAAGTCCGCGCCCATGCAGAACGGTGGGGTAGAGCCCTGGCGCTCGTTCCGCCGCGAGATGGACCAGCTTTTCGATCGTTTCTCGCGTGGTTTCGGCTTGCCCTCTTTCGAGCCGTTCTGGACTGCGGAGGCCGATTTGCCCGCGCCAGCCGTGGACGTCGCGGAAGACGACAAGGCTTACATTGTCACCGCTGAGCTTCCTGGTATGGAAGAAAAAGACGTCGACGTGGCAGTCAGCGGCGGAATGCTTGTCATCAAGGGCGAGAAGAAGCAGGAGAAGGAAGAGAAGGATAAGGACTACTACCTTTCGGAGCGCTCTTACGGTTCGTTCCAGCGATCCTTCTCGCTTCCCGATACCGTCGACCAAGACAAGATCGCGGCGACCTTCGCCAAGGGCGTTCTCACGGTCACGTTGCCGAAGAATGCTCAAGCGCAAAAAACGGAAAAAAAGATCGCGATCAAAGCAGCTTGATCCATTCGAGCGAGACGGAGCCCATCCCGCCTCGCTTATTTTTCTCTATCAGTACTTGCGCAATAGAACGGAAGACTATGCTTCGACGCCGAAAAGTCTGGATCTGCCTAGCAGATGGCGCTCATGCCCGGATCGTCACGAGAGCCGATGAAGGCATGGAATTCAGTGTGCCCTACAGTATCGTAGTAGAATTCGATTCTCGGGATGCGCATCGTCGCAGCCGCGACCTTGGCGCGGATCGGCCGGGTCGGACTCAGGAAAGCGCGAATGCCGCGCATCACGCGATCACGCCACGGACCGATCCTCTCCGCGCGAGCAAGGCTGAATTCATTCGACTCGTTGCGCGCTATCTGGACGAGGCTGGTTTGCGCGACGACTATGACGCATTGTGCCTTGTTGCGCCGGCGGCTTGCTTGAACACGCTATCCGCCGCATTGTTGCCGACGACGCGGCGAAAGGTGATTTCGACGAAGGCCAAAGATTTGATGAAAGTGCCACCTGCGCGCTTGGCACCTCATTTATCGCAGGCTGCCGCTGTTGATCGGCAGTGACAGACAGGAATCCACCAACTCGCGTTCAGTCGAACTCATTTGACGGGCTCATCTTGGCTGGGCCAATTCGGCAATGAAAGTCTTATACCTGACTAACAAGTTTCATGCATTTACACTGGCGGTTTGCCAGTGGGATAATTACCCTCAGGGGACGAGCCGTTTTAGCCTGTGCAGGCTGAGAGGGGCTGAATGAGCCAATCGAACCAGTGGGTGGTGACGACGAATATCGGCGATTTCAAGCGCAAGCTTTCCCAGGAGCGCGATCCGGAAAAGCGGCGCATCCTCGAAATGTTGATTGCACAAGAAGAAGCCAAGCTCGAGAAAAGCGAACACTCACGCGCCGATTGAACGTCGCACCGCCCGTTCCGAAATCGGCGCTTGCGTTGGGCGGTCGGTGTCGTTCGAATGTTAGGCGCGCCGTCCGCCGCCCTCCAGTTTCTGGTTCGAAGAGCGTAGCGTCTCTCGTTCGTTGATATGGATCAAGAGACGCCGCCGGCTCCCATCTTAGATTTTGGATCGGCTGGCGGAGGGCTCGACCATGTCTTTGAAGGACCTTTTGCTTCACCTTGACTCGTCGATGCAAGGTGCCCATCGCCTTGATTATGCGCTGCGACTGGCGGCGCGCGAAAAGGCCCATCTTGTCGGCCTCTACACGCTCGATCTCGTGCCGGCTCTATCCGAGCTTACGCGCAGCTATTCAGGACGGACCGAGGAACTCGAGGCTCACATCCACATGCGCAACACCGAGCTCGAGCGCGCAAAGCAAACCGAGGCAAAATTCCGTGATGGAGTGAGGCGCGAGGGCGTCGAAGGCGAATGGCGCTTCGTCGAAGCTTCGCCAGCGGAGACGGTGGCTCTGCACGCGCGCTACGCCGATCTCGCAATCATTGGGCAGATCGATCCAAATTCCCGGTCGAGCGCCGGTTCCGAACGCATTCCGGAAGACGTCCTACTGCATTCAGGGCGGCCCCTCGTCATCGTCCCCTGTGCCGGGACCTTCCCGACGGTCGCTCAGAATGTTTTGGTGGCTTGGAAACCGACTGCGGAGGCGGCACGCGCGATTGGCGATGCGTTGCCATTTCTCCGGCGTGCGAAAAAAGTAACGGTGGTGACGGTCGATCCCGAACGCGGGAGTGATACGGAACCGGGCATTCCGGTCGCCGACATTGCGCTCCATTTGGCGCGCCACGACATTCATGTCGAGGCGGCGACGTCCTTCACCGGTGACATCGCGACTGACGACGTGCTGCTGAACAAAGTCGCGGATAGCGGCGCCGATTTTTTGGTCATGGGGGGCTACGGGCACCCACGGGCGCGGGAGGCGATGTTCGGCGGCGTGACACGGGAAATCCTGCGTCAAATGACAGTGCCGGTGCTGATGGCTCATTGAACACGCCACAGGCGCTCGCATCCAAGCATTCGGATCTGGCCTATGCTTGATCACCAGCATCAGCGACATAAGCTCGACATCATCGCGATCGGCGCGTCGGCGGCGGTGTCGAAGCCATTTGCGGCCTATTAAAGCATCTTTCGGCTAATCTTCCGGCCGTCATCGTCATCGTGCTTCATCGCCCAACGGAATCGACGAGCTCTTCTATTCGTTGGCCCAGTATTCCGGCGGTCGGCGGCAAACCCGCGACCCCAAAGCTTAACCACGAGGCCGTGCCATTTGGATGTCCTAGTTCCTACGGCAGGTTGACCCAGATCAATGCCAACCGAGCGAGATACCGGTGAAATGACACTATCGATTTTGCCGCGATTCCAAGCAAGGGGAGGATCCTCATGAGGCGAGTGTCCGAGATCGTCCGGTATCAGCATCCGCTCTTGCTCCCTCCCGAGACGACCGTTCGGCACGCGTGCCAACGCATGCGCCAACGGAAGGTCGGCGCCGTTCTTGTCGCGGATGCGGATGGCCGGTTGCTCGGCATCTTCACCGGACGAGACGCCGTTGGCCGCGTGTTGGCGGAAGGGCGAGATCCGGAGAAGACCGCGATCTCCGACGTCATGACCGCAAATCCGCGAACGGTGCCGCCGGGGCACTCGGCCATCGATGCATTGCGCCTCATGTTCAACGCCGGCTGCCGTCATATCCCGATCATCGAGAATGACCGGGTCGTCGGCGTCGTCTCGAAGGCAGATTTTCTCGGGCTCGAACTCGATCGTCTCGACGAGGAGACCGGCGTTTGGGAGCGGCGATAGAGGCGCGGCAATAGGGAATGAGCGAGGGAGATTATGCCGATCATCGAAGAAGACAAAGAGCCGGTCGCTATCAATATCGATCCCGGCAAAGTGTGTTTCATCATTCTCAAGGCGCGCGAGTTCGACGCCAAGGTCGATCCTGTGGAGCCGGATCCGGGCTCCAACGAGAGCGACAACGAGGAGCGCGAGGTTCTCGAGGACTATTCGGACGATGCGACGCTCGAGGAGCTTCGCGGCGCGATCGATATCCTCGACGACGACGAGGTGATCGATTTGATCGCTCTCGCCTGGGTCGGCCGCGGCGATTTCGATCGCGAGGAATGGCTGAGCGCCCGCGCCCTGGCACGCGAGCGTCATCGCCGACATTCGGCGGCGTATCTTCTCGGCATGCCCGCGCTCGGCGACTATCTCGAGGAAGGCCTTGCCACGCTGGGCTATAACTGCTCAGACGACGAAGCACGGCATCTCTGAGGTTCGCGATAAGACGGAGCGGATGTCGATGCCCTATGCCAGCAATGCAGATCTTCGCCCGTCGCTTCGCGAGCAATTGCCGGAGCATGCGCAGGACATTTATCGCGCCGCTTTCAACAATGCCTGGGACGAGTATGCGGCGCGCCCTGATCGCGAAGCGGTTGCGCACCGCGTCGCCTGGGCGGCGGTCAAGCGCCAGTATCGCAAGCTCGGCGGCCGGTGGGTTCCGCGCGCGTTCTGAGGGCTGCGCGGCTGAACTCACGCGGCTCGGCTCGATTGATTTGGATCAATTCGCTCTCGGTCCAGGGTTCTAGCATTCCTCTCGCTCAAGCCGGCTGGAATGGCTGGCCAAAGCGGCGCCGGTCAGGAAGGAGATCATGACCAGAGACAAAAGCAGCCCATCTCCCGACACGATTGCAACCATAATGGCTTGGCAGACCGTCGCGGAGCGCTGAGATGCCTTACACAGCGGAAGGATATGCCCGTCGCGCGGCGGAATGTGCTCGCCTGGCTGCTCTGACCACGGACGACATGCTGCAACAGGAGTTGCTCCGGATGCGGCAGTCCTATTTGCGCCTTGCGGAAAAGCTCGGCTTGCCGATGCACGAGGCAATCGCGATCTCCCAGCGCGTGACGCGCGGACCGCGCAAGCAGCAGGGTCGGGGTTCAGGCGAGTCGTAAAAAACGGGAGAGGGCGACGAGGATCGAAGCGGCGGCGCCCAGCGTCCAGTCCTTTCGCACCGGTCAATCGGCCCAGGCCAGGAACAGCCCGATATCGCCCGGGAAGCCGTGCGGAAATTCGAGCACGCGGGCGGTCATGTGAAACCCGTGCGATTTCAGATCATGATACCAGCGCAAATAGATTTCGGCGGCCTCGCCACGCAAGGTCTTCGGCCAATCGGGAAGCGGCGCATTGATGGCGCGCCCGTCGTCGCTGCAGAGCGCGTGAGGAAAACGCAGCACCAGATATTCTTTCTCGCCACGTTGCGCCGCTTCGAGCGCCTTCGCGAGGATAGCTTCCCAATAGCCGTCATCGACATGGTGATCCGATAATTCCTTCAATTCGGCATGCAGATGGAGGGCCACCGCACGTTCCGCTTCCTCGTGATGCTGGTGCTCGCGATTGCGATACTGGGCAGCGATCTCGCGGAAGTGCTCGGCGCTGAGCATCGCATTGATCGGCGTTGCCGGCGCGACCGGCGTTTTGCCTATTTCCGGCGCGGGAATGCCCCGGAAATGATGATCGAGCGCCGAGATGGCGGCGGCTAACCCGTGGAGGCTTGGCTGCGCGTGCTCGGCCTCTCTCGATGAGGCGGCCAACGCCCGGACCAGGTCCGCGCGACTGACGATGCCGACGGCGCGTCCGTCCCGCACCACCGGGACGCGCTTGATCCGATACTCTTCGAGCAGTTGCGCAATCGCGCCGATCTCGGTTGTCTCCTCGATCGTAATCACGGGCACCGACATTTTGCTGCCCGCGGTCGCGCCCGCAGGCCGCAGGCTCGCGATAAAATCGGGGCTGAGCGGCTCCCCTTCCGCCAAGATTTCGAGCCACCAATCCCGGCGGGCTTGGTCGGCGCTAAGGTCCCGACCGATCAGATCGCCTTCGCTCACCATGCCAATGGGCGAGCCGTGCTCATCCAGCACGGGAACGGCGCTGATGCGCTTCTCCGAGAGCAGCGCCGCGACCTCCCGGATAGGCATCTCAGCACGGACGGAAACCACCTCGGTGGTCATGATATCGCGTGCAATCACCATGAACGGAAGGATAGCTGGCGAGGCAGGTGATATGTTGACCTGAATCAATCACGCGAATGAGCCGCAACGCTCGAAACTTGGCGGCGGAGCTCGTGATGCCCTATGGCGCGTTGGCTGGCGACCAGCGCCATTGGGCGACTTCGGGCATGTCTTCGCCGCGGCGGGCGATATAGGCCTTGTGCTCGATGAGCTTGTCGCGCATCGCCTGCTTGGCATAGGCAGCGACATAGCCGAGCTGCGGCAGTCGATCGATCACGCCCGAAGCGAGGTGGAACCGGTCGAGATCGTTGCGCACCACCATGTCGAAGGGCGTCGTCGTCGTTCCTTCCTCCTTGTAGCCGCGCACATGGAAATTGTCGTGGTTGTGCCGGCGATAGGTGAGGCGATGGATCAACCAGGGATAGCCGTGATGCGCGAAGATCACCGGTTTGTTGGTCGTGAACAGAGCATCGAAATCGTGATCGGTGAGGCCGTGCGGATGCTCTTCATGCGGCTGCAGGGTCATAAGATCGACGACATTGACGACGCGGATTTTGAGATCGGGCAGCTGTTTGCGCAGCAAATCGACCGCGGCGAGCGTCTCGAGCGTTGGCACGTCGCCGGCGCAGGCCATCACCACATCGGGCTCGGTGCCGCGATCATTGCTCGCCCATGTCCAGATGCCGATGCCCGCGGTGCAATGCTTGACCGCCGCATCCATGTCGAGCCATTGCGGCGCCGGCTGCTTGCCGGCAACGATCACGTTGATGCGATTCCAGCTCTTGAGGCAGTGATCCATCACATAGAGCAGGCAGTTCGCGTCGGGGGGCAAGTAGACTCGGACGATATCGGCCTTCTTGTTGCAAACATAGTCGATGAACCCGGGATCCTGGTGGCTAAAGCCATTGTGATCCTGGCGCCAGACATGCGATGTGAGCAGATAGTTGAGGGACGGGATCGCCCGCCGCCACGGAATGCGACGGCAGCTCTCCAGCCATTTCGCATGCTGATTGAACATCGAATCCACGATGTGAATGAACGCCTCGTAGCAATTGAAGACGCCGTGCCGGCCGGTGAGGAGATAGCCTTCGAGCCAGCCCTGGCAGGTATGCTCCGACAAGATCTCCATCACCCGACCGCCGGGCGCGAGAT
>DATNGG010000051.1:0-9851 GCA_035605975.1 Allostellaceae bacterium | reverse complement strand
GCCTATGTCGGGGCGACGATCTTCATCATCGTCGGCGCCTTTTCCGTGCACGAGACCGCGATCCTCTATCCGGCGATGTTCCTGACGGGGTTCAGCATCAATGGCGGCCAGCCCTGCCTCAACACCATCGCCGCCACGTTTTACCCGACCGCGATCCGCGCCACCGGCATTGGCTGGGCCTTGGCCGTTGGGCGCATCGGCGCGGTGATCGCACCGCTGATCGGCGGTTTTCTGGTCGCCGCGCATTTCGCCGTTCCGACCGTGATCCTCGCCAATGTCATCCCGGCGATCATCGCCGCGGCGGCGATCGTGCTCTTCCATCGGCGCCACGCGGCGCAGCAGCGGTAGAGAGGAAAAATCTTTCTAAATCATAAGGTTGTCTGGCGTCTGCGGCGCCGGGATTCCTTAAAAAGATTTCACTAAAAAAGTGGGGGAAGTCGCCGCGAATAGGTACATAGTACTAACCGCCCTCGCCTTTGGCGAGGCGCCACGCGCAGTTGACTGCCGGCCGTTGCAAGACGGCCGGCTTTTTTATGGGCGCTGATTTTATCGACCGACCGGCCGCCGCTCTATAACCCAGCCGGGTATTGTCTTTTGCCGGCCGGCGCGGCCGGATTCTTTTTTCCAGCCGCTGCTCCTGGCCGACCCGCCCGCTCGCTGTGCGAGCGGGCCCGGAGGGTTCGATCGCAAAGCGATCGAACGGAGTCGGCGGTCGAAGGAACCGGCGCGGCCGGCTATTGCAGCTTGAAGCCGAGAAGCGGCGCCAGCGCCGCGGCCGGCAGGACGGTGAGGCCGGGCGGCGGCGTGAAGAGCGCGGCGCTTTGCGGCCCTTCTTTGAGCCCGCTCAACACCATCTCGATGCGGGTCTTGTGCCCGCCCGGCGCCGTGACCGTGCCGGAGAGCTTCATCAACACGCCGCGCCGGCTGATCCAGGCAAAGCCCGCGCCGTGCGTGCCGTCGGGCGCGGTCGCATTGATGCGGTATTTGGCGGTGGCGATCCCGTCGACCGTTTCCTCGCCGAGCGGCGTCTTTTGGAGCGCCGCATCGTTGAGCGCCGCCAGCAGCGCCGGGAACGGGAACTGGATCATGGTCTTGAGGCCGGGCAGGACGACGAAGCCCGATTCCGCCTTGCCGTCGAGGATGAAAATATCGGTCATGCCGAGCAGCTCTTGGTCGTGGCGCTCGCGGCCCGGGATGTGGAACATCCGCCCGTTATAGGTCTTGCCGTCGACCGTGACGTTGCGCGTCGCGCTGTAGGAGAGCGGCGCATCGAAGAGGCCGGCGGCGCGCGCCGGCACGGCCAAGCCGAGGGCAAGAAGAACAATCAGACAGGCACGACGCATGGCGATCACAACCTCGACCGAGAAGGGGAACGAAACAAGGCGCAAGGTTCAAGGTCCGAGCCTAGCGCAGGCGCGGGATTGCCCAGCAACTGCGCACTTCCTTCATGCCGATCCGCGGATAATAGGTTTCCGCCGCCGGCGCAGCGACCAGAATCAATGTCGCAGCCTCTCCGGCCCGCGCATGCGTCTCGGCGATGAGACGTTTGCCGATGCCCTGGCGTTGATAAGCAATATCGACCGCGAGATCGGAAAGATAGCAGCAATAGGCGAAATCCGTGACCGAGCGCGCAATGCCCACGAGTCTTCGCCCATCGCGCGCCGTCGCCACGATGTCGGCGTTGCGCAGCATGCGGTCGAGCCGCGCCAGATCCTCCGCGGGGCGGCGCTCGGCGAGTGTCGAGGCGACGAGGATATCGCGAAAGTCTTGCGCCGAAAGATCCGGCTCGAGCGCGTAGGTGATCGGCATGATGGTCCGGGCCGTTGGAAGAAGGAGACCGGACTTTAGCGCCTTCCGCGCGAATTGGGTTCGACTTTGTCAACGCCGCCGCGGCGATGTTAGACTTGGCCGTAAGATGAAAAGGAGAATCGACGCATGCCCGGCCGGATCGAGGCGCAATTGAAGGACTTGAAGATCGAGCTGCCCAATGCGGCGTCGCCCATGGCGAATTACGTGCCGGCGGTGCGCGCCGGCAATCTGCTTTTCGTCTCCGGCCAAATCTGCCAGTGGAACGGCGAGCGGCGCTATGTCGGCAAGCTCGGCGCCGAGGTGAGCCTCGAGGACGGCAAGGCGGCGGCGCGGCTCTGCGGCTTGAACCTCCTCGCCCAGGCGCGACGCGCGCTCGACGGCGATCTCGACCGCATCCTGCGTGTCGTCAGGCTCGGCGGCTTCGTCAACGCCGTGCCGGGCTTCACCGAGCAGCCGCAAGTCGTCAACGGCGCCTCCGACCTGATGGTCGAGGTGTTCGGCGATGCCGGGCGCCATGCCCGCGCCGCGGTCGGCGTCGGCTCGCTGCCGGGCGGCGTCGCCGTCGAGGTCGAAGCCGTGTTCGAAGTGAAATAGGCGGGCGCGCGATGGCCGATGGCGGCGAGCGCTTCACCATCCGCGTCGTCGAGGATCTGGCCGCGGTTCCGGCGGCGCAGTGGGATGCCTGTGCGGGCGAGGAAAATCCCTTTCTCTGCCATGCCTTTCTGCAATCGCTCGAGGAATCGGGCTCGGCGACGCGCCGCACCGGCTGGCTGCCGCAGCATCTCCTGCTCGAGGATGCGGCCGGGCGTCTCGTCGGTGCCGTGCCGATGTATTTGAAGAGCCATTCCTACGGCGAATATATTTTCGATCATGGTTGGGCCTCGGCCTATGAGCGCGCGGGCGGGCGCTATTATCCGAAGCTCCTCGCCGCCGTGCCCTTCACGCCGGCAACCGGCCCACGGCTTCTTCTCCATCCCGAGGCCGACGCCGAAGCGGCCGAGTATCTCGTCGCGGCGATGCTCGAAGTCGCACGCCAGCGCAAAGTCTCCTCGCTGCATGTGAACTTCCCGCCGCAGGCGGAATGGGAGCTGCTCGGCCGGCACGGGTTTTTGCAGCGCATGGGCCGGCAATTCCATTGGGAGAATGCGGGCTACAACAGCTTCGACGATTTCCTCGAAGCGCTCAATTCGCGCAAGCGCAAGCAGATCCGGCGCGAGCGGCGCGACGCGCTCGAGGGCGGGCTCGAGATCGAGACGCTGACCGGCGGCGATCTCAAGCCGCAGCATTGGGATGCATTCTTTCGCTTCTATATGTCGACCTCCGACCGCAAATGGGGTTCGGCCTATCTGACGCGCGAGTTCTTCGATCTCATTCATCAGCGCATGCCCGAGAAGATCGTGCTGGTGATGACGAAGAAAGCCGGGCGTTATGTCGCGGGCGCGCTCAATCTCCTCGGCCGCGACACTCTGTTCGGCCGCAATTGGGGCTGCGTCGGTGATTTCCCCTTCCTCCATTTCGAGGTCTGCTATTACCGCGCGATCGATTTCGCGATCGCGCGCGGCTTGAAGCGCGTCGAGGCCGGTGCGCAAGGCCAACACAAGATTCAGCGCGGCTATCTCCCCTCGCCCACTTACAGCGCGCATTGGGTGCGCGATCCGGGCTTCGCCCGCGCGGTCGAGGATTTCTGCCTGCGCGAGCGCCGCGCCATCGAGAGCGAGATGGACGAGCTCGAAGAGGAGCTCTCGCCCTTCAAGCGCGAGGCGGATTAGTCCGCCTTGCAGGGCTCGAGCCTCGCAGCTCATCGTTGTCGCGAGGTCGTCGGCAATGCGCGCGCCCCGCGACGATGACTGGCTTTGGTTGGCACCCTATCTCCGACATAATCGATTAATGTGCTGGTAAGCGCCTGGGCCGCTTCACGGCCAACCTGGGATCGCAATTCTTTTTCCGCGGCAGAGATCGCCACGTGGACAATATTGATGAGCCTATGGCCGCGCGAGGTCAGCGCGATAAGTTTCGCGCGACGGTCATTGGGATATGAAATCTTGCCGACGAGTCCCATAGCTTCGCACGCATCGACGATTTCCGCCATGGACTGCTTCGATATCTCGGCCCGCGCAGCCAGATCCGTAAGCCGCGTGCCCGCAAGATCGATATTGCGCGGAAGATGCAGGTGCACCATCCGAAGGTCGGGAAAACCGTGTTGATTGACGTAGGCGAGGATTCGCCTATCGAATAGCCACGCGGCCGCGAAGAGGAGGCGGCTCATATTCGTCCGCCGCCACCGCGTTTCGCCTGGAAACTTCGATGATGTCCGCTGCGCCATTCGCATCGCTCTACCCCGGCGCAGCTTAGCCAAATTGATTGAGTTTGACACCCGTCGGAGGCATACTCGTCAGGTAACCTGACGAAAGAGGCCAAAGGGTGGCGGATTCCTATGATGTCATCGTCGTCGGCTCCGGGCATAACGGGCTGATCGCCGCTGCCTATCTCGCCAAGGCCGGGCAGAGAGTCTTGGTCCTCGAGAGGAACGCCTGGTTCGGCGGCGGCGTCGTGACCAGCGAAAAGGTCGCCCCGGGCTTCCGGCACGACTGGCATTCGGCGACTCACATCATCATTCAGGCCAATCCGCTGCTGCTCAATGACGAGCTGGGTCTGCTCGCCAAATACGGACTGAAATACATCCATCCCGACGGCATTTTCTCGACGATCTTCGACGATCACAGCTCGATCATCAGCTACGCCGATCTCGATCGCACCTGCGCCTCGATTGCCGCCCTCTCGCCTGGGGATGGCGAGGCTTATCGGCGCTTTGCCCTGAAGAGCAAGGCCGTGCTGCCGCTGATCACGGCAGGGATGTTCGTGCCGCCCGTGCCGCAAGGCCCATTCTGGGCGCTGCTCGATCAAAGCGCTGAAGGGCGCGAGATCATGCATGCCGCTCAGAAAAGCCTTCTCGATCTGGTTGAAGAGCTCTTCATCAACGAGAAGGTAAAAATCCATCTCCTCAAATTCGCCAACGAACTGCTCATCGCGCCTGAAGAAAAAGGCACAGGCCTCGCGCTTTTCACCATGCCCGGCTTCGTCCACACCTATCCTTCGGGCGTCCCCGTGGGCGGTAGCGGCGCGCTTGTCGAAGCATTGATGCGCTGCCTCGGGGATCACGGCGCCGAATTCCGTAACCAAAGCGAGGTCGAGAAAATCCTCGTCAGCGGCGGCTGCGTCGGCGGCGTGCGTCTTGTCGACGGAGAGACGATCACCGCGAAAACCGCAGTCATTGCCCAGATCCATCCGTGGCTGATCGAGCGCTATGTCGACGGGCTTGATCCCGTCGTCGCCGGCAATGCGAAAGCTACGGCGACGGCGAGTTTCTCCATCATGGCGGGGCATCTCGCGCTCAACGCGCCGCCGCGCTATCGCGCGGGCGAGGACGCAGCGAAGGTCGCGCTTGTCAATTTCGCGCCCGCGAGGCTCGAATCTTATCGTCGCATCTTCGATGATTTCCGCTATGGCGATCTCGGCCGGCACGCGATCATGGCGGCGCATGTCAACAGCCAGTTCGATCCGACACGCGCGCCACCGGGACAGGCGGCGGTGACCATCTTTGGCTTCGGTCCTTGGGCGCTGCGCGAGGGCGGGTCCGAGGCGTGGGCGACGCGCAAGCATCAATACGCCGATTGGCTGCTGAACCAGTACCGGCATTACTGCACGAATGCCGGGGATGCGGATATCGTCGCCTACCAATTCGATTCGCCGCTCGACGTGCTGCATCACTCGCCAACCTTCCAGCATGCCGATGTCGGCGGAGTCGGCAAATACCTCCATCAATTCGGCGGGCACCGCCCGACGCCGGAGTTGTCGCAATATGCCGTGCCGGGAGTCGAGCGGCTTTACCTCGCCGGGACTTTCATGCATCCGCCGGGCGGCGTCACCGGCGGCGGCCGCGCAACGGCCGTGAAGATCTGCGGTGATCTCGGCATCGATTTCGACCGCCTGGCGCGATAGCGCGATGAAGTTCTACACGCCCGAGAAGACCGACCTCATCAATGTGACCGCGGTTCGGCCTCATCCGGATGGGTTGTTGATCGAGGGCAAGATCATGGGCGTCATGCCGATGAGGGCGGTGCTGCGTCCGCGTGAGCTGCGCGCCGGGCTGCTCTTTCTCACCCCCAAAACCATTTGGACCCTGCTGCGGATGCTGGTCTCGCGCGGCCAGTAAGCGATCCGCAGACTTGCGCGGCCCGTCAAGCGCCGTCATCAGCGGGCTCGTGCGTCAGCAAGCACCCGCAAGACTTGTCACTCAGCACCGATCGGCCGGAACCCGTTGACGAGTGTCGCGCCGCGAAAGATTATTGGGACGAAAAGCGCAGGCGCCGCGCCATCAAGCGCCTCAGGCGACGGCCGCGCGGCGCCGGCGCATCAGCCGCTCCCAGAAGAACAGCAGCACCGCGAGACAAACGCCCGCGAGATTGACCCACCGGCCGCCGGCAAAGAGGTTGACCGGAATCAGCAGGCAGATGCCGGCAATGCCGTAATAGGCGCGCCAGGCAAAGGCGAGCCGGCGCACCGAATAGCCCATCATCGCCGCCGAGATGAACCACACGCCGACAATCGCGGTGATGAAGTCGATGATGATGGCGAGCGGCGTGCCGATCAGCAGGAGCGTTCCCGAGAAGACGAAGAAGAACGGGATGACGAACACCGTCCAGCCGAAGCGCATCGCGGTGTAGCCGGTCAGCATTGGCTCGGCATCGGCGAGATTGGCCGCGGCAAAGGCGCCGATCGCCACCGGCGGCGTGATCATCGACAGCATGCCGTAATACATGATGAACATATGCGCGGCCATCGGCGCGATATGCATCTGGATCAGCGCCGGCGCCACCAAGGTCGCGAGCAGGATGTAGACGCCGACCGTCGGCATGCCCATGCCGAGCAAAATCGACGCGACCGCCGCCAGCAGCAGCAGGCCCATGAGGCTGCCGCCGGCGATGTGTAGCAGCGAGAGCGTCAAACCAAAGCCGACGCCCGAATAGTTGAGCGTGCCGATGATGACACCAGCGGCGGCGCCGACCATGAAGAGGCTCAAGACCGAGAGCGCGGTCTCTCGCATCATCACGGCGAAGTCGCCGAAGCCGATGCGCTTTCCTTGAAAGCCGAAGACCAGCGCCAGCAGGATCAGCGACAGCGTCGCGAGCAGTGCGGCGGTTTCCGGCTCGTAGCCGAACGAGAACAGCGCGACGATCAGCACGGCGAAGGGGATCGGGAAGTACCAGCCATCCTTCAACACCTTCGACAGCTTCGGTATCTGCGCTTCGTCGATCGGCAGGATGTTGTTGCGCGCGGCTTCGAGATCGGCCTGGATGAAGAGCGCGGCGTAATAGAGCACCGAGGGCAGGGCCGCCGCCAAGGCGACCTCGGCATAGGGCACCTGCAGGAACTCGGCCATGAGGAAGGCGGTCACGCCCATGACCGGCGGCATGAGCTGGCCGCCCGTCGAGGCGGCGGCTTCGATGGCCGCGGCGACATGCGGCTTGAAACCGGCGCGCTTCATCAGCGGGATGGTGACCACCCCGACCGTCGCGACATTGGCGACGACGCTGCCCGAGATCATGCCGAAGAGCGAGGAGCCGAGAATGGCGATCTTCGCCGGGCCGCCGCGATAGCGGCCCATCAATGCGATCGAGATGTCGGAAAAGAAATTCGATCCGCCCGCCTTGAAGAGGACATTGCCGAAGAAGACGAAGGCCATCACCACGGTGGTGATGATCTTCATCGGCATGCCGAGAATGGCGGTCGAATCCCAGGCGGTATAGAAGGTGAGGCGTGCCGGCGGGATCGAAAGGCCGGCGAGATCGCCCGGCAGGTGAGCGGCCACCAGCGCGAGCAGGAAGAAGCCGACGGTGACGATCGTCAGAGCCCAGCCGGTGGTGCGCCGCAATCCCTCGAGCATGAGGAGGCCGAGCACCGCCGCGGCGAGCACGCCGTCGGGCGTCGGCGACGACACCATCTGCGACAGATCGGGGAAGCGGACCCCGACATAGACGCAGGCAAGGAAGGACGCGAGCGCCGCGGCAAGGTCGTACCACGGCACTGCGCCGGTCCGCTGCCGCCCGCTGACCGGCACATGCAGGAAGATGAGAGCCATGGCCAGCGCCAAAAGGAAGGCGAGATACTGCTCGGAATAAAGAACGATCCCGACACGGCGGAAAAGATCGGCGGCGAGCGCGAGCACGCCCGCGGTGAGCGCGATCGCCAGCACATTGACAAGTTTTTTCATAGCGCCTCTTGCTCGCGCCGTGCGCGCATCATGCTTGCCCCGCGGTGGAAGGCGCGCGGCGCCTTCTCCCTGTTCGTTTGCTTGGGTTCTAGCAGAGTTGGGCGCCTTTCACCACGGTTGCGCAGCTTTGCCGCGCTCATCGCCGTCGCGGATTGCATTTTCCGGCGATTGCGCTAGCGTCTGCGGAGATTCGGCGGGTCTTGACGCCCGCCCGCGCCCGCAAAGGCGCAAGGCAACGACGAAGGCAGACAGGGAGACGTTCGAGATGACGGTGTTCCGGGCTTTGGCATGTTCTCTCGCGGTGGCGCTCCCGCTCGCGGCCGGTGCGGCGCATGCGCAAGTCGTCAGCGTCGTCACCACCCCGGCCGGCTCCTTCACCAATTCATCGGGCGCGGCAATCGCCAAGGTCCTGATCGATCACGGCAAGCTCCGTGCGATCGTGCAGGCGCAAGCCGCCAACGGCCTTGATTCCGTGGCGAGCGGAACCGCGACTTTCGGCCTCTCTAATTCCTTCGACACCACCTTCTTCGTCGAGGGCTCCCGCTATTACAAGGAGGAAGGGCCGCACAAGAATGTGCGCACGGTCGCATCGCTCGTTCCCTATCGGGTCGGCATGTTCGTGCGCGCGAGCTCGGACATCAAGTCGATCGCCGATCTGCGCGGCAAGCGCGTGTCCTCGGGCTTCAACGCGCAAAAGACCATCGGCACCATCATCGAGGCGCATCTCGCCAATGGCGGCCTTACCTATGCCGATGTCCAGCAGGTCCCGGCGCCCAATGTCGTGCGCGCGGCGGAGGACTTCAACAGCGGCAAGGTCGACGTGCTGTTCTTCGCCATCGGCTCGGCGGCGATCAAGCAGGCGGCGGCGACCGTCGGAGGCTTGCGCGTCCTGCCGCTCGACACCTCGCCCGCGGCTTTGAAACGCATGGAAGACGTGATGCCCGGCGCCTATACGGTCCATGTCGAGCCCGCGCCCAATCTCGACGGCATCGCCAAGCCGACCGATCTCATCGCCTTCGATATGGTGATGTATACGCGCGCCGATGTTGCCGAGGATACGATCTATCGCGCGACCAAGGCGCTTTACGAGAACAAGGCCGCGCTGGTCGCGACCTTCCCGCCTTTCGCAACCTTCGACCCGAAGCACATGGCGAAGATCGTGAAGGACGTGCCCTTCCATCCCGGCGCGCTGAAATTCTACAAGGAAGCGGGGCTCGCCCCGAACTCCTAGATCCGAACGCGATGGGTCTTTCGTTTCCGGGGTAGCCTCGCCCCGCTCGCTTGGCCGGAGTGGCGGTCGGATCGTTGAAGCGATTCGAATCGAGTCCGCACGCTCGCAATTTCGCACTGCACCATCTTGGCGAGAAGACCGAGCGCGCGGCTTTGGCGTGCAATTACCCCGCTCGATACCACTTCCGGGCAGGCGCGCAATGGCGCATATTGTTAGCCGAAACATCGCGTCTTGCCTCGGCAAGCGAAAGCAAGACCGAATGACGCCAAGGCGACGGGAACGGGTCCCGTTCAAGCCAAGGCGCAAAGGGGAAACGTCATGTCCTTTCTCAGCAAGGAACGCACCATCGCGCCGCCGGGCTATAGCCGGTGGCTTATCCCGCCTGCCGCGCTCTGCGTTCATTTGTGCATCGGCCAGGCCTATGCGTTCAGCGTCTTCAACATTCCGATGACCAAGCTCATCGGCATCACGCAGAACGTGCCCGCCGGCGGATGGGATCTGCACAATCTGCGCGCGATCCCGTCCTCGCCCCAGGATTGG
>DATNGG010000050.1:0-29384 GCA_035605975.1 Allostellaceae bacterium | reverse complement strand
CGCGGCGAAGAAGGACGAGGTCCTGTTATCGCTGCAAGTCAAGACGACCATGATGAAGATCTCCGATCCCATCATCTTCGGTCATTGCCTTTCCGTGTACTTCGCCGACGTATTCGAGAAGCATGGGGCCACGCTGGCGCGCCTGGGCGTTGATCCCGACAATGGCGTGGGCGACATGCTGACCCGGATCGAGACGTTGCCCGAGGCTGAAAAGGCGGCGATCAAGGCCGATATCCAGGCCGTCTGCGCGAAGCAGCCTGGCCTCGCCATGGTCAATTCCGACAAGGGAATCACCAATCTGCACGTGCCGAGCGACGTGATCATCGATGCATCGATGCCGGCGATGATTCGCGAAGGCGGGCACATGTGGGGCCCTGACGGCAAGCCGCACGACGTGATCGCCGCGATCCCCGATCGTTGCTACTCGAGGCTGTTCCAGGCTGTCATCGAGGATTGCAAGGCGCATGGCGCCTTCGATCCGACGACGATGGGCGATGTGCCGAACGTTGTGTTGATTGCGCAACAAGCCGAGGAATACTGCTCGCACGACAAGACGTTTGAGGTGGCCACGGGGGGAACAGTGCGCGTGGTCGCCGATGACGGCACGGTTCTGCTGTCACAGCCGGTCGAGACCGGCGACATCTTCCGGATGTGCCAGGTCAAGGACGCGCCGATCCGCGACTGGGTCAAGCTCGGGGTGCGCCGCGCCCGCCTGACCAAGACCCCTGCCGTGTTCTGGCTCGACGCCAAGCGCGGGCACGACGCGCAATTGATCGCTAAGGTCGAGACCTACCTGAAGAACGAGGACACATCGGGTCTCGATATCCGCATCCTGGCGCCGGTCGAAGCCATGAAGTTCTCGCTCGAGCGCATCCGCAAGGGGCTCGACACCATCTCTGTCACCGGCAATGTGCTGCGCGACTACCTTACCGATCTTTTCCCGATCATGGAACTGGGCACGTCGGCCAAAATGCTGTCGATCGTTCCGCTGCTCGCAGGCGGCGGGCTGTTCGAGACCGGAGCCGGCGGTTCGGCGCCCAAGCATGTCGAGCAGTTCCAGAAGGAAGGCTATCTACGTTGGGATTCGCTGGGCGAGTTCCTGGCGCTTGGCGCTTCGCTGGAACATTTGGCGCAGGCCAGCGGGAACAAGGACGTGCAGGTTCTAGCGGAGACGCTCGACGAGGCCAACGGCAAGATCCTCGAGAACAACCGTTCGCCGGCGCGGAAGGTTGGCGAGTTGGATAATCGCGGCAGCCATTTCTACCTGGCGCTCTATTGGGCACAGGCGCTGGCCGGACAAGCCAAGAGCTCGGCGCTGGCAGCCCGCTTCAAGCCGCTGGCGGAAAAGCTGGCGGCGAACGAGGCCAAGATCAATGCCGAGCTGATCGCCGCGCAAGGCAAGCCGGTGGATACGGGCGGCTATTATTTGCCCGATCCGGCCAAGACATCGGCGGCGATGCGGCCGAGTGCGACGCTGAACGCTTCGCTCGCGGCTCTCTGAGAAGCTATCAGCTGTCAGCTTTAAGCCGTTAGCTTTAAGCTTTAAGCCAAGAACCCCCAGTCCGTGACTGGGGGTTCTTTTTTCTCATTGTCATTGGCGAACCGAACGAAGCGGTCCAGACTTTGGATTGCTTCGGCTTCCCCTTCGACGAGCTCAGGGTCAGCCTCGCAATGACGCAATAGCTGACGGCTGATCGCTGACAGCTTAAAGCTTATCGCTTTAAGCTTAGAGCTCTAAGCAACCGCTGCCGCTTTGTCCGCGATCGCGCGCTCGATCGCTTCGAGCGCCGCGGGCGCGCGGCTCGGATCGGGACCGCCGGCCTGCGCCATGTCGGGCCGGCCGCCGCCCCCCTTCCCGCCCAGCGCCTCGGCGCCGAGCCGCACGAGATCGACGGCGTTGAAGCGCTTCGTCAGATCCTCGGTCACGCCGACCACGATGGAGGCCTTGCCGTCGGCGGACGCGACCAGCGCGACGACCCCCGAGCCGACCTCGCGCTTCAGATCGTCGGCAAGACTCTTCAATTCCTTGGCCGGCACGTTCTCGACCGCGCGGCCGGCGAATTTGACGCCGGCGATCTCCTTGGACGAGGCTTTCGCGGCCCCCCCGCCGGTCGCCGCCGCGCGCCGCGCTTCGGACAGCTCGCGCTCGAGCTTCTTGCGCTCCTCGACCAGCGCGGCGAGCCGCGCGGGAAGCTCCGCAGCGGAAGTCCGCAGCGCATTCGCCGCCTCATGCAGCAAGGCGGCCTCTTCATCGACATAAGCCTCGGCCGCAGCTCCTGTCACCGCCTCGATGCGGCGCACGCCCGAGGCGACGGCGCTCTCCGAGACGATCTTGAAGAAGCCGATATCGCCGGTGCGCCGCACATGTGTGCCGCCGCAGAGCTCGACCGAGAAAGGCCGCGTCGCGTGATCGTCGCGATCCTCGCCCATCGAGACGACGCGCACTTCATCGCCGTATTTTTCGCCAAAGAGCGCCATCGCGCCCGCCTCGATCGCGCGCTCGGGCGTCATCAGCCGTGTGCCGACCTCGGCATTCTCGCGGATGCGCTTGTTGACTTCGGCTTCGACCGCATGGAGGTCCTCGGCGGTCGGTGCGCGTGGTTGGCTGAAATCGAAGCGCAGCCGGTCCGGCGCGACCAGCGAGCCCTTCTGCGTCACATGCTCGCCAAGGCGGCGGCGCAGCGCCTGGTGTAGAAGATGGGTGACGGAGTGATTGGCACGCAGCTTCGTCCGCCGCTCTTCGTCGATACGCAACTCGACGATGTCGCCGAGCTTTAAGGAACCATGCGCGATCCTGCCGAGATGGGCGAAGAGCTCGCCTGCGCGTTTCTGCGTGTCGCGCACTTGGAACTCGCCGCCCTGCCCCGAGAACAGCGCGCCGCTATCGCCCTGCTGGCCGCCGGATTCCGCATAGAACGGCGTCTGATTGACGAGGATCGCGGCGTCGGTCCCGGCCTTTGCCTCATCGACCGCTTTACCATCGACGACGATCGCCACGATCTGGCCTTCGGCGATATGGGTTTCATAGCCAAGGAACTCGGTCGCGCCCAGCTTCTCGCGCAGCTCGAGCCAGATTCGCTCGGTCGCGGCCTCGCCTGAGCCGACCCAGTTCTTGCGCGCTTCCTCGCGCTGGCGCGTCATCGCCGCATCGAATCCGGCATTTGCGACCTTGCGGCCGCGCCCGCGCAGCACGTCCTGCGTCAGATCGAGCGGGAAACCAAACGTGTCGTAGAGCTTGAACGCGACCTCGCCGGAGAAATCCTCGCCGGCCTTGAGCTTGCCGTCTTCCTCGTCGAGCAGGCGCAGCCCGCGCTCGAGCGTCTGTTTGAAATTCGTCTCTTCGAGCCGCAGCGTCTCGGTGATGAGCGCCTCGGCGCGATGAAGCTCGGGGAAGGCCGCGCCCATCTGGCGCAGCAAGGCAGGAACGAGGCGCCACATCAACGGCTCGACGCAGCCGATGATGTGCGCATGGCGCATGGCGCGGCGCATGATCCGGCGCAGCACATAGCCGCGGCCCTCTTTCGACGGCAGCACGCCATCGGCGATCAAGAAGGACGAGGCGCGCAGATGATCGGCGATGACGCGGTGCGAGACCGCATGCGGCCCGTCGGGCGCGACTTTCGAGGCCTCGGCCGAGGCGAGAACCAGCGCGCGCAGTGTGTCGGTGTCGTAATTGTCGTGCTTGCCCTGAAGCACGGCGGCGATACGCTCGAGCCCCATGCCGGTGTCGATCGAAGGCCGCGGCAGGTCGCGGCGCTCGCGAGGCGTCACCTGCTCATACTGCATGAAGACGAGATTCCAAATCTCGACGAACCGGTCGCCATCGGCATCGGCGCTGCCCGGCGGGCCGCCCGGCATTTCGGGTCCATGATCGTAGAAAATCTCCGAGCACGGGCCGCAGGGGCCGGTCTCGCCCATCGCCCAGAAATTGTCGGCGGTGGCGATGCGGATGATGCGCTCTTCGGGCAGCGCCGCGATCTTCTTCCACAGCTTTGCGGCTTCCTCGTCCTCGGCATAGACCGTGACGGTCAGCCGGTCCTTGGGCAGCGCGAATTCCTTGGTGACGAGGTTCCAGGCGAGCTCGATCGCGCGATCCTTGAAGTAATCGCCGAAGGAGAAATTGCCGAGCATCTCGAAAAACGTGTGATGCCGGGTGGTGTAGCCGACATTTTCGAGGTCATTGTGCTTGCCGCCGGCGCGCACGCATTTCTGCGACGAGGTGGCGCGGCTATAGGGACGCTTCTCCGCGCCGGTGAAGACGTTCTTGAACTGCACCATCCCGGCATTGGTGAAGAGCAGGGTCGGGTCGTTGCGCGGGACGAGCGGCGAGGACGGCACCACCTCATGGCCGTTCTTGCGGAAATAGTCGAGAAACGCGGCGCGAATGTCGTTCGTCAGCATGGCGCTAATGTGGTTCTTTCCCCCGGCCGGGCCAAGATGCGGGCCCCACCCAGCATCGGTTTAGCGGAGGGGGGCAGAGGCGTAAAGGCGGGAGGAGCTATCGCCGGTAGGCGGCGCGTCGCGGCCGCGGCGACATCTCGATGATCAGAATCGGCAGGTAGGGCAGCCGAGGACGCCTGCGCCTCTCTTCCGGGCTTGGCGGCTTCAGATGCCCAACCCAGGCCAGCAGCTTCCGCTTGCGCTGCGCTCGCGCCATGCCGATGCGGTGCAGCCCGTCCAGCACCTCGCAATAGGGCTTGCCTTTGAGGCCGTTGAAGTAATGGACGATCGGATGAGCCTTCGCCGAGCGGTTGGGATAGTCGGGATCGGCGACATGTCCGAACTCCGATATGTCGATCTTCTCCAGCTGCCAATAATCTGCGGCGTAAGAGATCGTCTGCTTGATCTCCTCTTCATCCAAAATCCCGAAGGCACTCCGTGCGCGATAGCGGAGGCAATAGCGCGTCATCTCGGCGGGCGTCAGCACGGCCCCTAATTCATACATCACGGGCTTTTGCCGATTCGTCATGCCCATCAGGGTGAAGAGTTGCGGGAAGAACGACAAATCACATTTTGTAGATCCCGCCGTCCGTTTCCGGCAATCTGGCGCTCATGTCCACAGAGCATCTCGTGCCGGAAGACCTTCGCCGCTTGTATCACGTCAAGGAATGGCGCAATGCGGCTGGAATACTCGCGACCGCGTGCCCCGATGAATGGGCGGAGATTATCGAGGTCTTGCGCGGCTTCAAGCTGCTCCGCTCGGAAGTCGAGGCCGCAGGAAGAAACCGGTCTCCCATTTCGCGCCAAATCGACGGAGCTTTCTACCACCGTGGTTGGATCGAGAAAGACTTCGTCACCGCCATTCGAATTGACGGCAATGAATACGAAAGCCCTACACACTCCATCGATTGCTTCAAAGGTCGAGTCGCACTTGAACTCGAATGGAACAACAAGGACCCGTTCTTCGATCGCGATCTGAATAACTTCCGTCTGTTGTTCGATCTACGTGCAATTGACGTGGGAGTGATCGTTACGCGCGCAACTGAATTGCAAGCGATCTTCAACAGCCTCGGCAAAGGAAAGTCGTATGGTAATTCGACGACCCATCACACGAAGCTCTGGCCCCGCTTAGACGGCGGCGGAGGTGGAGGCTGCCCTGTGCTGACATTCGCAATCACACCCGCGCTCTATGTGGACGATGGTCCCCCGTCCGCAGCTGTCAAAGCCGCGATTGAATCACTTCCCGAAACGGAAGACCCCGGAGACGATGTCTCGGATAAATGAGCGGTTACTCGATAATTAAACCCCGCTCCGTCGCGGAGTTGTGCGAATAGGTTTTCCAGGTCGGCTCGTAGTCAGTGCGAGCCTCGTTACCCCAAACCTCCCAACCCGGACGCATTCCGCGCGCGAAAAGCTCGAGATAAGGGCCCGTGCTACATGCTTCGATGATATCGTAAAGCTCATCAGGCTTCTTCGAATGCTCGCGCTTGCGCGTTGCGAGGTAATTTACTTGGCGGCGCCCGGCCGCCAAGGTCCGCGCGTTCTTGCCGCGAACGCCGAACAGGACAAGCTCCGTCACGTTTCGGAAATAGAACCCGACGCCGCGCCCGTCGGGACCGCCATCCTTGCGGATTTTGTGCCAGACCAAATTGGTCTTGTACTGGAAGCCCCAGGCTTGCATCACGCGCAAGCCTTCCGGCAACAGCGCATTCGGAACCCAGAGGTAGAGATGCGCGACCGGCGCCGCAATTTGCGATAACGCAATCGCGGCGATCTCGTCCGTGGAGAGCGTGACGTAACGCGACAAGCGCCGATGCTCCGGCGCCATCTTTCCGGTGCGATTGGCAAAGCGCCACGGCGGATCGACGAGGATCGCGCCGAACTGCCGACCTTGCGCATAGGATGCAAAAGCATCGGCAACCGTCATGGTCGCGAACGCCGCCTGCTCTGCTCCCTCCGACATTGCGCACCTCCAAAAGCAACTATATCTAGCGGTTAGTCCCTTCGCGACCCCTATATCCGGTTATCCCCCGAAATTGGCTTCGTTTCGCAGTTTTCGGATTTCGCCTGCCTGATCAAAAAGATGGCGCCGCGGGAAGGCGGCGCCCATGGGGGAAGCCCGTTGCGCGGCGGGATTACTCCTCGGCCGCCTCGCCCGCGCCCTTCACCATCATCGCATCGGCAACAAGCCCGGCATTGGTGCGGATCGCATGCTCGATCGCGTCGGCGATGGACGGATTATCCTTGAGAAACTGCTTGGCGTTCTCGCGGCCCTGGCCGATGCGCTGCCCGTCATAGGCGAACCACGAGCCCGATTTCTCGACGACGCCGGCCTGGATGCCGAGATCGATCAGCTCGCCGCGCTTCGATATGCCCTCGCCATACATGATGTCGAACTCGACCACCTTGAAAGGCGGCGCCATCTTGTTCTTCACCACTTTGACGCGCGTCTGATTGCCGACGGTCTGCTCCTTTTCCTTGATCGCGCCGATGCGGCGGATGTCGAGCCGGACCGAGGCGTAGAATTTGAGCGCGTTGCCGCCGGTGGTGGTTTCGGGATTGCCGAACATGATGCCGATCTTCATGCGGATCTGGTTGATGAAGATCACCATGCAGCGCGATTTTGAGATCGAGCCGGTGAGCTTGCGCAAAGCCTGGCTCATGAGCCGGGCATGAAGCCCGACATGGCTGTCGCCCATCTCGCCTTCGAGTTCGGCGCGCGGCACCAGTGCCGCCACCGAATCGACCACCAGCACATCGACCGCACCCGAGCGCACCAGCGTGTCGGCGATCTCGAGCGCCTGCTCGCCGGCATCGGGCTGGGAAATGAGGAGATCGTCGATATTGACGCCGAGCTTTCGCGCGTAGCCCGGGTCGAGCGCGTGCTCCGCATCGATGAAGGCGCAGGTGCCACCGGCCTTTTGTGCCTCGGCGATGACATGGAGCGCGAGCGTCGTCTTGCCCGAGCTTTCCGGCCCGTAGATTTCAACGACGCGCCCGCGCGGCAGCCCGCCGATGCCGAGCGCGATATCGAGGCCCAGAGAGCCGGTCGAGATCACCTCGGTCTCGCTCGCGACCTCGCGCGAGCCGAGCTTCATGATCGATCCCTTGCCGAAAGCCCGCTCGATCTGGCCGAGCGCGGCATCGAGCGCCTTTTGCTTGTCCATCGTGTCCTTGTCTACCAGGCGCAAAGCGGTGTTCGACATCCCCCAACTCCTTATTCCATAGCGCCGCCCGGTTTCCTAGGGACTCAGCGCGAAGCCGATGTCGAGACACCGTACATGATTTGTTCTCAACAAAGCAAGTGCTGTTTTGTTCTCCTGTGATTTATAAGAAGTTCAAATACTTAACACGAAAGCCCGAGCGCCGAGCCGGGACAAGCGGCGCGCCGCGATTGGCGCGGCTCTCGGCCTTCGGGCAAGGAAGTCCGGCGCGCGCGCCTGGCCGGACTGGCGACTCGCCCCGGCCCGGCGCCGGCCGTTATTTCGCCGGCAGGAAGGCCTCGGTGTAGAGCGCCGTCACATCCGCTGGGCGCTCTTTGAGCACGCCGAGATCGAGGAAGGATTGGACGATCGCCTCGACCGCCTTCCGATCGAAATGCCCGTCATCCGACATGGCGGGCATTTCAAGGTCATAGACCTTCCCCGCGATATCAGGCGGCAGCTTGGTCACCGGCGCGGTCAGCTTGATGGTCTCCGCCTTGTGCGCGCGCATGTATTCGACCGTGTCGAACCAGGCGGCGATGAAACCGCGCACCGTATCGGGATGCTTCTCGATCATTGTGTTGGTGGCGTAGATCAGATGAGTGATGTAGTCGGTGAGATTGCCGAAGGTCAGGAGAACATGCGCCTGGCCTTTGGCTTCGAGCAGATAACCGCCCTCGACCGGACCGATGATCGCGTCGAGATGCTTGGCGACGAGCCCCGCCACCTCGCTGGTCATGCCGCCGACAGAGGCGCGTGTCACGCCCTCCGGCCCCCAGCCCTGCGCGCGCGAGAATTCGAGCGCGAGCCAGGAGGTCAATGAGGTCGGCGAGGTCACGCCAATGGTCTTGCCCTTGAGATCGGCGGGGCTTTTGACGCTGCCGTCGGAGCGCACGATGATCGACATCTCGACCGGCGCGCCGGCGGTCACGGCGACCGCTTTTTCGGGCGAGCCCTTCACCACGAAGGCAACATCGGTGTTGCCGGAGACGGTGAAATCGACGGCGCCCGCCGCGACGGCTTCGCCGAGCTTGCCGCCGCCGGCGAAGTTGAGCTTCTCGACCGCGAGCCCGTGCTTGGCAAAAATCCCGGTGTCGATCCCGACATCGATCACCGCGAACATGAAGGCGCTGCCCTCGGGCGTGCCGACGCGCACCGTCTCGGCTGCATGCGCCGGCGCCGCGGCGATTGCAGCGACAATGCCGCACGCAAAGAGAATGCGGCTGCGCTTCACCCATTTCATCATGGTCGTTCCTCCCCTGGCGTTTTGCGAAAGGCCGCGCGTGGCGGCCGTTCGCCTTATTCTGCGGCGGCGAGCGCCGAATCCTCTTTCAGCCGCGCGGCGCATTCGGCGATCATTGGCAGGCTAATCGTGAAGAAGGTTGCGCCATCCGTCGAGGCGAGCGCCGCGGGCATGCTATCGGGCGGCAAATATAGATAGGTGTCTTTGCCCCAGTCCTTGCCGCCATAGGTGAAAGCGCCGTCGATGCAATAGCGCAGCTCGGCGTCGCGCTGGCGCGTGGCCTCGAGCCGCGCGCCCGGCAAGAGGCGGAAAAACCCGATACCGGTGCGCATCTCGGTGAAAGTGCCGAGATGCTTGATCTCGACGCCCGGGCGGTCGCGATCGGGAAGCCAGGCATAGTTCTGCGACAGCATCATCACCGGCGCGCGATAGCGCGACGCGGGAAAGGTCAGCTTCTGGCCCTCATGCTCTTCCCAGATGGCGACATAGGAATCCTTGTTCTTGCGTCCACCGCTGGCGGTGCGGCCGCGATAGATGCCGTTCTCGAAGACGGCGCCTTCACCGATCATCTTCTGATAGGTCGCGTTCATCTCCTCATTGCTGAGGAGATGCCGGCCGCTCGCTCCCTGGAATTGCAGGACGAGGGTCGCGCATTCGCCCTTTTGCGCCTGCGGCCCGTAATAAGCGCCTTCGGGGAAATAGCCGATCTCGCCCGGCCCGAGATCGCCATGGCCGGTGCTTTGAATGCCGGAGAGCGTGTAGCGGATCTGATCGAAATTATGCCGGTGGCGCGGCGTGAAATAGCCTTCGGGCACGATCGAGAGCGAGAATTCCGCGGTAAGGCCTGGCACGCCGGTCTCGAGCGGCAGGCGCTTGCGCCGGATCGCGTTGACGCGGCCGCGCTGCACGCCCTCCAAGGGAAGATCGTTCGAATTGACGATGACGATGTCGCTGCTCATGCGTTTCTCCCTTTCGCTCGCGCGGCGCACCGCGCCCTCAAGACAGACTCAGATCGAGCCCCAAATCCTTCACCTGATGCGCAGTCAGCGCCCGCACCGCCTGCCGCGCCTTGGCCGGTTGACCCGCGACGATGGCCGCGATCAGCGCTTCGGCGTGGCGCGTCATGCCCTCCGGATCGGCGCCGCGCCGCATCGATTCATAGACATAGATGCGCGCCTTGGCCGCGAGCCGCTCCCAGGCGCGCGTCAATTCGCGATTGCCCGCGGCTTCCACCACCCAACGCATGAGATGGCCAGGCGCCGGCACGATCTCGACCTCGGTGTCGTGTCGTACCTGATCCAGCACCTGCGGCGCTTGCGCAAGGACCGCGCGGTCGCGGCGGCGGGCGGCGAGCTCGGCCGCCAATTCCAAGAGCCCAAGACGCAGCTGGAACAGTTCGACGATCTCGCGGTCGCTCGAGGCGGCGACGCGGATGCCGCAATAGGGCACGCGTTCGAGGAGCCCCTCGGCAACGAGCAGCTGCAGGGCCTCGCGCACCGGCCCATTCGAGAAGCCGAATTCGAGCCTCAGCGCGTTCTCGCGAATCCACTGGCTCGGCCGATAGGCGCCGCTCCACAGCCGCTCCCGCACCACGCCTGCCAGCCACTCGGCGCGGCCCGCGGGCGGCTGAACGGCTTGGACGTGACGGGTCGTGGATGCGGACGCCATTCGCTCTCCGGATGATTATGGATTATTAATAATTTTGCATGCGATGGTCAAGCGATCCCCCTTCGCGATGCTTGAAGGCGTGCCGCGCTAGACCCGCTGATAGCGCCGATATACAGCGTGACGTTCGGCGGCCGATTGGTCTGATGTAAACCCACCCGGCTCTGATTCGGCTTCTCCTAGGAGCGTTATGCTCACTACCACGTCATGCGCGGGCTTGACCCGCGCATCCATGAGTTTTTTCTTCTAGGTCAGCGTAGACGTGGATGCCCGCGTCAAGCGCGGGCATGACGATCAACTTAAGCCGCCGGGCGCTCGCCCGAATCCTGCATTACTTCTTTAACTTTTCCGGCTAGTTGCTTGAGACTAAATGGTTTCGGCAGAAAGTGAATGCCGTCCTCGTCGCCCAGCCGCTTGCGGAAATGGTCCTCGGCATAGCCCGAGATGAAGATCACCTTGAACTTGCGGTCGGGATGGAGCTCGCGGACCTCCTTGATGAGGCTCGGCCCGTCCATCTTCGGCATCACCACATCGGTGATGATGAGATCGACCTTCTGCGCGCCGTCCTGGAGGATGGTCAGCGCCGTCTCGGCGCTGTCGGCCTCGATCACGCGGTAGCCCTTGTTCTTGAGGGCGCGCGAGGAAAAGAGCCGGACCGGGTCCTCATCCTCGACCAGCAGCACCGTCCCGGTGCCGGTCAGATCGCGCGGCAGCGCGACATCCTCGGCGGCCCGCGCCGCGCCGCCCTGCGCCTCGTCGCCGCGATGGCGCGGCAGGAAGATCGAGAAGCAGGCGCCCTTCCCCGGCGCGCTGTCGACGCGCACGAAACCGCCGGTCTGCTTGACGATGCCATAGACCGTCGAGAGGCCGAGCCCGGTGCCCGAGCCGATTTCCTTGGTCGAGAAGAAAGGCTCGAAAATCCGCTGCAGATTCTCGGGCTCGATGCCGATGCCGGTGTCCGCGACCTCGATCCGTACATATTCGCCGGTCGGCATGACCTCGTCGCCGAGCCGCACCGGCGCGGCGTTGACGATGTTCGAGGTGCGGATGGTCAAGGTGCCGCCGCTCGGCATGGCATCGCGCGCATTGACGGCGAGATTGATGATCACTTGGTCGAGCTGGCCTTGATCGACCTTGACGAGGCCGAGATCGCGGCCATGCACGACCTTCAATTCGATGTTCTCGCCGATGAGGCGGCGCAGCAGATGCGAGAGGTCGGCGAGCGTGTCGGTGATGTCGAGGACGCGCGGCTGCAAGGTCTGCTGGCGCGAGAAGGCCAGGAGCTGGCGCACGAGATTGGCAGCGCGGTTGGCGTTCTGCTTGATCTGCATGATGTCGGCAAAAGACGGATCGCCGGGCCGGAAGCGCAGCAGCAGGAGATCGCAGAAGCCGATCATCGCCGTCAGCAAATTGTTGAAGTCGTGCGCGACGCCGCCGGCGAGCTGCCCCACCGCCTGCATCTTCTGCGACTGGATGAACTGCGCCTCGATCTTCTTCTGATCGGTCGTGTCGATGAAATGCAGGATGAGCCCGCCTTCGCTGTCGCGGCTCATGACGAGAGCGGCCGATTTGCCGCTCGCCAGCGACAGCTCGACCGGCTCGCCGGGCGGCCGGCCGATCATTGCCGCGGCAAGATCCGAGGCAAGGCCCGGCCGGTCGGCTTCGGGGAGAAAGGTCACCAGCGCCTTGCCGATGAGATCGGCGGGCGCCGCGCCGAAGAACGCGCCCAAGGTTGCGTTCGCCTCGGCAAAGCGCCCCTGCTCGTCGAGCAGCGCGATGCCGACCGGCGCATTGGCGAAGAAGCGCTCGAAGCGCTCGCGTGATTGCCGCAGCGCCGCCTGCCAGTCGCGCTCCGGCGTCAAATCGCGCACCACCGAGCGGGTGCGCAGATTGGCGCCGTAACGGATGACGCTCTGGGTGATGAGGGCTTGCAGCATCAACCCGTGCCGGCCCTTCAGCACCACCTCGCCGCGCTCGCCGCCGCTCTCGAAGGGCGCGTGAGGCAGCGCGCCGGCGGGCGGCGGCTCAGCGAGGAAGTCGCCGATCTTGGCGCCATTGGCGACAAGCTCGGTCGGCGAGGCGCCGAGCCAGTCGGCCAAGGTCTCGTTGACGAAGAGGAAGCGCCCGGCGCCGTCGACCGAATAAAACCCGATCGGCGCGTGATCGAGAAAATCCGCGAGCTTGGAACGCTCGTCGCGGATTTCGCGGTCGATCAGGCTGCGCTGCGTTACATCCTCGAAATTCCACAGGCTCAAGCCCGCGCGCCCGGCGAGGCGATGCGCGGTGACGCTGAACCAGGCGATCGGCCCGGCGGGGTGGCTGATCGCGACGCGGCCGCTGGCACGGCCCTTTTGCTGAACGTCGCGCCGCAGACTCGCCAACTCGCTGCTGGCGCCGTCCTCGGCGGCAAGGCGCCGGGCGAGCGCGTCGAGCGGCGCGTCGTCGAGTCCCGGGAAGAATCGATAGAACGCCGAATTGGCGTAGACGATCTCGCTATCGCCGCCGACGATGAGATGGGCGTTGGCCGAGGTCTCGAGCGCCTGGTTGAGGAGATCGAGCTTTTGCACCGCGCTGCTCTGGATGCGCCGGCCGATCGCCGCGGCGATGCCGAAGCCGATCGCAAGACAAGCAAAGCCCACCGCGGCGAGATCGACGAGCAGCGGCGGCCCGACGCCGGCGGCGAGGAGGCGCGCGCAGATCACGGCAGCAATGCTGGAGAAGACCGTCACCAGCGCCGCGCCGAACACCCAGCCGGGCGTCCGCGACGCCGAGGCGGCGGGAAGGCGGCGCAGGCTGCCGGGGCTTTCGAGGTTCGACGACGCTTCGGTCATGGCGATCGGGGGCGCAGCTTATCACAGGGCGCGCGCTTGCGGCCTTATCTTTCCTTTGAGGCGGAACACATAGCTGATGATCTCGGCCACCGCCTTGTAGTGCTCGGGTGGAATCTCGCGGTCGATCTCGACGCTCGCATAGAGCGCGCGCGCCAAGGGCGGGTTTTCGACGATCGGCACATCGTGCTCCTGGGCGAGCTCGCGAATCCGCTGCGCCAGGAGATCGACGCCCTTCGCTACCACCTTGGGCGCGCCGGCCTCGCCGAGCTCATATTGCAGCGCGACGGCGTAATGGGTCGGGTTGGTGATGACGACCGAGGCTTTGGGCACCGCCGCCATCATGCGCTTGCGCGCCCGCTCGTTGCGAATCTGCCGCAGCCGCGCCTTGATCTTCGGATCGCCTTCGGCCTGCTTGAACTCCTCCTTGACCTCTTGCTTGGTCATGCGCATCGAGCGCATGAAGGAAAAGCGCTGATAGGCATAGTCGGCGAAGGCCAGGATGGTGACCACGGCGAGCACGCCGAACATCAGCCGCAGCGTCAAATGATAGAGCTCGAAGGGCAGATGCTCGAAGGATTGGGCCGCCATGCGCTTCAGCTGGGCAACGCTCGGCATCGCCACCCACCAGGCGACCAGGGCGACGACGCCGATCTTGGCGATGTTCTTGGGGAGCTCGACGAGCGAGCGCCAGGAGAAGAGGCGTTGCAGCCCCGCGAGCGGCGACAGCCGCGTGATATCGAACTTGAATTTCTCGGTCGCGAACAAGAGGCCGATCTGCACCACCGTGCCGGCGATCGCCGCGACCACCGCCACCAGCATGGGCACGGCCAGCGCCACCCCCACCCGGGCGAGCGAATCCGACAGCAGCTCCCAATGCACATCGCCATCCGTGCCGATGAAATTGGCCGGCGTGACGAAGACCGCGAGCGCCTTGGCGATCGTCTGCGCAATCGGCGTCGCCCCGACCATAAGTACGCCGGTCGCCGCCAAAAGCATGAACCAGGTGTTGATCTCGCGCGATTGAACGACCTGGCCCTGCTGGCGCGCGCGCGCGAGCTTCTTGCCGGAGGGCGCCTCTGTCCTTTGGTCCTTGTCGGGTGCGTCGTCCGCCACGGCTCAGCCCGGCGCGAGGAGGCTGAATTGCTGGTTCGCGGCGCCGAGGAACCAGCCCATGCCGGCGGAAAGGACGAGCGCGAAGAGCAGCAGTCCGCCCATGATCTGGAGCGGCTGGCTGACGAACATCACCTGGAGCTGCGGCACGAGCCGCCCGATCAGCCCTATGGCGACGAAGAACACGGTGCCGAGGGCGATGAAGGGTGCCGCCATCTCGACCGCCAGCTGGAACGAGCCCGCGACCGCATGGGCGATGGTCTGCGACATGTCATCGAGCGGCGGCAGCTTGCCGGGAGCAAAAATCATGTAGCTATCGACGAGGCCGCGCAGCATCACATAGTGGAGATTGGTCAAGAAGATCAGCAGCACGCCCAGAGCTGAGTAGAGCGCGCTGGGGATCGGGCTTTGCTGCGCCTGCATCGGGTTGAAGATAACGGCGTTGGAAAGGCCGGTCTGCAGCGAGACGAACTGGCCCGCCATCTCCAGCGCCGCGAGCAGCATGCGCGCCAAGGTGCCGATGAAGACGCCGATCGCGATCTCGCCGCCAAGCATGACGACGAGCGTCGCGGGACTCGAAGGCATTGCCGGCAGCAGCGGCGAAAGGATCGGCAGAAGCAGCAGCGAGATGCCGACCGCGAGAAGGAGCCGATAGCGCTGCAGCACATAGGCCTCGCCGAAGCCCGGCAGGAGCATCATCGCCGAGCCGATGCGCGCGAAGATCAGCAGCGCGGCGAAGGCATTCGCGGGGAGGAACTGCGCGAGCGGCATGCGTCACCCGGAAATGACGCGTTCCATCAGCCCCTGCGTGAAGGAGATGAGCGTCTGCAGCATGAACGGCAGGAACAACAGGAGCGAGAGAAGAATCACCAGCATCTTCGGCACGAAGGTGAGCGTCATTTCCTGGATCTGGGTGAGCGCCTGGAAGAACGAGATGAGCAGGCCGACGATCAGCCCGAGGATCATCGCCGGCGCACCGAGCTTCAAGGTGACGATGATCGCCTCGCGCGCGATCGTCATGGCGTCCGTCGCGTTCATGCGCCTGCCCCGCCCCCGCGCCGTCAGATCGGCATTTTGAGGATGTCTTGATAAGCGGCGATGACCTTGTCGCGCACGGCGACGACGGTCTGCAACGCCATTTGCGCGTTGGTGACCGCCTCGGTCACCGCCGCGAGATCGGCCTTGCCGGTCACTGCTTGGAGACTCTGCTGCTCGCTCTTGCCGAGCGCGTCGACGACGCCTGTGGCCGCGTTCTGCAACAGCTTGCCGAAGCTCTCGCCGCTCTTCGCGTCGCCCGCCACGCCGCCGATCATGCGGTTGGTGCTGGCATAGGCCTTGGCGGCGCTGGTGAAATCGATGGTCATGGAACGGCTCCTTCTGCGCCTCAGCCTTGCAGCACGTCGAGGGCGCGGCTCAGCATCGCCTTCGCCGCCTGGATCACGTTGAGGTTGGCCTCGTAGCTGCGCTGCGCCTCGCGCATATCCATGAGCTCGGTGATCGAATTGACATTGGGCGTCTTCACATAGCCGCTGGCATCCGCCGCTGGATGGCCGGGCTCGTAGCGGCGGCCGAAGCCGGTCTGGATGGTGGTGATGCCCGAGACCTTGACCTTATCGACGCCGAGCTGGCGATCGAACACATCCTCGAAATTGACGATCTTGCGCTTATAGGGATCCTGATCCGGGGTCTGCGCCGTCGAATCGGCATTGGCGAGGTTTTCGGCGATCACCTTCAGGCGCTGGCTCTCGGCGCTCATGCCGGCAAACGCCACCGCGAAGGATTTGTCGAGCTCCATCTCTCAATTCCCCGATCAGCCGTTGTCGAGCGCGGTCTTGAAGAGCGCGATGTTCTGCTTGTAGAGCGTCGTCGTCAGCGCGTAATCCGCCGCGTTCTCGGAAACCTTCATCATCTGGGCCTCGATCGAGACGCCATTGCCGTTGAGCGTGCGATCCTCGGTGGTGTCGATCGTGCCCGACTGGCCGCCGCCGCCCGCGGGAAGGGTGAAGTGCCCCGGCTGGGTTGCGACGAGACGAACGGCGGAGGCGGAGGAGGTGCCGCCCAGCAGCGCCTTGAAGTCCGGCTCCTTCAAATCCTTCTCGTTGTAACCCGGCGTGTTGGCGTTGGCGACGTTCTCGGCAAGGACGGTTTGGCGATCGCTGAGCCACGACATGCGCCGCGTGATCGCCTCGAAAAGCGGAATGTTGCGAAGGTCCATGCCGGCGATGATGGCGCCGTTTACCTTAATTTTGCGTAAAGCCGCGCGGCGCGCGCGCGGCAAATCGCGAAACTCTCGGCCCGGCAATGAAATCTTAACCACGTTGGAGCGAGCATCGCGCCAGCCGACGCCCTCCGGGATTAACCAGTTGCCGCTCCCTTCCGCGAGCTCTTCCTCCGATGCCGGCCGCCAAGCCGTGGCGGCGCGGCTCGTCGCCCTGGCCGAGGCGCACGGCATGACGCTGCGCGCGCGCGACGATCTCTCGGCAGTTCTTGCCGGGTTGAAGCTCGGCGAGCCGATTCCGATCCCGGCCTTCGCCGTCCTTGCCGAGATCCTGTTCGCGCTGCTTCACGCCAATCAGCACCCTTCAGCCGATGAGGAGACGTCATGACCATGCCGCCGCTCGAGGAGCGATTCCGCGAGCTGAGCCGCGCGGTGGCGCGCTCGCGCGCCGCCGTCGCCGCCGGGGATTGCGTCAATCTCGCGGGGCTCGATGCCGAAGTCGCAAGCGTGACGGAGCTGGCGCGCAACGCGCCCACGCCGCAGCGTACCGATCTCCTCGGCGCCTTGCGCGCGCTCCTCGGCGAGCTCGACGGGCTCGCGGTCGATTTGCAGCGCCAGCACGATGCCGCTTTGGCGCGGCAAGCGGCCAGCGCCTACGCGCGCGACCAGGCTTAGAGGATCAAGACCCGCATGGGTGACATGTATTGGCGTTTCGTTCTGGCGCTCGTTCTGGTGCTGGCGTTGATCTTTGCGGTCGCCTGGATCGCCAAGCGTCTCGGCCTCGGCGGACGCATGGCCACGGCACGCGGGAAACGGCGCCTGTCGATCGAAGAGGTTCTGTCGCTCGACGGCAAGCGGCGCCTCGTGCTCCTCAAGCGCGACGGCACCGAGCATCTGGTGCTGCTCGGCATCGGCAGCGACGTCGTTATCGAAACCGGCATCGCCGCCGCGCCGGATGCGCCCGCGCAAGCTTTTGGCGCGCTGTTGCCAGGAGCGCCGCGTTGAAGCGTTTTGTCCTGGTCGCGATCACTGTTTTCGTGCTGGTCCTGCTGCTGGCGCCGCATGCGGCTTTCGCCCAATCCCTGACGATCGATCTCGGCGGCGGCGAGGGCGGCACGCCGAGCGGCAGCGCCACCGGGCGCATCATTCAATTGCTGCTGCTGCTCACCGTCCTGAGCCTCGCGCCGGCGATCCTCATCACCGTGACGTCCTTCACGCGGATCATCGTCGTGCTGTCCTTCCTCAGGAACGCGCTCGGCACCCAAACGACGCCACCCAATTTCGTGCTGGTGAGCCTCGCCTTGTTTCTCACCGGCTTCGTCATGGCGCCGACCCTCGAGACTGCCTACAACAACGGCATCGCGCCGCTGATCGCCGACAAGATCACCGAGCAGCAGGCTTTCGATGCGACCGCCGCGCCGCTGCACGATTTCATGATGCACAATGTGCGCGACCAGGATTTGCAGCTCTTCGCCGGCATGGCGAAGGTCGACACCAAGGCCGAAGATCCCAAAGCCGTGCCGTTGCGCATCCTCGTACCTGCCTTCATGATCAGCGAGCTGCGCCGCGCCTTCGAGATCGGCTTCCTGCTGTTTCTGCCGTTTCTCATCATCGATCTCGTCGTCGCCTCTATCCTCATGTCGATGGGCATGATGATGCTGCCGCCGGTGACCATCTCCCTGCCCTTCAAGCTCATCTTCTTCGTTCTGGTCGATGGCTGGTACCTGGTCGCCGGAAGCCTCGTCCAGAGCTTCGGCGTCGGATAGGCGCAAGCGCGATGAGCGAGCGCAGCAGCATCCGGGGATCGACGCGCCTGAGCGGCGCATATGTCCGGCTTGCGGCGCTCGGGATAGCAATGGCGGTCGCGAGCCTTGCGGTGCCGGCGCAGGCCGATTTCTACAGCCTCGCCGGTCGCTTTGAATGCCTCGACAAGCCCGCGGGAAGCTGCGGCGGGCCGGGGCGCGCGGAGCTGCTTCCGCCGCCGGCATCCAAGCCCGCGGCCAAGGAGACCACCACCACCGCGGTCGCGGCACCTCACCTCGATGCGGCGCCGCCGCGGCAACCGACCACGCCGCAGACGGAGGCGAACGCGAGCCGCGAGCGCGGTCCCATCGAGACGATTGCCGCCGCGATCCGGCGCGGACAGGTCTCGGCGGCAGACCGCGCTACGCTGCAACGCCTTTCCCAAGCGGGCAATGCGCATGCGACGGAATTGCTCGCCTGGTGCGATTATAAGGGGATCGGCGCCGCGCCCGATCCGGTCGCCGCCTATGTGCTCTACGGCATCGCCGCCTTGGGCGGCGTGCCGACGGCGCGTCAGAACCAGGCGGTGATCTATGAATACGCGCTCACCTCCGAGCAGCGCCAGAAGGTCCTCGATATGCAGAACGAGGTCCTGGCCAATCCCTGAAAGCCTGCCGCACGGCTTTGCCGCGGCATTCGACGCTCCGTTGCGATTCTGATAGGTTCGGCGATGGAGGTCTCCCTTGCCGCGCAACCTCGTCTGCCATCATTCGCATTGGGGCGCGTTCCGCGCCGAGGTGGAAAACGGCCGCGTGATCGCGGCGCATCCCTTCGAGCGTGACGCCGATCCCTCGCCGCTGCTCGACAACATTCCCGCGAGCGTTCATTCGAGCGCGCGCATCGCGCAGCCCATGGTCCGCGAGGCCTGGCTGCGCGATCGCGCCGAGAGCGGCGGCAGCCGCGGCTTTGACCGCTTCGTTAGGATCTCCTGGCCCGAAGCGCTCGATCTCGTCGCCGGCGAGCTGGCGCGTGTCCGCGGCGCCTACGGAGCATCCGCGATCATGGGCGGCTCGCAAGGCTGGTCCTCGGCCGGCATCTTTCATGGCGCGCGCGGGCAGCTGCGGCGCTTTCTTGCCGCAAGCGGCGGCTTCGTCGACCAGACGAGCAATTACAGCTTCGGCACGGCGCTGACCTTCCTGCCGCATGTTCTGGGCTCGGCCCAGGCGGTTACCGGTCCGCTCACCTCCTGGTCGTCGATTGCGCATCATGCGCGGCTTGTCGTGCTGCTCGGCGGCGCCAATCCCAAGAACACGCAAGTCGCCTTTGGCGGCGCGGCGGAGCACAGCAGCAAGGGCTGGATGGAAGAGCTCGCGCGCCGCGGTGTGGCCGTGATCAATATCAGCCCCATTCGCGAGGATGGGCCGGCGGAAGCGACACCGGAATGGATCCCGATCCGCCCCAACACCGATACGGCTCTGCTTCTTGCCCTGACGCAGACGCTCATCGCCGAGAACCGGCACGATGCGGCGTTCCTCGAAACCTATTGCACGGGTTTCGCGCGCGTCATGGCCTATCTCATGGGCGAGAGCGACGGCACGGCAAAGAACGCCGATTGGGCGGCGGCAATCACCGGCGTTCCCGCCGACACCATCCGCGCCCTGGCGCGGCGCATGGCGGCGACGCGCACCATGCTCTCCTGCTCCTGGTCGCTGCAGCGCGCCGATCACGGCGAGCAGCCCTATTGGGCAACGATTCTCCTGGCGGCGGCGCTCGGCCAGATCGGCCTGCCCGGCGGCGGGTTCGGCTTCGGCTATGGCTCCTCGGCCAATATCGCCGAGCCGCCGCTCGCTTATGCGCTGCCGATGATGGAAGGCCTGCCCAATCCTGGGAAGCGCGCGATCCCGGCGGCGCGCATCGCCGATTGCCTGCTCGATCCCGGCGGCACCTATTCGTTCAACGGCAAGACCGAGACCTATCCCGATATCCGCCTCGTCTATTGGGCCGGCGGCAACCCGTTCCACCATCATCAGGATATCAACAAGCTGCGCCTCGCCTGGGCGAAACCCGAGACGATCATCGTCCATGAGCCATGGTGGACGGCGACGGCGCGCTTTGCCGATATCGTTCTGCCGGCGACAACCAGCCTCGAGCGCAACGATATCGGCGCCGGCGGACGCGATCACTACGTCGTCGCGATGCAGAAGGCGATCGAGCCCGTTGGCGAGGCGCGCGACGATTTCGCGATCTTCGTCGCGCTTGCGCGACGCCTCGGTTGCGAGGTCGCCTATACCGAGGGGCGCGACGAGTTGGGCTGGCTGCGCCATCTCTATCAGCGGTTCCGCGATGGCGCGCGCAGCAATGTCCTGCCCGATTTCGACGCGTTCTGGGCGAAGGGCTGGCTCGATGTGCCGCCGCGCAGCGAGGAATTCGTGCTGTTCGAGCAATTCCGCGCGGATCCCGCAGCGCACCCCCTCGGCACGCCGTCGGGCAAGATCGAGCTCTATTCCGAGCGCATCGCCGGTTTCGGCCATGGCGATTGCCCGCCGCATCCCGCCTGGCTCGAGCCGAGAGAGTGGCTCGGCGCCGCCGCCAAGACCTATCCGCTTCACCTCGTCTCGAGCCAGCCGCGCTATCGCCTCCACAGCCAGATGGATGTGGGGCCGGTGAGCGCTCAAGGGAAAGTCGCTGGCCGCGAAGCGATCGCGATCAACCCCGCCGATGCGGCGGCGCGCGGCATCAAGGACGGCGATATCGTGCGCGTCTTCAATGCGCGCGGCGCCTGCCTCGCGGGCGCCGTCCTCAGCGAGGCGATGTTGCCCGGCGTCGTGCGCCTCTCCTGCGGCGCGTGGTACGACCCGGCGGATGCGAGTGCGGAGGCGCTCTGCCGCCACGGCAATCCCAATGTCTTGACCGCGGATCGCGGCACGTCGCAGCTCAGCCAGGGGCCGAGCTCCGCCACGGCGATGGTCGAGATCGCGTGCGTTTCGGGCACGGCGCCTGAAGTCCGCGCCTTCGCGCCGCCGCCGCTTGCCGACGCGCCGGGCTTGCAATCGGCGGGAGAATCGGCACCCTAGTTGGCTCATACGCCGCTCAAGGAGGCCGGATTGAGCCCAGACGAACACGATCCCCACGCCCATGCGCACGATCACGATCACGATCATGCGGGGTCAACGCTCTCGGAGATGCAGCTTCGCGTCCGTGCGCTCGAGACCGTGCTGACCGAGAAAGGCTATATCGATCCCGCCGCGCTCGATCGCATCGTCGAGGCCTTCGAGACCCGGATCGGACCGCATATCGGCGCGCGCATCATCGCCAAGGCGTGGAGCGATCCCGCCTTCAAGCAGAGCCTCATCGCCGATGCGACGACGGCGATCAATGCCGCGGGCACGCTCGACCGGGTCGGCGAGCATCTGATCGCGGTCGAGAACACCGAGGGGCGGCACAACATGGTCGTCTGCACGCTCTGCTCCTGCTATCCCTGGGAAGTCCTCGGCCTGCCGCCGGTCTGGTACAAATCGGCCGCCTATCGCTCGCGCGCGGTGATCGATCCGCGCGGCGTCCTCCAGGATTTCGGCGTGGCCTTGCCGCAGGAGACCGAAATCCGCGTTTGGGATTCGACTGCGGAGACGCGTTACATCGTCGTGCCGCGCCGTCCCGCCGGCACGGAAGGGTGGAGCGAAGCACAACTCGCCGAGCTCGTCACTCGCGACAGCATGGTCGGCACCGGCCTCGCCAAAGCGCCGACGGAGGCCAAGCCATGAATGGCGTCCACGACATGGGCGGAATGCAGGTTTTCGGGCCGGTGCGGCCGGAAGCGAACGAGCCCGTCTTCCATGCGCGCTGGGAGGGCCGCGTCCTCGCCATGCAGCGCGCCATGGGCTATCTCGGCCTGTGGAACATCGACATGTCGCGCTATTCGCTCGAGAAGATGGCGCCGCATATCTATCTCGGCGTCACCTATTACGAGAAATGGGAGCGCGGTCTCGAAAGTCGGGTGATCGAGCACGAGCTTGCCGGCGAGGACGAGTTGAAGGCCGGCCACTCGCTGCGCCCGGCGAAACCGGTGCGGCGCACGCTCAAGGTGGCCGATGTCGCGAAGGTGATGTCGCGCGGCTCCTATGCGCGGCCCGCCAAGGGGCCGGCGCGGTTTCAACCCGGCGCCAAGGTGCGCACCAAGAATATCAATCCCGTCTCGCATACCCGCCTTCCCCGCTATGCGCGCGGCCAAGTCGGGACGGTCGAGGCGGTGCGCGGCTGTCATGTGTTCCCCGATGCGGTCGTCGCCGGGCAGGGTGAAGATCCGCAATGGCTCTATACGGTCGTCTTCAGCGGCCGCGATTTGTGGGGCGAGGCCGCCGATCCCGCGCTCAAAGTCTCGATCGAAGCCTTCGAGCCCTATCTGGAGCCGGCATGAGCCCAGGGCGCGATCCTGCCGCCTCGGCAGTGTCGGCCGCGCTTCCCGATCTGCCGCGCGACCGCGAAGGACCGGTTTTCCGCGAGCCCTGGGAAGCCCAGGCTTTCGCCATCGCGGTTGCCTTGCACGACCGCGGCGTCTTCACCTGGGGCGAATGGGCCGAGAGACTCGGCGCCGAGATCAAGCGCGCCCAGGCCGCCGGCGATCCCGACCGCGGCGACACCTATTACCATCACTGGCTGCACACCCTCGAGCGCATGGTCGGCGAAAAAGGCATCGCCAAACCCGCGACGCTCGAGAGCTTGCACGATGCCTGGGATCGCGCCGCCAAGGCAACGCCGCACGGCAAGCCGATCCTTCTGCCGCCCGAGGATCTCGCACGGCTCGATTGAGTAAGCCCGCTTGACATAGGTGCATATGCTCTTATATTGGGCGCATATGCACAGAATGCCCGCGGAGCCGCCCATGCCGGAGCAAGACCGTCTTACCTCTCTCGACTGCAACTGCCGGGCCGTGCGCCAGGCGGCGCGCACGATCACACAGTTCTATGACCGGTACCTTGCACCCTCCGGGCTGCGCATCTCGCAATTCGGCGTGCTCGCGATCCTCGCAAGCAAAGGGCCGCTGACGATCAACGAACTGGCGGCGGAATTCATCATCGACCGCACCACGCTGGGGCGAAACATCCTGCCCTTGCAGCGCGACGGGTTCATTCGCGTGAAGCCGAGCCCCTTCGATCGCCGCAGCAAGGAGCTGCACCTGACGGAGACCGGCAAGAAGCGCTTCCACGAAGCGCGCAAGTATTGGCTCGAAGCGCAAAAGGGCTTCGAAGCGCGCTTCGGCGGCAGCCGCGCGGCTGAGCTGCGCGGCCTCCTCCACGCCGTCGTCGACAGCGATATTCGGCCGGCGGCGGCCACCCTGAACTAAGACCGAGCTGTTCCGGCCCGCACCGCGATCGGGCCGGTTTTTCTTCGGCAGATAGGCGTATCTACACGTTTTACCAGGGTGCTTGGCGATGGACACTCTCCTACACAGCAGCGATCTCGGTCCGCCCACGGCGCGGCAGCGGCGCCTCGGCGCCGCGCGAAAAACCGTTCCGCTCCTCCTTGGCGCGGCGGCCGCGGCCGCCCTCGCCTGGTACGGCTGGTCGTGGTGGGAGGCTGGGCGGTTCGTGCAATCGACCGACGATGCTTATGTCGGCGGCGATATCACGCCGGTTTCGCCCAGGATCGCAGGCTTCATCGCCGAGGTCGCGGTCACCGACAATCAGCGCGTCAAAGCCGGCGATCTTCTGGTGAAGCTCGACGATCGCGACGACCGCGCCGCTCTCGCCCGCGCGGTCGCCGCTGTCGCCGCCCAGCAAGCCGCGCTCGCCAATCTCGCGGCGACCCGAAACCTGCAGGAGGCGATGATCGCGCAGGCGCAAGCCGAGATCACGGCGACGGAGGCCGAGGTCGCGCGGGCGCGCGACGATGCGGCGCGCTATCGCGCGCTCACCAAGGACCAAATCGCCTCGGTGCAGCGCTTCCAGCAGGCCGACACCGACTACAAGAAGGCGCTGGCGGCCGACCGGAAAAGCCACGCCGCGCTCGAAGCGGCAGAGCGCCGGATCGAGGTCATCGACACGCAACGCCAAGAGGCGCAAGCGTCGCTCGATGAAGCGACGGCGGCGCGCGACATCGCACGACTCAATCTCGGCTACACCGAGATTCGCGCGCCGATCGACGGCGTCGTCGGCAATCGCAGCGCGCGGCTCGGCGCCTATGTGACGCCGGGAACGCAACTCCTCTCGCTCGTGCCAGCGGATGGGTTGTGGGTCGATGCCAATTTCAAGGAGAACCAGATCGGCGGGTTGCGCCCTGGGCAAAAAGTCTCGATCGCTGCCGATGCGCTGCCGGGCGCGCGCTTCGACGGCGTGGTCGCGAGCCTCGCCCCCGCGACCGGCGCGCAGTTCAGCATCATTCCGCCCGAGAACGCCACCGGCAATTTCACCCGCATTGTGCAGCGCGTTCCGGTGCGCATCCGTCTCGCGGGCGCGGCGGCGCGGCTCGGCGAACTGCGCCCGGGGCTTTCGGTAACCGTGGCCGTCGATGAGCGCGCCGGCACCGCCCCGCAAGAGGCCGCGCGGTGAGCGCCGTTGCGGTGCTCGATCGCGCTGCGGCCGAGCGGCCGGCGGCAGCGCCCGCCGCCGATGAAGCCGCGCCGCTGTCCACCGCGCGCAAGACCGCGGCGCTCGGCATCATGTGCCTCGGCTTCTTCATCGCCTATCTCGACATCCAGATCGTTGCATCCTCGATGCAGGAGATCGGCGGCGGCCTGTCGGCGAGCCAGGACGAGATTGCCTGGATCCAGACCTCCTATCTCATCGCCGAGATCATCGTCATTCCCTTGTCGGGCTGGCTCAGCCGGGTGATGTCGACGCGCTGGCTGTTCAGCGCCTCGGCGGCGGGCTTCACCCTTGCCAGCTTGCTTTGCGGCACGGCGAGCGACATTCATTCGATGATCGTCTTCCGCGCCATCCAGGGATTTCTCGGCGGCTCGATGATCCCGACGGTGTTCACGACGGCGCTCGTCTTCTTCCGGGGCAAGCAGCTCGTGATCGCGGCCTCGGTGGTCGGCGGCCTCGCCTCGCTGGCGCCGACCTTGGGTCCCGCGATCGGCGGCTGGATCACCGATGCTTGGTCCTGGCATTGGCTGTTCTTCATCAATCTCGCCCCCGGCTGCGCCGTCGCCGTGCTCGTGCCACTGCTGGTGCGAATCGACGAGCCCGAGTGGCGCCTCGTCAAAGAGGCGGATTATCTCGGCATCCTGCTGATGTCGCTGTGCCTCGGCTGCCTCGAATACGTGCTCGAGGAAGGGCCGCGCTGGGACTGGTTCGGCGACGACACGATCCTCGCCTGCGCCTGGATATCCGGTATCTCCGGTATCGGCTTCGTGCTGCGCAGCCTCACCTTCGCCCATCCGGTGGTCGATTTGCGCGCGCTCGCCATCCGCAATTTCTCGCTCGGCTGCTGGTTCTCCTTCGTCACCGGCATCGGCATTTTCGCCTCGGTCTTCCTGACGCCGCTGTTTCTCGGCCGGGTCCGCGGCTTCGATTCCTGGCAGATCGGCACGGCGCTGCTCTCGGCGGGCTGCTTTCAGATCGTAGCGGTGATCGTATACGGCCAGCTTGCCAACCGCGTCGATCTGCGCTGGCTGATGATGGCAGGGCTGGCAAGCTTTGCCGTCGCGATGTGGCTCTTCACCGGCGCGACCAACCAATGGGGTTGGCGCGAGATGGTCCTGCCGCAGGCTTTCCGCGGTTTCGCGCAGCAATTCTGCGTCGCGCCGATCGTCACGCTGACCCTTGGCGCGCTGCCGCCCGAGCGGCTCAAATCGGCGAGCGGCCTTTTCAATTTGATGCGCAATCTCGGCGGCGCGATCGGCATCGCGCTCTGCGGCACCATCCTCAACGACCGCACCAATCTGCATTTCCTGCGCATCGGCGAGCATCTGACCGCCGCCAATGGCGCGGCGATGGAGTTCCTTTACCGCACCGCCGCGCGCTATGGCGCGCTCTGGCCGGACTCACTCCACAGCCAGGCCGCGGCGCTCAAGAAGCTCTGGCTGCTGGCCTATCGTGAGGCCGAGGTCCAAAGCTTCGCCGATGCCTATCTGGCGATCGCGATGTGCTTCGCCCTCGCCGTCGTGATGGTGCCTTTGATGAAAAAGGTGGGCTCGCCTGGGGGCCGTTAGCTTGACGAGTCCGTGCTTTGCGCGCCCGCAGCCTCGAGGCTGCGCACGAGGGCGGCGATCACGTCCTTCAATTCCTGCTCGCGCACCAGCTTGATCGCCCGCTCCGAATCGAACCATCGCCGCTTGCGTTCGCTGCGCTCCAGCCAAGTTTTGAGTTGGCGCTCCACCTCGAAGGCAAAGACATCCACTCGGCACGGGACGACCGACCCATCCTTCAGCCGCTTCTGGTAATGGAACGCACCGAAGGGCTGCTGCCCAATGCTGCCCTCGAGCCCCGCCTCCTCCAGCGCTTCCCGCCGCGCGACGTCGCGCGCCGGTTTTCGGCCGATCGGCCAACCCTTGGGAACGATCCAGCGCCGCGTATTGCGCGAGGTGATCAGCATGATTTCGATGCGATCTTTGTCATTCCGATGCCGATAAGGGATGACGCCGTATTGCCGCCTCGGCCGCTGAGCCGGCGGATCGAGCTTCGCCGTCGCGGGCGCGGGCGCCATCAGCCCAGCCCCTTCAGCAGCGTATAGGCGATCGCCGCGATGATCCCGGTCGCCGGCATGGTCAGGATCCAGGCGATGACGATATCCTTGGCGACGCCCCATCGCACCGCCGAAACCCGCCGCGCGGCGCCGACGCCGATGATCGAGCCGGTGATGGTGTGCGTCGTCGATACCGGAATGCCGAGATGGGTTGCGGCAAAGAGGGTGATCGCACCGGCACTCTCGGCGCAGAAGCCCTGCATCGGCGTGAGGCGCGTGATCTTCGAGCCCATGGTGCGAACGATCCGCCAGCCGCCGAAAAGCGTGCCGAGACCCATGGCCGCCTGGCAAGCCAACACCACCGACAGCGGGACATAAAACTCCCTGCCGAGAAGACCTTGGGAAAAGAGCAGCGCCGCGATGATCCCCATTGTCTTCTGCGCGTCATTGCCGCCATGGCCCAGCGACAGGGCGGAGGCCGACGCGAATTGGCAAATCCGGAAATAGCCGTCGACCGCCAGCGGTGTCGAGCGGACGAAGAACCATGACACGGTGAGCACGAGCCCGAGCGCCAGCATCATTCCCAAGGCCGGCGATAAAACGATGGCCCCTGCCGTCTTGAACAACCCGCTCCACACCACCGCGCCGATGCCGCCTTTGGCGATCCCGGCGCCCACGAGTCCGCCGATCAAGGCATGGGAGCTGCTCGACGGAATGCCGGCTAAGGAGGTGAAGCCCTGCCAAATAATGGCGCCGGCCAAAGCGGCGAGGATCACATGCGGATCGACAACGCCCGGCGCGATGATGCCAACCCCGACCGTCTTCGCGACGCTCAAGCCGAAGAAGAGGAACGCGATGAAGTTGAAGAACGCCGCCCAGCAGACCGCGTATTTCGGCGCGAGGACCCGGGTCGAGACGATCGTCGCGATCGAATTCGCCGCATCGTTGAGCCCATTCATGAAGTCGAACACCAGCGCGATCACGATGAGCCCGATCAGAAAAGGCAGGGCAACCGAAGTGTCCATGGCCCGGTCTTTTCGGCGCGCTCAGAGATGCTCGGTCAAAATGTCGCTGATCCTATTGGCGACGTTTTCGAACCGGTCGACGACCTTTTCCAAATGCTCGTACATCGCCGAGCCGATAATGAACGCCATCGCATCGGAGCGGCCGTTGGTTTGGAGGATGCGTTTCAAGCCCTGGTCATGGAGCTCGTCGGAATGCTCCTCCAATTGGCGGATTTCCTGGGTCAGCACGTGCAGCCGGTCGGCCTCCTTCTTCATGGTGCTCAACAACCCGACAATTTCTGCGGTCTTTTGCGCCGATTGCAGGATGACATCGCCCAGCTGCTGCATGAGCGGATCGAATTCCCGCAGCTCGAAGAGACCGATCGCCTTGACCGTCTGCCGCATCTGGTCGACGGCGTCGTCCATCAAGGAGATCAGATCGGTGATGTCGCCGCGCTCGAACGGGGTGATGAAGGTGCGCCGGACGGCTTGAATGACTTCCAGCGTCACCTGGTCGGCCTGCGTCTCGTATTGCACGACCCGGGCGCAGTTCTGGGCCATCGCCTCGCCGCCCGCCAACACCGCTTTCAGCGCCTCGGCGCCATGGACCAAGAGCTCTGCGTGACGATTGAAGAGCACGAAGAAGCGCTCCTCTTTGGGCATCAACGCTTGGAACCAGCCGAACAAAATGCACCCCGGAATTCTGGAGGGAGACGGCCAGCGAGCTCGGCCGGGCGCAGCATGCGCAATCCTGATCGGAATGTGAAGGATTTATGACAGAGCTCCTCGCCGTGTGCCTGGCGCGCGGGCAGCGATCGGGGCTTCGCTCGGCCGCTCGGCCCCGCAAAACCCGTTGCCATCCGGACGCCGCAGGCGGAACATGGGGCAAGCAAGCCCGAGGAGGAAGCCATGGCGATTGAGGCGAAGACGCGCCCCACCGACAAATATGCGACGGTCGATGGGCTGAAGATGCGCTATATCGAGGCGGGAAGCGGCCCCGCCCTGCTCTTGATGCATGGCGCCTCCCTGGGTTCCTCGGCCGATGTGTTCATCCGCAATCTCGAGCCCTTCGCCGCGGCCGGGTTTCGCGCCATCGCCTTCGATTTCCCGGGTTACGGGCTGAGCGAGGTCGGCAACGATCTCTCCCTCGCCTATCAGCGCGACTCCGTGCCGAAATTCATGGATGCGCTCGGCCTCGACCGCGTCGGGCTCGTCGCGCATTCACGCTCGGGCTCGATCGCCGTCCAGCTCGCGCTTAAGGAACCCATCCGCTACACGCATCTGGTGGTGCTGGGCACCGGAACC
>DATNGG010000049.1:0-19513 GCA_035605975.1 Allostellaceae bacterium | reverse complement strand
TTTCGAAGCGGCGGACGAAGTCGGCGAGCTCCCCGCGTTCGAGATCCGAAATCGCCCAGAAGGTCAGATCTCCCTGCGCAAAACGCAGGAGATTGTAGCCCTGGCGCGTGTAGGCCTCGGTTCCCTCGGGCTCGCCGCTCTCGTTCGTCCAGACCATCAGGTTGATGATGTGCTTGTCGCGGCGATAGACGAGCACCGCGCAGGGGCGGCGGTCGACGTAATCGAGCCGGCCGCCGATGAGCGGAAAGCCTGCGGCCGCCAGATCCACCGCGGGCGGCGCGGCATCGACCTTGCCGAGGAACCACGGCCGCACCGTGTGCCGGTCGGAGGAGGCGACATCGATGAGGTGATCGCCCATCAGCGAGCGGACGTGGCTCGAGACGACGTCTTCCACCACCCGGCTGTCGTTGGGAGCGGCGACATACTCGGCGGTCAGGGTGGAACTCAAGGCGACCGAGAGCGCGAGCGAGGCCGCAAGCGCGACCGGGTTCCAGCCCCTCGCGAGATAGCGCAAGTTCGCCGCGCCACGCGCGGGCGCAACGAGGGTGCGGATACCCGTGCGAAGCTCGAGCGGGGCGCGATAGCGCTGTAGATCGCGTTTCAGCACCTGGCCGAAGGCGAGCGCTTCGGCGTGCCCTGCGCGGCAGGTGGCGCAGCCGCGGAGATGCGCGTCATATGCGGCGGCCGTTGCCGCATCGAGCGCGCCGTCGTCATAGAAAGGTTCCAGCGCTCTTGCTTCGGTGCAATTCATGGCCGGCTCCCGTGCTCGGATCGATGCCAGGCGGCTTGAAGAGATTGGCGGCCCCGCGCCAAGCGCGACATGACGGTGCCGATCGGAACGCCGACGATATCGGCGATCTCGCGATAGGACATGTCTTCCATCTCGCGCAGGATGAGGACCTCTCGGTAAGACGGCGGCAATTCGGCCAGCAAAATGTTGAGCCGGCGTGCGTCCTGCTTTTCGGCGAGCACCGCCTCGGGGCTTCGGCCAAGGCCGGCGGCGTTGAGTTCGATCGAAGCCGCGTCGGCCTCGACCTCCTCGGCCCTATCTTCCCATGCCATCGCTTCCGCCGCCGGACGGTTCGCTTTGATCCAGGTGAAGCAGGTGTTGCGGACGATCTTCAAAAGCCAGGCATTGGCGTATTGCCCGTCGAAGCCGTCGAAATATTTGAAGGCGCGCAGGCAGGCTTCCTGCACCACGTCCTGCGCATCGGCGTCGCTGCGCGTCAGCCAGCGTGCGAGATTGTATGCTGAATCGAGATGCGGCAGCACAAGCTCTTCGAAGCGGCGCGCTTTCGTCTCATCGACGCTCGCCGTGCCGGTGCGTTGCGCGCCGTGGCTGCGGGAAAATCCTCCAAGAAAAGCGATCGCCATCACAAACATTCCTCCGCCCCGTGGTGACGGGGTAGAGATCGGCGGCAGCGCAGATTTATTCTCGAATTCGGCACGTGCGGGCGCGGCGAAATGCCGCGAGGAAGATGGCCCTGCCGCGGGGAGGACGCGGCAGGGCCGATCCCAGGCGGACCGGCGGGGGGAACGCCGGAACGGATCGCCCGGGATATTCGGAAAATGCGCGCGGGCATTGCCGGCTTCTCCCAATTAGAAATCGAAGACCAGCTGATTGCGGATGTAGAGCGTGTCCTTTGCGCCTGCGACTTTCAGCGCCGGGCCGACGAAGGCATAGGCGAGGTCGAGCCCGTAATTGAGGTGCGGCGCAAACCCCCAATAGAGCCGCAGATTGGGCTGCTGGCCGATGAACTGGCCGCGCGAAATCGCGGTAATTTGATAGGGATTGGCGCCGGGCGCGGTTTGATTGCCGAAATAGGTGCCGGCATAGACGGCATCGCTCTGGTTTTGGCGGAAATAAAAGGAGTACCAGAGCGAGAGGCCGAGATTCTCGACATGAAAAGCTCCGATTTGGAAATCGGGTTTCAGCGCGATGCGCGGCGAGAGATTGATCACGTTCGAGAGCGCCTGCGATACCGAGACCGTGCTGATCGCATAGGCATTCTGCCGCATCGGTTGGAAGGTCGAGATTGTGTTGGAGCCGCCGCTGCGCGCCGCGCTCACGCCGCCCGAGGCGCCGTCGATCCAGAGGCCGAGCCAGGGCTTCCAGGGCGAGGCGAAATTGTATCCGGTGCTGGTGTGAAAGGCCCAGGCCTCGGCCGCGATTTGACCGAAGCTGCCGCGCTGGATGACGCCCGAATAGTCGAAATCCGCCTGGCCGAGCGCCCCATAGACCCGCAGCCCGATACTGTGCCGATAGTCGTGCGCGGTGATGAAGCTTGCGCCGCCGGGGGCGATCGCGCGCGAGGCCGGATTCTTGAGCAGATTGCGGTTGGTGTATTGGGCGGCGGCGTTGCTGTAGCCGTAATAAAACGTATCGATGCCGAGCTTCGCCGCTTTGCCGAAGAGAGCGAAGCGCGGCAAATCGTTGCTGAGATAACCGCCCCAGAGCAGTTGCCGCGCATTGTCGCGGTCGAGGAACGGCTCGCGTCCGCCGCGCGGATCGAGATTGACCTCGTTGACCCAGTGATAGGCGAAGAGATCGAGCCGCCGCGGGCCCTGATCGGCATAGAGGCGAACGCCGTCGAAGGATGCGCCGGCGAGGTTGGTGCCGCCATTGGGCGCGAACCAGAAGGCGTCACTGCCGAAGCCGGTGTTCTCGCGCCCGACGCGCAGCCCCACGAGGGTTCCGGCGAGCGAGGGCGCGGCGAACGGCGTCTCGTCGAGCCTCAGCCGGCCTTCACCGAAGAGGTCGAGAAGCGAGAGCGTGTTGCGGTTGGCTGCGACTGGCCCGGGCGCGAAGATGTTGCGCCCCGACTGCGTTCCGTTGTCGATCTGGCCATAGGCGCGGAAATGATCGGTGAGGTGGAGATCGGCGCCGATCGCGGAATGCGTCATGTAGCGTTCGCTCTGATTGGCCGAGGTGTTCTTTAATGGGATGCCCGCGGCCGAGGTGCCCGGTGCGGCGTGAAGCCCGCTATGTGACAAGATCTCGCTGCGCAGGCGTTCGGTGCCGTTGAGCGTCAAAAAGGAATCGCCCGCGCGGCCCAAGGGAATGCATTTGAGCGCGTTGGTATTGCGGCTGATGAAGTCCGTCCCGCGAGAAAGAGCGGTGCAGTCCATATTCGACGGCAGCCAGCGCTCGAAATACGAGAAGGCAGGGCCGTTGCCATCCTTGTAGTAGAGCGGTTTTGCCGGATCCGCCGGATAGAGCGGTGCGGGGCCGGGCATGATTTGCGCCGATGCGGATGTGGCGAAGGCGAGAGACAAGAGCGCGGGGCTCGCGAAAGCGAGGCGTGGCAGCAGTCTCGGCATGGTTTGATCCCCTTCCGCCTGCATCCCCGCGGGATGCGAGGCGATGCGTCGAGGAAGGGACCGGGCGCGCGGCTGCGCTATTCCGCAGCCGCGCCGAAATAATGCCGGGAATAAAGCCTGCTCGTCGGCGGTTCCTGCCCGGATCGGTGACAGGCATTGGCATCGGGCCAGCCGGTGTCGTGCGTTGTCCCACGCGCCGAGCATTTTGCTTTGCCATCGTCGACGGTCGAATTCGTGACTGCATTCGGCGACGCCGCAGACGCTGTGTTGCGCGCAGGTGCCGCCAAGGCGACGAGAGCGAGGACGAGAAGAAGGCGGGCGGCGCGCCTCGCTGTCGTCACGTCACTCACCCTCGCATCGGGAGACGCTGCATCGCGCCGACGAAAAAGGCGGCACCGTCGCGGTGCCGCCTTCGCCGCTCGGCGAACTTCAGCTCAGAGGGGAGCTTGAGCCGCTTCGGCCCAGCCCGGAAGCGGAAAGCCCTCGGCGTCCTTGAAGCGGTCGCCGGAGTCATAAACGCTGGTCGAGCGCGACTGCATCATCGCGTTGTCCGAGGCCGGCGCGGCGTGTGCCGCGACGATCGGAGAAATTCCGGCGACGCCGAAAGAAAACGTGAGGGCGAGCGCCGTAAGGCTGGAACGAAGCTTCATGATCATCTCCTGCGGGGTTGCGTGGTGTGGATGAGACCGACATTTCGGTCTCTGCTGTCGCGCAATGAACCGCAGCAGACACGGCTTTATTCCGTCGCTCGAGGCGCAAGCGTCGGATGAAGGAAAGCAGCTTATGGCACGCACAAAGAAAACCCCGGCCAGTGGGGAGACTGGCCGGGGAGGGAGTCCGCGGAAACGCGCTCGTCAGCGCGTGAAGGCTAAAAGGCGAATTGCGTGCGCAGCGCCACCGCGTCCATCGTGCCGCCGGTCGAGGTGCCGATCGGGACGGGGCCGCCATTGCCGGCTTCGGTGCGGTCGATGACGCCGTGCAGGTAGTCGAGCATGAAGCGCAGATTGTTGTTCGGATACCAGTTGAGGCCGAAGGCGTAGATCGTCTGCTTGCCGCCGGCGAAGCCGGAGCCGACCAGCGAGCCCGCGGTGAAATTGTCGTTGAGATCGACGACGCTGTAGCGGGCGGCGAGCTCGAAGGCTCCCCAACCGCCCGCTTTCAGCGAGAAGGGATGAGCCGGCGAGATTCCGCCATAGCAACCGCAGCCCGGACTGTATTTGCGCGATTCGCCGGTCACGGTGTAGCTCGCTTCGACATAGCCGCCATTGAAGTTGAGATCGGCGAGGCCACGGCGCGCGATGTTGTAGTGGAAGTACTCGGCTTGGGCGAAGAAGGAGCCGAAGCCGCCCGCGAGTTCGGCGCCGTAGACGCTGGCGCCCGACACCGGATTGGCCGCCGAGCCGATGCTCGAGCTGGTCGTGTTGCCCAAGGTTTGGACGCCGAGGATTGTCGTCGGATCGACGCGCAATTCGGGCCGGTCGGCGAGGCTCACCGAAGTGCCGCCTTCGGTGTGGATCACGCCCTCGACATCGGCGCCGATATGGAAGGAGTAGTCCGGCGCCTGCAGAACCTGGTAGGTCGCGCGGCCAAAGGCGCCGAAGTTGCGCGGCTGGTTATGCGTGCCGCCGGCGGTCGGGCCCGTGCCGTAGATGCCGACCCAGGCGCGGTCGTTGTTCCAGCGCGCGCCGATCGCCGAGCGGTTGTCGCCGGCGGCGAGGTTGGCGGCGATCACCTGCGCCGAAGAGCGCTCGATGAACATGATGTTGTTGGAGCTCGTCGCTTCGTCGAGCGTATAGGGGACGTCCTGGTAGCCGAGGTCGAAATGGAACGGGTTGAGCCCATTATAGGTGATATAGGCGTTCTCGAGGACGACGTTGGCGCCGCTATCGGTCGAGCCGCCGAAATCGAAGATCAGATTGTAATCCCAATCGCCCATGAATTTGCCGGTCACGCCCAAGCGCGCGCGCCGTGCATTGACGCCGCTGTTGAGGCTTTGCGGCGTGGTGCCTTTGGAGTCGGGCTTCCAATTATAGGCGCCCATGTCGAAATGAAGTCGGCCGGTGATGCCGAGCGTGGTCTGGCCGTCGGCGCTCTCGAAGACCGGACGGCCATTGAGCATCTTGACGACCGCGCCGCCGACGCCGCCACCGGGCGAGGATTTCATCTCGGTCACGGTTTTTTGCGTTTGCGCCTGATTCTGCTGCGTCTGCTGCACCTGGCCCTGAAGGTTCTGCAGCTGCTGATTCAGGCGGCGAACTTGGTCCTGCAACTCCTGGACCTGGTTGTTGAGCGCCGAAGCGGATTGCGCGTTTGCCGGCACGGCAAGCGCCAGCACCCCGCAAAGCGCAACGCCGCCGAGCAAATAATTCCGATGCGACATGGCTTGCCCTTCGATTGTGATTTTCCCCGATATCCGCGGCGCCGAAGCGCTCCGGCGCGCGCGATCCTATGGACGCTCGGTGACAGTCGGGCGTCGGTTCCGTGACGCCCCAATGACACGGCATGTGGAAAAGCGCGGCAGGGCGCCGGAGAGGGGCCTGCCCGGCTTGAGCGCCGCGCCGTGCCCTTGGTAAGCTTTCGCGGCAGGCTTGCTCGGTTCCACAGCGCGCATCACGGGGAGGTTCGTCGGGCCATGGCGATCATCGAACGCATCCGCAGCGAGCATGACCGGCTCACGGCTTTGCGCCGCGACATTCACGCGCATCCCGAATTGGGCTTTGCCGAAGAGCGCACCTCGGCGCTGGTCGCCGAGAGCCTCGCCGCCTGCGGCTGCGAGGTGCATCGCGGCATCGGCAAGACCGGCGTGGTCGGGAGCCTCACATCCGGCAGCTCGCCGCGCGCCATCGGCCTGCGCGCCGATATGGACGCGCTGCCGATCGAGGAAGCCAATTCCGTTCCCTATCGCTCACGCCACCCCGGCCGCATGCATGCCTGCGGCCATGACGGGCACACGACGATGCTGTTGGGCGCGGCGCGTTACCTCGCCGAGACGCGACGCTTCGATGGCACCGTCAACTTCATCTTCCAGCCGGCCGAGGAGGGCTTGGGCGGCGGCGACGCAATGGTGAGGGATGGGCTCTTCGCGCGCTTTCCCTGCGATGCGATCTTCGGGATGCACAACCGTCCCGGCCTCGCGGTCGGCAAATTCTCGATCCGCCCCGGGGCGATGATGGCGGGCGGCGCTTATTTCGACATCGCGGTGAAGGGGCGCGGCGCCCATGGCGCGCGGCCGGAATCGGGCATCGATCCGGTGCTGGTCGCCAGCCACATCGCCACCGGCTTGCAGACGATCGTTGCCCGCAATGTGCGGCCGATCGAGACCGCCGTGGTCAGCGTCACGCAGATTCACGCGGGCGAGGCCTACAACGTCATTCCCGAGCAGGCAATGATGCGCGGTACGGTGCGCGCCTTCAGCACCGAGGTCCTGACGCTGATCGAGACCAATATGCGCCGCATCGCCGCAGGGATCGCCGAGGCCTTTGGCGCGGAGGCGACGCTCGATTTCCGCGTCGTATTCCTGCCGCTCGTCAACGACGCGGCCGAGACGGGCTTCATCGCCGATGCCGCGGCCGCCTTGGTCGGTGAGGAGAATGTCAACCGCAACGGCCATCTGGTGATGGCGTCGGAGGATTTCTCCTTCATGCTCAAAGAGGTTCCCGGCGCTTATATCCAGATCGGCAATGGCGCCGGCGGCTGCGAAGTGCACAATCCGGGTTATGATTTCAACGACGCCATCCTGCCGCTGGGCGCCAGCCTCTTCGCGCTCTTGGCCGAGCGCAAGCTCGCGGCAACGGGATAATCGACGCCGCCCATAACGGCAATCGGGGGAGGGGGACATGCGGCTTCGCGCGGGGCGACAAGAAGGACTACGACAATATCGTCGCCTATCTCGCGGCGCATGGCATTGTCGCGGCCAATATGAATTATCGCCTCGCGCCGAAGGTGAGTTGGCCTGCCGAATCGGAGGATGTCGGCGCGGCGATCGCGTTCCTGAAGAAGAATGTCGCGCGCTATGGCGGAGACCCCCGGCGAATCGTCGTGATCGGCCATTCGGCGGGCGCCAACCTCGTTGCCTCCTATGTGCTCGATCCTGAGCTCCACCCGGCCGATGGTCCCGGCGTCATCGGGGCGATCGTGATCAGCATTCCCGCCGCGCGCGCGGAGAGCATCGGGACGCAGGACCAAGTCTATCTCGGCAAGGATGCCAGCCTCTATCCCAAGCGCGCGCCGGACAGCTATGTCGGCGACAGCAAAACGCCGATGATGATCGTGACGGCGCAATTCGATCCAGTGAGCCTCGCGCCGGACAGCTACGATTTAGCGGCGCGGCTATGCGTCCGCGACCAGCAATGCCCGGTCTTTCTCTATCTGAAAGGCCACAACCACATCTCCGAAGTGGCGAGCGTCGGGACAAAGGACGACCAGCTCGGCCGCGGTTTGATCGATTTTATCGAGTCGCGGCGTTAACGGGGTTTAGGTCGATCGCTACCTTTGCTAGAAATGCAACCCAGCAATGTGGGGATGAAGGCTAGCCTGGTCCCATATGCCGGCAAGAGAGTGGGGGGCAGCACCTCCGTTCGGCGGCGATTTGGTGGGGATGATACGATCCATGGCTAGGAGCAATTCGGCGGCGGCCGCGCTCGGCGGCGAAGGCTTCGATCTCGGCACGTTCCTACCGTTCCGGATTTCCGCTCTCGCCAATCGGCTGGCACGCCGGCTGGCGCGGATATCCGGCGCGCGGTTTCAGCTCACGGCGCCCGAGTGGCGCATCATTGCCGTGCTCGGCCAGTTTGGCGCGATGCAGAATCACTTGGTGATCGAGATCACCTGCCTCGATCCGGTGCGGATGAGCCGCGCCGTGTCGGGCCTCCTCCACAAGGGCTACATCACCCGCGGCGAGACGCCGGAGGATCGGCGCTGCGCGATGATCGAGCTCACCGAAGCGGGCCGCGGCGTGTTCGACGCCATCATTCCGCTGGCGATCGAGGCGGAGGAAAGCGCGCTCGCCGCCGCCAGCGCTGCGGATCGCGAAGCTCTCGAGCGCATCTTGACGAAGCTCGAGCAGGCGACTCAGGAACCGGAGGACGAGGCGGGCTGAGCCGCCTCGCGGGATCGTGTCTTGCTTGGGGCCGCGCCGTCGCGGCTAAGATCCCCCGCAACCCGGGGGAAAGAAATGAACCGCATCCTGACTGCCGCGATTGCGGGCGCATTCCTCGCCTGGGCCGGTGCCGCCGCGGCCCAACAGACCGACTTCTCGAAAATCGAGGTCAAGACGATTGATCTCGGGCACCGCACCTACATGCTCCAGGGCGCGGGCGGCAATGTCACCATCGCGGTCGGCGATGACGGCGTCATCATGGTCGACAGCGAATTCGCGCCGATGCACGAGAAGCTCAAAGCCGCGATCGCGGCGGTGACGAACCAGCCGGTGCACTATCTCGTCAACACCCACTTTCACAGCGATCACAGCGGCGGCGACAAGGCCTTTGCCGAAGAGGGCGCCGTCGTCGCCGCGCAGGTCAATGTGAAGAAGCGTCTCGCCCAAGGCACGGTCGACGGTGTCCGAGGCAGGAAGACTCCCGGCGTGACCGGCGACGCGCTGCCCGCCAAAACCTATCGCAACGCGCTGACCCTCAAGGTCAAGGGCCGGACCGCGCAATTGCGCCATCCAGCGAATGCTCATACCGACGGCGATACCTATGTCTGGTTCGCCGACGCCAATGTGCTGGCGACGGGCGATACGGTGGTCTTAGGCCGCTATCCCAATATCGATTTCGCCAATGGCGGCAACATCAAGGGCATGATCCGCGCCAGCGATGCCTATCTGAAGCTCGCCAATGACGAGACCAAGATTGTGCCGGGCCACGGTCCGCTCGGCGACAAGAAAGCCGTCGCCGCCTATCGCGCCATGCTGATCGAGGCGCGCTATCGCATCGCCAAGCTCATCAATGCCGGCAAGAACGAGGAGGAGGCGGTGGCGGCGCGGCCTTTCGCCGATCTCGACGCGAAGATCGGCGCCAGCGAGCAGCAAAGCGCCAATTTCGTGCGCGTCATCTATCACTCGCTGAGGCCCTGAGCGCGCTGCGGCCGCGCCGGGTCACTTCCCCAAGATCAGATCGCGCAGGGCGCGCCGCATCGCCGGCGACGCACCGACTGCGAAGCCGGAGACGAGCGAGCCGATGATCGTCGTTCCGGGATGAGCCGCCGCGACGTCGGCGAATTCACCGCCGAGCGCGTTGCCGAGAAACACCGCCAGCCGGCTCGCATCGGCCCTGCTTCGATCGCTCTTCTTGCGGCCGCGGCGGCGCGCCGCAAGAGCGCAGACGCCACGCGCGATGAGGAGGACGATGATCGCGAGGAGAAGCGCGGCGATCGCCGTGACGAACGCCGCTGCGCGCGCGGACATCAGCGTGGCGAAACTCAAATAGACGCCGAAGGCGAGAAATCCCAATGCGGCCGCGACGATGATCGCTGCCAGCAGCAGCGCCGCCAGCGTCACGGCGAGGCGGGTGATGAGACGGCCCATCGAGCGCGCCCGGGTTTCAGGCGCGCCGGCTGGAGAACAGGAGGCCCAGCACGACGCCGATGCCGAAGGCGGTCACGGCCGAGGTCACGGGCTTTTCCTCGATTTCCGCGGTGACGCCTTCGACGCGGCGACGCGCCTCGTTCCAGACCCGCTCGCCCGATTCCCGTGCCTTGCCGAGGGCGTCGGCGCCGCCGTGGTGAAGAAGGTCGCGGACGGTCTCGTTGAGACTCGCGAAATCCGCGCGTAGCTTTTTGATCTCGGCCTGCAGGGCTTCGACATCCTTATCCGTGGCGCTGCTCATGAGGACCTCCATCGTCGTTGCGAAGCATAGACTTAGACTTAGACTACTTGGGTAGGCCCCGGCCTGATCTGGATCAAGCCTTCAATGGGTTGGCCGGCCCTTTGCCCCTCCCGGCTTAAGCCCTGTTCGCGCCCGCGGCGCGCCGCTACCATGCCGGCCAAAGTGGCGGGAGGAGGGCGCTTCGTGAACGAAAGCCGGGTCGAGATTCGCGGCGTCGGGCTTCATCTGCGCCGCGGCGGCAAGGGCGCGCCCCTGCTCTTCCTGCACGGCGTGCAAGGCCTGCCGGCGGAGGTCGCGGCGCTCGAGCGTCTGGCGGAGCGCTTCGAGGTACTGGCACCTGATCACCCGGGCTTCGGCCGGTCCGACGCGCCCGACTGGCTCGAGGATGTCGGCGACCTCGCCTTCTTCTATCTCGATCTCTTGGATGCGCTCGATCTCGAGGGCGTTCATGTCGTCGGCGCGTCTCTGGGCGGCTGGATCGCGATGGAGATGGCGATCCGCTCCGAGGCGCGCATCAAGAGCCTGACGCTGGCGGACGCCGCCGGCATCCGCGTTGCGGGTGTGCCCCGCAGCGACATGTTCATCGCCAATCCGGCGGAGCTGCAAAAGCTGCTGTTTGCGAAGGAGGCCGCGGCGGCAGAGTGGTTCGCGCATTGGCAGGGCTCGCCCGAAGGCCTCGCGACCTACGACAAGAACCGCCACGCCGCCGCAAAATTCACCTGGCAACCGCGTCTTTATGATCCGCGGCTCGAGAAATGGCTGCACCGGATCAAGCTGCCAACGCAGCTTGTCTGGGGCGCGGAAGACCGGCTCATTCCGCCGGCGCATGCCGAGAGGCTCGCCGCGCTCATCCCGGGCGCCGAGACCGCGATGCTCCCGGATTGCGGCCATATGGCCGAGATCGAGCGGCCCGAGCTCTTCGCCGATACCGTCTCGCGCTTCATCGAAAGGAAGCGGCCATGAAAGTCCTGTTCTTTCACCTGATGCCCTATGCCGATCTCGATCTCGACTATCAGCAGAAATACCGCACGGATTGGGTCATCCTGCCCAACAGCTATTTCGACCCGGTCAAAGGCCACGCACTCTACAATCGCTATCTCGACGAGCTGGAGCTCGCCGCCGAGCTCGGCTTCGACGGCATCTCCGTCAACGAGCATCACCAGAACGCCTATGGGCTGATGCCCTCGCCAGTGGTGATGGCCTCGGCACTGGCGCGGCGCGTGAAGCATGCAAAGATCGCGATCCTCGGCAATGCTTTCGGCCTCAGGGACAACCCGCTGACGCTTGCCGAAGAGCACGCGATGATCGACGTGTTGACCGGCGGGCGGCTCATCTCCGGCATGGTGCGCGGCATCGGCGCCGAATATTACTCGATGGGCGCCAACCCGGCTTTCAGCCATGAGCGCTTCCACGAGGCGCACGACCTCGTCGTGCAGGCCTGGACGCGTCCCGGCCCCTTCGCCTTTGAGGGCAAGCACTATCGCTTCGAATATGTGAATGTCTGGCCGCGGCCTTATCAACAGCCGCATCCGCCGATCTGGTGCCCCTCGCTCGGTTCGGGCGAGACGATCGATTGGGCGAGCGCCAAGGAGCGGCGCTACGTCTATATCCAGAATTTCTCGCCGGTCGCGTCGGTCATCCGCTATCTCAATCTCTATCGCCAGACCGCCGAGAAGCTCCACGGCTACACCGCGAGCTCGGAGCAGATCGGCTGGGCGGCGCCGATCTATGTCGCCGAGACCGATGCGCGTGCCAAGGAGGAAGCGCGCATCCATATCGAGCGCCTCTTCAGCAAATATTTGAACCTGCCGTTCGAGATGATGTTCCCGCCGGGTTATCTCTCGGCCAAGTCGCTCGCCGGCATGCGCGCGATCAAGCGGCCGGCGCTCGCCGCGGGCACGATGACCATCGACAATCTGATGGAGGCCGGCATCTTCCTCTGCGGCAGCCCCGACACGGTGAGGGGCAAGCTCGTCGAGGCGCATCGCCGGCTGGGCTTCCAGAACTTCCTCGCCAATCTCCATTTCGCGACCTTGCCCGCCGATCTGACGGAGAAGAATCTCCGCCTCTTCGCGACCGAGGTGATGCCGGCGCTCCAGGCCCTCAGCGACAAGGAATATGCCGGCATGGAGACGCAGGCGGCGGAGTAGGGCAGCCGCTGCCGCCCTTATTTCGATGAGTCTCGACATGTCTCTTGACGCCTCACGTTTTCGCTTGATAATTTGATTATCGTCGAAATATCGGAGAATGAGATGGAGCCCAAGGCGGCGGTGGCGGCACTCGGCGCGCTCGCGCATGAGACGCGGCTCGCGCTCTTTCGCCTGCTGGTCGAGCGCGGACCCGACGGGCTCGCCGCCGGTGTACTCGCCGAACGCCTCGGCGTTCTCCCGTCCTCGCTCAGCTTTCACCTGCAGCAGCTCACGCATGCCGGCCTCATCACGCAACGGCGCGTGAGCCGTCAGCTCATCTATGCGACCGATTTCGCGGCGATGAATTCGCTCATGGCCTATCTGACCGAGAATTGCTGCGGCGGAGAGGCTTGCATACCGGTTTGCCGGCCGGCCAAGAGCGGCGCTGCGCGCGCCACGCGGCGGAAATCGGCATGAGTGGGCGCGTCTATAACCTCCTCTTTCTCTGCACCGGCAATTCGGCGCGAAGCATCATGGCGGAAACGCTGCTGCGCCGGTGGGGCGGCGATAAGTTCCACGCCTTCAGCGCCGGAAGCCATCCCAAGGGCACGGTTCATCCTTACGCGCTCGATCTGTTGCAATCCCTGCGGCTGCCCATCGACGGGCTGCGCAGCAAGAGCTGGAGCGAGTTTGCGCGGCACGGCGCGCCGGAGATGGATTTCATCATCACCGTCTGCGATCAGGCGGCGGGCGAGGTATGCCCGATCTGGCCCGGCCAGCCCATGACCGCGCATTGGGGCGTGCCCGATCCCGCAGCCGTCGAAGGGCCGGAAGAGGCGCAGCGCGATGCATTCCGCGCCGCGCTCCGGCAACTCGACAACCGCACCAAGCTGTTCACCAGCCTTCCCATCGCTGCGCTCGACCGCATGGCGCTGAAGCACGCGCTCGATCGCATCGGCCGATCGACGCACATCGCCGGGGAATGACGGCGAGCCTTTTGAAGCGTGCGGTTGCCGAGGGCGTCGGAACGGCGCTGCTGCTCGCCGCGGTGGTCGGCTCGGGCGTCATGGCGGCGCGGCTCGCCAACGGAGATGCCGCGCTTGCCTTGTTGGCGAATGCCATTGCAACCGGCGGTGCGCTGGTTGCGCTCATCGTCACCTTCGCGCCGATCTCGGGGGCGCATTTCAATCCTCTGGTAACGCTCGTGCTTGCACCGCGCAATAATAATGGCGAGACGCACGCAGTTCTTGCTTATATCGCCGCCCAAGCGATCGGCGCGGTCGGCGGTGTGTTACTCGCGCATGCCATGTTCGGCCTGCCGATTCTAGAATGGTCGAGCCATGTTCGGGCGACGCAGGGCGAGTGGCTCGGCGAGTTCGTCGCGACCTTTGGACTCATCGGCCTCATCATGAGCGGCGTGCGTCATTGTCCGGCCGCTCTGCCTTATGCAGTGGCGGCCTATGTCGTCGCCGCGTACTGGTTTACCTCCTCGACCTCCTTCGCCAATCCCGCGGTCGCACTCGCGCGCGCGCTGACCGACACCTTCGCCGGAATCAGGCCGCAAGATGTTCCGGCATTCGTCGTGGCAGAATTCGCGGGCGCCGGCGCGGCAACGCTGCTGTTTGGCTGGCTGATGGGCCGCGAGCCCGCGAATAACAGCGGTCAAATGTGATTGGCACGAAGTTAGCTCCTATTGCATTTTTCCCGAGCGCAGAGAAGACCCCTAATTCTTTGGTAATTTGAGGTCGCACGGTTTCTGTTAGCATCGCCGCAGAAGAGCCGTGGGGAGGGGGCGATGCTCAAGCGCAGAAGCGTTTTGCAGGCGATCGGCGGCGCGGCGCTTGCCGGGCCCGGCATGGTGGCAGGGTTGGCGCGCGCGGCAGAAAAGGTGCCGCTGACGACGGGGTTGCCGCCCGGCGAATACGATACCGCCGTGCTCGACGCGCTGCCGGGCAAGAAGCCGCTCATCAAGCTGTCCTACCGGCCGCCCAATTACGAGACGCCGGTTTCCTATTTCGCCAGCGACTTCACGCCGAACGACGCGTTCTTCGTGCGCTACCATCTGGCGGACATCCCCGACAAGATCGACCCCGCGAGCTGGAAAGTGAAGATCGGCGGCGAGGCGGCGGCGACGCCGATCGAGCTCGGCCTTTCGGATCTGCAAAGCGGTTTCGAGCAGGTGGAGCTCGCGGCGGTGTGCCAATGCTCCGGCAATCGCCGCGGTCTTTCCGATCCGCACGTGCCCGGCGTGCAATGGGGTCTCGGCGCGATGGGCAACGCGCTGTGGAAGGGCGTGCGCCTCAAGGACGTGCTCGGGAAAGTCGGCCTCAAGAAGGAAGCGATCGAGTTGGTGCTCAACGGCGCCGAGGGGCCGGTCGTCGACAAGACGCCGGATTTCGTCAAGAGCATTCCGGTGTGGAAGGCGCTCGATGAGAACACGCTCATCGCCTATCAGATGAATGGCCAACCCCTGCCGCATCTCAACGGCGCGCCGGCGCGGCTGATCGTCCCGGGCTGGACCGCGACTTATTGGACGAAACATGTCGTCTCGATCGAGGCGGTGACCAAGCCGTTCGAAGGCTTCTGGATGAAAAGCGCCTATCGCATCCCGACCGGGAAATTTCCGGTGGTCGACCGCTTCCTGACCCAGGAATTGCCCGGATCGACCCCGATCACGGAGATGGTGGTCAATTCGCTGATCGTCACGCCCGGCGGGCCGGTCAAGGAAAAGCTCGGCAAAGCAGTCGAGCTGCGCGGCATCGCCTGGGATGGCGGCTATGGGATCACGCGCGTCGAGATCTCGAGCGATGGCGGCGCGACCTGGCAGGACGCGAGCTTGGGCAAGGATCTCGGCCGCTTCGCCTTCAGGCCGTGGAGTTATCGCTTCGCCCCGAAAAAGAAGGGGCAATACGCGATTATCGCCCGGGCCTCGAACAAGGCGGGGCAGACCCAGGCGGAGAGCCTCATATTCAACCCGGCGGGCTATCACAACAACGTGCCGCGGCCCTTAAGCGTCACGATCGCCTGAGGAGAGCGCCGATGAAACCGATGATGGTGATTCTGGCGCTCTTGGCTTCGAGCGCAACTGCGCTGGCGGCGGAGCAGCCGGTGCCGCTCAAGGACGCCCCCGGCCACGAGGCGGTGGAAAACGTCTGCAGCGTGTGTCACAGCCTCGACTACATCCGCACCAATGCGCCGTTCATGAACGCGCAGACCTGGCAGGCGGAGGTGAACAAGATGATTAACGTGTTCGGCGCGCCCGCATCGCCCGAGGACGCGAAGGCGATCATCGACTATCTCGTCAAGAATTACGGCAAGCCCGGCTGAACCCGGGGCGGCGCGCGGAGCCAACTGCCGCGCGCCGGCGCGCCGCTAAACCTTGCTTGCGGCGCGTTTGGCGGCGGTTTTCACCATATCGAGTTCGGCGTATTTCTCGACGTCGATCGACGTCTTCAAATAGCCCAGCTCCTTCTGCACATCGATATTCGCCTGCAGCGCTTTGAGGTCGGGCAATCCTTCGGGATTGCGGTAATAGTCATCTTTGGTGAACAGCCATTTATCGAACCGCGCGGCCGGCTGCTTGGTCGCTTTGGCGACGAGCTTCACCGTCTCTTCGTGGTTCTTCGGATCCTGGTAGAAATGCAAGACCCGCAGCATGTCCTCGAGCATATCGGTCACAGCGGCGCGATGCTGGTCGATGAATTCGCCGCGCATCGCGTGGATGATCATCTGCGTGCGGCCGATCGCGTCTTTCTGGGTGAAGAGGGCGCGCGAGTTTTTCTCGAGCTCGGGATCGGCGGAGAAGGGCAAGACCGCCGGGATGAGTTCGGCTTTCTTCTCGGCCAAGAGCGACTTCATCGCCGGGAACGGCGCCTCGATGATGCTGACATCGGTGCGGTCGTTGAGGCCGTTCTTCCTCAGCATGACACGCATCGCGATATCGACGGCGCTGCCCTGGATGTTGGTCGCGAGCACCTTGCCTTTCAGCTCCTTGACGCTCTTGATCGGGCTGTCGGCGCGCACGCGATAGGTGTTGGTGTGATAGCCCGGCGCGCCGTCCTGGAAATCGTCCGAGATGATGCGCAGCTTCGTCAGCTTGGCGTTCTCGATCGCGAGCGGCAGCGAGGAAAAGGCGAGCGAGCCGGTGTCGATCGCTGCCGAAGCGAGCGCGGTGATCATCTGCGGCGTGCCGGCGAAATGCTGCGGCTCGATGGTGTAGGATTTTCCCAAATGCCGCGTCAGCTGCGGCGTGTCGGGCATCATCGGCAGAAGATCGGCCGGCAGCACCACCCAGCCGGCGCGAATGGGCACGGCTCCGGCCGCTCGAGCGGGGTGCAGCCGGGCGGATGCCGCGAATAGGGTCGAGGTGGCGAGCGAGGCCAAGAGCGCGCGTCGCGTATACATGGTTTTCCTCCTTCTGTTCGTCGTAACGCTTATGTTTTTGTTCCGCAGCGGCGGAAGCGCTGGGCGTCGCGGCCGAAGCTCGGCCGCGAGCACGGGGCGCCCATGAAAGGTAAAGCGCGGCGGCGAAATAGGAAATGCTTTTGACGGCGGCCGGATGCTTTTTCGCGCAGCAAGGGCCGCGCCGCTTTCCGGTGACCGAGCGCCGCCGGCGGGTGTAGGATGCTCGCGAAGCCCGAACGCGACGCGCGGCAAGCGCGCGCGATATGAACAGACGGAGGAAACCATGCCGGCTCGCGGATGGATCGCGCGAAGCATTTGCCTCGCGCTGCTCGGAAGTGTCTTTGTTTTGGATTGGGTCGCTGGCGCCGATGCCGCGGCGCTTCGCGTCGGCAAGGCCTTTGCCGGCGTCTTTGACTTCGTGCCGGTGGATGTCGGCGTCGCCGAAGGCTTCTTCAAGAAGCGCGGCCTCGAGGTGCAGGAGTTCAACTTCGCGGGCAGCGCCAAGCTGCAACAGGCGCTGGCGGCCAACGCGATCGATATCGGCCTCGGCTCCGGGGTCGAGCTCGCCTTCGTCGCGCGCGGAGCGCCGGTGAAGGGCGTTGCTGCGTTCATGGGGCCGCCCGCGGATTTGACTCTATTCGTCAGGAACGAGCCGGGGCTGCGCAGTCCGAAGGATCTGAAGGGCAAGAAAATCAGCGTCTCGACCGTCAGCTCGCTGACGCAATGGCTGGTGCGCGAGATTTCGCGCCACGAGGGATGGGGGCCGGACGGCATCACTACCGTGCCGTTGGGCGCGCGGCCGGCGCAAATCTCGGCGATGCGCACCGGACAGACGGATGGCATGGCGATCGATTTCGTCGGCGGCACCGTGCTGCACGAGCAGGGGATCGGGCACATCATGCTGCATTTCAGCACGATCGTGCCGAACTTCATCACCCACGTGATGTTTGCGCGAAACGGCCTCATCGCGGAGCATCCCAAGGAGTTGCGCGCCTTCGTCGCGGGATGGTTCGAGAGCATCCAATACATGCTGAAGCACGAGGCGGAAACCGTGCGCATCGCGACCGAGGTGATGAAGGAGCCGAAAGAGATCGTGGCGGCCGACTACAAAACCGTCATGCCGGCCTTCTCGACGACCGGCCGGTTCGAAGCGAAGCCGCTTGCCGTGCTGAGCAACTCCTTCGTCGAGATGGGGCTGCTGCCGAAACCACCCGAGATGAGCAAGCTCTATACGGAGGAGTTCTTGTCGGAGGGTCCGGCGTCGAAGACGCCGAAATCAGGCGGGTGAGTGCCGTGGCCGCCTCGGTTTAGTCGGCGCCACGCAGGCGGTCGAGGATCGCACCGGGATCGGCGGGCGGCGCGTCCGCGCGCCAGGCGACATGGCCGTCGGGACGCACGAGAACGAGCTTGCGCTCGTAAAGGGCGAGCGTCTGCGCGTCGTCGATTGCGACCGTCGCGAGCGGCATTGCGCGCGCCGCCGCCGCGGCTTCGATTGCCCCCGCCTCGGGCGCGTCGGCACCCAGGCGCAGCAGCGTGAAGCCGCGTTTAAAGCAGTCGAGCACGGATCGCTCTTCGTCGAGCCAGGCATGCGGCGCCCGCGCCCCCGGCCGCGCCGTGGGCCGATAAGTCTCGGGATCGTCGGTTAGCGGCGGCGTGCCGTCGGCGATGCAGATCGGCGAGTTCTCGTAAGCGTAGCCGAGCTGCAAGCCCATGGTGCGGAACTCGACGCCGATATTGGCGACGAGCTTGTCGCCGATGCGGCGGCGCAGCGCGTCGCCTGCCGCGCCAGGCGCGTCGAGCTGATCGAGGCCTTCGCCCCAGCCGGTCTGGTTGGCATGGAAGCGGGTCGCGCTGGCGACGGCGCGGGCGCCGGCCGGGCGGCGCTCGGCGTCGTAAGATGCGAGCAGGCGCGGCCCGCCCCAGCCCTGCAGCACTGCGGCGAGCTTCCAGCCGAGATCGACGGCATCGGCAAGCCCGGTGTTCATGCCGAGCGCGCCGGTCGGCGAAACTTGGTGCACGGCATCGCCGAGGAGAAAGACGCGGCCGACGCCATAGGTCGAAGCAAGCACGCTCTGGCGGCGCCACACATTGAGATCGACCCATTCGACGGCGAGGTCGCGGCCAAGCCCGCGGCGCAGATAGGCGTGCTTGTCGACCGCGTCGGCACGGGTTTCGGCGTCGGTCTCGTTGACCATCAGCCGCCACAAGCCCCGGCGCGGATCGATCACCCGGATATTCGCCCAAACGCCCCCCCGGTCGACCGGCACGAAGAACGTGCCGGGCTCCTTGCCGCAGATCGACAGCAGGTTCGGAGCGCGGAAGAACATGTTGACGGCGCAGCCGAGCACGCCCTTGCCTTCGAGCGCGATGCCCAAAGCGCGCCGCACCGCGCTTTGAGCGCCGTCGCAGCCGGCGAGGTACTGGGCTTCGATGCGCTCTTCCTGTTCGCTGTCGCGATCGATGAGGGTCGCGGTGACCCCCTCGGCATCTTGCGACAGGCGCTCGAGCCGGCAGCGATAGCGCAGGGTGACATGCGGAAAGGACCGCGCGAAGCGCTGCAGGATCGGATCGAACCAGTGTTGCGAGCAGGTCTGAGTGTATTCCGGGCTGTGCTCGGAGGCGCGCACGCGCCGGGGCGGGCGCGCGACGCGGCCGAGCTCATAGCCGCTCATCGTCGTGACGAACACCACATCCTTGGGCCAGTCGAGCGGGAAAGGCGTATCGAGCACCTGATCGGCCAGGCCCCAGCGGCGGCAAAACTCCATCGACCGGGTGTTGACCTCGTTCATCTTGGGCGTCTTGACGACGCCGTCGCCCTGCTCGACGAGCAGG
>DATNGG010000048.1:0-47821 GCA_035605975.1 Allostellaceae bacterium | reverse complement strand
AGCGCGGTGGTGCGGTTCAGCTAAATCGCGCGGCGCAAGGCGGCGCCGGCGGCGGCCGAGCGCTGGTCGAGCCGTAGCGTCAAGCAGAAGGCCGAGCCGCCGCTGCGATGAAACGCGCCGAGCGGCGTCGTGTGCACACGGTAGCCGAGCGCAGCGAGACGACGGCGCAGCGCCGCGCTGCAGCTCGACATCGCGATGTCGTCGCCGAGTTTCACGGCATTCGCCGCAAAGACCTTCGAGTCCTCGGGCGCGAGCGCGATACGCTGCTCGGGCGCGACGCGGTCATATATCTCGCGTAGCCCCGCCGCGGTGAAGGCTTCGGGTACGAACATCACCTCGCCGCGCGGCAGGGGGCTCAGCGCCGTATCCATGTGGTAGAAATGCGCGTTTGCCAGCTCGACCGCGACGGTCTCGATGCCGAAAATTTCCTGCACCACCGAAGCAGCGGCTCGCTCGGAGCGCGGGCCGTAGCCCATCCAGAACATCTGCCGCGCCGCGTCCCAGACGCAATCGCCCGCACCCTCGGTGATGAGGCCCGGCGGCGGGCGGTGGACGGCGGCGATCGCGCCGCGCGCCCAGAGCTCGCGGAAGGCGCGCTCGTAATAGGGCTCCTCGCCCTGGCGCTCGGGATGGCGGAAATGCGCGAGCAGCGCCACCCCGTTCATGACGATGGCGGCATTGGCGGTGAAGACGAGATCGGGCAAGCCCGCGACCGGCGGCACCAGCTCGATCGCGGCGCCGAGCTTCTTCAGCTTGCGGTGAAGCCCGCGCCATTCGCGCCGCGCGTCGCTCTCGAGCGCGCCGGAATCCTTCGCCCAGCGCGCCGGGTCCATCCAGGGATTGATCGCATAATCGACGGCGAAGTGGTCGGGCGCGCACATCAGGATGCGCGCGCCCTCCTGTCGTTCGATGATGTCGTCCCGGTCTTCCATGTCAGGCGGCCTCCGGATGCGGGGTGCGCTCGATGGCGTGAATGGTTTCGGCGATGCGGTCGAGGGCCCAGTCGAGATCCTCGCGGGCAATGACGAGGGGCGGCGCCAGGCGCACGACCGTCTCGTGCGTCTCCTTCGAGAGCACGCCCGCAGCGAGGAGCCGCTCGCAAACGGTGCGCGCATCGGCATAGCGCGGCTCGATATCGATGCCGGCCAGCAGCCCCTTGCCCCGCACGGCGCGGATCGCCGGGCTCTTGATCGCCTGGAGCCGCTTCATCATATGGGCGCCGAGATCGCGGGCGCGCTCGACGAGGCCCTCGTCCTCGATGATTCGCAGCGCGACAAGCCCGACCGCCGCAGCCAAGGGATTGCCGCCGAAGGTCGAGCCATGCGAGCCGGGGGTGAACACGCCCATCAACGCGCGCGTGCCGACAAGAGCCGAGACCGGCAGCACGCCGCCGCCCAGCGCCTTGCCGAGGATCAGCCCGTCCGGGCGGATCTTCTCGTGCTGGAAGGCGAACCAGGCGCCGGTGCGGCCAAGCCCGGTCTGGACCTCGTCGACGATGAGGAGAACGTTGTGCTCGTCGCACAGCGCGCGTACGCCGGCGAGCCAGCCTTCCGGCGGGACGATGATCCCGCCTTCGCCCTGGATCGGCTCGATCAGCACGGCGGCGGTCTGCGGCGTGATCGCGGCTTCGATCGCGGCAAGGTCGCCGAAGGGCACGGCACGGAAGCCCGGCGCGAAGGGCCCGAAGCCGTCGCGGTACTCGGCTTCCGAGGAGAAACCGATGATCGTCGTGGTGCGGCCGTGGAAATTTCCGGCGGCGACGATGATCTCGGCGCGGTCGGGGGCGATGCGCTTGACCCGGTAGCCCCAGCGCCGCGCCGCCTTGATTGCGGTCTCGACCGCCTCGGCGCCGGTGTTCATCGGCAGCGCCTGGTCGAGCCCGGCAAGGGTGCAGAGCTTTTCGAGGAAGGGCCCCAGCCGGTCGCTGTAGAAGGCGCGCGAGGGCACGGCGAGCCGGCGCGCTTGGGCGTCGAGCGCCGCCAGGATGCGCGGATGCGCATGGCCGTGGCTCACCGCCGAATAGGCGCTCATCATGTCGATATAGCGGCGGCCCTCGACATCCCACAGGAAGGCGCCTTCGCCGCGCGCGAGCACGACGGGCAGGGGATGGTAATTCTGCGCCGCAAAGCGGTTCTCGAGTGCAATGGCGTTGTCCATGGCCATGACAAGCCTCTCAAGCTGGGAAGCCTCTTAACCCTCAATTGCTAATATTGTGCTGATTGCGCGACAGGTGTGGCCGAACTCCGACAGGGTCTCAGCCGAATGCGCTGTCGACTCGCTCGTCGAACGACAGATTCTGTCGTGGCCGTCAGCGGCGCGGCGCCAGGAGCGAGGCGGGATAGCCGGCGAAACGGCCGATCGTGCGCAGCACGATATGGCTGACGATGCGGGCGACGCCAAGGCGGCGGTCGCCCAGCAGCTCCTGGGTCAGGGTCTCATAGCGCGTCAGGTCTTCGCACACGAAGCGCACGAGATAGTCGGAGGCGCCGCCGATCTCCCAGCACTCGACGGATTCCTCGATTTGCTTGAGCCGCGTCTCGACGCGCTCATTGCGCGCCTGGCGGGTCAGGGACAGCTCGGCGAAGACGGTCACCGGCTTCGACAGCCGCTCGAGATCGATCACCGCCTGATAGCCGAGGATGATGCCGCCGGCTTGCAGGCGGCGCACCCGCTCGAGGCAGGGCCGCGCCGACAGGCCGACGGTCTTGGCGAGCTTCTGGATGGTCATCCGGCCTTCGCGCTGCAAGGCGGAGAGGATCTTGATGTCGATCGCGTCGAGCCTGTGCGCTTGCTTGACCGGCATGGTCTCCCCCGGATGGCGGATTCGGCCATGCTATCATCGGCGGCGCCGCGGGAGAAAGACCGAGGGAGATTGGGATGCGCTCATCCGCCACCTTTGCCGCGCCCGAGATCGAAGCCAGAGACATTCTCGAATCGCTCGGCGTCCCGCCGGCATGCTTGAGCGGCGGCGCGCGACCCGTGCACTCGCCAATCACGGGCTCCGTAATGGCAAAGCTGCGCGACGACACGCCCGCTTCCATTGGCCGCAAGATCGAGGAAGCACAGCGAGCCTTTCTCGCCTGGCGCCGCGTCCCGGCGCCCCGGCGTGGCGAGCTGGTGCGGCTCTTCGGCGAGGAGCTGCGCGCGGCCAAGGACGCGCTCGGCCGGCTGGTCACGCTCGAGGCGGGAAAAATCCTCTCGGAAGGCCTTGGCGAAGTCCAGGAGATGATCGATATCTGCGACTTCGCCGTCGGCCTATCGCGCCAGCTCTACGGCAAGACCATCGCCAGCGAGCGGCCGGGCCATGCGATGACCGAGACCTGGCATCCGCTGGGCGTCGTCGGCATCATCTCGAGCTTTAATTTCCCGGTCGCGGTGTGGAGCTGGAATGCCGCGCTGGCGCTGGTCTGCGGCAATGCGCTGGTGTGGAAGCCTTCGGAGAAGACGCCGCTGACCGCGCTCGCCGTGGATGCGCTCTTCCGCCGCGCCGCCGCGCGCTTCGGCGAGGCGCCCGAAGGGCTGTCGAGCGTCATTATCGGCGACGCCAAGGCCGGGGCGGCGCTCGCGAAGCATCCGAGGATTGCACTCCTCTCCGCGACCGGCTCGACGACGATGGGCCGGGCGGTGGCGCCGGTGCTCGCCGCACGCTTTGCCCGCTCGATCCTGGAATTGGGCGGGAACAATGCCGCGATCGTCTGTCCTTCGGCCGATCTCGATCTCGCCTTGCGCGCCATCGCCTTTGCCGCGATGGGCACGGCCGGGCAGCGCTGCACCAGCCTGCGCCGCCTCATCGTTCATGAGCGCGTCTATCGCGAGCTCATCGACCGGCTGAAGCAGGTCTATCGCCGGGCGGTGGTGGGCGATCCGCGCGATCCGAAGACGCTGGTCGGTCCGCTGATCGATGGCGCGGCCTTCGACCAGATGCAGAAAGCGCTCGAGGAGGCGCGCCGCACCGGCGGACGCGTTATCGGCGGCGTGCGGGTGAAGATCGGCGGGCACGATGCCTATTACGTGCAGCCGGCGCTGGTCGAAATGAAAGACGCGGCGAAGATCATCGAGCGCGAGACCTTCGCGCCGATTCTCTATGCGATGAAATATAAAAATTTCGAGGAGGCCGTGGCACTGCACAATGCGGTGCCGCAGGGCCTCGCTTCGTCGATCTTCACCAAGGATCTGCGCGAGGCGCAATTCTTTTTATCGGACGAAGGCTCCGATTGCGGCATCGTCAACGTCAATATCGGGCCCTCGGGCGCCGAGATCGGCGGCGCTTTCGGCGGCGAGAAGGAGACCGGCGGCGGCCGCGAGGCGGGCTCCGATGCGTGGAAAGCCTATATGCGGCGCGCCACCAACACCACCAATGACGGAAGCCAATTGCCGCTGGCGCAAGGCGTCGTGTTCGAGGTCGGCTAAGCCCCGACCCGCGCGACGAGGATCTCGAGGCAGGCACCGAAATCGAGCGCATCGATCTGGCGCGCGAGATCTTGCGTCGGGATCGGGCGCGGCAGGAAGCGCGACATGGTATCGAGCTTTGCCGTGATGCCGTCGCGGCCCAAAGGCGTCTCGGGATCGCCGCGCGGATTGAGAATCTCGTTATCGTAAGCCTTGCCGCCCGCCTCGATCCGCACCGCGCCGCCCCATTGCCGCGGATAGAGCGCGGTCAATTTATCCGACACGGTCACCTCGATACGGTCGAGAAGGCGCTGGACCGCCGGCTCTTCATTGTGCAGCGTCGCACGCTCGATGTCGCAGAGCTCGTCCGGATAGAGCGCGGCCATCGCCAGCTGATAGTGAATGCCGCGCGATTCCGACTTGGTCTTGGGCCGCTTGGCGCGATCGATCATCGCGCGATACTGTTGTGGCACGGCAAGCGTGATCTTCTCGATCGCGCCCGGCTCGATTCTGTTGGTGCGGAGCGCGCCGATGAAGGCCTCGGTCGCCGAAAGGCCTTGGCGCGAGGTGCAATAAGGCTTGAAGCCGATGCGCGGGAGATGCGGCGGCGCGCCCGGCCCCGCGATCTCGGGCAGGGCGATCTTCTCCGCGCTCCAGACCGGCGAGACCTTGGCGAGGATCGTCTCATCGCCATGGATGCCGTGCGCGGCAGCAGCGGCTGCGAGCAGCCCGCTTTGGATGGCGGAGGCGAGAACGAGCCAGCGCGGCGCGGGCTCTTTCTCGATCCGGCCGGTGACGCCCGTTGCGCTCGATGCCGCGATCGCCATCGCGTCGCGAATCTGCTCTTCCTCGAAGCCCATGGTCTTCGCCGCAATCGCCGCCGCGGCAATGCCGCCCGTCAGATAAGTCGGCCACACGCCGCGATAGACGTTCTCCGCGCCATGCGCGGCGAGACCCAAGGTCACCATCACCTGATAGCCGGCGAGCATCGCTTCGATGATGGTGTCGCGCGACGCTTTGGCGCGATGTCCCCACAGCAGCGCCACCGGCATCACCACCGAACTCGGCGTCACGCAAGAGCCGATATGGATATCGTCGCATTCGGTGAGCCGGCACGCGGTCACGAGCAGCGCCGCGGCGCAAGCGGGGTGGTCGAGGAGATTTTTCGGCGGCGATGCGAAGGCCGCATCGATGAGCGCATCGCGCGTCGTCGTGAATTCCGAAGCCGCGGCGCCGGCGCAGGTGCAAGCGAGCGCGTCGAGCGCGTGGAGCTTCAGCCGATCGAGGATCGCGGCATCGAGGTCGGACGCGCGCAGCGCCGCGATCCACGCCGCGAGATCGGGCAGGAGGCGCGGATCAGCCGCCACGCTGCCCCCGCTTGTCCCGGCGCAACGCCTCGGTCGCCGCGCGGTCGAGCTGGACCGCATCGAGCCCATCGCCCCCGTTGAGCTTTGCGACGACGCCGTATTCCGCGCGCGCCGCCTCGGCCGAGACCATGCCGTCGCGGATATCCTCGATCACGCGCATCGGGTCGCGATCCAAAGGATCGCCCCAACCGCCGCCACCGGCGCTGCGGATGATGACGCGCGATTCCGCCGGGACCTGGTACCAGTTGGCGTTGACGGATTTCCACTCATTCTCGCCCGCGCGCAGCACCAGCCGGTCGGGCTTGCCGCCATCCTTGCCGCCCCAGAGTCCCCAGGGCGGCACGCGATGGCGGCCGGTCTGGGTAATGTTCCAGCGCCCGGCGACGAAGTTGCGCACTTTGACGTCGAGCCCGAGCCCGCCGCGGAACTGGCCGGCGCCGGCCGAATCCGTGCGCAGCTTGCGCTGCTCGACGACGATCGGAAAGCGCTGCTCCAAGGATTCGATCGGGCCGTTGCGCACATCGCCCTGGCAGATCGTGCAGGAGGCCGATGGCCCATCCTCCATCGGCCGGCCGCCCCAGCCGCCGCCCTCGGTGCTTTGCACGACGAAGCGCTTGCCGGTCGCGGGATCGGTGCCGAAGAACGTCATATTGTCGCCCATCGCGCCTTTATGCGCGGCGGGCGTCATCGATTTGCGTGCCGGCGCCATGGCGGCGAGGATCGCATCGATCACGCTTGGCAACGCGACGCTCCACGAAGCCATCGGCGCAGGGAATTTCGCCATCATGAAGCTTCCTTCCGGCAGCACCACCTTCAGCGCGCGGAACGAGCCTTCATTCACCGGCTCGACCGGCGAGGTGAGCGCCTTATAGGCGATGTAGGGCGCAGCCAAGGTGCGCCCATTGATGCCCGAGTTGCGCTGCGGCGAGCAGCCGGAGAGGTCGACGATCATGTCGCTGCCGGCGATCGTGACCTTGACGTGGATTTTTAGGGGGCCGTCGGTCGCGGCAGCGCTGTCGTCGAACTCGGTCGAGAATTCATAGCTGCCGTCGGTGAACTCGGCGATCACCTGGCGGCATTGCGCCTCCGTCTGGGCGAAAATCTGCTCGATCGAATCCTCGATCGTCGCCTGGCCGTATTTGGCGAACAGCTCTTCAAGGCGTTTTAAGCCGAGATTGCAGGCGGTGATTTGCGCTTCGAGATCGCCCATCGAGGATTCGGGATAGCGGATATTGTCGGCGATCAACGCCAGCACGGTTTCGTTGGGCTTGCCCGCCTCGTAGATTTTGAGCTGGTTGAACTGTAAGCCCTCGAGCCAGGGGTCGGACGCCGCCGAGCCCGCGCCGAATCCGGTCGAATAGCCGCCGACATCGATCCAATGCGCGCGGATGATGGTGAAGCCGAACAGCTCGCCTTGCCAGAAGAACGGCGTATAGACGCACATATTGTTGAGATGCTGGCCGCACACGGCCTGATGGTTCATCAGGATCACGTCGCCCGGCGCAAAGCGCTTGATGCGCTCGACGCCGTCGCGGATGACGACGCCGAGATCGGCGAGGAAATGGCTGACCCCGCCGCCGTTCTGCGCCAAGAGATTGCCCGCCTTGTCGAGGATCGCGCAGCTGTAATCGCCGACCTCGTAGATCATCATGTTGTAGGAGGTGCGCTTCAACACATGCGACATCTCGTCGGCGATCGCCGGCAACGCATTGCGCAGCACCTCGACCGTAATCGGATCGGCCGCCATCTAGACGCCTCCTATCGCAATCAGAATTTCGCCGGTGTCGCAGATTTGCGCCGTGTCGCCATGCTGGAGAAGCACGGTCGAGGCGCTTTCCTCGATGATGGCCGGCCCGACGATACGGCTGCCCGGTGCGAGCGAGGAGCGGTCATAGATCGCGCATGGCGTCGGATGGCGCGCATCGACGAGATAGACCGCGCGCTGGCCTGGCGGCTTGCCGCGTGCCTCCGGGGCGGGCGGGCGCAGATCGAGCCGCACGCGCTCGCCGATGGCGCTCGCCCGGACATTGACGATCTCGACCGGCCGCTGCTCGGCGCTCTGGCCGTAATGGCGCTCATGCAGCGCGTCGAAATTGCGGCGAATTCCCTGGCGGTCTTCGCGCGCGATCTCGTCCATCGTCACCGGCACGTTCAAATAGAATTCCTGGCCGACATAACGGATATCGAGCGAGAGTTGGATTTTCTGCTGCGGCGCGGCGATGCCCTCGGAGGCGAGCAGGGCCGATCCCGCGTCGATGAAGGCGCCGCAGATCTGCCGGATCGCCGCGAAATCCGCCTCCGCCATCGCCCGCGCATGGGTCTGGACATAGTCGTGACGCAGATCGGTCATCAGCATGCCGACGGCCGAGAAATGCGCCGGCAGAACCGGCAGGATGACATGCGGGATCGACAATTCGCGCGCGATCAGCGGCGCGTGCAGCCCGCCATTCCCGCCGGAGGCGACGAGGACGAAGTCGCGCGGATCATAGCCGCGCTCGATCGAGACGCCGCGCACGGCGAGGGTCATATGCGCGACGGCGATCTTCAGCATACCGAGCGCCGCTTCCTCGACGGTGAGGCCGAGCTTGTCGGCGAGCTTCTCCTTGATCGCCGCGCGCGCCGCGGCTGTGTCGAGCTTCATCTCGCCGCCGAGGAAATTCTCGCCGTCGAGCCGGCCGAGGACGAGATTGGCGTCGGTGATGGTGGGCTCTTCGCCGCCCGTGCGATAGCACACGGGACCGGGCGAGGCGCCCGCGCTTTTGGGGCCGACCTTCAGCGCGCCGACGCTGTCGATCCAGCCGATGCTGCCGCCGCCGGCGCCAACCTCGACGACATCGACCACCGGCAGCATCACCGGATGACCCGAGGCATAGCCGCCGACGTAATAGCCTTCGGCGATCGCCGGATGGCCGTCGCGCACCACGCTCGCCTTGGCGGTGGTGCCGCCCATGTCGAAGGCGATGACCTGCGGATGGCCGAGCCGCTGGCCGATCTCGGCCGAGGCGTTGATGCCGCCGACGGGGCCCGATTCCATCAGCGCGACGGGCGCGCGGCTCGCGGCGGAGACCGAGGTCACGCCGCCATTCGACTGCATGATGAGCAGCGTGCCGCTAAATTTTTGATCCTCGAGCCGCTTCTCGAGCGCGTGCAGATAGGTCGAGACGCGCGGCCCGATATAGGCGTTCACCACCGTCGTCGAGCTGCGCTCATATTCGCGGTACTGACGCAGGATTTCGTGGCTGAGCGAGATGTAGGCGTTGGGGAAAGCGTGGCGCAGCGCCTGTCCCATTCTCTGCTCATGCGTCGGATCGACATAGGAATGAAGAAAGCACACGGCGATCGCCTGGGGCTTCAGCGCCGCCACTTTCTTGCAGACGGTGGCGATCTCGGCTTCGCTCAAGGGCAGGATGGCCTCGCCCTTGGCGCTCATGCGCTCATTCGCCTCGACGATCATGCCGCGGCGCACGAGCGGCGTGGTTCGCTTGAAGAAGACGTTATAGGCCTCCGGCCGGTTGCCGCGGCCGATGAGGTAAGCATCGCCCGCGCCCGCGGTCGCGATGAGGACGGTCGGCGCGCCGGTCTGCTCGATGAGAGTGTTGATGGCGATGGTCGCGCCATGGACGAAGGTCTCGCATTGGCCGAGCGCGACGCCGCTCTTCTTCAGGCAATTCTCGATGCCGATGGTGAAATCCTCTGGCGTCGTCGAGCTCTTGGCATGACGCAGCTCGCCGGTCCGATCATCGACATAGACGAGATCGGTGAAGGTCCCACCGATATCGAGCGCGACATGTGCTCCCATGCGTAAAGTCCCAGCTTGGTTGTTTCTTGACGCCGAAGCAGCGCCGCGGCGGGGCGCAAATCCTGTTCCGTGCCTGCCGCGATGTCAACGATCCTTGCTCGTTTCGCACGCGGCAAAGTATGCTGGTTGCACAAAAGAGGAATGAGGAGAGAGCGGGCGATGGATATCGCGCAGAGGCTTGATGCCGCCTATAAGCTGATGGCGACCGAAGGGGCCGATGTGATGCTCGTCGCCTCGAACGAGCTCGCTCGTATCGACACGGTGTTTCATCTGACGGGCTATCGCGCGCTCGGCGAAAGCCTCGCCATCCTCGCGCGCGGCGAAGCGCCGACCCTGATCGTGACGCCCGAATGGGAGATTTCGCGCGCAGAAGCGCGCGCCGCCGGCTGGCGGATTCGCGGCGCCGAGGATTTGCCGCAAGCCGTCGAGGCGCAGTTCCCCAAAGGATTGCCGCGCGGCAAGACCGCAACCGCGGGTCTCGGCAAGCTGCGCGCCGCGACCGGCCGGCGGCTCGCCGCGTTTGCGGGCGACGCCAAGACGCTCGATCAGAAGCTCGAAGCGGCCTTGATGCCGAAGACTGCCGCAGAGATCGAGAATGCGCGCCGCGCCACGGCGATCGCCGAGCGCGGCTTCGACCGCCTTCTCGAGATCGCGCAACCCGGCATGCCGGAATGCGAGCTTGCGGTGCGGCTGAGGCTCTATATGGAAGAACTCGGCGCCGACGATAATTTCTTCCTGCTCACCGCATCGCCGCACAATCGGGCGGTGCAGCCTTCGAGCGGCCGCAAGCTCGAAGCGGGCGACGTCATTCTCGCCGAGATGACGCCCACCTATCGCGGTCAGCTGTCGCAAATCTGCCGCACCGCAGCGGTCGGACGGCCCAGCAATGTGCTCGCGGAAAAATACGCCCTCGTCGTGCGCGCGATGGAGGCGGGCATCCGCACGGTAAAGCCGGGCATTCGCATGGGCGAGGTCGCGAAAGCGATCGACGAGGTGCTGAGCGCCGAAGGTTATGCCGAATTCTGCCGCCCGCCGCATATAAGGCGCCGCGGTCATGGGCTCGGCCACGGCTCCAACGCGCCGGGCGATGTCGCGCCCGACAACAACACGATTCTCGGCGAAGACATGGTCTTCGTCGTCCATCCCAATCAATACCTGCCCGAGACCGGCTATCTCCTTTGCGGCGAGCCCGTGCGCGTGACGGCGAGCGGGGTCGAGCAGCTGAGCAAGCGCACGGCCTGGCTCGCCACTGTGGCGGCGTGACGCGGGAGGGAGCCGGATCATGGAGGTGATGCAGCCCGCGGTACTGGTGGGCGCTTATGATTGGGACGAAACCTCGCTGCCGCGCGCGGAATTCGAGCGGCGCGTCAAGGAGGTACTGCGCCGGCTCGCCGCATCGGGCCATGCCGGTCTCGTCGTCTACGGCAACAAGCTCGAGAGCGCCGCGCTTGCTTATTTGACCAACTTCACGCCGAAGCTCGAATCCGCTTTCGCTCTCCTCGCGCTCGACGGCAGCGTTCGGCTGCACAGCGCCGGCAGCCCGCATATGATGGTGAACGCGCAGCGCCTCACCTGGGTCGAGGGCGTGAAGCCGCTCCGCGATGCCGGCAAGCAGATCGCCGAATGGGCGGAGGCACTCGCGCCGGGACCGCTTGGCTTCTGGACGACCGAGGCGATGCCGGCCGATCTTCCGCCGCGTCTTTCCGCCGCGCTCCCGGCACGCCCGCTGAACGATATGGGCGCGCGGCTCGATCCTTTGCTGCGAGCAAAGTCGCCGGTCGAGCGGCGCCTCATGCGCGAAGCCCGCAGCGTTCTCGCGAGAGCGGCCGCGGCGTTGCGCGAGCGCTTCGAACGTGGTGGCACGGCGCGGCAAGCGGCGCTCGCCGCCGAGGACGCGGCAAACGATGCGGGCGCACAGGATGTCCGCGTGCTTGCGAGCCTCGTCGCAGGCGGCACACCCACGGCGCTCGACAGTCCCGACAGCACGCGGCTCGATCCGCTGCTCGCTTACATCGCCGTCCGGCGCGCCGGCTATTGGGCGGATGGCTCGCTGACCTTGGCGACTGCACCTCATGCGACCATCGAGCGCACGCGCGCGGGTTTGGCGGCGATGCTGGAAAAAGCCCGCGCAGGCGTCGCCACGGCCGAGCTTGCCGCGATCGCGCGCGACAAGCTGGGCGGCATGGAGGTCCATCCGGCGGCGCGCAAACCCGTCGCCGGCATCGGTTTGTCGCTCATCGAACGCGAGGCCTCGCCGAACGGGGTCGAGGTGCTGGAAGCGGGCCGGGTCTACACGCTGCGCGCCGGCGTGCGCACGGGCGCTGGCGACAATGCGATCCTTTCGGCGATGATCGAGGTGAAGCCCGGCGGCGCCGACATCCTATGGTCGGCACTCGATTGAGCGGCAAGACATGAGCGAAAGAGCGCAGGACGTCGTTGTGATCGGCGGCGGGCTTGCCGGCTTTGCGGCGGCCCTGCGCTGCGCCGAAGCGGGGCTGCGTCCGGTCATCCTCGAACAGGGCGCCGAGGAGAATTATCTCTGCAATTCGCGCATCACCATGGGCGTGTTCCAGGTCGCGCTGCATGACATGCTGGGCGGCGCGGACTCGCTCTCCGCCGCGATCGATGAGGCGACACGCGGCTATGTCGCGGCCGAGCTTCGCGACACATACGCGGCCAAGGCGGGGCCGGCGCTGCGCTGGCTCATCGGGCTCGGCATCCGCACGATCAAGGCCGGCGCCGCGACGCGCAGTCTTGCGACCTTGGCGCCGCCGGTGCCGCGTCAGCCCGGGCTGCATTGGCAGGGACGCGCCGGCGATGTGATGCTGCGGACGCTGACGGCGAAGCTCCACGCCTTGGGCGGAACGCTGCAGCGCGGCACGCGGGCGCGCGACTTGATCATGGAGTACGGGCGCTGCGCTGGCGTCGTCGCGACGAAGGACGGCGAGAGCCATCGCTTTGCCGCGCGCGCGGTCGTGCTCGCCGATGGCGGGTTCCAAGGCAATCCCGATCTCGTTCGCCGCTTCATCAGCAAGCGTCCCGAGCGGCTGCTCGAGCGCAACGCCAAGACCAGCCACGGCGACGGGCTTCTCATGGCCGAGGCGGTGGGCGCGGCGCTCACCGACATGAACTGCTTCTATGGCCATGTTCAGGCGCGCGACGCGATGGACGATCCCGAGCTCTGGCCTTACCCGACGATCGACTTCCCGATCGCCGCCGGGATCGCGGTCGATGCGAGCGGCCGGCGCTTCACCGATGAAGGCCTGGCGGGTGTCGCAATCGCCAACGCGATCGCGCGGCTCGAGGATCCGCTGGGCGCGGTTGCGATCTTCGACGAGACGATCTGGGAGCTCAGCGGCAAGACTTATGTGATGTCGGCCAATCCGTTTCTGGTCCAGACCGGCGCCACGTTTTATCGCGGCGAGAGCCTCGATGCGGTTGCGGCGCAGGCCGGGCTGCCGCGCGAAACCGTTGCCGCGACGGTCGCGCGCTACAACGACGCGGTCGAAGCCGGCACGCTCGATCGCCTCGATCCGCCGCGCAGCGCCGATTTCGGCCATATTTGGGGCTCGAAGGCGCTGCCGATCCGCCGGCCGCCCTTTTATGCCGTGCCGCTCTGCGCCGGCATCACCTACACGATGGGCGGTCTCGCGGTCGATGCGGCGGCGCGCGTCCAGCATCGCGACGGCCACGCGATCGAGGGGCTCTATGCGGCGGGCGGCACGATCGGCGGGCTCGAAGGCGGACCTGTCGTCGGCTATAGCGGCGGCCTCGCCAAGGCGCTGACCTTCGGCAAGATCGCCGGCGAGAGCATCGCCCGGGCGCTGGCCGGCTGAACGCTTACGTCACGTCGCTCAGGGCAAAGCCGGCGACGCGCTTATACTGATCGCTCAGCGCTTTCAGCTCGTCATTGGTGATATAGGCGTCGAGCTTCTCGAAAGGCCGGTCGCCGACCAGCTCCTCGACGCGGATATTGATGAAATCGGGCGGATGCTCGCGATTGGTGCGCACCACTTTGGCGGTGGCATCGAGCCGGCGCGATTCGTAATCCTTGAGCGCGGCGGCCGGATCGGCGGTTCGCGCGAGGAGATCGGCAAGGGTGCGCGCATCGATCAAGGCTTGCGCGGCGCCGTTCGAGCCGCGCGGATACATCGGATGGGCGGCGTCGCCCGCCAAGGTGATGCGGCCGAAGGTCCAGCGCGCCACCGGATCGCGATCGACCATCGGATATTCGAGGATGGTGTCGGCATTGCGGATGAGCGCGCCGACATCGAGCCAGTCGAATTTCCAACTGTCATAGATCGAGATGAAATCCTCGAGCCGGCCGGGCTTGTTCCAATCGTTCTGCGCGGTCGCACCCGATTGAATCTCGGCCATCCAGTTGATGAGCTGGTTCCCCTGGTCGTCGATCTTGTCGATGATGGGATAGATCACGATCTTGCCGGTGCGGATCGAGCCGACGCGCATATAGGAGCGGCCGGTCAGGATCGGCTTGCGCCGCGTCACGCCGCGCCAACTGTTGATGCCGGCGAAAGCCAATTTCTCGTCGGGATAGAATTGCCGCCGCACCGCCGAGTTGATGCCGTCGCAGCCGATGGCGACCGCGGCCCTGACCGGCTCGATCGTCTTGCCGCTCGATGTCTCGCGCAAATGAAGCGTGACGCCGGCGTCATCCTGCTCGATGCGGAGGCATTGACGATTGGTCAGGAGCCGCTCGGGTCCGAGCGCCGCAAGCGCTGCCTTGTAAAGCGCCATGTGCAGCCGGCCGCGATGAATGCCGAGCTCGGGATAAGCGTAGCCGGCATATTTCCCGCGCGGCTCCTTGTAGAGCAGCTGGCCAAAGCGGTTGAAGAAGCAGCTTTCGAGATTCTCGATCGCCAGCGACTTCATCTCGTCGAGCAGCCCCAGCTCGGCAATCTCGCGCGTCGCATGCGGCAGCAAGGTGATGCCGACGCCCAATTCCTTGAGCTCGGGCGCCACCTCATAGACGCGGCAGGAGACGCCGCGCTTCTCGAGATTCATCGCCAGCGCCAGCCCGGCAATCCCGCCGCCCACGATTGCGACGGTCAAACTTTCACTCATCGTCCCAATGCCTTCTTTGCCATTGCCACGTATCTCTTGGTTTGCGCCCAGGCATCCGGCAAGGGCGCCGGTGTGCCGCGATCGGCGCCCGCCGCAAAGAGCGCGGCGACGGCCTCGGGGCTGCGTTCGTTCTCTGGAAGGAAACGGCCCTCGCTTTCGAGCAGTTCCGCCCGCGCAAAGCAGCCCGCGCCGGCGCAAAGCATCATACGCGACGGCGCGTCCTCGCTCGCGAGATAGAGGAGGCCCGGCGTCACCGCCTCGGGCGAGAGCAGGTCCTTGTCCTCGTCGGGAAGGAATTGCTCGGTCATGCGCGTCGCCGCGGTCGGCGACAGGATGTTGACGCAGATGCCGTTCTTCTGCCCCTCGTGATGCAGCACATTCATCAGCCCGATCAGCGCGGTCTTCGCCGCGCCGTAATTCGCCTGGCCGAAATTGCCGTAGAGCCCGCTCGATGAGGTGGTGAAGACAATGCGTCCGTAATTCTGCGCCCGCATCGTCTCCCAAACCGCCTTGGCGCAATGCACGGCGCCCATCAGATGAACCTCGATCACCGCGCGGAAATCGCCGAGCGCCATCTTCGCAAAGCTCTTGTCGCGCAAAATGCCGGCATTGCAGACGAGGATGTCGATCCGGCCCCAGCGCCCCATCGTGCGCTTGGCCATCGCCGTCACCGCCGCGAAATCGGTGATGTCGGTCTCGTCGGCGATCGCGATGCCGCCTTGTGCCTCAATCTCGGCTGCGATCCGCGCTGCGGGCGAGGCCGATGCGCCCGACCCGTCGAGCGCGGCGCCGCGATCGTTGACCACGAGCTTGGCGCCGCGCGCGGCGAGGCCCAGCGCGTGGCTGCGCCCAAGGCCATTCCCGGCGCCGGTGACGATCGCGACGCGATCATCGAAGCGGATGGGGCTCGCGCTCATCGCCTCGGCACCGGGAGCCGCCGCTATTTCTTGGGCGGGTTGAGTTCCTTCCACGGATCCTTGACGTTGGGGATCGTGTCGAACTCGATATTGGCCAGCGCGCCGTTCTTCATCTCCGTCTTGCGGATATAGATGTTCTGGACGATGTCGCGAGTCTGCGGGTCGACCGAGATCGGGCCGCGCGGGCTTTGATCGGTCTTCCAATGCGAGAGGAACGCCATCGCCTGATCGGCGGTGAACTGGCCCTTGGTCGCTTTCAGCAGATCGAACACCATCATCATCCCGTCCCAGCCATCGGCCGAGAGGAAATCCGGCGCCGGCTTGTCGCCATAAGCTTTCTTCCAGGCGGCGACGAAAGCCTTGTTCGCCGGCCGGTCCGCGGCCGCAGAATAATTCCCCGAGGTGATGACGCCGATGGGCGTGCTCCCCATATTCGGCAGCTCTTCGTCGGGCACGAGGTCCTGGGTCGAGATGATGTTGATGCCGGCCTGGCGCACGCCCAGATCCTGGATCGATTTCATGATGCCGGTCGCCTGCGTTCCGGCGGGAACCCAGACGAAGGCGACATCGGGCTTGGCGTCGCGAATGCGCTGCACCACCGGCGGGAAATCAGGCGAGGTCGGCGAGAAGGCGATGTCGCCGATGATCTGGCCCCCGGCGCTGGTGAAGCCTTTCTTGAAGGCGTCGCCCGCGTCGTGGCCGGGGATGAAATCGCTGATCGCAACGAAGGCTTTCTTCCAGCCCTGCTTCACCGCCCATTGCCCCATCGGCAGGCCCGACTGCCACAGGGTGAAGGAGACGCGCACGACATAGGGCGAGATGCGCGTGATGCCAGCGCCGGCGGCGTTGGTGATGATCATCGGCACCTTCGCCTGCGCGGTCAGCGGCGCGATCGCCGCGGCGTTGGGCGAAGCGATCACGCCGAAAAGAAGCTGCACATGGTCGCGGGTGATCAGTTCCTGCGCGATGCGCTTGGCGACCTCGGGCGTCGAGGTGTCGTCCCGCTTGATGACCTCGATCGTGACGCCCGGCGGCAGGTCCTTCTCATGCTCTTTGACATAGAGCGCGACGCCTTTGTCCATCTCGTCGCCCGGCTGCGCCAAGAAGCCCGAATAGCTGTTGATGAAGCCGATCTTGATATGCGTATCGGCCGCGGCCGTCGCCGCGCCTCCCGCCCAGGCCGCGAGCGCCAACAGCGCGACCCCGGCTGTCGAGACTTTCATTGCACCGAACCTCATCTATTCCCCCTTTGGCTCCGGACGTCCGGACCCGTCCGTTGAATCGATCTCGTCTCTATTTGACGAATTCGTCGGTCGTCAGACCGGCATAGGATTTGAGCTTCTCCTCGGGCTTCATCAGCCCGGCATCGACATTGAAGACCTCGGCGTTCTCCAAGCCTTTCACATTGATGATCGGCGGGCTGGGGCTGATTTTGCGCACCGTCTCGAACGCCGCCGCGAGCACCTTCGGATCGAGCTTCGAGAAACGCTTTTGCAGCAGCGCCAGCGCCTCCTGCGGGTGGTCGTGGATATAGGCCTCGGCCGCGGCGAAGGCGTGGCCCATGCTCATGCAGACGGCGCGGCGCTTCTCGCAAGTCGAAGGCAAGGTCACGACGACGTTGTTGACGAAAGGATCGAGGTCCTTGGGATCGCCATCGGGCCCGCTCGCGATCATCACGGCCTCGCCTTGAACGACCGGGATCATCGCCCAGGGCGGCGACATGGCGATGCCGTCGATCTGCTTGCTCTTGAAAGCGGCGATCATATTGGGCGGCTGCATGATCGCGACATGGACATCGTCGCGCGGAATCCCCGCGCGCTTGGCCATGAGCAGCACATAGCCGTGAATGAGCGAGCCGGTGGCATCGACGGCGATGGTGTGGCCGCGCAACGCCGCCGCGCGCTGGGCGAAGGAGGCCTTCGGGTCGAAGCCTGCCGCTTCGGCGAGGTCCTTGCGCAGCGAGACCTGGATGATCGGCTTGTCTGTGGTCTCGACGATACCGAGCATGCGCTGGCTCTTGGCCGCGGCGCGCGTCAGCGTGATCGAGGAGATCTGCGCGAAATCGGCGCTGCCCGAGATCACCGCATTGGCCGAGCCGACGCCCGGGATCTCGATCGTCTTGACCTTGAGCCCGTTCTTCTCGAAGAGGCCCAAATCCTCGGCGAGGTAGGAGGCGCTGAAGGAGAGGCTGATCGCCGGATTGGCGAGAACCACGTTCTCGAGCTTTCCCTCCGCCGCGCGCGCCGGCCCCGAGAGAGCCGCCACGAGCGCGGCGATCGTCACGAAGAGCGCGGTTCGAAGACCCATTTCATTCCCCCGGTTGTGCCTCGTTGCGATCGCTCAGTGACGCGGCGCGATCAGGCGGATTGGCTTGCCGTCGAGGAAGGCGCGAATGTTCTCGACCGCGTTGGCATAGTAGATGCGGAAATTCTCCTCGATCGCATAGCCGAGATGCGGCGTCAGCACGACATTGTCGAGCTCGAGGAACGGGTGATCCTTGGCGATCGGCTCGCGGTCATAAACATCGATCGCGGCGCCGGCGATGCGCCGGCCTTTGAGCGCCGCGAGCAGCGCCGCTTCCTCGACGATCGGCCCGCGCGAGGTATTGACGAGGTAAGCGCTCGGCTTCATGCGCGCGAGCTCGGCCGCGCCGACAAGACCGCGGCTCTCCTTGTTGAGCGGAACATGGATGGTGACGATGTCGGCGCGCTCGAAGAGCTCGGTTTTCTCGACGCGCTTGACGCCGAGCTCGGCGGCGCGCGCGTCGGTCAGGCTGCGGCTCCAGCCGATAAGCTCGAGCCCGAAAGCCTGGCCGGTCTTGGCCACCATCGTCCCCAACCGCCCGAGGCCGATGATGCCGAGCGTTTTGCCATGGGCGCCATAGCCGATCGCGGTTTGCCAGCGGCCCTGGCGGATGGCGCGATCCTCGCGCGGGATGTTGCGCAAGAGCGCGAAGATCAGTCCCCAGGTCAGCTCGGCCGTCGGATAGCCGACGCCCTGGGTGCCGCAATAAACGATGCCGCGCTCGGCCAAGGCGGCGGCATCGATCGAGGCGTTGTGCATGCCGGCGGTGATCACCAGCCGCAGATTGGGCAGCTTGTCGATCAGCGTGCGCGGCAAGGGCGTGCGCTCGCGCGTCAGCACCAGGCACTCGAAGGTGTGGAGGCGCTTGGCCAGCGTGTCGATATCGGCGATGTGCTCCGGAAAGGCCTCGATCTGCGCCTCGGGATGAAGGCTCTTCCAATCCGCAAGCCGCAATGCCACGGCGAGATAGTCGTCGAGAATCGCGACGCGCAGCATGATCGGCAGCCTCCCGCCCGCATGGATCGTCAAGTTTTATTGTGACGCCGTGCGGCGCCAGGCGCAAGGCGAGGGCGCTTTCGACGGCACGCGCGATTGCCTATTCTCACGGCGCGCAGCCGCGGAGAGTGAGAGGATGAAGGGGCCGCTCGAAGGCATTCTCGTCGTCGCGCTGGAGCAGGCGGTCGCAGCGCCACTCGCGACCTGCCGGCTCGCCGATGCCGGCGCGCGAATCATCAAGGTGGAGCGCCCTGAGGGCGATTTCGCGCGCGGCTACGATCGCGCGGCCAAGGGCGAGAGCGCTTATTTCGTCTGGCTCAACCGCGGCAAGGAATCGATTGTCCTCGACATCAAGGACGAGGCCGATCGGGCGCTCCTCTTCCGCATGATCGCGCGCGCCGACGTGTTCGTGCAGAATCTGGCGCCCGGCGCCGCGGCGCGCGCCGGCTTCGACCCGGCGGCGCTCTGCCGGCGGTTTCCGCGTCTCATCGCCTGCTCGGTCTCGGGCTATGGCGAGAGCGGCCCCTATCGTGACATGAAGGCCTATGACCTGCTGATCCAGGGCGAGACCGGCCTCGCCTCGATCACCGGGGCGCCCGAGGCGCCGGGGCGGGTAGGGGTGTCGGTCTCCGACATTGCCGCGGGCCTCAACGCCTATGCGGCGATCCTCGAGGCGCTCTATCGGCGCGAGCGTCGCGGCGAGGGGGCCGTTCTCTCGATCTCGCTCTTCGATGCCACCGCCGAATGGATGGCGGTGCCCCTCATGCACCACACCTATGCCGGGCGCGCGCCTGAGCGCGTCGGGCTGCGCCATCCCTCGATCGCGCCTTATGGCGCCTTCGCGACCGGCGATGGGGGCGCGATCATTCTCGGCATCCAGAACGAGCGGGAATGGGTGAAGTTCTGCGCTAGCGTGCTCGGACAGCCGGAACTCGCCCGCGATCCGCGCTTTGCCGACAATCCGCGGCGCGTTGCCAACCGCGCGGCCCTTGAAGCGATCATCGGCCAGAATTTCGCCGCCGCGAGCCGCGCTGCCCTAGCGGCGCGGCTCGATGCGGCCGGGATTGCCTATGGCAACCTCAACAGCGTCGCCGATTTCGCCGACCACCCGCAACTCCGCCTCGGGGAAACGCCGACCCCGTCGGGACAGGTCGCGGTGCCGCTGCCGCCCGGGCGCCGAGTGGAGGAGGGGCCATTGCGCGCCGTCCCCGGCCTCGACCAGCATGGCGCGGCATTGCGCCGGGAATTCGCCTCCGAATAGGCTGCGGCATCGCGCCGCACCATGATTGTGCAATGCAAACAACCATTTCAATCTTGGGGCGAAGCTGGCGGAAATCGGGCGAAAAATATTTCTTTACCGCAGCGATTTTAAGGTTGATTTGGCAGTGTTCCTGCATCATATTGTGCATTGCGGCATCGGTCGTCGCCCGACGACCTGCCGTACGTCTTCTAGGCGTTTCCTCCCTAAACTTGGGCCGCGCTTCGGCGCGGCCCTTTTCTTTTCGGGGTTCGTCCCGCGGGTCGGGGGCTTTGAGCGCCTCAGACGGGGGGCGTCGCCGAGCCCTCGCCGAGGCTTCGTTGCATCACGACGCAATCGATCCAGCGGCCGAGCTTGAACCCCGCGGCCGGCAGGAGCCCCGCCCGCGCGAAGCCCGCCTGCTCGTGGAGACCGATTGAGGCCGCATTGCCGCTGTCGCCGATCATCGCAATCATCTGGCGGAAGCCCCGGGCCGTCGCGTCCGCGATGAGGCGCGCGAGCAAGGCGCGGCCAATGCCGCAGCGCGTGACCGCTGGCGCGACATAGATCGAATCCTCAAGGGTGAAGCGATAGGCCGGGCGCGGCCGGAAATAGCCAGCATAGGCAAAGCCCAAAAGCCGGCCGCTCGAGGCTTCGCTCGCGACGAGAAAGGGCAGGCCGGCGGCGACCATGTCGCCGTGCCGGCGCGCCATTTCCTTCTCCGTCGGTGGCACCAGATCGAAGGTCGCGGCCGAAATCCGCACGTAATGCCCGTAAAGCGCGGCGATGGCGGAGACATCGCTTTCTCGTGCGGCACGCAGGGCGAACGGCACCGAAGGCGCCGCGCCATCCTTCATGCGGGCCTCAGCGCGGCTGGATCGATCGCGGCGAGCGTCGCGGCAAGCCCGCGCATATCCGCGGCGAGTCGGGCGAAGAACGGCTTTCGCTGATAGAGGCGCTCGTCCATGTAGAGGCTGCGGCCGATCTCGATCTGCAGGCAGTGCCCGCCTTCGCCGGGCTTGCCGTAATGCGTCGTGGTGAAGCCGCCGGCATAGGGGGCGTTGCGCGCAACGGCATAGCCGCGGTCGATGAGGTAGCGCTGGGCGGTCTCGGCGAGAACGGGATCGCAGGAGGTGCCGTGGCAATCCCCGAGGACGATGTCGATCCGGCCGCGCTGGGCGAGCCGGCTTTGCGGCAGGGTGGTCGAGGGCATCGAATGGCAATCGAGCAGGATATAGAAGCCGAAGCGCGCGCGCGTCGCCTCGAGCAGGTGCTGGAGCGTCTTGTGATAGGGCCGATAGAGCTGCTCCACCCGCTGCAAGGCCTCGGCAAAGCGCAGCTTTCGCGCGTAGATCTCTTCGCCCGAGGCGACCACGCGGGCAATCGTGCCGAGCCCGACGCGCACCCGCGGCGAGTGCGAGTTGACGAAATCGGGCAGCGGGTCCTCGAACATCGCCGGATCGAGCTCGAAGGCCTCGCGATTGGGATCGAGATAGGCGCGGGCGAAATGCGCGCGAAGCAGCGGCGCGCCAAGGCTCGGCACGTCGCCGAACAGCTCGTCGACGAAGCTGTCTTCCGAGCGCCGCAGGGCCAGCGGATCGAGCCGCGAGGCGGCGAGGAGGTCGGGCGGATAGGTCGTGCCGCTATGCGGCGAGGCCAGCACCATGGGGACGGTCTGCACGCCCGCCGCCACGACCTCGACGGCCGGCCGAAGCGGCGCGATCTCTGCCAGGTGGCCTTCCATGCGGCCAAAGTTACAGGCAATCCGCCCGCCCTGTCATCCCCGGCGGATGCCGCCCGCCGCTGCGAAAACGTCAATACTTCCTTTATTCGCTGCGTTTAGGTTTCCCGGCTAGGATTCGAGAGGGATATTGGCGGATCGCGCATGGCCCGAATCATTCTTGCCGAAGACGACGACAATCTGCGCTTCTTTCTCGCCCGGGCGCTGCGGCGCGCCGGCCATGACGTCAACGACTATCCCGATGGCGAGCAGGCCCTGACGCGGATGAACGAGCATCCGGTCGACCTCCTTCTCGCCGACGTGGTGATGCCGGGGCTCGACGGCATCGAGCTGGCACGCCGCGCTTGCGATATGTGGCCGCATTTGCGGGTGATCTTCATCACCGGTTTCGCTGCGGTCGCGCTGCGCGAGGCGCGCCAGATGACGACCGAGGCGACTGTTCTCGAAAAGCCGTTCCATCTGCGCCAGCTCGTCAGCGAGATCGAGCGCGTGCTCGCCGCCTGAGGGCGCGGGTCCTCTCGCGGCGGGCGATCTTGTTTCGGGCGGGAAATTGGGTTAAACCGCCAAACCTCTTAGAGGGCGCTTAGCTCAGCGGGAGAGCACTTCCTTGACATGGAAGGGGTCAGAGGTTCAATCCCTCTAGCGCCCACCACGACCTCCTTCAGCGCAGCTCCTTCGCCCTCGCGATCAGGGCCGCGCCGAATTCCGCATCCGGCTCTCCCAATCGCGACAAGGCGCAGCGCGGCCGCGCCCAATCGAGCGCCTGCTCGTTGTACATCTCGCCCGCCGCAGGCAAGCGGCGCGGATCGTCGAACGCCCCGCCCGCGAAAATCACGCGGGTGGCAAACTTGTCGATGCGCCACCGGATCGTCGTCGCGCAGCGCGGGCAGAATTCGTAATCGACCGGCCGTCCGCTCTCGGCGACGCGCGTATAGATCTGCAATGCGCCGCGAAGCTCGAGCAGATCGGCCTTCTCCACCACTATCGAGATGCCGAAGGCGCTTCCCGTCCGCTTCTTGCACGCATCGCAGTGGCAGACGAGCGCATAGAGATAGTCGCGGATCGCAAAGCGCACCGCACCGCAGGAACAGCCGCCGGTGAAGGACATCGTGCCGTCTCCTTCCAAACTCTGAATGCCGCGGGGGAGTTTATCGCGCGTGCTCGGCGATGCGATGGTCAAACTGCCTCAAAGATGCGCCGCGATGAGCAGCAGGCAAAAGGCGAACTCCTCGTCCGACAGGTTGTCGCCGAAAGGCGTGACGGACGCGATGCTTTCGCCGCCGCGCATCAATCGGCGCCACCATTCTCGGATGACCCGCCGCGCCCCAATGTCTTGCGAGCGCGGCCGATCGCCTGCGAGCGTCAGTTCCGACATGGCGCTTTGTCCTTTTGTGGAGCGTTGCGTCCCTTGCCTTGGCGCGCCTCATCTAGGCACAGGCGGCTCGCGAGCGGCAGCCGCGAGATTGCAAAACCGGAAAGCAAAGGTGCATAACCGGGGCATGCTCGATTGGGACGACCTCAAGTACTTTCTCGCCGTCGCCCGCCACGGCAGCACGCTCGCGGCGGCGAAGGCGCTGTCGCTCAGCCAATCGACCGTTCATCGCCGCCTCGAGGAGTTGGAGAAGCGGCTTGGTCGCCACCTCGTCCTTCGCAGCTCCACAGGCTACAAGCTCACCGAGCTCGGCGAGGAGATGGTGGCTTATGCCGAACGGGTCGAGGAAGCAGTGCTCGCCTTCGAGCGCCGGCTCGGCGACGCCCGGCTCGGCCTTTCGGGGTCGATCAAGCTCACCTGCCCCGAACCGGTTGGCGGCCGCTTGATGCGCTCGAACCTCATCGCCGAGTTCGAGCGGCAATTCCCCGGGCTGCGCATCGAATTCGTGATGAGCGACAAGCTTCTCGATCTCGCCAAAGGCCAGGCGGATATCGCCATCCGCGGTACCGAGCCGCGTGAGGACGCGCTGGTCTCGCGCCGGATCGCCTCCTCGCCCTGGGCGGTCTATGCCAGCAAAGCCTATTGCGAGGCCAACGGAAAGCCGGCGGCGGTCGCGGATATCGCCGGCCATGAGATCGCCCTGTTCGATGTCGAGCTCGGCCAGCATCCGATCAATCGCTGGTTCAAGCGGATCGCGCCGGCCGCGCCCGTCGGCGCGCGGTGCAACAGCATCTCCGGCTTGCTCGCAGCGGCGAAATCAGGTGTCGGGCTGGCTGCTTTGCCCGTGGTGGTCGGCAGCGCCGAGCAGGATTTGCTGCAGGTTTTGGGGCCGGTCGAGGAGCTGACGACCCATTTCTATCTCGTTGCTCACCGCGATTTGCGCGATGCGCCGCGGGTGCGGGCCTTCTCCAGCTTCGTCGACGACAATCTCAAGGCTTTTCGGGCGGTGCTCGGCGGAGCGGGCGCGGGCACAGCGGCGGCCGGGAACGCTAAGGCTGAGCCTTGATCGGGCTGGCGGCGAGCGGCAAGCCGCCTGACAAGAGAGAACGCTGGTCCTATCCGAGCGGCCCTTGGAATACCGGCCCGCGATAAGTGTCGGAGAGCCGATCCAGAGTCTCGGGCCAGGCCCCATTCTCGACCTTGCGGCGTTGCGCTGCCGGGCGCGGCTTTCCGTCCCAGCCGATCTGCTCCATGTAGTAATAGAGCTGGATCGCGTGTCCATCGGGGTCGAGCGCGAAGGCCGAATAGTCGATGCCCGGGAAAAGCTCGGACGGCAGATATTTGATCGTAACGCCGGCCTGATCAAGAAACGCAACCGCATCCTTGAGCTGGCGATAGCTGCCCAGCTGCATGCCGTAAGCCATGCAAATCGAATCCGCGCGCAGGCCGAGCTCGGCGCGCAGCGCCAGGGGATAAAGCGCGATCGTGTGGTGCTCGGTGTTGGCGCGCAGGAAGACCGCGCGGTGGCCGTGCCAGGTGATCTCTTCCGTCACGGTCAAGCCCATGGTCTCGGCATAGAACCGCGCTGCCGCCGCGACATCGCGCGCAAAGAGGCGGATTGGGCCGTTGCGGATGATGCGGAAGGGCCGCGGCAGCATCACGCCGCCGACATCGTATTTGGGTTCGCCGAAAGGACGCTGGTGGAGGCCTTGGCGCAGATCGAGCCCCTCGGCGATCGCTCGGCTCACCATCGGGAAATCCGGTTGCGCCATGCCGTCGAGCGGCGGCAGCGGATCGCCTTCGGGACAAATCGGCACCGGCTTGGAAATGCCGTCCCAGCCGATCTGGTCCATGCCGTAATAGATCTCGTTGGAGATAAAATCCGCGTCCTTCACGGTGAAGTTCCAATTGGCGCCGCGCGCGTCGCGGCCGCCTGGCCGCGCGATCCGCACCTGTTTTTCGGTGAGCCAGCGCCGCCCTTCGGTGACCTCGCGCAGCGTTCCGACCTGCCAGGCGATATGGCTGATCCACTCCGTCCCTTCGTGCTTGGGTCCGGGCGACGCCATCGCCGTCCAATGCGGAAATAGCACCACCGAATGATGATCGGCGCCGACGCGCAGGAAATACCCGTTCGGGTCTTGCCCGCTGGGGCTCGTCAGCTTGAATTGCTCGCCGAAATTGCGCGTGTCGGTCACCGGCAGCCCGAGCAGATCGCTGTAGAAGCGGAGCGCGGTTTCCTGGTCGCTGACATTGAAGCCGAAATGCCCCAGGCGCAGCACCTGGAAAGGCCGCTCGAGGCGCACCCCGCCGACATCGTACTCGCCTGCAATCGCTTGCTCGCCATATGCCATGGTGCTCCTCCCAAGAAGCGCGGCTATTCGGGGCCAGCTTACGCCTTTCGCCCGCGCCCGCGAATGGCGAAGAGCGCCGCCGGGCTGGGGTTCAACGTGGGCCGCAATCGACGCGGGTGAAGCCGCCGTTGGCGCGATCCTGAAATGAGAGAGCCGCCGCGAGGACTGCGCAAAGGCTGGCGTCGCCCGAGGCGGCAAAGCGCCGGGGCGAGGCCATGCCGGTGTGACGGAACTGGACGGCGATCCGGGCGGGATGATCGCCCGGGATCGGCATCAGGGGAGCGGCGAGGCCGATAAAGGCGAGGGTCAGGAACGCCCTCTCGCGGCCGCTCAGGGCATCGGCGATGGTTCGGCGGGCCATTCGGGGACCTCCCGTAGCGTCGCGTCTTCATGCGATCTTAGGTGAAAGCCGTGCTCTTTATCCCCGGCCTTCCTCTCGCTTCGCGCCGAAAGCCGCTTTAGAATGGGGTTGGTCTTTCCAGCCGATGGTCAGCATGCAGGACGAGTTTTACCGCATCAAAAGGCTGCCGCCCTATGTCTTCGCCGAGGTGAACGCCTTGAAGGCGAAGGCGCGCGCGGCCGGGCGCGACGTGATCGATCTCGGCATGGGCAATCCCGACGGCGCGACGCCCGATCACATCGTCAGGAAGCTGATGGAGACGGTGCAGAATCCGCGTGCCCATGGCTATTCCGCCTCGCGCGGAATCGCCGGGCTGCGCCGCGCCCAGGCCGCTTATTACGCGCGGCGCTTCGGCGTCGAGCTCGATCCCGAGCGCGAGGTGATCGTCACCTTGGGCTCGAAGGAGGGGCTCGCCAATCTCGCCCAGGCGATCACCGCGCCGGGCGACATCATCCTGGCGCCCAACCCGACCTATCCGATCCATTCCTTCGGCTTCATCATCGCCGGCGCCTCGGTGCGCCATGTGCCGATCGGGCTGGGCATCGATTTCATGGCCGAGCTCAAAAAGGCCGCGGCCTCGAGCATTCCGGCGCCACTGGCCCTCGTCATCAATTTCCCGGCCAATCCGACCGCCCAGGTGGTCGATCTCCAATTCTACGCCGAGCTCGTCGATTTCTGCCGCAAGAGCAATATCTGGCTGTTGTCCGATCTCGCCTATGCCGAGATCTATTTCGACGGCAACCCGCCGCCCTCGGTGCTTCAAGTGCCCGGCGCCAAGGAGATCGCGGTCGAGTTCACCTCGCTCAGCAAGACTTATTCGATGGCGGGCTGGCGGATCGGCTTCGCGGTCGGCAATCCGCGCCTCATCGGCGCGCTCGGACGCGTCAAATCCTATCTCGATTATGGCGCCTTCACGCCGATCCAGGTGGCGGCGACGGCCGCGCTCAATGGCCCTCAGGACTGCATCGCGGAAATCCGCGAGCGCTATAAGGCGCGGCGCGATGTGCTCGTCGAGGGGCTCCATCAAGCAGGGTGGGATATTCCCACGCCGCCCGCCACCATGTTCGCCTGGGCGCCGGTGCCGCCGGCTTTTCGCGAGCTCGGCAGCCTCGGCTTCTCGAAATTGCTGCTCGAGCAGGCGAATGTCGCGGTCTCGCCCGGTGCCGGCTTCGGCGAATATGGCGAGAATTACGTGCGCATCGCCCTCGTCGAGAATCGCCAGCGCTTGCGCCAGGCAACGCGCAACATCAAACAGTTTCTAAGCGGTCGGAATTCGCGATCGGGCGCCGCCCGGTCGCCAAGAAACGTTATCGCCGCGGCGCCCGGCGCATAAACGAGCCGCGGCGCCGCGCGGGCTCGAGGGACCAGGCTGTCAGGCCCGAGGGGGTCGTGGCGGGCAGCCTGCCGCGTGAGGGGAAGCATGGCGGATAGTGCGATGACCGATCGGCCCGCCCGGAGACGATCATCTGTCTTCGAGCGTCTGCGCAGCCGCCTGCGGCGGAGTCGCGCCGCGCCGGCGCCCCAAGCCCGCACGGCCCCGACGGCCCTCGCGCCAAGCCTCGCCCGCGCCGCCGGCCCGCCGCCCGATCTCCTGACGGTCCGGCAATGGCTCTACGGCCCCGGCTATACGATCCCCGGCAATGCCGATTATGTGCTGGAGCTGGTCAAGCCATTCCATCTCGGTCCGTCCATGACTGTGCTCGATATGGCCGCCGGGCTGGGCGGGCCCGCCGAGAGCGTGGCCGAGGCCTTCAAAACCTATGTCGCGGGCTTCGAGCGCGACCCCGCCTTGGCCCGCCGGGCATCGGACGCCGCGACCGCGCATGGGCTTGCGCGGCATGTTCAGGTGAATGTCTACGACCCGGAAAGCTTCGAGCTGCGCGCCGGCTTTTATGACCACGCGCTGGCGCGCGAGGCGACCTACGCGGTTGCCCAGAAGGAGCGTTTCCTGCGGGTGTTGAATCAGGCGATGAAGCCGTCGGGCCAGCTCGTCCTCACCGAGTTCGTGCGCGACCGCGCCGCGGGCGAGAGGCCGGAGCTTGCCGCCTGGGAGGCGAGCTGCGGCCAGAAGCCGCAGCTCTGGACCGCGGCGCAGTATACCGACTGCCTCAAAAGCCTCGGCTTCGATCTGCGCATCGCCAGCGACGTCACCGCCGAATACCGCCGCATGATCCTTCTCGGCTGGAAGGGATTCCTCGAAAGCGGCCGGTTGAAGCTGTTGCCGAAGACCCAGGCCGCGCCGGTGATCGACGCGGTGGAGCGCGACCTGCGCGCGGTCGCGGCGCTCTCGAGCGGCGCGCTCAAATTCTACTATTTCGTCGCCTTGGGCGGGCGGCGCCGGGCGACCGCTAGTTGATGCTGCGATTTGACGCTGCGAGTTGACAGGCTGGGGCCGGGTTTATAAGGTTCGCCGCCGCGTTTGCCCCAGGATCCGACCGATGAAGATCGCCAACTCCTTGAAGTCGCTGAAAAAGCGCGACAAGAACTGCCGGATCGTGCGGCGCAAGGGCCGGGTCTACGTCATCAACAAGACGAACCCGCGCTTCAAGGCCCGCCAAGGCTGACGCTTTCGCGCCGGGCCGCTGATGTGCGGCCGCGGCGCTTCCCCGGTGGAGGTCGCGCATGAAAATGCCGCCACCCGATCCAGCGATCATCGCCCGCCGCGACGAGATTGCCGCCCGGTTGCGCACCATCGTCGCCGCCGATGCCGTGATCGTGCCCGAGGATGAGCGGCGCGCCTATGAGACCGACGCGCTGACGGCCTATCGCGAGATGCCTTTGCTGGTGGTGCTGCCGTCCTCGACGGCGGAGGTCGCCGCCATCCTGCGCTATTGCCAGGAGACGGGCGTCAAAATCGTGCCGCGCGGCGCCGGAACCTCGCTCTCGGGCGGGGCGCTGCCTTTGGCCGACGGCATCGTTCTCGGCATGGCGAAGTTCAACCAGGTCCTCGAGATCGACTACGCCAATCGCTGCGCCGTGGTGCAGCCGGGTGTGACCAATCTCGGCATTTCGCAAGCGGTCGCGGGGAAGGGCTTCTACTACGCGCCCGATCCGTCGAGCCAGATCGCCTGCACCATCGGCGGCAATGTCGCCGAGAATTCGGGCGGCGTGCATTGCCTCAAATACGGGCTCACCACCAACAACGTGATCGGCATCGAGATGGTGCTGATGAGCGGCGAGGTGTTGCGGCTCGGCGGCAAGCATCTCGACGCCGAGGGCTATGATCTCCTGGGGCTGATGATCGGCTCCGAAGGGCTGTTGGGGGTCGTCACCGAAGTCACGGTGCGGATTCTGAAAAAGCCCGAGACCGCGCGTGCCTTGCTGATCGGCTTTCCCTCGAATGAGAGCGCCGGCGCTTGCGTTGCCGCGATCATCGCCGCGGGGATCATCCCCGGCGGCATGGAGATGATGGACAAGCCGGCGATCCACGCGGTCGAAGCCTTCGTCCATGCCGGCTATCCGCTCGATGTCGAGGCGCTGCTGATCGTCGAGCTCGACGGGCCGCCCGCCGAGGTCGACCATCTGATCGCGCGGGTCGAGGCGATCGCGCGCGAGAACGGCGCGGTCTCATGCCGCACCTCGCAGACCGAGGCCGAGCGGCTCGTCTTCTGGGCCGGGCGCAAGGCGGCATTCCCCGCGGTCGGCCGCATCTCGCCCGATTATTACTGCGTCGATCCGACCATCCCGCGGCGCCGCCTGCCCGATGTCTTGACGCGCATGACGGCGCTCGCCGCCCAGCACGGGCTGCGCGTTGCCAATGTGTTTCATGCGGGCGATGGCAATCTCCATCCGCTTATCCTTTATGACGCGAACAAGCCGGGCGAGCTGGCCGCGGCCGAGGCTTGCGGCGCCGACATTCTGCGCTATTGCGTCGAAGTCGGCGGCGTCCTCTCCGGCGAGCACGGCATCGGCGTCGAAAAGCGCGATCTCATGGGCACGATGTTCAACGAAGCCGATCTCGCGCAGCAGCTGCGGGTTAAGTGCGCCTTCGATCCGGACGGGCTGCTCAATCCCGGCAAGCAATTTCCCGAGCTGCATCGCTGCGCCGAGCTCGGCCATCTGCATGTGCATCGCGGCGCGCTGCCGCATCCCGACATCGAGCGGCTGTGAGTGTCTCCTGCTTTCTCTCTTCGTCATTCCCGCGAACGCGGGAATCCAGCTTCAGGCATCCCTGGACCCCCGCTTGTGCGGGGGTGACGTGGTGGCGTTAGCGCTCCATGACGGTCTTTCGGCCGAAAGACGAGCAAGAACTCGCCGGCGTCATCCAACAGGCGCTCGAGCGCGAGGAGCCGTTGGAGCTGCTGGGCGGCGGCAGCAAGCGCGGCCTCGGTCGTCCGCCGCAAACCCCGCACCGGCTCGAGCTCGGCGCGTTTTCCGGCATCCGCGTCTACGAGCCCGAAGAGCTCGTGCTGACCGCCGGCGCGGCGACGCCACTCGCCGAGATCGAGGCGGCGCTCGATGGCGCCAATCAGATGCTCGCCTTCGAGCCTGGCGATTGGCGCGGGCTGCTCGGTACCGAGGATGCCGCGCCAACCATCGGCGGCGTCCTTGCATGCAATCTCTCCGGGCCGCGCCGCATCCGCCAGGGCGCGGCGCGCGATCATTTTCTCGGCCTCACCGGGGTCAGCGGCCGCGGCGAGGCGTTCAAAGCCGGCGGGCGCGTCGTCAAGAACGTCACCGGTTATGATCTTTGCAAGCTCATGGCCGGCTCCTACGGCACGCTCGCGGCCTTGACCGAAGTTACCGTGAAAGTTCTGCCGCGGCCCGAAGCGACGCGCACGCTCGTGCTGCGCGGCCTTGATGATGGAGCCGCGCTCGCGGCCATGACGGAGACGCTCAACTCCGCGCATGAGCCGAGCGGCGCCGCGCATCTGCCGCAAGGCGTAGCCGTCGGCGACAAAGCGGCGACGGTGCTGCGTGTCGAGGGCCCCGTGCCGTCGGTCGAGGCGCGCATCGCGGCGCTTGCCCGCGAGCTGCAGCGCTTCGGCACGGCGGAAATTCTCGACGACGCGGACTCGCACGGCCTGTGGCGCTCGCTGCGCGACGTTGCACCGCTCGCGGCGCCGGGCGATCGCGCGCGCACCATTTGGCGCGTTTCCGTTGCGCCGAGCGCCGCTCCCGGCTTTCTTGCCGCGATCCGGAAGACGCTCGATGCGCGCTCTGTCCTCGATTGGGGCGGCGGCCTGGTTTGGTTGGCGATTGCCGGCGCGGAGGATGGCGGCGCCGCGGCGATCCGGGCCGCGCTCCGCTCCGGCCATGCGACGCTCATCCGTGCGCCCGACGCGCTTCGCGCGAGCGTGCCGGTGTTCCAGCCGCGGCCGCCGGCGGTCGAAGCGCTGACCGAGCGCTTGAAAGACAGCTTCGATCCGAAACGCATCCTCAATCGCGGCCGCATGTATAGAAGCTTCTAACGCATGCAGACCAGCTTCACCCTCGCGCAGCTCGCCAATTCCGATACGAGAGAAGCGAACCAGATTCTCCGCACCTGCGTCCATTGCGGATTTTGCAACGCGACCTGCCCGACCTATGCGCTCTTGGGCGACGAGCTCGACGGACCGCGCGGGCGCATCTATCTCATCAAGGACATGCTCGAGCATGACCGCGCGCCGACGCCGCGGCTGGTGCGGCATATCGATCGCTGCCTCTCCTGCCTTGCCTGCATGACGACCTGTCCCTCGGGCGTCCACTATATGCATCTGGTCGATCAGGCGCGCCACCGCATCGAAGCGCGCTATCGCCGCCCGCTGGCGGATCGCATGCTGCGCGGCTTTCTCGCGACGGTGATGCCGCGGCCGGCGCTCTTCCGCGCCGCCTTGTTGGGAGCGCGCGCGGCGCGTCCTTTGAAGGCGCTGCTGCCGGCGCGGGTCAAAGCGATGCTCGACCTCGCGCCCGAGCGCGTGCCGCCCACCTCGCCGCTCTATCGCGCGCAAATCTTTCCGGCCGAGGGAGAGCGCCGGAAACGCGTCGCGCTGCTGACGGTCTGCGCGCAGCAGGTGCTCGCGCCGCAAATCGACGCGGCGACGGTGCGGCTGCTGACGCGGCGCGGCTGCGAGGTGGTGATCGCGGCGGGCGCGGCATGCTGCGGCTCGCTCACGCATCACATGGGCCGGGATTCGCGCGCGATGATGAAGACGAATATCGATGCCTGGACACGCGAGAGCGAGGGCGAGGGGCTCGATGCGATCGTCATCAATGTCTCCGGCTGCGGCGTCACGGTGAAGGAGTATGGCCACGCCTTTCGCGACGATCCGGCCTATGCGGAGAAGGCGGCGAAAGTCTCAGCCCTGGCGCGCGATGTGTCCGAGTTTCTCGCCGAGATCGGCATCGGGCCGGTGAGCGCGGCCAGCGGCAAGCGCGTTGCCTATCACGCCGCCTGCTCGCTGCAGCACGGGCAGCGGATTCTCGCTGCGCCCAAGGCACTGCTCGCCGAGGCCGGCTTCACCGTGCTCGACGTGCCCGAGGGACACCTCTGCTGCGGCTCGGCCGGCACCTACAACATGCTGCAGCCGGAATTGGCCTCGGCCTTGCGCGACCGCAAAGTCGCGAACATCGAAAGCATAGCGCCCGAGCTCGTCGCCGCCGGCAATATCGGCTGCCTCACCCAGATCGCGAGCGCAACCGCTCTGCCGGTCGTTCACACGGTGGAACTGCTCGACTGGGCAACGGGCGGGCCGACGCCGCCGGCGCTCGGCGCGACGGCACCCCAGACGTAACGCGAGCTCGCCCGCTTAAGTCTGCGGCGTCGTCAGGTGCTTCTTGTGCAACCGCGGCACAAGGATCGAGGCGCCGAGGGCGACGGCGCCGATGATCGCCGGCATGAGCCAGCTCTCGCCGCCGTTGCCGATGCGTCCGCCCGCGGCGCCGAAGCTCACATAGGCGATGGTCATCGGCAATTGACCGATGAAGGACCCGACCGCATAGCCGCCGAGCGACAGTCGCGTCAGGCCGAGCGCGTAATTGGTGAGGCTGTGCGGAATGACCGGGATGAGCCGCAGCACGGTGACCGCGCGCCAGCCGCCCGCTTCGGCGCGTCGCAGCAGCGGCCCGAGCCGCGGAAGTGCTTCCGGCTCGATCAGGCCGCTATTGACGTAGCGCGCGACGAGGAATCCGGCGATGGCGCCGAGCACGCTGCCGAGCGCGGCCCAGACGATGCCCCAGGCGAGGCCGAAGACCAGGCCGGCGACGAGGCCCAACATGGTGCGCGGCACGAAGAGCAGGCTTGCCGCGATATGCAGCGCGAGGAAGACCAGCGGCGCCGCGGGGTAATGCGCGACCGCCGCGGTGATGGCGGCGGGCTGCAACGCGCCGCGCTCGATCCAGAGTGCGGCCGCGCCAGCGGCGAGGATCGCGAGGAGGAAGAGGCGTCCGGCGAGGCGGAGCCGCGCCAACGACGTGCTGCGTTGCCAGGACAGCGTCACGCCCGCGCGCCCGCCGTGCTGCGCCGCTCGCCGGCGGCTCCGCTCTCATCCTCGGCGAGGATTACCGGAACCTTGGCGCGCCGCATCAGCCACATCACGCCGAAGAGATCGACGATGCCGACCCAAAGCCGATCGAAAAGTCCATATTTCGAAACACCGCGCTGCCGCGGCCGGTGATTGACCGGCTGCGATATCACCTCTCCGCCCTGGCGCAGGACCAGCGCCGGCAGGAAGCGGTGATTGTGATCGAAGAAGGGGAGCGCAAGGTAGAGCTCGCGCCGCAGCAGCTTCAGCCCGCATCCCGTGTCGGGCGTGTCGTCCTTCAGCATGCGTCCGCGCACCGCATTGGCGATGCGCGAGGAGAGGCGCTTCACCAGCGTGTCGCGACGCTTTTGCCGAAAGCCCGCGATCAGCACGCGCTCGTTCGATGCAGCCTGCGCGGCGGCCCAGAGCCGCGGGATATCGGCGGGATCGTTCTGGCCGTCGGCATCGAGCGTCGCGATCCAGAGGCCGCTCGCGCCGAGCACGCCGGTGCGGACGGCCGCGCTTTGGCCACAGCTCGCGGCGTGTCGCAACAGCTTGAGGCGCGGGAAATCCGCCATCAAGCCGCGCACGGCATCGGCGGTTTCGTCATCGCTGCCGTCATCGACATAGACGATCTCGTAATCGGCGCGCGCATCGAGCGCGGCGCGGATCTCGGCAACCAAGGGTGCGACGTTGGGCGCCTCATTGCGCGCGGGGATGACGACCGAGAGTTCCATGAGCCGGAAGGATTGCTGCTCGCGCGGGTCTAGCACAATTCCACGGCACCCACAAAAGCGCGGCGCACCCGCTGCGCCGCCCCGAGGGGATGCGCGGGGGCTTCGTTGCCTATGACCAATCAGGGCTTCCGGTCGAGGCCGAGATTTCAGGGGAGCGGGCATGGTTGCCGTCGATTCAGCCAAGGCTGTGATTGCGGCGAGCCGCTTCGGATTTGCGCCGCGCGCGGGCGAGCTCGCGACGATCGCGCGCGACCCGCAGGGCTGGGTATTGCGCCAGCTCGAGATGACGCAGGCCGCGCCGCCGGGCGATTTGCCGGCATCGGCGCCAATGGTGGCGGCGCTGCTCGAGGCGCGGCGCGACAAGCGCCTGCAGGACCCCGATGCCAAGCGCTCGCTCAATCGGCAATTGCGGGCGGTCTATCTCGCCGAAGTCGAGGCGCGGACAAGCCTTGCCGCGACGACCGATGCGCCGCTTCTCGAGCGGCTGACGCGGTTCTGGAGCAATCATTTCACCGTCTCCTGCATCAGGCCGGCGATCCGCGGCTTTGCCGGCGCTTTCGAGCGCGAGGCGATCCGGCCCCATGTCACCGCCCGCTTTGTCGATCTCCTCATCGCAGCCGAGCAGCATCCGGCGATGCTGTTCTATCTCGACCAGGTGGTCTCGATCGGTCCGCATTCACGCGCCGGCGAACGCCGCAGCCGCGGGCTCAACGAGAATCTCGGGCGCGAAATGCTGGAGCTGCACACGCTCGGCGTCGATGGCGGCTACACCCAAGCGGATGTCGAGGCGCTGGCGCATATCCTGACCGGCTGGTCGATCGAGCGGCTCAATATGGCCGAGCCCGGCAAGTTCCATTTCTATCCGGCGATTCACGAGCCCGGATCGAAAGTCCTGCTCGGCAAGACTTATCGCGAGGACGGGCTGGCCGAGGGCGAAGCGGCCTTGCGCGACCTCGCCGCGCATCCGGCGACGGCGCAGCACATCGCAACGAAGCTCGCGCGGCATTTCATCGCCGATGATCCGCCGCCGCAATCCGTGCGCCGCATCGCGACGGTGTTTCGCGATACCGGCGGCGATCTCAAACGCGTGACGGCGGCGCTCGTCGACGACGAGGCGGCATGGCAGACGCCCTTTGCCAAGGTGCGCACGCCCGAGGATCTCGTCGCGTCGGCCTGCCGCGCGACCGGCTTCACGCCGCCCGCGCCGATGCTGGTCAACAGCCTGCACCTCCTCGATCAGCAGTCTTTCTTCGCGCCCTCGCCAGCGGGATGGGCCGATGTGGCGAGCGAATGGGTTGGGCCCGAAGCGGTGCTGCATCGCATCGATTGGTGCCAGGCCTATGCTGCGCGTCTTCCCGATCCGCCCGATCCCGTCGGCCTGGCCGAGTCGATGTTCGGCGAAGCCTTGCCGGCAGAGACCGGCGGGGCGATCCGCCGCGCGGCCTCGCGGCGCGAGGGCGTCGCGCTTCTCCTGGCCGCGCCCGATTTTCAGAGACGGTGATGCGATGACCTCCCGCCGCGAATTTCTTGCGCTGTCCGCCGGGCTTTTTGCCGTTGCGGGCTTACCCGGCGCGGTCTTTGCCGCGGCGCCGGGCGAAGAGCGCTTCGTTCTCGTTTTGCTGCGCGGCGCGCTCGACGGGCTAGCGGCGGTGCCGCCGCTCGGCGATCCGCGCTACGCCGAAAAGCGCGGCGCGCTGGCGCTCGATCCCGCCGGTTGCGTCGCGCTCGATCACGGCTTCGCGCTCAATCCGGGCCTCAAAATTCTCGAACCCTATTACCGCAGGGGCGAGCTGCTGATCGTGCCGGCCTCGGGCAATGGCTATCGCACGCGTTCGCATTTCGACGCGCAGGATCTGATGGAATGCGGCCTCGCGACCAAGACGCGCGAGACCGATGGCTGGCTCAATCGCGCTCTGGCGCTCGTCCAGAAGGGCGACAGGCGGTTGGGGCTGGCGGTGGGCGGCGCGGTGCCCTTGGTGCTACGCGGCGCCGTTCCGGTGGCGAGTTGGGAGCCGGCGAATTTTCATCCCGCCAATGGCGATTTCCTCGCGGCGCTGGGTCCGCTCTATGCGAAAGATCCGCTTTTCGGCCCTGCGCTTCAGCTCGGGCTCAAGACTCAGAGCATGTCGAGCGCGGTACTGGGCGATGCGTCGGGCGCGGCGGCTCGCGGCTTCGGTCCCAAATCCTTCCAGCCGCTCGCCGAGGCGGCCGGGAAATTGCTCGGCGCCGCGGATGGACCGCGCATCGCCGCGCTCGACATGTATGGCTGGGACACGCATGTCGCGCAGGGCACCGGCGCCGGCCGGCTCTATGAGAACCTCGCGGGGCTTGCATCGGGCCTCGATGCGATGGCGCAGGCGCTGGGGCCGGCTTGGCGCAACACTGCGGTTATCGCCGTCACGGAATTTGGGCGCACCGTCGCCGTCAACGGAACCAACGGCACGGATCACGGCACTGCTTCGGTCATGCTGGTGATGGGCGGGGCGGTGAAGGGCGGTCGGCTCTATGGCGATTGGCCGGGCCTCGATCGACTTCAGGACGATCGCGATTTGCGCGTTGCGACCGATTCCCGTGCCGTCATCAAGGGCGTGCTCAAGGATCATCTCGGCGTCGACGCGGCGAGCCTTGCGCGCAAGGTCTTTCCGGACGCGCCGGGCCTGGCGCCGGCCGAGGGAATTATCCGCGCATCGCTTTGAGGACCGCCGGGCGGGCCTCGGCGTGCCAGCCATGGGCGAGATTGGCGCCGGTGACGAAAACCGAATAGGCGAGGATGCAGACGAGGCTCGGCATTGCGTAAGCGATGCGCTGGTCCAGCTGCTCCAGCGCAAAGACGAAGACCGGGCCGAGCGAGCGGATGATCTGCCCGGTGAGCGGCGCCGAGCGCGCGATCCCCGCCTGCAAGACGAAGGTCGGCAAGGCGATGAGCAAGGCTGCCGCGACCGCGAGCACCGAGAAGGTCGCGAGGCTGTCGATGCCGCTCGAATGATCGCTCGTCGCTTCGATGACGGCGGCGAGGACGATGAGCAGCCAATAGCGCACGGCAGTGACCGCGTCGGCGCCGATGCCGCGGTCGTGAAGCCGTTTCGAGATGAGCAGGCTGATGGTGATCGAGGTGCCGCTCACGGCGAGCGCGCCGAGGCTTTCAAGGCCGGTCGTGATGCTGTCGAGCGGAATGCCGGAGCGGCCCGAGAGCACGACGGCGGCGAGGGCCAGGAGCGAGAGCACGAGCCCCGCATAGCAGCCATATTCGGCGACGCCTTTCGCCTCGCGCTTGGAGAAGTTCGGCCAGAAAACCGACAGTGCGAGCACGGTCAGGGGCGCGAAGCCGCTATGGATGGTGTTGACCACCGCCGGCTCGAGATGGCTGAGAGCGAAAAAATAGCAGCTCCAGGCGATCGCCGTGGTGAGGTTCATCGCCGCGACCGTCCAAAATTCGCGGCGCAGCTTGCCAAACGCCTCCGGCGTGCGGAGCAGGGTGATGCCGCCGAAGACGATGGTCGCGATCGCGAAGGCGATGAGAACGACGGCAAAGAAATCGATGCCCTGGAAAGCGCGCGCGAAATAGACATCGCGGACGGCCTGCGACAGGGCGAAGATCAAAACGAAGATCGGTCCGAGGAGGCGTGTCATCGCGGCGGTGCTGCGGCGTCGGGATCGCGACTATCGTCCCGGATCGCGCCGCGCGCCATCCGTTTATTGCTCGGCAGTTCGCCGCGGCTCAGGTCTCGATCCAGGCGATGCGCAGTACGTTGGTGGCGCCTGGCGTGCCGAAGGGGACGCCGGCGGTGACGACGACGCGCTGTCCCTTTTCACCGAAACCCTCGCGTCGCGCGGCCCGCGTCGCGTGCACCACCATCTCGTTGAAGTTGCGCACATCGTGGGTGTGAACGCAATGCAGCCCCCACGCCATGGCGAGCCGGCGCGCGGTGCGCAGATTGGAGGTCAAGGCGAGGATCGGCACGTCGGGCCGCTCGCGCGCCATGCGCAGGGCGGTCGCGCCCGAGGTGGTGTAGGAGAGGATCGCCGCCGCGCCGATCGTATGCGCGATCTGGCTCGCCGCCGCGCTGATCGCGTCGGATGCGCTGTGATCGGAGGCCGCGAGCGCGGCGGTGTGCAGGCCCGGAAAATAGATCGGATCGACCTGAACGCGGCGGATGATGCGGTCCATCATCGTCACCGCCTCGATCGGATAGGCCCCCGCGGCGGTCTCGGCCGAGAGCATCACGGCATCGGCGCCTTCATAGACGGCGGTCGCGACATCCGAGGCCTCGGCGCGCGTCGGGACCGGATTGCGCACCATGGATTCCAGCATTTGCGTTGCGACCACCACGGGCTTTCCCGTCGAGCGGCAGATATGAACGATCTCGCGCTGCACCGGCGGCACGTCCTCGGGCGGCATTTCGACGCCGAGATCGCCGCGCGCAACCATCACCGCATCGCTCAGCTCGACGATTTCCGAAAGCCGGGTGATGGCGGCGGGCTTCTCGAGCTTCACCAGCACCGAGGCGCGGCCGGCGATGAGCTTGCGTCCCTCGGCCACGTCTTCGGGGCGCTGCACGAAGGACATCGCGATCCAATCGACGCCCATATCGAGCGCGAAGGCGAGATCCGAGCGATCCTTCGCCGTCAAGGGCGAGAGCGGCAGCACGGCGTTTGGCACGTTGACGCCTTTGCGGTCCGAGAGATCGCCGCCGGTGATGATCCGCGTCTCGGCGAAATCCTCGCCGCATTCCTCTACCTTCAAGCGGATATTGCCGTCATCGAGCAGGAGGTCGGTGCCCGGCTCGAGCGCCGCGAAGACCTCCGGGTGCGGCAGGGAGGCGCGCTTGGCGTCCCCCGGCGCGGAACCGAGATCGAGGCGGAAACTCTCGCCCGCGACGAGCTTGACCTTCTTCTCGGCGAAAGTGCCGACGCGCAGCTTCGGGCCTTGCAAATCGGCCATGACGCCGATCGGCCGGCCGATGCTCCGTTCGAGCGCGCGGATCGAGTCGCAAACAATGCGGTGATCTTCCTGCTTGCCGTGGCTGAAATTCAACCGGAACACATCGACGCCTGCGCGAAACAACTCTTCGATCCGTTCCGGGGAATTGCTGGCGGGACCAATGGTGGCAACGATCTTGGCGCTGCGTTGACGTCGCATTTCTTCCTCTCAACTCGGGCCAAGCACAAGTATCGCACGAAAATCATTCACATTGGTGAATGTGGGGCCGGTGACGAGCAGATCGCCCAGCGCGTCGAACGCGCTCCAGGCGTCGTTCCGGGCAAGGCACGCAGCGAGATCGACGCCCTGCGCCGCGCCGCGGGCGAGGGTCTGCGGGCCGATCAGCGCGCCGGCGTTGCTTTCGGTGCCGTCGATCCCGTCGGTATCGGCGGCGAGCGCGTGAATCCCCGGTGCCCCCGCCAGGGCCAGCGCCAGGGCGAGGAGGAATTCGGCATTGCGGCCGCCGCGGCCCTGGCCTTTGACCGTGACGGTGGTCTCGCCGCCCGACAGCAGCACCGCGGGAAGCGTCAAGGTCGCGCCGGCGTGGCGCAGGGCGCCGCGCGCGGCCTCTTGCGCGAGCGCGGCTTGGCTTTGCGCGACGAGCCGCGCCTCGCCTTCGATGGCGTCGCCGAGGATGACCGGGGTGACGCCGCTGGCGCGTGCCAGCGCCGCTGCCGCGTCGAGGGCGAGCCGCGGCGTCGCGATCAATTCATAGCTGGCATGAGCGAGGCGCGGATCGCCTGGCTTCGGCGTCTCGTCGGCTTCGGCCGCGAGCCGCGCGGCGATGGCGGGCGGCGCCGCGATGCCGTATCGCGCGAGGATGCGCCGCGCATCGGCGAAGCTTGTCGGATCGGCGACGGTGGGGCCGGAGCCGATCACCGCCGGATCATCGCCTGGCACATCCGAGATCGCAAAGCTCGCAATCCGCGCCGGGCTCGTAGCTGCGGCGAGCCGTCCGCCCTTGATCGCCGACAGGTGCTTCCTCACCGTGTTGATTTCGCCGATCGTCGCGCCCGAGCGCAGCAGCGTGCGCGTCAGCGCCTGCTTGTCGGCGAGCGCGATGCCGGGCGCCGGCAGGGTGAGCAGCGCAGACGCGCCGCCCGAAAGCAAGCAGAGCGCCAGATCCTCGCGGCGCAAGCCGCGCACCAACTCGAGAATCCGTCCCGCCGCGGCGACGCCCGCTTCATCGGGGACGGGATGCGCCGCCTCCACCACCTCGATCCGGCGGCAGGGGAGGGCGTGGCCGTAGCGCGTCACCACAAAGCCCGAGAGCTCGCCCGGCCAATGATCCTCGACCGCCTGCGCCATCTTCGCCGCCGCCTTGCCCGCGCCGACGACCAAGGTGCGGCCTCTGGGCGGCGGCGGAAGATGGGCCGGCAGGGTTTTCGCCGGGTCGGCGGCATCGAGCGCCGCGGCAAGCAGACGGCGCAGAAAATCCGGCGGTTTCTCCGAAAAACCCACGATCTTTCATCCCCCGCAATCGCGGATCAGGATAGGATGAGAGCGCGAGCGATCACAGCCTTGCACCGTCGATGGTAAGCCAATTTTTGCTCGACCCCGGCGAGCCGCCGCCGGTCGAAATTTGCAATCAAGCGGGCGCCGCGCCGCTGCTCTTGACCTGCGATCACGCGAGCCGGGCGATCCCGCGCGCGCTCGCCAAGCTCGGCCTCGCGGATGCGGTCATCGCCCGCCACATCGGCTGGGATATCGGCGCCGCGGCGGTGACGCGGCGTCTGGCGCCGCTGCTCGATGCGCCGGCCGTGCTCGCGGGCTATTCGCGCCTCGTCATCGATTGCAACCGCCCGCCCGAGGATGCGAGCTCGATCCCGGCGGCGAGCGATGGCGTCGCCATCCCCGGCAATACCGATTTGTCGCCAGAGGCGCGACACGCGCGCCGCCTCGCGCTGTTCGAGCCGTTCCACGCGGCGATCTCCGGCCGGCTCGCGGCGCATCGCCGCGCCGGCACCGCGCCGGCGCTTGTCTCGATCCACAGCTTCACGCCGAGCATGGGCGGCCGCGCGCGGCCCTGGCATGCCGGCGTGCTCTGGGACGGGGACGGGCGCATCGCGCTGCCCTTGCTCGCGGCTTTGCGCGGCGAAGCGGGGCTCGTCATCGGCGACAACGAGCCCTATTCGGCGCGCGAGCCGGTGGGCTACACGCAGCGCCATCACGGGCTCGAAGCCGGGCTGCCGCATGTCGCGATCGAGCTGCGCCAGGATTTGGTGGCGGAGGAGGCAGGCGCGCGGGGCTGGGCCGAGCGGCTGGCGCGGCTGCTGCGGCCGATCCTGGCGCAAGAGGGGCTTACCGTGGCAATTGCGCCCCGCGCACCCCATTCTTAGAACCATCCACGGGAATAGGGAGACCAGCGATGGACCAAAAGCTCGACGACAAGACCCGCACCGAACTCGAGGCTGCCGCATTTCGCCGCCTGGTGCAGCATTTGCGCGAGCGCACGGATGTGCAGAATCTCGATCTGATGAATCTCGCGGGCTTCTGCCGCAATTGCCTGTCGCGCTGGTATCGCGAGGCGGCCGCGGAGCGCGGCATGACATTGCCCGATCCGGCGGCGCGCGAGATCGTCTATGGCATGCCCTATGAGGAGTGGAAGGCGAAATACCAGACGGAGCCGACCAAACCCGTCGCCGGCGGGGCGCACAAGCACTGACGCGCTCGCGCGCGCATTCATCCACAGGGTTTGCGCCGCGAGGCATTGATCGCCGATTGGCTCTCCGATAGGGTCGGCGTCCATCGTACAGCCGGAGGGTTTCATGGCGAAGACGGGCGGGGTCGCCGGAGAGCGCTTGAAATCGTTCATCGAGCGGGTCGAGCGCCTCGAGGAAGAAAAGAAGGCGCTCGCCGACGATATTCGCGACGTCTATGCGGAGGCCAAGGCGAACGGCTTCGAGGTCAAGATCATGCGGCAGATCGTGAAGATCCGGAAAATGGACAAGGCCGATCTCGACGAGCAGGAGGCGCTGCTCGAAACCTATATGCGCGCGCTCGGCATGCGCGGGCGCGAAGCCGCGGAATAAAGGCGCGATGGCCGCGGCCATCGACGCGCTCCAGACGGACATCACGACGCTCGCGCTCGACGCGATCGTCAATGCGGCGAATTCGAGTCTCCTGGGTGGCGGCGGGGTCGACGGCGCGATCCATCGCGCCGCGGGGCCTGGGCTGCTGCAGGAATGCCGCGCGCTGGGCGGCTGTCCCGCCGGCGAAGCGCGGCTGACGCGCGGCCATCGCCTTCCGGCGAAATATGTGATCCACACCGTCGGCCCGGTGTGGCGCGGCGGCGGCGAAGGCGAGGACGACATCCTCGCGCGCTGCTATCGGAACAGCCTCGCCCTTGCCGTCGAACAAAGGATCGAATCGATCGCCTTTCCCGCGATCTCCACCGGCGTTTACGGATTCCCGCGGCCGCGCGCGGCGCGGATCGCAGTCGCCGAGACGCGCCAGGTCATCGCGAGCCAGCCGGGCTTTGCGAAAATCCTCTTCGCCTGTTTCGATGCCGAGACCTTGGCGCTCTATCGCCGCGCGCTCGGGGAAATCCCGAGCGCCTGATCGAGCTTCAATCGAGCTTCTTGTCGTCGAGCGATTTCTCGGCGCGCTCGGTCTCGCTGCGGCTCTTCGCCTTATCGTCCTTGCTGCGGCCGAAGCGCGCGCGGTTGGTCTCGGCGAGCTTTGCCTTGCCGTCGCGCTCGCGCGCCTTGCGGAACCGGTTCAGATTGACGATCTCGGCCATGGATCATCCCCTCATCGCACACGTTCGGCCTGCGGCAACTCGCCCTGGCGATAGCATTCCAGCACGAACAAGCGCAAGGCGCTTGATAAGTTCCCCTGCCTTGCGGCGTCAACCGTGGCGACGAGCGCATTGACCGAAATGCCGCGCCGGCGGGCGAGAGCGCGCAGGTCGCGCCAGAATTCCTCCTCGAGCGAGAAGCTGGTGGCGTGGCCGGCGATCCGGACGGAGCGCTTGCGCAAGCTGGACGGCATCGCCTTAGCTTGGCCCCAGCATGGCTTTCGGATCGACCCAGCGGTCGAAATCCGCAGGATCGACATAGCCCAGCGCCGCCGCGGCTTCCTTCAGCGTCTGCCCCTCGGCCAGCGCGTGCTTCGCGACCTCGGCCGCCTTGTCATAGCCAATATGCGGCGCCAACGCCGTGACCAGCATCAGCGACCGGTTGAGCAGCTCGTCGATGCGCGCGCGGTCGGGTTCGATTCCTTCGACGCAATTGGCGGCGAAGCTCGACGCCGCGCCTGCAAGCAGCCGGATCGATTGCAGCAGATTGAAGGCAATCACCGGCTTGAAGACGTTGAGCTCGAAATTGCCCTGGCTGCCGGCGATGGTGATGGTGACGTTGTTGCCCATCACTTGCGCGGCCACCATGGTCACCGCCTCGGCCTGGGTCGGGTTGACCTTGCCCGGCATGATCGAAGAGCCGGGCTCGTTCTCGGGCAGATGCAGCTCGCCGAGACCGCAGCGCGGCCCCGATCCCAAGAGGCGAATGTCGTTGGCGATCTTCATCAGCGACGCCGCCAGCACATTGAGCGCGCCCGAGAGCTCGACCAGCGCGTCATGCGCCGCGAGCGCCTCGTATTTGTTGGGCGCCGAGGCGAAATCGATGCCGGTGAGCTCGCGCGCCGCAGCAGCAAAGCGCTCGGCGAAGCCTTTCTTGGCATTGAGGCCGGTGCCGACCGCCGTGCCGCCTTGCGCGAGATCGTGAAGCCGTGGCAGCGTCGCCTCGATCCGCGCGACGCCGAGCTCGATCTGGCGGGCATAGGCGCTGAACTCCGCGCCGAGGGTCAGGGGCGTTGCGTCCTGCAAATGGGTGCGGCCGATCTTGACGATCGCGGCGAATTCAAGCGCCTTGTCGGCGAGCGCGCGGTGGAGGCGCTGGAGCGCCGGCAACAGGCTCTCGCGGAGTTCGAGCGCCGCGGCGATATGCATCGCGGTCGGAAAGCTGTCGTTCGAGGACTGGCCGAGATTGACGTGATCGTTGGGGTGAACCGGGCTTTTGGCGCCGCGCGCGCCGCCGAGGATCTCGTTGGCGCGATTGGCGAGCACCTCGTTCATGTTCATGTTGCTTTGCGTACCCGAGCCGGTCTGCCAGACGACGAGCGGAAACTCGTCCGGATGCTTTCCGGCGATCACCTCATCGGCGGCGGCGATGATCGCGCGGCCGAGCTTTTCGTCGAGCGCGCCCAGAGACAGATTGGCGAGGCATGCGGCTTTTTTCTGAATCGCGAGAGCGCGGATCAGCGCCTCGGGCAGGCGCTCGCCGCCGATGCGGAAATTCTCGAGCGAACGCTGCGTCTGCGCGCCCCAATAGCGCTCGGCGGGCACCTCGATCGCGCCCATGCTGTCGCGTTCGGTCCGGGTTTGAGCAGTTTCGGACATGGCCCACCTCCTCGCGTTTCCCTCAAGATAGGCGATGGGGCGGCGTCAGCCCAGGCGCAAGGGCGATGGCGATGTGACGCGGGCCTAGGGCGCGACGATCTGAAACAGACGGCGCGTCGGCTCGTCGCGGGCGGTGCTGGCGATTTGTGCCAAGTGCGCGCGCTGCTCGGGCGAGAGCGTCTTCACAAAGCTCAGCATCGAAGCCGAGATCTCGTGCTGGAATCGGACGCGATTGACGTTGACCTCTTCGCCGAGCTTTGCCACCTGAGCGTCGTCAGGTGCCGGCTTTGCAAGCTCGGCCCAAATTTGCTTCACCAAGGGCCGGTTCGCCTCGCGCGTCGCCCTTGCGTGCTGACGGACCGAGCGCACGAATTGCTCGAAGGCTTGGTGCTGGTCAGGGTTGAGATTGAGGCTCTCGCCGAGATGGCGCATTCGTTCAAGCGGCGCTTGCGGCGGATGGACGGTCTTGACCCAGATGAGGCCGCCGACGAAGAAGACGTTGAGGGTGAGCGAAAGCGCAAGGGCAAGCCACACCAGACGCCCGCGCCACCCGCTGCGCCGACCGATTTCCGCCATGCTGGTCATGTGCCGGAATCGTCGCCGAAATAGGTATCGAGCGCAGGGGACGCTTCGAGCGGGTCGCTGGCGGCAGCGACCTGGGGGCCGGAGAGGCTGCGATACGCATCGCTGCCCATGCTGAAGCCGACGAGGCTCGTCGCGATGAGGCTGGCGGCGACGCTGCTCCAGGCAAGGGCGCTGCGCCAGGCCGGCGTCGGTCGGCGCAAGGGGACGACCGTGCCGTCGCGTGGCAAGCCCGCAGTACCGGTCACGAGGGCGCAGGCTCTGGCGATCAGCGCCGCATCAACGGGCGCGCCCTCGCGCTCCGCAGCACCGCGCGCCGCTGCCAGTTCGCTCCAGGCCGTGGGATTGGTCGCGAGCCAGTCTTCGACGCTCGCGGCCTCGCTCTCGCCGAGGCGCTGCTCCGCATAGGCGGCAAGCTCCATTGCGTCGGGCGCAGGCGCGACTTCACCCAGCGCCCGCCAGCGCCGCCATAGCTCCCGATCCTCGTCCCCGGCCCCCAAATTCGCCATCACCGGTCTCCTCGTGACATTTTAGGCAACCATAACGGGTTCCATCCCCCCATCTTCAAGCTCCTGAGTGGCCTAGGTTTTCGGCGATTTCTCGGCGACGGCGAAGTGGCTGCGCAGCTTCAGCATCGCCTTGTGATGGGTGCTGCGCACGGTCTGCGGGTCGATGCCGAGATGCGAGGCGATCTCCGCCACCTCCATGTCGCGCTCGTAGAGCAGGCCGAGAATCAGCTTCTGCCGCGGCGAGAGCAGGCCTTCGGGCAGGCGGATCTTCTCGCGCGGTTCGTCGGTCACCGCGAGGACGGCCTCCGGCACCGAATCGATCGGCGTTACCCCGACCTGGCGCCGGCGCTGCACGTCGCGGGCCGTGCTGCGGGCGACGATGGTGAGCCAGGTCGAGAGGCCCGCGCGCGCCGGATCATAGGTCTTGAGCAGGCGGAAATTGTCCTTGCACAGCCGGGCGAACACTTCCTGCACGAGGTCGTCGAGCTCCGTGCCGGCGCGCGCCGCGCCGCGCACCGCCGACAAGATGAGCCCGGCGTAGCGGCGCACGAAATGGTCCCACGCGGCCTTGTCGCCGCGAGAGAGCGCCGTGAGATCGACGGGGTCCGCCACGCTTCAGTCCTTCCGCCGTTTCAACGGCGGGCGGCGCGTTCTATTCCGGCTGTTCCGGCGGGCGGCGGTCTCGGCGCGCTTGACCTTCGCGGCATCGCGGCGCAAGGCGGCAGCGTAAGCGCGCTCGGCCCATTGCGCGAGGCGCTCGGGCTCGTCGAGGATTTCGGCCGGCGCCTCGTGATAGGAAAGCGCGATGCGGGCATTGTCCGCTTTGCCGACGCGCAGCGGGCCCATACCTGCGGCTTCGAAATCGGGCCGGTTGATGTCGTCCGTGCGGAGATAAAGCGTGTCGCGGCGGATGAAGGCGAACATCCGCCCGCCGCGATAGATGCCCTGGCCGCCGAAGAGGCGGCGCACCGAAACCGGCGCCCAGCGCCGCAGCTGGTCGGCGATATGGGCGATGAATTGATCGGGCTCTTCATTCGCTTCGGCAGCGCGGCGCGGCTTGGCGATCGGCGAGAGGCGGCCGCGCAATCGGGCCGCTCAGAGCTTGGCGAAGAAGTCGTTGCCTTTGTCGTCGATGACGATGAAGGCCGGGAAATCGACCACTTCGATCCGCCAGATGGCTTCCATCCCGAGCTCGGGATATTCGATCACCTCGACCTTCTTGATGCAGTCCTGGGCGAGGCGCGCGGCCGGGCCGCCGATCGAGCCGAGATAGAAGCCGCCATGCTTCTTGCAAGCTTCGCGCACCTCGGCGCTGCGATTGCCCTTGGCGAGGGTGATGAAGCTGCCGCCCGCCGCCATGAACTGGTCGACATAGGAATCCATCCGCCCGGCGGTGGTCGGGCCGAACGAGCCGGAGGCGTAGCCCGCCGGCGTCTTGGCCGGGCCGGCGTAGTAGATGGGATGGTCCCTGACGTATTGCGGCAGGCCTTCGCCGCGGTCGAGCCGCTCCTTCAATTTGGCATGGGCGATGTCGCGCGCGACGATGAGCGGCCCGCTCAGCGCCAGCCGCGTCTTGACGGGGTATTGCGAGAGGGTGCGGCGGATCTCCGCCATCGGCCGCGTGAGATCGATGCGCACGACGGCGCCGCCGAGCGTGGCCTCGTCGATGTCGGGCAGGAAGCGCGCCGGGTTGCTCTCGAGCTCCTCGAGGAAGACGCCCTCCGCGGTGATCTTGCCGCGGATCTGGCGGTCGGCCGAGCACGAGACGCCGATGCCGATCGGCACCGAGGCGCCGTGGCGCGGCAGGCGGATGACGCGGACGTCGTGGCAGAAATACTTGCCGCCGAACTGCGCGCCGATGCCGTTGGCGCGGCTCAGCGCCAGCACCTCCGCCTCGAAGCCGATGTCGCGGAAGGCCTGGCCGTATTTGTTGCCCTTGGTCGGCAGATTGTCGAGGTAGTGCGTGCTCGCGAGCTTGACCGTCTTCAGGTTCATCTCGGCCGAGGTGCCGCCGATGACCAGGGCGAGGTGGTAGGGCGGGCAGGCCGAGGTGCCGAGCGTCTTCATCTTCTCGTCGACGAATTTGGCGAGCGCCTTCGGGTTCAGCACCGCCTTGGTCTGCTGGTAGAGAAAGGTCTTGTTGGCGGACCCGCCGCCCTTGGCGACGAAGAGAAAATTGTACTCGTCGCCCTCGTCGGCATAGAGGTCGATCTGGGC
>DATNGG010000047.1:0-3004 GCA_035605975.1 Allostellaceae bacterium | reverse complement strand
GCGCTCTCGGCCTGCGCCGGCCCGGGCAAATCGAGCGGCGCTGCTTTCCCCCAAACATCGAGCGGGCATTCGAGCGCGACTGGGCGCATCCGACCCGAGATCATCTGGCGAAACGCCTCGTTCATGATCCGCGGTGCCTCTTGCGGCGAGCGGATGCGCTCGGCCCATTTCGCCAGCCGGCTCATCACGCCGAGCTGATCCGGCAACTCGTGCAGAAAGCCGAGGTTGCGGCCGATCATCGCCTGCGGGATTTGCCCGGTGATCGCGAGCACCGGCGCGTTGCAGGCGTAAGCGGTGCAGAGCGCGCCGGTCGAGTTGAGAAAGCCGGGGCCCGGCACGACCGCATAGGCTTGCGGCTTGCCGGTCGCCATCGCCGCGCCCAGCGCCATATAAGCGGCGCCCTGCTCGTGTCGCGTATGGATGACGCGGATCTTCTCCTGCGCATCGTGCAGCGCCGCAAACAGCACATCGTTCTGCACGCCGGGAAGCGCGAAGATTTTATCGACGCCGTTGACGCTCAGCATGCGGACCACCGCTTCTGCGGTGTTCATCCGCACGCCCTTTGCCGCCGCCGTCACCAGCGCGTCCCGCGCCTAGCTCATCATCCAATGCGCGTAGCCGGGATTCTTGTCGTGAATGCGCGGCTGCCAATTGTCGTCGAACACGTCCATATCGGCGAAATATTCGGTGTTCCCACCCGACGGATTCTTGAAATACCAGAAGAGGTTCGAGCCCATGATGTGGCGGCCGGGCTTGGTCGTGGCCTTCCAACCATGACCTTCCATGAATTTCCCGCCGGTCATGATCTCGTCGAAATTGTTGAGCTCGAAAGCGACGTGGTTGAAGCCCTGCTTCTCGCCGATGGAGATCAGGAACAGATTGTGATGATCGGGCGAGCCGCCGCAGCGCATGAAATCGCCGAAGCCGCGAACGCTCTCGGTCATGCGGAAGCCGAGCCGGCCGGTATAGAACTCCGACGTCTCCTTGAGCTTCGAGGACGGCGTGAAGAACACGGCATGGCCGATGCGCAAGGGATGCACGCGGTCGACCGGCCAGAAAGGATGGTTGACCCCCTTATCGGGCGCTTGCGGCTTGACCGGCACCGCCTTCGCCACGCGGAAGGTCAGCGCCATGCCCACCGGATCCTTCGCACGAAGCCCGCCCGCGCTGTCGCGCTCGACCTTCTGGTCGCGGCTCAGCTCCGCGCCGATCGCATCGAGCGCCGCCGCGTTATCGACGCCCCAGACGATTTCGCGCACCGTCGAGCCCGCTTCGATCGCCGGCGGGAGCAATGAATCCGACGCCTTGCGCAGCTGGATGCTCTGCCCCGAGGGCAAGAGGTAATCGGCGCCGCTCGCGCCATGATCGGCGCTGGGCAGCCCCCAATCCTCGAAATAGCGCTTGCCGGCATCGATATCCTCGACACCGTAAACCAGCGATTCCACCCGCATGATGGTCATTGTGGTGCTCCTCGAGAGCCTCGTTCGAATGAGTTGACCTTACTTTCTTTGGCCTTTCTAATGCAATCGACTTGGGGAAGAACCAGCCGGCCAAGCCGCGATTGAGGGAGGTACCATGGCCAATTCCATCCCGTCGGTCGACCAGCTCATCGCCCGCGCGAAAGAGCTGATGCCGGGGCTGCGCAAGACCGCGCTCGAAACCGAAAAGCGCCGCCGCGTCAGCGCGGAGACGGCGCAGCTATTTCAGGAGGCGGGGTTCTTCCGCGTGCTCCAGCCCAAGCGTCATGGCGGCTATGAGATGGATTACGGCGTCCAGATGCGCCTTGCCGCCGAATTGGGCCGCGGCTGCGCGTCGAGCGCCTGGGCGATGAGCGTTATCGGTTGCCATGCCTGGCTCTTGGGCATGTACAGCGCTGAGGCGCAGGACGAGGTTTGGGGCAAGGATTCATCGACCCTCCTCTCCTCCTCCTTCGCGCCGGTCGAGATGAAGGCCGAGCGCGCGCCGGGCGGGATCAATCTCTCCGGCCGGTGGAAATTCTCGAGCGGCGTCGATCTCTGCCGCTGGGCGATGCTGTTCGCCATCCTGCCGCCGCAAGACGGCAAAGGCCCGCCCGATCCGATCTTCGCCGTCGTGCCGCTCGACGGCACCAAGGCAAAGGTCGAGGACACCTGGCATGTCTCGGGCCTTGCCGGCACCGGCAGCAACGACATCGTCGTCGACAATGTCTTCGTCCCCGAGCACCGCATCGCGTCCTTCACCAAGCTGCGCGGCGGCCCGACCGCGGGCTCGGCGACAAGCGACAGCCATATCTATCGCATGTCGGTGTTTGCGGTGTTTCCGGTCAACCTCATCGGCGCGGCTTTGGGCGCGGCGCAAGGCGCGCTCGATCTCGTGGTCGCGGGCCTCGCCGAGCGCAAGGCCTTAAGCCAGGTGAAGCTCGCCGATCAGCAAAGCGTGCAGCTGCGCATCGCGCGCGCGGCGGCGCATGTCAACGCCGCCGAGGCGCTGCTGTTGCAGACGACCGAGACGATGAACCGCCGCTATCGCGCGGGCAATGAGGTGCCGCTGGTCGAGCGCGCCGATTGGCGGCTCAACATCTGCTACGCCGCCGAGCTTTGCGGCCAATGCGTCGACACGATCTTCCCGCTCTTGGGCGGGCGCGGTCTTCTCGCGACCGACGCGGTGCAGCGCGCCTGGCGAGATGTCCATGCGGTGATGCAGCATGTGGCGATCGTCTGGGATCCGACCGCCGTGCCTTACGGCATGGTTCGGCTGGGCAAGCCCTGGCCCGATCTGCTGGCGATTTAAAAGAATTCCTCTCCCCCGCAAGCAGGCGGAGAGGGTTTATCGCTTACGGCGCGGCCCCTCGCCGGCCGACGATCAGATTGATCAGCGCCTGGCGCTTCTCGACCTTGACCGCGTGGAGCGCGCGCTGCAACGCACCGGGCAATTGCTCCGGCCGGTCGACGCGCTCGCCATAGCCGCCATAGACCGCCATCAGATGCTCGTAATGCGGGTTGGGGCCCAGCTGCGCCACCGGCAC
>DATNGG010000046.1:0-2786 GCA_035605975.1 Allostellaceae bacterium | reverse complement strand
GCGACACATCCTCGGGGAGCTTCGCGCGGCCGCACATCGCTTCACTCCCGCTTGCGGTCGCCGAACGCCTCGAAATCGGCTTCTTGGCCGGCCATCCCTTTGTCCAGCATCGCGCGCATGAGATTGTCGCCGAGCCGGCCGGCGCCGATCAGCGCCTCGGGCGGCGTCGCGAGGAGCGAGGCCAGGAGGCTCGCGCGCAGCTCCGGTGCCGCCGCGTCGAACACCTCGCGGCATTTGACGATCGAGAGCCCGCTCGCGAGAGCCGCATCGCCCGCCTCGGCGAGGATGCGCGCGGCGATGGTGAAGGCGGCGTAATCGAGCATGCCCGGCATCAGCCGCTCGATCTTTGCGAGAAGCTGCTCGGCACCGGCGCGGTCGAGCTTGGGCGGCGGCGCGGCATAGGCGCGCGCCTGGCGCAGCCGCGCATAGATAAGCCCGGCCTTGTTGCCGCCGCGCGCGTTCCACTCGGCCTCGGTCAAGAGATTGGCCTCGGCGAATTCGGTTTCGGCGCCGCCCGGGGTCGAGCAATAGACCACGCCGTCATCGACCTCGTCGACGACATAGTTGCGTCCGTTCGCGGTGTAGACGGTCGCGCCGGGGCGAAATTTTGATGTCATCGAAATCCTCTCTCCCTGCGTCTCGGGCGATCGCGCTCTCTATACACCAGGATCGGCCGGCACACCCGCGACGCCCGGGCGAGACCGACGCAGCCAAAGAGCCCGAATACCTGAGTAGGCCGGGCGAACCCAACCCGTCCCTCGCGAGGGGGAGGGTTAGGGTGGGGGCAGCGATGCAACGCATCGCCGAAGCGGCGAGGCGCAGCGCGCTTCAAGCGAGATCGCTGTCGGCAGGAGGGCCGCCTCCGAGCGGCCTTTTTGTCGACAAGACTGGTCTGAGCCGGGCCCCGGCTGCGGAATTGCCAAATGCCGTTCCAAGGCGCCATCATGGCCGGCCTTCGGCACAGGAAATATCGGGATGGAGTTTCGGCGGCTTGCGGTTCGATCGGGCGCGGTTGCCGCGCTCGCGCTCGTGCTGACGAGCGCGGTCGCGATCGGGCAGACCACGCAAGAGCATGTTCACGCGATGGGGCAAACCGTCATGCCCTTCGATCTCAGCAAGACGATTCATGTCTTCCGCATGACCGATTCGGGCGGCGTCCAGAGCGTCGTGGTCAAGGATGCGCGGGACACGGATCAGATCGCTCTGATCCGGCAGCATCTGCGACACGAGGCGCAGGCGTTTCAACACGGCGACTATGCCGATCCCGCGTCGCTTCACGGCAAGGCAATGCCCGGCGTGTCGGCGCTCGAAACTCATCACGCCGCGATCGCCGTCGCCTATTCCGAAGTGCCGCTCGGGGCGGCGCTCGCCTTCACGACAAGCGATCGGCATTTGGTGACGGAAATTCACCGCTGGTTCGGCGCCCAATTGTCGGAGCACGGAGCGGACGCGAAGGCCGAATGAGCCGCGCCTCTCGCGACCGGCGACCCTCCCCAAGCTTTTCCCCGGCGGCGGGCCCGGTTAAAGTCGGCGCATAAAAAGCCGAGGGTCGCGGCGAGACTTGCTCGGGGGGAACGATGGAACTGCCTGGCTCGGCCTATCTCTACACGCTCGCCACGCTGGCGATCACCTATGGCGGCTTCGCCGCGCTCTTCATGTTGTTCCGCCACGATCTCGACGGCAGGCTCGCGCATTACGACGCCTTCGTCGTCCGCGGCGTGGTGCAGAAGGGATTCGTGGTCGCGGCATCGGCGATGCTGCCGCCGCTTCTCTTCTATTGCGGCTTGCCTCAGCCTTTGGCGTGGCGCATCGCGTGCGCGGCGGCGGGGCTGTTGCAGGCATTGTTCCTGCTCACCTGGATTCCGCGCCGCCACGCGGTGAAGGACGTGCCGACCTCGGCCGGGCTGGTGTTCAACCTTGTCGCGCAGCTCTTGACCGCGGGGTTTCTCCTCGCCGCCGCGAGCGGCGAATTCTTCGCCGCGGGCCCGGGCGCGTTCATGATCGGCGTCACGCTGATCCTCTTCCTCTCGGCCATCGCCTATCAGGAGGCGCTGATTTTCCTGTTGCGCGGCGATGCCGGCAAATCGAGGCGCCGCGCAACGCGCGACGGTTAGCCGCCGGCAATCGAAGCGACCCATGATTCGAATCTCGCTCTGTGATAGGCTCGTCGCCGTTGCATGCCCCGAGAAAGCAAAAAACAGGGGTCCTTCCAGAGGAGGCAAGCATGGCAAGACTGCAAATCGATTGCCGGCAAATGCCGAGCGAGAAGAAGTGCACCGTCGCGATCTCGGCCGACAGCGAGCGCGAATTGCTCGACGCGGCGGCGCAGCACGCCGTCGCGGTTCACGGCCACAAGGACACGCCGGAGCTGCGCCAGCAACTGGCGAAGATGTTCAAGCCGCAAACGGCGTAGTTTCGTCGGCGAGCGGGCCGGGTCGAGGCGCTCACACCGTCTATCTCGGCATGGTGTCGGCGCAGCGCCGCGGCTGTGCGCAAATTCTTTTGCAGGCTTTCGATGATGGAGGGAACTCGATGACCGCATTCAATGCCGTGCGATTCCGGGTGAAGCCCGGCCGCGAGCAGGAATTCCTCGAGGCGCATAAGGGGATCGCCGGCGATTGGCCGGGCCTCAGGCACGTCAATCTGATCAAGACCGGCGAGCGCCGCTATTGCATCATCGCCGAATGGGACGACATGGATGCGCTCGCCAAAGCGCGTGCAACGATGATCGCGACGCTCGATCGGATGCGCGATACGCTCGAAGATCTGGGCGGCGGCCTCGGCGT
>DATNGG010000045.1:0-4141 GCA_035605975.1 Allostellaceae bacterium | reverse complement strand
CATTTGTGCATCGGCCAGGCCTATGCGTTCAGCGTCTTCAACATTCCGATGACCAAGCTCATCGGCATCACGCAGAACGTGCCCGCCGGCGGATGGGATCTGCACAATCTGCGCGCGATCCCGTCCTCGCCCCAGGATTGGGCGCTGACCAATCTCGGCTGGATTTTCAGTCTCGGCATCTTCTTCCTCGGCGTGTCGGCCGCTCTCTTGGGGCGCTGGGTCGAGGAAGGCGGGCCGCGCAAGGCGATGTTCACCGCCGCTTTGTGCTGGGCCGGGGGTTTCCTCCTCTCGGCGATCGGCGTCTATGTCCACAACATCTGGGTGATCTATTTCGGCTATGGGATTCTTGGCGGCTTCGGCCTCGGCATCGGCTACATCTCGCCGGTCTCGACCTTGATCAAATGGTTCCCGGACCGGCCGGGCATGGCGACCGGCATGGCGATCATGGGATTCGGCGGCGGCGCGTTCATCGCCTCGCCGCTCTCCGTCTGGCTGATGTCGCAATTCACCCGCGCCACCCATGTCGGCGTCGCTGAGACCTTCATCACCATGGGCATCATCTATTTCTGCTTCATGATGGTGGGCGCCTGGATCGTGCGCGTGCCCGCGCCGGGCTGGAAGCCCGAAGGTTGGGTCGCGCCCGCCGAGCCGAAGAAGCTCGTCACGACGAAGAACGTGTTCGTCTATCAGGCGCTGAAGACGCCGCAATTCTGGTTGATCTGGTGGGTGCTGTGCCTCAACGTCACCGCCGGCATCGGCGTCTTGGGCCAGGCCTCGGCGATGAGCCAGGAAATGTTCCCCGGCCGCGTCACCGCGGTCGCCGCGGCGGGCTTCGTCGGCCTGATGAGCCTCTTCAACATGGCGGGGCGCTTCTTCTGGGCCTCGGCCTCGGACTATATCGGGCGCAAAAACACCTATTTCACCTTCTTCATCCTCGGCGCGATCCTCTATGCGCTGGTGCCCTATACCGGCAAGGTCGGCAGCGTCACCGGGTTTGTTTGCGCCTATGCGGTGATCTTCAGCATGTATGGCGGCGGTTTCTCCACCGTGCCGGCCTATCTGCGCGACATGTTCGGCACGCGCTATGTCGGTGCCATCCACGGCATGCTGCTCACCGCCTGGTCGATGGCCGGCATCTTCGGTCCGGTGCTGGTCAATTACATCCGCCAATACAATGTGACGCATGGCGTTGCCGCGGCGCAGGCCTACAACATCACCATGTATGTGATGGCGGTGCTGCTGATCATCGGCTTCATCTGCAACTACTTCATCCAAGCGGTGAACGAGCGTCACCACATGACGCTCGAAGAAGCCGAAGAGATGGCGATCTGACGGCGGAGCGCAGGAGAAAAGCATGAGCGATCGATATGGCGATGCCGCCGCGGGCAATGGATGGAAATTGGCGTTGGCGTGGATCTTCGTCGGCGTTCCCCTCACCTGGGGCGTGATCCAGACCTGTCTCAACGCGCTGCTGCTGTTTAAGTAGCGCCGCAATTCCCGCCGGGCGGCGCGTAAACCGTCCGCCCGGCGTTGGATTCCGTTCGCGCCATGCTTAAATCCCGATTGGGATTTCCGGCAGGGAAAGCGGCATGCGGCAAGCGCTTCACCGGCTCGCGGTCGAGACATCGGGCCGCGGCCTCATCGAGATCACCGCGCCGGTGCGCGATTGGCTCGGCGCGCAAGGCATCGCCGCCGGGCTACTCACGCTCTTTTGCCGCCACAGCTCGGCCTCCCTTCTCATCCAGGAGAACGCCGATCCCGATGTGCAGGCGGATCTCCTCGATTTCTTCGCGGCGCTCGCGCCGGAGGATAAGCGCCGCTATCGCCACACCGCCGAAGGTGCCGACGACATGCCGGCGCATGTGCGGGCGGCACTGACGCCGACGCATCTCGCCATCCCGGTCGAGCACGGCGCGCTGCTCCTCGGCACTTGGCAGGGCATCTATCTCTTCGAGCATCGCCGCGCGCCGCATCGCCGCGAGATCGCTGTCCACCTGATCGGCGAATAAGCTGCAGCACGGCGCTGGGAGCGTCGCATCGATCCCCCGCATTTTCGGCGCATTTGCGACAAGTCCCGTCATTTGCCTGTTAAGTCCGAGTAAAGAGATCGCGCTTAGGCTCGGCCATTGAGGGGATATGCGAGGTCGTAGAATGAGCCTGGCAGCCCAGTTGAATGCACAGCGCGAGGCCGATGAGCGGGCGCTCGCCGCCGCGATGGCGCAATGCACGAAGCTCGTGCAGTCGATGCGCCTCGTCACGCCCGCGGACGCGGAGCGGACGGTGCTGCTGCTCGCCGAATTCGTGAAGCACACGCCGAAATTGCCGCTCGAGGCGAAGCGCAAGCTGCTGGCCGACGCGCGCGCCTTGGAATGCGCCGCCAATATGCGGGCGACCGATGCGGCGCTGCACCTCGCCCTGGAGAAGGCGCGCGAGAACGCGCCCGCCGACCGCAACCGCCTCATCGGCGAAGCGCGCCGCTTTTGCAGCAAGGCGGCATCGCTCGGCGCGGAGCCGGGCTTCAAGCTCGCCGCCCAGCGCAAGATCGAGATCATCATGATGACCGGCGGGGTGGAGCACAAAGGCCCAACCCTCGCCAAGCCGCGCTCCGGCTGACGCGGCAAAACCGCGGCGTCGGCGCGGCCGCGCGCCTTCGCCACAAACCGGTCTCAGCCGGGCGGCGGATCGAATCGCGGCCTCGCCCGTTTCCCCGACGCCGCCGCGCCGCAACCGCCTTGCATGCGGAGGAGCCGCGCCTCTAAGCTTCTTGGGTTCATTCCAGTCAGCAGAGGAGTTCGGGGGAAGAGCACGCCTCGGGGGCGACCATGGTCTCAGGGAGAGACTCGATGCGTCTGCCGGTTGCGCGTTTCAGACCCAGCCCCGCTTTTTTCATCGTCGCGGTGGCGAGCGCCGCCGTCGCGCTCGTTCTTGGCCTCTGTCCGGCGCGCGCCGCGCCGCCGCCCGATGCCGACCCTTCCCTCGCGCCGTGGTTCCAGAGCCTGCGCCAGCCCGGAACCGGCATCCTCTGCTGCTCGCTCTCCGATTGCCGCGCCACCGCCTATCGCACCACGCGTGACGGCTATGAGGCGCTGATCGACAACAAATGGCTCGCCGTACCGCCGGGCCGGGTTCTGGAGCACACCGCCAACCCGACCGGCCGGGCGATCGTCTGCTATCTTCCCGGCCAGGGCATTCTCTGCTTCGTGCGACCCGCCGAAACCTGAGACGCTGCACGTTTTTCGTGCCGAATCTCGGAATTTAAGTTGAAACCAGTCTAATCTACTCTCTAAATTGGAGAAGGCGGCAGGCACGCACAGGGGGCGCGGGCGTGGCATCCGAATTACGTGTACGAGGTACATTCGGGGCCGGCGGATTGGGCGCCAGCGCCGCCCCGATGGCAGCCGGCAGAGCGGGTTCACGCCGCCAGCCAGGGCTGGCACGGCGTGAGGGCGGCAATGGCATATGATTTCCACAATGATCCGATTCTCGCCGCGGCCTATCAATATTGGCAAGGCAAGCGCGGCGGGCGCAGCATGCCGCGCCGCAGCGATATCGAGCCCAGCGAGATCGTGCCGCTGCTGCCCAATCTTCTCATCGTCGAAGTGCTCGGCGGCGGCAAAAGGCAGCGTTATCGCCTGGTCGGCACGGCGATCGTCGAGGCGTTCGGCGTCGAATTCACCGGCAAATATCTCGACCAGGTGTTCTCGGGCGAGCAATTGCGCAGCCATGAGGAGAATTACCGCATCATCGCCCGCGAGAAATGCACGCTCCTGCTCTCGCGCCGCTATCACTCCCCATCGGGGGGCGAACTCGTCTGTCATCGCCTCGTCATGCCGCTGTCGGAAGACGACCGCACGGTCAACCAACTGCTCACCGCGATGAGCTTTCACGCGCCGAGCGCCGGAGCGCGGCGGCAGGGCGCCCTCGGCGACGCACCGCATTTCGCTGTCATCGACTCCGAGCGCACGCTTATCCGCTAGGGCAATTCCGTCCCAGCGTGCCCCGCTCACACGGCGAGCTTCACCTTCCACTCCACCGCCTCGAAGCCGCTGATATCGGCAAGGAAGCAGAGGCCGCCGGCATCGACGAAAATGTGGCAGCCGAAGCGGTACCACACACCCTCGAGGATCAGCACGCCCTCATA
>DATNGG010000044.1:0-3428 GCA_035605975.1 Allostellaceae bacterium | reverse complement strand
GCAGGCGACAGCGTCAATCTCGGCGCGATCGCCGGCCTCGGGCCAGAATCGCACCTCGAGCTCAGGCATCTCACGAGTAAAACATTCCCGCCAGGCTTGCGGCGGCGCGAAGATCGGGGTCATCAATAAAATCATTGTGAGCCGATTGAGGCAGAAAGCGACCGTGCACGCAAGGCGCGCATTTTCGGGAATTGCGCAAGCGACGCGCTTTCGGCTGGCGCGGCATGCTTTCGGCGATAGACTGAGCGGCAACGCGAATACAGGGAGGAAGCCATGAAATTTCGGGTTGCGCCGGCCATCGCGGCGGCGCTGATGGCGGCTGTTGTGATTGGGACGGGGCCGATTGCCCGCGCCGGCGATATTCCGATCAACCCGACGCTGCAAAAGGTGATCGATGGCGCCAAACAGGAAGGTAAGCTGACGCTATCCTACGCCGCGAACATCCTGGGCGGCGCCGACGGTGCGCGGGCCGGCGCGGCCGGCATCAAGAAGGAATTCGGCGTCGATATCGACATCACTTATTTTCCGGGGCCGTCTTTCGCGCCGATGGCGGCGAAGCTCCTGACCGAGATGCAGGCGGGCCAGCCGTCCACGACCGATCTCTACAACGGCACGGCCGTCGAAGTGACGCCGCAGCTATCGAAAGGCCTCTTCCGCAAGGTGCCGTGGACCGAGCTCTATCCCAGCCGCATCACGTCGCAGATCGCCGAGGCCGATAGCCGCGCGCTGCGCATCGTCACCAAAGTGCCGGGCATTCTCTACAACAAGAAGGTCGCGCCCAAATTCGGCGAGGCGAAGAGCATCCAGGATCTGCTGAAGCCCGAATTCAAGGGAAAGCTCTACACGACACCTTATCTTGCCGGCTTCGACGTGCTCGTGGCGAAAGACGTGTGGGGCTACGACAAGACCGAGCAATTCATCAAGCAGCTCACGCAGAACATCGGCGGCCTTGTCTCTTGCGCTGGCGTTGATCGCATCGCTTCGGGCGAGATCGCGGCGCTCGCACTGTCTTGCTCGGGCTCCGAAGCGCACCTGCCGAAATATGGCGGCGTGCTTGCCGAGAACGTGCTGCTCGATATCGCCAGCCGGCGCTTCGATTATCTCTGCGTGCCGACGAATGCGGCGCATCCCAATGCCGCGATTCTCTTCGCGCTCTATGCCTCGTCACCCGAAGGCCAGATGAAAATCCTGCATGACGGTTTCGGCGCCGAGCTCGACACCTATCCCGAGACGCCGACGCATCAGGAGATCGCCGCACTCGAGAAAAATGGCGCCAAATTCATCGATGTGACGACGGATTGGTACGGCTCGCATCCGGGGATCGAGCAAGACCTCGGCAAGCTGATCAAGATCGTGACGAAGCACTAGGCGCTTAATCGAACCGTCATTGCGAGCGAAGCGAAGCAATCCAGGGATACACCACGATGTTTCCCTGGATTGCTTCGTCGCTACGCTCCTTGTATCGAGAGTTCGGCCAGCGGCAAGGTAGCTGGCTCGATGACGGAGAGGAGACCGGTCGCTCCTGGGGCAGATAAGCCCGTTTGCGAGCAGGGCGCCCTCTCCGTTGGTTCGTTGATCCCGAACGGTCGAATGGGCCGCAGATCGAGCCCGTATCAGCAAGGCCGGGAGCAGAACCGCATGTTCGTTGGCATCGATGTGTCGAAGGATCGCTTGGACGTTCATGTGCGGCCAAGCGGTGAAGTGTTCGCTGTCTCGCGCGACAGCGATGGGCTCGAGGATATAGTGACCCGGCTGCAGACACTGGCGCCGCGGCTCATCGTGGTCGAAGCGACGGGTGGCTTCGAGACGGTCGTGGCGTCGGCGATCGGCGCCGCCGGCCTGCCGCTCGCCGTGGTCAATCCGCGCCAGATCCGTGCCTTTGCGACGGCCTGTGGCCAGTGGGCGAAGACCGATCGGCTCGATGCACAGGTGATCGCGCATTTTGCCGAGGCGGTGCAGCCCGAGGCGCGCGCGATCCCGGATGAATCGGCGCGCGCCTTGGGCGAGCTGGTGACGCGGCGGCGCCAGATCATCGGCATGATGGTGGCAGAGCGGAACCGGCGTCGGCAGCTCACGCAGCCGCGTCTCCTCAAGACCGTGGATCGCATCCTCGCTACCTTGCAGGAGCAGCTCTCGGCGATCGAGCAAGAGATCGACGGGGCCATCCGCGGCACGCCGGCCTGGCGCGAGAAGGAAGAGCTGCTCACCTCGGCACCGGCCATCGGACCGAAGATCGCGCGCATCCTGATCGCCGATCTGCCCGAGCTTGGAGCCCTCACCCGCCGCAAGATCGCGGCCCTCGCCGGAACCGCCCCCTTCAGCCGCGAGAGTGGCCAATGGCGCGGGCGACGATCCATCGCCGGCGGTCGCGGCAGTGTCCGCGCCGCTCTCTATATGGCTGTGCTCGTCTCCATCCGGCGCAAGCTGCCACTCGCCGCCACCTACAACCGCCTGCGCGCCGCTGGAAAGCCAGCAAAGGTCGCCATCGTCGCGGCCATGCGCAAACTACTCGTCATCCTCAACGCAATGCTGCGGGACAAACAGACATGGCACGCCGCCTGACACAACCGTCAAAACGCTTGACCGCCAAGACGGTCGCTCGCAATGACGGGTTAGCCGATTCAACTGCCGCCGAAGCTTTGCACGAGGCTGCCGGCGACGAGATACCAGCCGTCGACCAGCACGAAGAAGATTAGCTTGAAGGGCAGGGAGATCGTCACCGGCGGCAGCATCATCATGCCCATCGACATCAGGATCGAGGCGACGACGATGTCGATGATGAGGAAGGGCAGGAAGAGCAAGAAGCCGATCTCGAAGGCGCGGCGCAGCTCGCTGATCATGAAGGCGGGAACGACGACGCGCAGCGGGATGTCTTTCGCATCCTCGGCCTTCACATCGACCTTGGCCATGCCGGCGAAAAGGTCGAGATCCTGCTCGCGTACATGGTTCATCATGAAATCATGGATCGGCGCGGCGGTGCGGTCGAAGGCCTGCTGCTCGGTGATCTTGTCGGCCATCAGCGGCGCGATGCCGTTGTCGTAAGAAGCTTGCAGCGTCGGCGCCATCACGAAGCCGGTGAGGAAGAGCGCAAGGCTCACCATCACGATATTCGGCGGCACGGATTGCGTGCCGAGCGCGTTGCGCAGGAAGGACAGCACGACGACGATGCGCGTGAAGGAGGTGACGGTGATGAGGATCGCGGGCGCGAGGCTCAGCACCGTGAGCAGCATCAGAAGCTGAACGATGTGACCGGTCGAAGAGCCGCCTTCGCCCATATCGAGCGTCAGGCTCTGCGCCATCGCCGGCGCGGCCGAGAGCAGCAGCAGAATAGGCGCGGTCCAGCCGATGCGGTAAATCCAAGACTTCATGGCCGTGACCCCGGTAACAAAGTGGCAAAACTAGGCGTCGGCTTTTCGGCGGGCTGATCA
>DATNGG010000043.1:0-10867 GCA_035605975.1 Allostellaceae bacterium | reverse complement strand
CCGCCATCTCTGGAATGTTGAATTTCTACTCAGGAATCTGTCGATCCGAGCCTCCGAAGGCTGCCGGGTAGTCCTTGAATTTGGGCAGGCCGTCCTTCATCGGCAGCACCGTTTCCGCATAATTGACGTGCAGCGCCGGCTCGAACGCCAGTCCCGGCAATGTGGCCGCGTAAACGTCGACAATGCTCAGCATCGGATGGTTTGTCATGAGGTGCCCGCCGCATTTGCGGCAGTACTTGCGATCGCTGCGTGGTGTTTTGTTGAAGGTCGCGAGATGTTCGGCGCCTGAGCTGACGCGTACGTTCTCCGGCTTCCACAAGGTGAAGGCGTTCACCGGTGCGGCCGACCAGGACCTGCACGAATTGCAGTGGCAATAGCCCATCCCTTCAGGTTTGCCTCTCGCCTCGAGCTTTACCGCGCCACAAAAACATTGGCCGTGATATGTCATCGCCGTCTTCCCGATTTGTCATGAGCGCGCCGGTACCGGGCCAAGGCCGATCAAGGGCCTTGGTCCGGCCGGCTGGTCCATCGCTTTAAGCGTCGTCCGTGACGACCAGAATTGTCGGCGCACCGCCGGAGCTGATCGATGCGGCGTGATCCAACGCTTCCTTGCCGCTCGAGGCGGCGGTCGTCTTGAGCGCCTCGATCGAGGGGAAGCTGACGTCTGAAATCAGATAAAAGGGCGGCGGGGCGAAGGATGGTCCGACCACGCGTTTGGTTGCGACGCCCGTCGCGCCTTTCAATCTTGGACCGGCGTAAGGGAGGTGTTCCTCGCGATAGGCACGGTCGAATTTCTTCGCGTCCTTGGGATGCGGGTACATGATCAAAAGATGAGCAGTCATGAGAACTTTCCTCTCAGGTGGGAGTGACGAATAGCGAGAGTCCATTCTCTCGCCCGCCGGTGGCGCGACATCGCCCCGCCGGCGCTTCGACATGTCGGTATCGGCGAGCTGCTCGTGAGGTCCGGAATTCGGACCGCAGCGCCTTGGGCTATCGTGCTAGGATGCAAGAATGACGAGCTACGGACAGTTCTGCTCGGTCGCGCGCGCGCACGAAGTCTTGGGCGGCCGTTGGACTCTTCTTGTCGTGCGCGAGCTTCTGTGTGGAGCGAGCCGCTTCAACGATATTCGCCGCGGCATACCCAGAATTTCTCGCACCATGCTCTCGGAACGATTGCAAGCGCTGACATTCGCGGGAGCGGTCGCTCGCATCGACGGCGAGCATGGTCCCGAATATGTGCTCACCGAGGCGGGCAAAGAACTAGCGAGCCTCATTGCCGCGCTCGCCACCTGGGGACAGAGATGGTTGCCCCGATCGGCCAAGGGCGAAGACAATGATTTGGAGCCTTTGCTCGTGGACATGCAGAGACGCGTGCGGTTTTCCGCGCTCCCAAAACATCCGATCGTTGTCCGGTTTCAAATCGATCGCCAGCCGAGCCGTTTCATGTTGCTCAAAGCGGCCGAGGTCTCGATCTGCGCGCAGAACCCCGGCTTTCCCGAACCGCTGAGCGTTCGCTCGCGCCTTCCTCCATTGGTCGCGTGGTGGCGCGGCGATGCGAGTTTCGCCGAGGCGCGGCGGATGGGATTGGAATTGACGGGGCCGAAAACGCTCGTCCGCGCATTCCCAACGTGGTTTGATCAATATCAGTTCGCGGGAATCGAGCCGGCCCAGAACGCCGCTAGGAAAGCCATTGCCTGATCGATGGCAGTGCTGGCCCCAGCCGGCCGAACGCATTCCCGAGCGGCGGCGTCGCGGCATCTGCGGCGTTCGCTAGATTGATCCGCGCGATGAGCGCGTCAGAGCATCAGGCGTTGAATCCCATCGCCTCCAGCTCTTCCCGCCGCAGCGCCTGAGGGTCCGGCGTGCCGAACTCTTTCACGGGCTGTCCGGCAGCGAGCAATTCCAGCTGATGCCGCCACATTCTGCGAAGCATCACCAGCGCAGCGTCGGACCGACCCAATTGCTCGCGTGAGCGGTCTTCGATCTTTCCCTGCCCGCAGATCGACACCCCATCCTGGATACGGATGATGTTCGGGTGGTTCGCGACATCTTCCCAGGTCTTTCGACCGGACAGGATCGCCTCGATTTCTTCATGGATGGGCGTGGCTTCGGGACGCTCCCGCCGTCTCGTGTGGTAGACCATGATGAGAAAGTGCAGATGACTCTCGTCGTCGATCGGCACGTACCAGAAGAGCGCTTTGAACCAGAACGGCTTGTCGTCCCGCTTCGTGCGCAAAGGATGGGAGAGGAAGCACTGGTTCGGCATGGTGAAGTGAATCTTGTCGGTCTTCTCGCCACGCTGCTGGAATTGCGTGAGCCCGAAGGGTGTTTCCTCGGCCCAGGTCTTGGTCGGGACAAACGGCCGCGCCGCCGTGTTCACGAGGTGATCGCGATGCGCGAAATTCACATGGACGTCGTCCATGATGTTTTCGGCGCTTTGAAAATAATTGCACGGGATCATCTCGGCCGAGGCGGAGACCGTCCAGCCCTCATGCGCGCCGTCTTCGAGGCCCGGCAGCGGACGAAAGGCGGGAGGCTCGCCTTCGCCCATGTAAGCGAAGATGAGGCCGTGCGCTTCATGAATCGGATATGAGGCGAGTTTCCGCACGCGCTCGCAGAACGGCTTGGGCTCGGCCGGCTGCTCGACGCAGCGTCCGCCCTCATCGAACCGCCAGCCGTGATAGCGGCAGCGGATGGTTTCGCCTTCGATCCAGCCGATATGCAACCGGGTCAGGCGATGCGGGCACTCATTGCTGATGATGCGGGCCTGCCCGCTTTCGCCACGGTAAAGCGCCAGCTCCTCGCCGAGAATCTTGATCGGAACAATCCGACCCTGTGGGAGCTTCTCCGCGACGTAAACCGGTTGCCAGAAGCGGCGAAGATAGCGCCCGGCCAGCGTGCCCGGCCCCGTGTGGACAAAGTCGTTGATTTCTTCAACGATAGGGTCGCGTTGCGCGTTCGAGTTGCCGGTCGTCGTCATCTTTCGCCTCTGTCCCGTGCCATGGCCGCACCAGCCGCCGGTGATGGCTGCGCGCCGGCCATGGGATTCACTTTTCCTTCCTGATGACTAGCAGCTTTGGCGCACAACTCAAGCCTTGCCTGTGGCTCGATCGCTTCGCTTTAGGAGGCGCAGAGCTTTGCCAGCAACCGCCGCAGCTTCGGCGTTGTCTTGAGCGCCTCGCGCAGCGCGGGGATATCGCCCGCGTCGATGATGAGCGGCGAGCGCTGGAACCGGCCCTGGTGATCGTAGAAGCAGAAGCGAATCTCGCGCGCCCCTTTGGCGGCGCCGGCGGTGAATTCGAGAAGCTGGATGGTCGGCCGATGATGCTCGGTCGCGATCTGCGCCTCCTCCGCGATCACTCCCGTTCCCCAATGCAGCGAAAAGCTCTTCGGCGTCTTGTCTTTGCTGCGGCGCATCGCCCGTCCTCCCGCGGTTCTCGTGACCCAGATATCGCACGCGGCGCCGTTTCCCCGCAACTTGACAGGCCGGGAGAGAGTGCGGATTATTGTCAGACAAAATAGCTGGACAAAATCTGCATTTTGTCCGGCATTGGGGATGGGGGTGATCCGATGCTCAAAGCAAAGTTTCGAAGCCTTGCGGCCGGTGCGCTGACGTCGGCATTTTGTCTCGCGATGGGCCTGCCGGCGGTCGCGGCGGAGACGGAGTTTCCGATCCATGTCATCGTCTCTCTCACCGGGCTGGCGTCCTTCATCGGAAACCAAGACAAGGTGACGCTGGGCCTCGGCGAAAAGCTCATCAACGAGAGCGGCGGCATCCAGGGCCATTCCGTCAAATTCATTTTCCATGATGATCAGTCGAGCCCGCAAAACGCGGTTCAAATCCTCAACCAAATCCTCGCGGCCAAGCCCTCGGTGTTCCTCGGGCCCAATCTCTCGGCGACCTGTAACGCGGTGGCGCCCTTGCTGGCGAACGGGCCGACGGATTACTGCTTGAGCCCGGCGATCGCGCCGGCGACCGGGGGCTATGTCTTCAGCACCTTGCCCTCGACCAAAGACGCGATCAGCGCGCAAATCCGCTTCTTTCGCATGAAGGGGCTGAAGCGCCTCGCGCTCCTCTCCAGCACCGATGCGACCGGCCAGGACAATGAGCGCGCGACCGATGAAGCGTTAAAGCAGCCCGAGAACGCCGATATGCGAATCATCGAGCGGGCGCATTTCAATCCCGGCGATGTCAGCGTCGTCGCGCAACTCGAACGCATCAAAGGCGCTCAGCCGCAGGCGGTCATGGCGTGGACCGCCGGCACGCCGCTGGCGACGGTCTTCAAAGCGATCCTTCAGGTCGGGCTCGAGATGCCGGTCGCGGTGAACGACGCCAATATGATCTACGCGCAGATGGAGCAGTATAAAAGCTTCCTGCCGAAGGAGATGTACATCGCCGCGCCGGAGTGGCCGCCGCATGAAGGCGTGCTGCATCTCGACCCGAGGGTGGATGAGGCGCAAAAGAAATTTTTCGACGCCTTCAAGGCCGCGGGGTTGAAGCCCGACGTGGCGCATGTCTCGTCCTGGGATCCGATGTTCATTGTCGCGGAGGCGCTGAAGAAACTCGGGCCCAACGCATCCGCCGTTCAAATCCGGGACCATATCGCCCATTTGAAGGGCTATGCCGGAGTTGACGGGCTCTACGACTTCGAAAAATATCCGCAGCGCGGCCTCAGCGAGGACAACGTCGTCGTCACGCGCTGGAGCGCCGAAGCGAATACCTGGAAGGTCGTCAGCAAGCCCACCGGGATTCCGCTCGATTGAGCGAATGCATGGAGTCACGATATGACGAGCTATCCGCGCTTCATCCATCGGACACTCAACGTCTCGCCGTCGGATTATGAGAAGCAATTGTCCGGCGCCCTGCTCGGGATTTTGAGCCGGAACATTCACGATCTGCCGGACATCGTTGCGGCGCTCAATCAGTCGGCGGTGAGGCCGGCGAGCGGCGAGGCTTGGACCGAAGCCGGCTTCACCGCGGAATTGCAGCGGCTTGGCTCCTATCCCAACAGTGCCGGGGCTCCCGTGGGAAGTCATCCCGCTGGGACGGTTCCACCCGGCACCTCAACGCCGGAGCGTCCGCAAAAGCAGACCACAGGAGGGCAATAGGGTGCGCGACAATCGCGAATGGCGCGACCCCGTCGATCAATTGCTGACGACCGGGCTTCGCAACAGGTGGTGGTGCATCGGTCCTTCGGCAATGTTCCAGGACAAGCCGGTGGCGCTGACGCGCCTTGGCGAGAGATTGGTCGGGTGGCGGGATCGCGACGGCGCGCTGAAGCTGGTCGCCGATCAATGTCCCCATCGCGGCATCGCGCTCTCGCTCGGCCGCGTGATCGATGGGAACATCGCCTGCCGCTATCACGGCGTGCAGGTTGCCGGCGATGGGACGGTTGCCGTCGTGCCCGCTTTGCCGAGCTGCAACCTCGTCGGTCAAAAGCTCGTCCGGTCCTACCCGGTGATCGAGCATTTCCAGGGCGTTTGGGCGTATTTCGGCGACGACAAGCATCGGGAGCCCTGCGCGCTACAATTGCCGCCGGAGCTGGTGTCGCCGGACTGGAGCGGCCTCGTCGTCTCCAGCACCTGGGGGTGCAATTACCAGTATGTCTTGGACAATCTCGTCGATCCCATGCATACGACCTACCTGCATGAAGAATCCTATTCGATGGGCATCGACCAGCGCACTGATCTCGTCGATGTGAAGGCGACCCCGACCGGACTTTTGATCACGCGGCGGAACGATCCCAGCAATATCGAGGCGATGGAGTTCATCGATACCGGCGCGTTTTTCGTGCGCGTCGGAATTTCCCTGCCGCCGAGCCTTGGGCCGGGCGGCGCGTTGCGGGTGATTACGACGGTGGTGCCGATCGACGAGCAGATTTGCCAAATTACCTTCTGGCGGCTGCGGAAAATCTCCGGCTGGCAGGCCGATCTGTTCCGCTTCATGTACAACACGGTCTACGACCGATTCACCTGGGAAGTCCTCGAGCAGGATCGCGAGGCGCTCGACCACATGCCGCCTTGGCCCAGTGCGGAGAATCTCTATCAGCACGACACAGGCGTCGCGCGGCTGCGGCGCTATCTTCGCACCGAGGCGGAAGCGCAATGCGGCATCCGCTCCGTTGCCGAATAAGCGCATGACCGCGGCGACTCTCGCCGGCCGCACGATCGTCGTCACCGGCGCCGCGCGCGGCGTCGGCAAGGCGATCGCCGAAGCGTGCGCCCGGCAAGGCGCGCGGCTGGTCATTGGCGATATTCTCGTCGATCGCGGCGAGGAGACGGCGCACGAGCTGAGAGGGGCGGGCGCGGCGGTGCGCTTTGTGCCCGTCGACTTGTCCATTCCCGAATCGATCGAGGCCTTTGCCCAAGACATCGCGCAGCGCGAAGGCGTTGTTCACGGCCTCGTCAACAACGCCGCCATCACAAATTCCGGCGGACCGGGCTTCGATGAGCTGGCGATCGATATTTGGGACAAGGTGATGACGGTCAATGTGCGCGGAACCTGGCTGATGGTTCGCGCGCTGACGCCGCTTCTGCTGAAGGCCGGCACGGGTCGGATCGTCAATATGGCGTCGGACACCGCCCTTTGGGGGCCGCCGCGGGTGTTGGCCTATGTCACCAGCAAGGGCGCCGTCATCGCGATGACGCGCTCCCTGGCGCGTGAATTGGGGCCGCGCGGCATCGGCATCTGCGCGATTGCGCCGGGGATCATGCGCAACGAGGCGACCGATTACGTCCCGCGCGAGCGCCATGAGGAATATGAGCGCGGCCGCGCCGTGCCGGGCGCGCAGGTCCCGGAGGACATCGCCGATATCGTGGCGTTTCTGCTGACGCCGGCCGCCTTGGCGCTGACGGGGCAGGTATTGCCGACCGATGCCGGCTTCGTCTTTACCTGAGCCGCGGCGCCGCGCTTAGCGGCGCCGGTTCGGCCGCCGCGCCGTCCAGCGCGCCATGGTGACGAACCGCGTGACATTACCGGCGGCCGGGCGTTTCGTGTCGCGCTTGGGCATTTGCGCGATCTTGGTCGCGGCATCGCAGGCGGACGCGATGTGACGGAGCGTCGCCTGACGGGCCGCGGCGGGCTTCTTCGCACGAATGGCGGTGAAGATCTCGTCGATCTCCTCGGCGCACAAGGCTTGCCAGCCTTCATGCATGAGCGATTGCCCTCGCAAGAAGTTCAACCGCGATACCAGTAGATTCACCAGATCGATCAGCACCGCGTTGCCGGAATGCTCGTAGATATAGCTGAAGAAGGCATTGGTGACGTTGAGCTGCTCGATCGGGTTTTTGGCGCGATGCGCCTGTTTGAGCCGCGCGAGGATGGTGCCGAGCCGCGCGATGTCCTTGGCTTTGGCGATGGCGGCGAATTGATTCATCACCTCGCCAGTCAGCAGCGCCCAAACCTCGTGCAGCTCGGCGATCTCGCGCTCGCCCAATTTGGCGACCGACGGACCGCGGTTGGGCACGAGCTCGATGAGCCGTTCCGCCTCGAGCGCGCGCAGCGCTTCGCGCAGCGAGGCGCGGCTGACGCCCAGCTCCGCGCATAAATCGGCTTCGACCAATTTCTCTCCGGGCCGCAAATCGCCGACCAGAATGGCCCCGCGCAGGCGACGCAGGCAGGTGTCGATGACGGTTTCCGCGGGGCGAGACGAGACGACAGGTGCGGGCTTCATGGCCGGTTGATTGATCAATCAAGGATCGCGACTGCTCGGGCGCAATTTAAGAGGCGGCGCGTCGGCGCGCAAGAGCAACGGCCGGCGAGGTCGCTTGACAGCGGGGATTTGTCAGACAATCATTTCAGCCAGGCGTCGAGGAGATCGGGCATGGACTACACGCGAGCATCGGCAAAAGAATGGGCACGCGAGACTTGGCGCGGCGTCTGCAACGTCATCATGCCGAGCTTCACCGCCGATCTCCGTCAGCTCAACGAGCGCGGCATCCGCCACGACGTGCGGCGCAACATCGAGCATGGATTTTGGGGCGCGCTGCTCGTCTGCGAATGCGGCACGACGGTCGATGAATATATCCGCTTCATGGAGATCGCGGCGGACGAGGCGAAAAAGCGGCATAATTTCCTCATCCATGGCGCATTCGATTCCGTCGAGGACTTCGTCCGGGTGGCGAAGGCCGGCGAGAGGATCGGCATGTCCGGCCTGCTGCTCGGCCAGCCGAATTCCTTCTATCCCAAGAGCGAGAACGAGCTTTACGGCTATCTCTCGCACGTGGCGGGGCAAACCGATCTCGCGGTCTGCCTCTTCGCGACCGTGCAGATGAATCTCGGCCGCCTCCATCCGAGCGGCTATCCGCCGAACGTCATCTTGCGCGTTGCCGATCTTCAAAATGTCGTCGCCATCAAATACGAGGTCGGCCGGCCCGGCATTGCCGGCGATTATCAGATTTGGAAGCGGCTCAAGGAAAAGCGCGTGCTGTTCTCCGATCCGCTCGAGGCGCATTCGCCGCTGACCGTCGAAGTCTTCGGCCAGCAATGGATGGGCACCAGCAACTACGAATATTGGGGCGGCGCCGTGCCGGAATATTTCGGCTTGCTGCAAAAGGGCGAGTTCGACCGCGCGATGGAGATCTATTGGCGGATCAATCCGGCGCGTCAGGCCCGCGTCGCCATTCAAGCGACCTTCGCTGGCGCCAATTTCATTCACCGCTATCTGTGGAAATACCAAGGCTGGCTGCATGGCTACAATGGCGGACCAATGCGCCAGCCGGTGATGAAGGTCAACGATACGCAAATGCGCAATGTGCGCGAGCCGCTGTTGCGCAGCGGCTTCAAGCTCGCCGACGAGGACGCAACCGATTTTTATCGCGGCCGCAATCCCGCCTGACGCGCCATGACGCTTCTTTTGACCCATGACGATGTTCGCGCCGCGGTGTCGATGGACGACGCCATCGCCGCGATGGAGGACGGGTTTCGCGAGGAGGGCGAGGGCGGCGCGCTGCTCCCTGCGCGCACCAACATGAAAGCGGGCAAGGGCTGGCTGCGCGTCGGGCCGGTCTCGCTCGAGAAATCGGGTTGGGCCGGGTTCAAAGCGATGAATTTGGCGCCGGGTCAGGGCGTGCGCTACCAGGTCCATCTCTATCGGGCTGCGACCGGCGAGCTGCTGTCGATCATGGACGCGCAGCATTTGACGACCCTCAGAACGGGCGCCACCAGCGCCGTCGCGACGCGGCGCCTGGCGCGGCCGGGCGCGGGCATCGTCGCCTTGCTCGGCTCCAGCGTCGAAGCGCGCGCACAGCTCGATGCGATGCATGCCGCCGGGTTCGTGGGGTCTGCCCGCGTCTTCAGCCCGACCGAGGCCAATCGAAAGAAGCTGGCGCAGGATTACCGCGCGCAATTCGATATGAAAATCGCCGATGTCGGCAGCGCCGAAGAGGCGGTGACCGGCGCCGATCTCGTGCTGGCAGCGGTCAAATCGAGCGAGACGGTCGTCTTTGGGCGGTGGCTCAAGCCGGGCTGTCATGTCAACTCGGTGGGAACGGCGCGGCGCGATCAACGCGAGATCGACCCCGAAACCTTCGCGCGCAGCGCCGCGATCGTCGTCGACACGAAAGAGGGTGTGCTGGGCGAAGCCGGCGACGCCATTGCGGCGCGCGAGGTGCTCGAGGCAAAGCAGGTCGACGAGCTTTCGGCGCTGGTCGTCGGCAAGGCGCGGGGCCGCGCCGCCGAGGACGAGATCACGCTCTTCAAATCAGTCGGCACCGGCATCCAGGACATCGCGCTCGCAGCCGTCATTTATCGGCGTGCGAAAGAACGCGGCCTCGGCACCGATATCGGGGAATTCCCCTACCTGAAACGCCAATAGGAGCAGGCCCGTGGCAACGCTCACGCCGGTCGAATATCTCGCCCAGGTCAACAGCGCGACCGCCGACGCCTTTCAAGCCTTGCGCAAGGCCGTGCTGTCAGCGGGCCCGCTCGATGCCTATACCTGCGAGCTGATCGCGCTTGGCGCCTTCGTCACCTCGGGCAACGAGGCGAGCTTCAAAACCCATGCCCGCAGGCTGTTGAAAGAAGGCGCGGCGCCCGCCGCCTTGCGGCACGCCGTCCTCGTCACTTTCGGCGCGACGACGACCTTCTCGCAGATCAGCGCCGGCCTGCATTGGCTCGACGAGGTCGCCGGCAAGTAAAGCCGCGAAGCCCGCTCACTTCTTTTTCGGCACATAGGCCTCGGTATAGAGCTTCGACATGTCGGGCTCGGAGGGGAGCAGCTTCAGCTCGACGAAGGATGTCCTGAGCGTATCCAGCGATTCCTTGTCGAAGCGGCAATCATGGGTATGCATGCCGATGGTGAGATCGTATTCCCGCGCCATCACGCTCTCGCTGAAATGCGTGATGCGGCTCGTGATCTTCACCGTCTCGGCCTTGTGCGCGCGCATGTAGTCGGCGGTTTCGACCCAAGCGGCGAGGAAGGCGCGGATCGCCGCGGGATCGGTCTTCATCAATTTGTCGGAGGCGAAAATCGCGCCCGAGGCGACATTGCCCTCATAGACGGAAACCGGCGCCACCAGCCGGCCGACCTTGGTTTCCTCCATCGACAAGAAGAGCGAGGTGCCGGCGATATCGGCATCGACCTGATGCGTCTTGAAAGCGGCGATTGCCGGCGCGGAGCCACCGCCGATCGCCACCGACATCACGCCGTCCTCGCCCCAGCCCTTATAGGCCGCGAGGCGATGCGCCGACCAGTCGCTGAAAGAGCCCGGGCTCGAGACGCCGATCTTCTTGCCTTTCAAATCGTCGAGCGTCTTCACCGGCGAATCCCAGGGCACGCCGACGCCGAGGAAGGGCGCGGGCCCGGTGCTCTCGCAGACGGCGAGCATGGGACCGCCTTTGGCGGTGAAGGCCATCTCCGTTCCGGCG
>DATNGG010000042.1:0-8508 GCA_035605975.1 Allostellaceae bacterium | reverse complement strand
CGGCTGCTGATCGAGCGCAGGCATGAATTCGCGCTCTATGGCGGGGTGCGCTTCGGCGGCACGATCACGGTCGATGACGCTTTCGCGCTCGGCTTCGATCACGTCGCGCTCTGCGCCGGCGCCGGGCGCCCGACCATCGTTCCGATGAAGAACGGGCTGGCGCGCGGCGTGCGCCAAGCCTCGGACTTCCTCATGGCGCTGCAATTGACCGGCGCCGCGAAGACCTCGAGCCTCGCCAACCTCACCGTGCGCCTGCCCATCCTCGTCATCGGCGGCGGCTTGACCGCGATCGATACGGCAACGGAATCGCTCGCCTACTATCCCGTCCAGGTCGAGAAGTTCCTTGGGCGTTATGAGACGCTCGTTTCGGAGCGCGGCGAGGCGGCGGTGCGGGCAAGCTGGAGTGAGGAGGACTCGCGCGCGGCCGATGAATTCATCGCCCATGCCAAGGCGATCCGCGCCGAGCGCCAGGCCGCGAAGCGCGAAGGCCGGCCGCCGCGCATTGCGCAACTGCTCGATCAATGGGGCGGCGTCACCATCGCCTATCGCCGCCGGTTGATCGATGCGCCGAGCTATACGCTCAATCACGAGGAAGTGGCGAAAGCGATGGAGGAGGGCATTCGCTTCGCCGAATGCCTCGCGCCCGAAGCGGTGGAGGTCGACCGCTTCGGCCATGCCAGCGCGCTGACGCTGCTCGCGCATGAGGTCGAGAAGGGCACCGGCAAGATCATCGCCACTGATAAGCGCGTGACCCTGCCGGCGCGCACCATCCTGGTTGCGGCCGGTACCCAGCCGAACACGGTGCTGGCGCGCGAGGATTCATCGATCGAAATCGATGGCCGCTATTTCCAGGCCTATGACGAGACCGGCAACAAGGTGAAGCCGCAGCGTGTGGCCAAGCCCGATCAGGTGCAAGTCCTCATGAGCCATCGGCCCGATGGACGCGCCATAAGCTTTTTCGGCGATCTCCATCCGTCCTTCGCCGGCAACGTCGTCAAGGCGATGGGCGGCGCCAAGCTCGGCTATCCGGTGGTGAGCCGCATGTTGGCGCGCCGCAAGCCAGAGGCGCCGGCGCCGCAAACGCTGGTTACGCGGCTCGAAGACGAACTGCGGCCCAAGGTTCATTCGGTCGTCGAGCTTGCGCCGCGGATCGTCGAGGTGGTGCTCCATGCGCCAATGGCGGCGCGCGCCTTCAAGCCCGGCCAGTTCTTCCGCTTGCAGAACTACGAGAGCCGCGCGCTGAGGGCCGACGATACGGTGCTGACCATGGAAGGCCTCGCGCTGACCGGTGCGACGGTCGATCGCGAGCGCGGCCTCTTATCGACCATCGTGCTCGAAATGGGCGGCTCCTCCGATCTTTGCCGTTTGCTCGAGCCGGGCGAGCCCGTGGTGCTGATGGGCCCGACCGGCACGCCAACCGAGACGCCTGCCGGCGAGACCGTTGTGCTGATCGGCGGCGGCTTGGGCAATGCCGTGCTGTTGTCGATCGGCGACGCGCTGCGCCGCGCCGGCTCGAAGGTGCTCTATTTCGCGGGCTACAAGAAACCGGAAGATCGCTACAAAGTCGCGGAGATCGAAGCCGCCGCCGATTGCGTCGTCTGGTGTTGCGACGTGGCGCCGGGCTTCAAGCCGACGCGGCCTCAGGACAAGGCTTTCATCGGTAATATCGTCGAGGCGATGAAGTCCTATGCTGAGGGCCGGCTCGGCGCCACCGCGCTGAAGCTCGATGCGGCCGACCGGCTCATCGTTATCGGCTCGGACGGAATGATGGGCGCGGTGGCGCGGGCACGCGAGGGCGCGTTGAAGCCGCATCTGAAGCCCGGCCATCGCGCGATCGCGTCGATCAATTCGCCCATGCAATGCATGATGAAGGAAATCTGTGCGCAATGCCTCCAGCCGCAGAAAGATCCGGCGACCGGCGAGGAGACGATCGTCTTCTCCTGCTTCAACCAGGACCAAGCGCTCGACCGCGTCGATTTCGCCGCGCTGCATGAGCGGCTGGTGCAGAACAGCGTCGAGGAGAAGCTCGGCGCCTTGTGGATCGATCGCTGCTTGAAGGATATCGGCCGCCGCGAAGCGGCGGAGTAGGGCGCGGCTTTACGCGAGGATCGTCTGCCAGCCCTTGGGGCCAAGCGCTTCGAGCGGGCGAAACCGCGCCTTGTAGGACATTTTGGCGCTGTCGGCGATCCAATAGCCCAAATAGACGAAGGGCAGGCGGCGCCGCCGCGCCTCTTCGACCAGCGCCAAGACGAGCAGCGTGCCGAGGCTGCGCTTGGCGGCTTCGGGCGCATAGAAGCTGTAGACCGCCGATAAGCCGTCATCGAGCGGATCATAGAGCCCGGTGCCCCACAGCGTGCCCTCGGCGTCGCGCAGCTCGATCATCCTGGTCGCGACCGGACTGTCCTCGACCATCGCCTGGTAATCGCCGAAGGTCATCGCCGCCATGTCGCTGTCGCTGTGACGCGAGCGCTGATAGCGCTGAAAGAGGCGGAATTGCTCGAGCGTCGCATCGGCCTCGAGCGAGCGGCGGATCAGGTCGCGATTGGCGTTGCGGATGCGGCGCAGCGACCGGCTTTCGACGAAATGATCGGCGGCGATGCGAACCGGCACGCAAGCCGCGCAGCCGACGCAGGCTGGCCGATAGGCGACGTAATGGCTGCGGCGGAAGCCGGCGCGGGAGAGATCGTTGTAGAAGGCGGCCGCCCCGCGCCCGGCGAGCTCCGTCACCAGCTTGCGCTCGATCTTGTCGGGGAGGTAGGGGCAGGGGAGCGCGGCGGTGCGGTAGAAATGCTGCGGCGCGATCGAAAGCCGCTCGGGCGGCCGCTCCGCCCGGACGAAATCCTTGCCGCTTCTGTGACCTTCGGGCATTCCGCCTATCCGCTCGAAACCAATCCGCCTGACCAATTATGTATGACGACGAAACCGCGCCGAGGCCAGAAGGTTCGCCATCCCCGTCAACTTAGTCCGATCATCACCCGCTTGCGATAAGCCGGGCGCTCGGCCAGCCGCGTGTACCAAGCGGCGAGATGGCCGAATTCCTGGCGCTCGATCGGCAGCTCCAAGAAGCGATAAGTTAGAATCCCGACCGGGATATCGCCGATCGAGAAGGTGTTGCCGCCGAGATAGGGCGTCTCGCCGAGATAGCGGTCGAGAATGCTCATGCAGTGATTGGTTTTCGCCACGGACTCGGCGATCTTCTTGGTGTCGCGCTGCTCCGGCTTCATCCGCACCAGCTGAGCGAAGGCGGGCGTGATCGCCGGCGCCAGCGTGGTGAGCGCCCAATCGAGCCAGCGGTCGCCGCGGGCGCGGTCGCGCGGATCGGCAGGCAGGAAGCGCTGCCCCGGATCCTTGGCGGCGAGATAGCGCAGGATCGAATTCGATTCCCAGAGGACGAGATCGTCCTCGATCAGGGTCGGCACCAGCTCGTTGGGATTGAGCTGGCGATATTCCTGCGTGTGATTGCCGCCATGGTCGAGGCCATAGAGCTCGAGCGTGAAGGGCGTCCCCATCTCTTCGAGCAGCCACAACACTTTTTGCGCGTTGTAGGAATTCGGCCGCCCAAGAATCCGCAGCATCGCCCATCTCCCGCTCTCTTGGCGGAGATCATGCCGCCGCGGCGCGCCCTGTCAACCCGCGGCGGGGCACGGCTTACGGCGCGGCGGCAGGCACGGCGGCAGATTGTGTCGGCGGGGCGGGGGCGGGCAAGGCCGCTTGCGCGGCGCTCTGCGGTGGCGGTGAGGAAGCCGAGGCGGGTGGAGAAGTGGGCGGGGCGGCTGCGGGCGCCGCTGCGCTTGCGGAAGCCGAAGCGACCCCGCCGGCGGGCGTTGCCGCGCCTGCGACCTTATTGGCATTCTCGCGCAGCAGGACGACGCTGATGCGCCGGTTGTGCGGCGCGGCCGGATCGGTCTTGTCGAGCGGCTCGGTATCGGCGACGCCGGCGACGCGCTCGATCCGCTCGGCCGGGAGGCCGTCGGCGAGAAACTCGCGGCGGCTTGCATTGGCGCGGTCGGCCGAGAGCTCCCAATTGCCGTATTTGGCGCTGAAGGCGTATTGCGTCGAATCCGTGTGCCCGGTGATTGAGATCTTGTTCGGCAGCTTCTTGATCACCTGGGTGATGAGCGACATCAGCTTTCGCGCCGGGTCCAGCATCTCGGCCGAGCCCAGCGGGAACATCGGCGTCTTGTCCTGATCGACGATCTGGATGCGCAAGCCCTCGGGGGTTTCGTCGATCATCAGATTGTTGGCGAGCGCGCGCAGATCGGGCACTTCCTTCACCGCTTGGAGGAGCGCGGTCTTTGCCTCCTCGAAGCGCTTCTGCTCGCTCGCCGCGAGCTGCTTTTGCAAATCATCGGCGGTGAGCTGCTTGGGCTGCTCGGTTTGAGCAGGCGGCGTATCGGCATCGCTCTGGTCGCTGGTCGGATTGCCGCTCGCATCGCTGTCGTCGCTGTCGCTCGACGAGCTCGAGGCCGAGCGGCTGATGTCGAAATTGGGCACCGCCATCGCGACGGTCTCGCTGCCGGGCGCGCCGACCGTCTGACCGCCGAGCACGCCGCCCGCGCCGCTGTTCGACTTCGATGCGAGCGTTGGGTCGAAATAATCGGCGATGCCGCGCTTTTGCACGTCGGTCGTGACGTTCAAGAGCCAAAGCAACAGGAAGAATGCCATCATCGCCGTGACGAAATCGGCATAGGCGACTTTCCACGCGCCGCCATGATGGCCGGCATGGCCGCCCTTCTTCACCTTCTTGACGATGATCGTCCCGGTCTGCTGCTTCTTGGCCATGGCTAGGCCGCCGCAGGCAGGCTCTCGACCGCCTCTTCAACCTCGTAGAAGGTCGGGCGCACATCGGTGTTGAGCGCCTTGCGCGCAAACTCGACCGCGACCGAGGGCGCGTAGCCCTGCATATAAGCGAGGATCGCCGCCTTCATGCACAGCACATAGCGCTCTTCCGCGTCGCCGCGCGCGCGCACCGCCGCGGCGATCGGGCCGACGAAGCCGTAAGACAAGAGCACGCCCATGAAAGTGCCGACCAGCGCGCCGCCGATGAGATGGCCCAGCACGGCGGGCGGCTCGGTGATCGAGCCCATGGTATGGATGACGCCGAGCACGGCGGCGACGATGCCGAGCGCGGGCATGCCGTCGGCGGTGTTGGCGATCGCGCTGGCGACGGCGTGATGCTCGGCGCGATGCGTCTCGAGATCCTCGTCCATCAAGGTTTCCATCTCGTGATGGTTGTCGGTGCCGAGGGTCAAAAGGCGCAGGTAGTCGCAGAAGAAGGTGACCGCATGCTCGTCCGCGAGGAAGGTCGGAAAGCGCTGGAACAGCGAGCTCTCATGCGGATGCTCGACATGCTGCTCGAGGGCGAGCGCGCCCTTCGACTTGGCGAGCTTGAACACCGAATAGAGCATGGTGAGCAATTCGAGATAGGCGGCCTTGTCGTGGCGCTCGCCCTTGAGGAGCGCAGGAATCGCCTTGCCGGTGGCGGAGAGCACCGGCTTGCGGTTCGAGATGACGAAGGCGCCGGCAGCGGCGCCGACGATGATCATCACTTCGAAGGGCTGAAACAGCACCTCCAAATGCCCGCCACTGGCGACATAGCCGCCGATGACGCTGGCGATGACGATCACCGCACCAATGATCGTGAACATGCTTTGAAAGGACCTTCCGCAACCGCACTAAGGTGCGGCAACCGTGTTAAGATTGTCTTTCGGAACCGGCAGTTCCTGCCTATCATCGAGGCGAGTTTTTCCTAGCAGGATCAGAGGTCTATCCCCGTGTCGCGCAATCTTAACCAGGCTTTGGGCGCCTATCCGCGGCTGCGTTTGCGCCGCAACCGGCGCGATGATTGGACGCGGCGCTTGGTCGCAGAGCATGTTCTGACCGCGGCGGACTTCCTCTGGCCGGTCTTTGTTCACGATGCCGCGGCGGCGCGCGCGCCGATCGCCTCGATGCCAGGGGTCGATCGGCTGTCGATCCCGGCCTTGGTTAACGCCGCCGGCGAAGCGCATGAGCTCGGCATTCCGGTGATCGCGCTCTTCCCGGCAACGCCCCCGGAGCTGAAGACCCCCGATGGCGAGGAGGCGCTCAATCCCGAGAACATCGTCTGTCGCGCGATCCGCGCGGTGAAGCAGGCGGTGCCGGGGATCGGCATCATGTGCGACGTGGCGCTCGATCCCTTCACGACGCACGGCCATGACGGCGTGTTGCGCAAGGACGAGGTCGCCAATGACGAGACCGTCGCGATCCTCTGCCGCCAGGCGCTGGTCCAGGCCGAAGCGGGCTGCGACGTCATCGCGCCGTCGGACATGATGGATGGCCGCATCGGCGCGATCCGCGACGCGCTCGACGCCAAGGGCTTCGAGGGCGTGCGCATCCTTGCCTATGCGGCGAAATACGCCTCGGGTTTCTATGGCCCCTTCCGCGATGCGATCGGCTCCAAATCCTCGCTCGGCAAGGCCGACAAGCGGACCTATCAGATGGACCCCGCGAACAGCGACGAAGCCTTGCGCGAGGTGGGGCTCGACATCGCCGAAGGCGCCGACATGGTGATGGTGAAGCCGGCGTTGCCCTATCTCGATATCGTTCGCCGCGTCAAAGACCGCTTCGGCATGCCGACCTTCGCCTACCAGGTGAGCGGCGAATACGCGATGCTCAAAGGCGCGATCGAGCGCGGCTGGCTCGATCCATCGGTGATGATGGAGGCGCTGCTCTCCATCAAGCGCGCCGGCGCCGACGGGATTCTGACCTACGCCGCGGTCGAGGCGGCGCGGCTTCTCAAGGCGGGCTGAGCCGCGCCCAGGTCAGCTCGTGCTTGTTGTGGTGAAGGTGCAGGAGCCGCGCACCCGGGATCGCGGCAAAGCGCGCCTGGGTCTCGAAATCGGTCGCGCCCTGGAATTTGATCGTGCAGAGGAAATTCTCGACCGTCCCCGCGGCGAGGAATTTCTCGATCAGCGCGAAGAGACGCTTCGGATAGCACACCACGTCCGAACAGAGCCAATCGAGCGGCCCGATATCGCGCGGCTCGAGGGCAAAGGCGCTCATCGCGCGCGGCTCGATGCGAGGAAGCGCGGCGATGCGCGGATCGAGCGGCGCCTTATCGACGGCGATGACGCGTGCGCCCAAACCCTGCAACACCCAGCTCCAGCCGCCGGGCGCAGCGCCGAGATCGAGACAGGTCTCGCCCGGCTTGGGGCGGACGCCGAGGAGCGTGAATGCTTCCCAGAGCTTCAAATAGGCACGGCTCGGCGGTGCGTCGCGATCCTCGATAAAGCTCGCCTCGCCATTCGGAAAAGGGCTCGAGCAGCGTGCGGCGGCGAGAATCGTGTTCGGCTCGATCAGCGTCCAGGAGCCGAGCGGGGCCGTCGGCGCAGGCACGCCGAAGGCGAGGGGCTTGGCCGAGACTTTCGGCAATTGCTCGGAGATCAGCGCGGCACGGCGGTGATGCGCGAAGGAATAGCACGCCCAGTTGCGCTGAATGGCGCGGAGCTGCCGCGCGCCATCGGCGATCGAGGCAATCGGCAGCCGTACCGGCTCGTGCCAGAGATTGGCGACCCAGGCAGCCGGTTGCGGCGGCCCTTCGGCGAGCGCAAGCCGGCCGTAAACGTCCGTTACACTTTCGCCGAGCTCATGCTGGAGCTCGCTGAGAAATCCCTCTGGTGCGAGATAACCGGTGCGTTCAGCCAAGGAGGAAATCGCGCACGGCCGCGATCTGGTTCTCTTCCAGCAGCGCCGGCGCGTGGCCGATGCCGGCGAACTCGACGAGCTTGGCGCGCGGGCCGCGCCGCGTCATCGCCTCGGCGTCGCCGCGGCGCAGAATGTCCGATTGCGCGCCGCGCAGCACGAGCACGGGGCAGGTGATTTTGTCCCACTCGGCCCAGAGATCGAGATTGGCGCCGGCGATTTTGCGGAAGGGCTCGGCGATCTTCGGATCGTAGTTGAAGCCGAGACTGCCATCGGGCTTTTGCCGCGACGACTGCACCGCCATGGCGTGCCATTGCCGATCGCTCAACGGCCCGAAGGGCGCGTGGATGAAGCGCAACGCCGCTTCGAACGCCGCGAGGTCGGCAAAGCTCGGATCGAGCCCGACATAATCGGCGATGCGCTGGAGGCCGTCCTTCGGGATGACCGGACCGATATCGTTCATGACGAGGCGGCGGATCGGCGCATGCGGCAGCGCCGCCATCAGCATGCCGAGATTCCCGCCCATCGAAGTCCCGACCCAATCGACGGTTTCGACATCGAGCCGCGCGATCAGCGCCGCGAGGTCGGAGAGATAGAGCGGCGCGTCGTAATCGGCCCCGGCTTCGAGCCACTGGCTTTTGCCGCGGCCCGGCATGTCAGGGCAGATCACGCGATATTGAACCGACAGCGCGGCGGCGAGTGTGTCGAAATCGCGCGCGTTGCGCGTCAGCCCGTGAACGCAGAGCAGCGTCGGCGCATCCTTCGGGCCCGGCCATTCGCGGTAGGCGAGGCGATGGAAGCCATGGGGGCCGAGGCAATTGAGCGCGC
>DATNGG010000041.1:0-58391 GCA_035605975.1 Allostellaceae bacterium | reverse complement strand
TCGATTCTCTCGATCCTCGCCAATCCGATCCTGTTCGCGGCGCTCGAGCGCTGGCGGCCCTGGATCGACCGGCGCGACGGCAAGCCGGCGCTGCCCGATAGCGAGGAAGAGGCGATGCGAGAGGAGCTGCGCATGACCGCGCAGCGCGATCACGCCGTGCTCGTGGGCTTTGGCCGGGTCGGCAGCCTGGTGGGCGACACGCTGCGGCAGCAGGGCTGGCCGCTGCTCGTGATCGAGGATTCGGTCGAGACCGTCAAGCGGGTGCGCGCCGCCGGAATCGAAGCGATTTTCGGCAATGCCGCGAAGGACGAAGTGCTCGCGGCGGCCAATCTCGGCGTTGCGCGCATCCTCCTCGTCGCCATTCCCAACGGCTTCGAGGCCTGCGAAATCGTCAAGCACGCCCGGATCGTCAATCCCGAGATCGAGATCGTGGCGCGCGCGCATTTCGATGCCGAGGTCGAGCAACTGCGGGAGTGCGGGGCGAACATCGTCATCATGGGCGAGCGCGAAATTGCCCGCACGATGCTGGAGCATGTGCACGATCTGGCCGCGGACGGCGAGAAAACCCCTGCCGAAGCTCAACGCGCGGTCGGCGACCCGCCGCAGCCGTGAAGGAACAACGCGACGCTGCGCTCCGCCCAGGCGTCGAGCTCGGCTTCCGTGAGCGGCTTGCCGAAGCCCATGGCACGCCGCATCGGCACCGAGAGGATCATTTCCTGGAATTGCGTCGCGGCGAAGAGCGGATCGCTGACCTGCACCTCGCCGGCGCGGGTTGCGTCGGCCAGAAGCGCGGCGATGCGCTCGATCGCCTTGGCGGCGCCTTCGCCGGCGACGATCTCGACGAGCTCAGGAAAGCGCTCCGCCTCCGTCAGCAGCAGACGGCGGAGCGCCAAGGCCTCGGGCTCGAGCGCCATCGTCAGCATGCGCCGGGCGGAGCGCGCGAGAATCGTCGCGAGCTGCCCCGGCGCCTCGAACGCGGCATCGAATTGCGGCAGCCAGCGCTGCAGCAGCCGCTCGATGACCGCGCGGAACAGCGCCGGCTTGTCGCGAAACCGGTGATAGAAGGTGCGCTTGCCGATTTTCGCCCGCGCCGCGACCGCCTCGATGCTGGTCGCGCCGAAGCCGCGGCTGAGGAAAAGGTCCGTCGCCGCGGCGAGGATCTTTTCCCGGATCAGCGGCGCTTCGTCCCGCGCCGGGCGGCCGCCCCGCCGCTTCAAGCCGCCGTCATTCAACGCCAGCCGCGGTCGTGATAGTGGTGGTAATAGCCAGGGCCTGCCGGATAGACGACGCAGCCGGACAGGAGACCGGCAACGGCAATGCCCGCGACCAAAGCGATGACGCGAAGCGGTTTGCGGCGCAGAGAGGATCGATCGCTCATAAGGGGCCTCCTCGGCTCGGATGAGTCGCCAGCCAAAAGCCAAGCGACCCTACTCCCCTTTATAAGCAGCCAATAAACGAAACGCTCCCGGTGCGTTTCATTAAACTTTTGTCATCCGTTGGCCGTCCAAAGGCCCCGGGACCGACTCATTTTGGCCATCACCCCCGCCTAGCGTCGCTGGCAGGGGCAGCGATCCCGCCCCTGGACAACAGGATCAATGGCAGGACGACATGATCACCGGAACCTTCACCCGCAATCTTGCTGCTCTGACCGCCATCGCCTTTCTGACGGCGGGCGGTCTCGCCATCCCGGGCGCGCGGGCCCAAGCGCCGGCGCCCGCCGCGGCACCGCCGGCCGCGACGCCCGCCCCGGCGCCCAAGACGCCGCGCTACGACGCCGCTTCGGTCGAGGCGCGCATCAAGCGGCTTCATGACCGGCTCAAAATCACCGCGGCGGAAACCGATCTCTGGAACCAGGTCGCGCAGGTCATGCGCGACAATGCGCGCGATCTCGACACGCTGATCCGATCACGCGACCACGATGCGCGCACCATGTCGGCGGTCGACAATCTGCGCAATTACCAGAAGATCGCCGATGCCCATGCCGACGGGCTGAAAAAACTCGTCCCGGCCTTTGGCGCGCTCTACGACGCGATGCCGGACAGCCAAAAAGCGACCGCCGACGCCGTCTTCGGACGGCGCGTGCGCGGCCATGCTGCCGCCGCCAAACCCGGCAAGGGCTGAGCGTCAGAACCGAGGAGCAATCTCATGGGAATGTCCTTCAACCGCTTCCTTGCGGCGGCGCTTGCCGTCGCGTCGGCGCTGACGCTGACGCCGCCCGCCTTCGCCGATCATTATCATCACCACCGGCATGTGCGGCATCGCTATGTGCCGCCCCCGCCGCCGCCGGCCTATGTCTACCGCCCGGGCTATGTTTATGCGCCGCCGCCCGTCGTCTATCAGCCGCCGCCGCCACCGCCGGTGCTCGCACCCTCCTTCAACATCGTAATTCCGCTGCGCTAGCAGTATCGAACAGCCGGAGCGGAAGAAAAAACCGGCCCCCAAAAGGGGGCCGGTTTGCTGTTTGCCGCGTGTCCTCGCCGCTTTAGGGCGAGGTGTGCTCGATGAATTTCTGCGGCGCCGGCTCGCCCCATTGCGAGTTGAGCGCCTCATGCGCCGGCAGGCTGTTCGAGCCGTTATGGATGTTCAGCACGTCGCTGTCGGTCCAATGCTCGTGCACGCGGCCCCACGGATCGGCCCAATAGTCGAACACCTGGCTGCCAAGCACGTGGCGGCCGATGCCCCACATATGCTCGTACTTGCCTTTCTTGACGAGGTATTCGTGGCCGACCATCACGTCGTCGAAATCCTGCACCTCGAAAGACAGGTGATTGAGGCCGACCTTCTCGCTCTTGATGCCGAAGAAGACATGGTGATCGACGTAATCATCGCCGCAATCGCAGCGATTGAACGAGCCGATGAGATGATCGGGCGTTCCGGCCCAGACATCGTCCGAGCAGATGAAGCCCAGCGTCTCGCGGAACCATTTGAGCGTGCCGGGCAGGTCCGGTGTCGTCACCACGCCGTGGCCGATGCGCTTCACCTGCGAGGGGCCTTGCTGCAGGCGGCAGAGATCGCCGACGCGGCGATATTTCTCCGAGCCCCAATTGATGACGTTGGGCCGCACCGGAAGCGGGTCGACCTTCTCGATGCCCCAGACCACTTCGACCTGATAGCCATTGGGCTCGCGCAACCGCACCCGCTTGCCGCCGCCGGGCTCGTCGATCGATTCAACCGGCGAGGCGCCTGGAACGCGGGAAACCTTCTCGAGGTCTTCCTCGCTCTGCGCATAATAGGCAAGGCCGATGAAGCCGGGCGGACCGAGCTCGGTGACATGCAAATGATGCTCGGGATCGGTCCCGCGCATGAGCAATCTGTCCTTCGTCCGCCCGGCCCGAACCATGCCGAAATCGAGCAGAAACTCTTCCTGCTTGTCGAGGTCGGGGGACCGGATCCGTCCCCAGGCGATGTCTCTGACTTTGATGACCGGCATGTCGCTCCCTCCGTTCAAAAGCCGTTTGCGCGGAGGATACCACCCAAGCCGCGAGGGGGCTATACGTCTCGGCGGGTGAGGGCCCGCCGCCAGGCTTCGAGCGCCGCGCTCAACCCCTGGGCGAGGCTGCGCCGCTCGGGCGTGCTGAGGAAGGCGCCAAGGGGGAAGCGCTTCCCGTGGGAGGCGAGAAACAGCCGGTTCTGCCCTTCCGCGCGCTCTTCGAAGACGACGCGCAGCCAGAACGGCTCGAAGCGCCAGCGCCGCTCCTCGCCGCGAATCCCGACCCGCTCGACATCGAGCGCGCGCTCGGTGAGGCGCACGGTTTCGCTTTGCCGCGCGCTGCGATAGCTCAGCCGGAAAGCGAGGTAGAGCAGCGCCACGTCGAGGCCGAAGAAGCCGGTGACCGGCCAGGCGCCGGCAAGGACGAAGCCGATGCCGCTGCATAAGCCGACCGCGGCGAGCACCGTCATGACCCAGAAGAAGCCGCGCGGCGGCAGGCTGCGAAAAGGCGAGAGCTTCGCAGCGAAGAAGACCGTCTCTGGGCTGGTCTCGGCCATATCCGGCAAGCTTACTGGAGCTCCGCAGCGGCGGTAAAGCGAGGCGCGTGGCGGCCCGCTTCCGCCGCCGCTAGGATAGAACGCATGACGCGGGACAAGGCTGCGAAATTTTTCACGCTTCTGGCCAAGGACAGGCCCGACCCCGCGACCGAGCTCCAATATCTCAATCCCTATACGCTGCTGGTTGCGGTCGTGCTCTCGGCCCAAGCGACCGATGTTTCGGTCAACAAGGCCACGGAGCCGCTCTTTGCGATCGCCGACACGCCGCAAAAGATGCTCGATCTCGGCGAGGCGCGGCTCAAAGGCTTCATCAAGACCATCGGGCTTTTCAACACCAAGGCGAAGAACGTCATCGCCTTGAGCCGGCTTCTCATCGAGCAGCATGGCGGGCAAGTGCCGCGCATGCGCGAGGCGCTCGAAGCCTTGCCCGGCGTCGGCCGCAAGACCGCCAATGTCGTCCTCAATGTCGCTTTCGGCGAGCCGACCATCGCGGTCGACACGCATATCTTCCGCGTCGCCAACCGCACCGGCCTCGCACCCGGCAAGACCCCGCGCGCCGTCGAGGACGGGCTCGGCAAGATCGTCCCGAAGCGCTTTCTGCGCCACGCGCATCATTGGCTGATCCTGCACGGCCGCTATGTCTGCACCGCGCGCAAGCCGAAATGCCCGGCCTGCATCGTCCGCCGCCTGTGCGAATTCAAGGGCAAGACCACGGTCCTGGTCGAAGCCGCCGACTAAAGTCCCAGCACGTCCTTCATGCCGTAAAGCCCCGCCGGCTTGCCGGCGAGCCAGAGCGCGGCTTTCACCGCGCCGCGCGCGAAGATGCGCCGGCTGCCCGCGCGATGGGCGATCTCGATCTGCTCGCCCTCGGCGGCGAAGATCACGCGATGCTCGCCCGGATTGTCGCCGCCGCGCAAGGTCGCAAAGCCGATATCGCCGCGCTTGCGCGGTCCGGTGATGCCGTCGCGCACGCGCTGACTATGGGCGGCGAGGTCGATGCCGCGGCCTTCGGCGGCGGCGCGGCCCAGCGCCAAGGCCGTGCCCGAGGGCGCGTCGACCTTGTGATGATGATGCATCTCGAGAATTTCGATGTCGTAATCATCGCTGAGGCCGCGCGCCATGTGCTGAACGAGGCCGAGCATCAGATTGACGCCGAGGCTCATATTGGCGGCCCAGAGGATGGGCGCGGATTTGGCGGATTGGGCGATGGCGCTCGTCGCCGCGGCATCGAGCCCGGTCGTGCCGATCACCAGCGCCGTCTTGGCCGCGGCCGCCGCGCGCGCATGGGCGACGCTGGCCTCGGGCGTCGAGAAATCGATCACCGCATCGCTTGCGGCAAAGAGCGCCGCGACATCGGCGGAGGCGATGAGCCCGGTCGCGCCGATCCCGGCGAGCTCGCCGATATCCTTGCCGAGCGCGAGGCTCGCGGGCGCCTCGATCCCGCCCGCCAATTCGCAATCCGCGGTTGCCGCGACCTCGGCGATCAGCATGCGGCCCATCCGCCCGCCGCAGCCCGATATTCCGATGCGAAGCTTGGCCATGCCGAACTCGCCGCTTTCCCGGTTAAGGGGCGTAAATATACCGGATCAGCGTGCGGCCGACAGCGTTCATCGCGTCCTCGGAGCATTTGTCGAGCGTGTCGCCCGTGGTGTTGAACCAGGGCTCGTATTCGAAGCCGATGACGAGAAAGGCGGGGATTTTCGCCTGGTCGAGCGCGATCTGATCGTCGTAGATCGGCGTGGCGGTCGGTTGCTCGGCAAAAAAGCGCGGCGCGAAGGCACGCCCCAACGCCCAAAACTTGTCGACCTCGTCGCCCGCATAGATGAGCGAAGCCTGCTCCGGCCGGAGCTTTTGCTCGCGCCAGCACACCATGTCGAAGATCGCGGCCTTGTCAGGCAGCGCCACGGGATAGAACCGGCCGATATGAGCGGCGAAATAGGGCGAGCCCAGGGGCTGCCAATTGCGGTCGCCGGCACCAAGCGACAGCGGCCCTTCCTCGCCGTCGAAGAAGACGAAATCGATGCCGACGGGCGGCGGCGGTGCGGCTTTGAGGATGCGCGCGGTCTCGAGCAGGAGAGCGACGCCCGAGGCGGAGTTGTTCGCGCCCGGCATCGGGGCATCCGGGTGATCCTTGTCGCGATAGGCGCGGACGATGCTGTCGTAATGCGTGCCGAGAAGGATGCGCCGCGGATTGTCCGGAGCGAACCGGGCGATGAGATTGACGAGGTGATGCGGCTGCTCGCCGACCGCCGAATCGAATTCTTGCCGCTCGGGCGCGAGGCCGGCGGCGCGCAGCTGGCTCTCGATGTAAGCGATCGTCTTCACATGTCCCGGCGCATCGAGCGCGCGCACGCCGAAGGACAAAAGCTGGGCGATGTCGTGGAGCGCGCGGCTTCCCTGCCAGGCGGCGGCAACCGCCTGCGGCGATTGCGCCGCGGCTGAAGGCGGCGCGCCCGTCACGACCGTCCCGGTGAGCAGCGCGCCGGCGATCAGCAGGCGTTTCACGCGCTTCACAGCGCCCGCCGCGAGACGAAGAGCATCATCAGCGCCGAGAGCGCCAGCACCGCCGCGGCGAGATAGGTGATGGCGCGCGAGCCGATCGTCGGGATGAGCGCGAAGGTCGTGAAGAGCGTGCCGAAGATATTGCCGATGGTTGAGATGCCGTAGACCAGGCCGGCAATGCGCCCCGTGTGATGGGTCGAGCGCAGCAGCAGCCGCACCGCCACCGGCGAAAACATGCCGAGGCAGGTGAGCGGGGCCAAAAGCAGTGCCGCCGCCGCGGTCAGGATCGCCCCCGGCCCGTCGCCGAGATGATCCAAGATCCAGCCCATGACCGGATCCGCCGCGACCGGCACCAGCGCGAGATAGAGCGCGGCGCAGGCACAGGCCGCGGCAATAATGCGCGGGCTCGGATAGCGGTCGACCATCATCCCGCCGATGAAATAGCCGAGGGTGAGCGCCGCGAGTACGGTCGAGATCAGACCCGCCCAGGTGTCGATGCCGCCGCCGAAATAGGGAAAGAGGTACCGGCTTCCGAGCATCTCGAAGCCCATCAGTACGGCGCCGACGAGGAACGCGTTGACGAGGACGCCCGCGTCCGTCAGCCAGCGTGCTATCGGCTCGCCGGAGGCGGGTTGCTCGCTTGCGGATCGGGCCATTTGCGGTTGTGCACTTCGATGGCTTTGAGGGCCTCGACCGGCGCGAAATCGTCGGTCAAGACTTTGGCCTCGGGGCTGATCGTGCCGGTATCGGGCGGAAGGCGCCGGCGCTGCGCCAGCATCTGCGCGAGATCATAGCGCAGATGGAGCGATGCCTGGCGCTGTTCGGCGGTCTTTTCCAGATCGTCGGGAGAGCGCGGCGGCCCGTCATAGGCGATGGTCACGACATTGCCCTCGGCGAGATAGAAATCTTCCTGCGGAAAAACCGCGCGAATCGTCTTCACCGCCGAATCGAACAGCATGGTCGAGGGCTCGACATTCTGCGCGACGACCCCGCCCTCGGCGAGGTGATCCTTCACCAGCTGATAGAATTGCTTGGTCAGCAGGTGAAACGGCACGAACGGGCCGCGATAGGCGTCGATCAGGATGATGTCGTATTTCTCTTTCGAATCCTGCAGGAAGATGCGGCCATCGCGCGTGACGAGGTGGAAATTCGGCTCGTCGCTGATGCCGAAATATTTATGGGCGAGCTGCGCCACCACCGGGTCGAGCTCGACCGAGGTGACCGAGGCTTGCGGCAGGAAGCGGTGCAGATACCAGCTGGTGCGCCCGCCGCCGAAGCCGATCTCGAGCACCGAATGGACGTTCTTGGCGTAGATCAGCGACGCGGTCATGTAGCGCGTATAGGCGACCGGCAGGTCGCGGTCGTCGAGCGAATTGTAGACGCTCTCGGTGTAGAGCCTCCGGTTGTAACCGAAGGTCATCTCGTAATAGTTGCCTTGCTTATAGACATAGACGTTGTTGTAAAGCGACTCGCGGGATTCAACGAGCGTGCGGCCCGATTGCGCCGCGGCTTGCGGGGCGGGCGAGGCGGCGAGAAGCGCAAGGCCGAGAAGAACGGCGAGAAAAACCCTGCCCAGCCGGGCTGATCTTGGTGCGGCGATCATGTCGATGGGGGCGGACCCTGGACCGGGCGCCTCTTGCCGTCAAGCGCTGAATGGTTTGCGCGGCGCAAGCATCGCCGCCGCCGCGCCGGGCTTTCCTGTACCGCGCCCATCCATTACACCATTCGCCTCATGGCCTTGTTGCGCTCGGCTGCGACCGTCGGCGGCTACACCATGGCGAGCCGGGTTCTCGGCTTTGTCCGGGATATCCTGACCGCCGCCTTCCTCGGCGCGGGGCCGGTGGCCGACGCGTTCTTCGTCGCGCAGCGCCTCCCCAATCTCTTCCGCAGCCTCTTTGCCGAGGGTGCGTTCTCCGCCGCGTTCGTTCCGCTCTTTGCCGGGATGATCGCGCAGGACGGCAAGCCCCACGCCAAGCGCTTCGCCGAGGATGCGATGGCGGTCCTGCTTACGGCGCTGCTCCTCTTCGTCCTGGCGGGCGAATTCGCGACCCCCTGGCTGCTCGACATATTGGCGCCGGGGTTTCGCGCGCATCCGGAGAAATTCGCGCTCACCGTCGGGCTGACGCGGATCACCTTTCCCTATCTGCTCTTCATCTCGCTGACGGCGCTGCAAGGCGGCATTTTGAATTCGGTCGAGCGCTTCGCCGCGACGGCGGCGACGCCGATGCTGCTCAATATCTTTCTCATCGGGGCGCTGGTTCTCGTTCGGCCGCTGACCGGCGAAGCGCTGGCCTGGGCGCTGTCGCTCTCGGGCTTCGCGCAATTCCTTTGGCTGATGATCTCCTGCCACAAGGCGGGGCTCGGCCTCTCGCTGCCGCTGCCGCGCCTCACGCCCGAGGTGAAACGCATGCTGCGCTTGATGCTGCCGGGCGTCTTCGGTGCCGGGGTGACGCAGCTCAACCTCGTCGTCTCGACCGCGGTCGCCTCGCTCCTCCCGACCGGCGCGGTTTCCTATCTCTATTACGCCGACCGGCTCAACCAGCTGCCGCTCGCGGTGGTTGGCATCGCGGTCGGCACGGCGATCCTGCCCTCGCTGTCGCGCCAAGTACGGCTCGGCGACGATGCGGGGGCAAAGCAAACGCAGAATCGCGGCCTCGAGCTGGCGCTGTTTCTCACTTTGCCGGCGGCTGTTGGACTCGCTGTGACGGCTTGGCCGATCATGACCGTGCTGTTCCAACGCGGCGCTTTCGGCCCCGAGGCGGCGCGCGCGACCTCGGCGGCGCTCGCGGCTTACGCCGCGGGCCTGCCGGCTTTCGTGCTCATCAAAGTGATGACGCCGGGATTTTTCGCGCGCCACGACACCGCGACGCCGGTCAAGATCGCCTTCGCCGCCATGGGCACGAATCTCGTGCTGACCCTCCTCCTCGGCCTGGCGCTCGGCTTCGGCCATGTCGGCGTTGCCGCCTCGACCTCGATCGCCGGCTGGGTCAATGCGCTGTCCCTCATCGCCGTGCTGCACCGGCGCCGTCATTTCACGCTCGATGAGCGCTCGCGCCGTGCTTTGCCGCGCATCCTCGCGGCGGCGCTGGGCATGGGGATCGTCCTCTGGGCGCTGGACCAGGCTTGTGCGCCGCTCTTTGCCGGGCGATTCCTCGAGCGCACCCTGGCGCTGGCCGCGGTGGTCGCGTTGGGTGCTGCCGTCTACGGCGTGTTGGCGCTCCTTCTCGGCGCGGCGCGCTGGCACGAGCTCAAAGCACGGCTGGTGCGGCGCGTATCCTGAGCCGAGGGGCGCTCGCTTGACCGGGCGGCCTCGGGGCGGCGATAACTCAGCCATGACTTCCCCCGCCAATCGCATCTTTTCGGGCGTCCAGCCCACCGGCAATCTGCATCTCGGCAATTATCTCGGCGCCATCCGCAATTGGGTCGCGCTGCAGCGGCAATATGAGTGCATCTTCTGCATCGTCGATCTGCATGCGCTGACCCTGCCGCAGGATCCGGCGCAGCTCAAAGCGCAAACGCGCGAAGTGACCGCCGCCTATATCGCCGCCGGCATCGATCCCGAGCACTGCGTCATCTTCAATCAGAGCGCGGTCTCGGGCCATGCGGAGCTCGCCTGGCTGTTGGGGTGTTTGACCCCGCTCGGCTGGCTCAACCGCATGACGCAATTCAAGGAGAAGGCCGGCAAGCAGCGCGAGGAAGCAGGGCTCGGGCTTTACGCTTATCCGGTGCTGATGGCGGCGGATATCCTCCTCTACAAGGCGACCCATGTGCCGGTCGGCGAGGACCAGAAGCAGCATTTGGAACTCTCCCGCGACATCGCCGGCGCCTTCAACCGCCGCTTCGGGATCGAGTTCTTTCCGCTGCCCGAGCCGATGATCTTCGGCGCCGCCACGCGCGTCATGAGTTTGCGCGACGGCACGAAGAAAATGTCGAAATCCGACACATCGGATTATTCGCGCCTCAATATGACCGACGATGCCGACGCCATCGCGCTCAAGATCCGCAAGGCGAAGACCGATCCGGCGCCCCTGCCCGACACCGAGAAGGACGCGGCGTCGCGGCCCGAGGCCGACAATCTTCTCGGTATTTACGCGGCGCTCGCCGATGTGACGCGCGCCGAAGCAATCGAGCGTTGGGCCGGCAAGAGTTTCTCCACCTTCAAGACCGAGCTCGCCGATCTCGCGGCGGAAGTCCTCGGCAAGATCGGCGGCGAGATGCGCCGGCTCTTGGCCGAGCCCGGCTATATCGATGCCGTGCTGTCCCGCGGCAAGGAGCGCGCCGACGCGATCGCTGCGCCGCATCTGCGCGAGGTCTTCGACATCATGGGATTGCTGCGGCCCTAGCCGGGCGAACGGGGAGCAACGGGATTGGGCATACTCGAGGTTTATCTGCCCATCGCCGGTATCTCGCTCGACGTGGTGGGGCTGTTGCTGCTGGGCGCGGCGGTCGGATTTCTCTCCGGCGTGCTCGGTGTCGGCGGCGGGTTTCTCCTAACGCCGCTGCTCATCTTCATCGGCGTCCCCTCACCGGTAGCGGTCGCCTCCTCGGCCAATCAGCTGGTCGGCGCCTCGCTCACCGGCGCGCTCGCCTATTGGCGCCGCGGCGGTGTCGATTTCCTGATGGGGGTTTTGATGCTCGCGGGCGGGCTCGCCGGCTCCGCCGCCGGCGTCTGGCTGTTCGCGCTGCTCCGCCGCAGCGGGCAAATCGAGCTCGTCATCAGCCTCAGCTATGCGGCGCTGCTGGCGGTGCTCGGCACGCTGATGCTGATCGAAAGCAGCGGCGCCTGGCTGCGCCGCCGCCGCCCCGGCGGCCAGCGCCACAAGCTGCATCAGCACAATTGGCTGCACGGCCTGCCGCTGAAGCTGCGCTTCCGCCGCTCGAAGCTCTATATCAGCGCGCTGCTGCCGATCCTCCTCGGCTTTCTCGTCGGCGTGCTGTCGGCGGTAATGGGTGTCGGCGGCGGTTTCATCACCGTGCCGGCGATGATCTATCTGCTCGGCATGCCGACGGCGATGGTGCCGGGAACCTCGCTTTTCCAGATCATCTTCGTGACCGCCGCCGTCACCATCCTCCAGGCGGTCGCCAACAACACGGTCGATGTGGTGCTGGCGCTGATCCTGCTGCTCGGCGGCGTCATCGGCGCGCAATTGGGGTCGCGCTGGGGCGCGAAGCTGCGCGGCGAGGAGTTGCGCGCGCTGCTGGCGATCATCCTCCTCGCCGTCGCGGCCAAGCTCGTCTTCGATTTGACGGCGCGGCCCGCCTTCCCCTTCTCGATCGCGCCGGTCGAGCCATGATCCGGTGCTGCGCGCTCATCCTGGCATTGCTCATCCTGCCCGCGGCGGCACGCGCCGAGCAGCCCTTGCTCGCCGATCTCACCAGCCATCTCATCGCCATCACCACCGGCTTCACCGGAACCTCGGTCGTGCTCTTTGGCGCGACCGACGGGCCGGGCGACATCATCATTGTCGTGCGCGGTCCCGAGCGCGACGTCGTGGTGCGTCAGAAGCGGCACCTCGCCGGCATCTGGATCAACGCCCATACCGTCGAATTCACCGGGGTGCCCAGCTACTACGCCGTCTTCAGCAACCGCGCGCTCGATCGGATCGCGCCGGCGGGCATGCAGGCTCTGCACCAGATCGGCATCAAGAACATTCGCCTCGACCCGCGCGATCCGAATCGGCCAGCGGACGAGATCGCGACTTTCCGCACCGCCTTGCTCGATGAAGAGCGCCGTGCCGGGGTGTGGTCGGAGCGGCCGGACAGCGTCAGTTTTCTCGGCGACCGGCTGTTTCGCGCCACCATCGCCTTTCCCTCGAATGTTCCGACCGGGACCTATCTCGTCGAGGTGCTGCTGCTGCGCGAGGGCAATGTGATCAGCGGCCAGACGACGCCGCTCGTCGTTTCGGAGATCGGCCTCAACGCCGATCTCGGCGAATTCGCGCTGGGCAATCCCTGGCTCTACGGGATTCTTGCCGTGGCTGGCGCGAGCCTGCTGGGCTGGCTTGCGAGCCTGGCTTTCCGCGAGGCATAGGAGGGGAGGCGTGCAATCGCCATGACCGAACCGATGAAGGCCGAGCCATCCGGCCGCGAACGGATTTTCCTCGTCGTTGTCGACGAGACCGAAGAGATGCGCATCGCGCTGCGTTACGCGGCGCTCCGTGCGTTTCACACCGGCGGCCGCGTCGCGCTGCTGTCGGTGATCGAGCGGCCCGGCGCGCAGCAATTCGCCGCCATCGAGCAACGCATGCTCGAAGAGCGCCGCGAAGCGGCCGAGCAATTGCTGGCGAAGCTGACCGCCGAGGTCCAGGAGACCTGCGGCGGCATGCCGATCGTCTATATCCGCGAAGGGCGCCGGCGCGACGCGCTCTTCGCGCTGCTCGACGAGGAGCCCAGCATCTCGGTGGTGGTGCTGGCCTCGGGCACGGGCCAGGAAGGGCCGGGGCCGCTGATTACGGCGCTGATCGGCCGTACCGGCCAATTGCGCATCCCCATCACCATCGTGCCGGGCGGCCTCAGCGACGAGCAGCTCGCTGCCTTGGCTTAACCCCAAGGGCTTGACTTGGCAGCAGCTTTATCCACATTGAGGGTGAACCAGCCGGAGGGCCCATGTTCATCGAGACCGAGACGACGCCCAATCCCGCCACCCTCAAATTCCTGCCGGGACGCGCCGTCATGGCGGGGGGAACGGCGAATTTCATCGATGCCGATGCGGCGACGCGCTCGCCCCTGGCGCAGCGCCTCTTCGAGCTGGGCGGCGTCAGCGGCGTGTTCTTCGGCGCCGACTTCGTCACCGTGACGAAAGCGGAAGAGGCGTCGTGGCCGCAGCTGAAGCCGCTGATCCTCGGCGCGATCATGGAGCATTTCACCTCGGGCCGCCCCTTGCTGCTGCATGGCGAGGCGCCGGTGCCCGAAGCCGCCGCCGAGGAAGACGGCGAGGTCGTCTCGCAGATCAAGGAATTGCTCGAGACCCGGGTTCGGCCGGCGGTCGCCCAGGATGGCGGCGACATCATTTTCGAAGCCTATGCCGACGGCGTCGTCTATCTGCAAATGCACGGCTCGTGCTCGGGCTGCCCGAGCTCGACCGCGACGCTCAAGGCCGGCATCGAGAACATGCTGCGCCACTACATTCCGGAAGTCGTCGAAGTCCGCGCCGTCTAACTCGCGGCCTCAAGCCGTCGGCGGCATCATGCGCTGCGGCGCATCCGCATCGCTCAACAGCGGATAGCGCTTGGCATCGAACAGCTGATAATGCCACCACTCGTTGCCGTAGAAATCCCAACCTGCGGCGCTCATGAGCCCGAGCAGCAGAAAGCGGTTGCGTTGCGCCGTTGGCGAGATCGCGGTGGAGCCGTGATGCGACAAGGGCGTGAAATCGTCGAACCCCGTTCCCATGTCGAGCTCGCTGCCATCGGCGGAGAGCAGCGTGACATCGACGGCGGCGCCGCGCGAATGCGGCGAGCCGCGCCGCGGATCGGCGAGAAAATTCGGATCGGGCGTGTGGTTCCACAGCACCCATTGCGCTTCGCTGGGACGGAACGCGTCGAAAATCTTGAGCCGGAGCTGCAACGCCGCGGCGAGCGCGATCGCCCGCTCGAGCCGCGCGGCGGCGTCGGGGTTGAGATAGCACAGGGGCCGCGCATAGACCGGGCGGCCGGTGAAGTTGCGCGGCGTCGCATAGGCGATCTCGAGTATGACGCCGTGGCTTTCCGGAGTGATCTCGATCAGCGGCATGGCCTTCCTCCTAGCATGAAAAGCTTAAGGAGGCCGCACTCGTGGTGAAAGTCTTGGGGCTTGATTGCTCGGGCGCGTCCTGCTCGGCGGCGGTCCTCGCCGCAGGCGAGCTCCGCGCGCAGCGTTTCGCGGCGATGGAGCACGGCCAGGCCGAGGCGCTGATGCCGATGATCCAAGCCGTGCTGGCGGAGGCGGCGCTCGGGGCGGCGCAGCTCGATCTCATCGCGGTGACCGTCGGGCCCGGCAGCTTCACCGGGGTGCGGACGGGCCTCGCCGCGGCGCGTGGCCTAGGGCTCGCCACCGGACGCCCGGTGATGGGCGTGACGAGCTTTGCGGCGGTGGCCGAGGCGGTGCGCGTAGAAGCCGGCGGCCGGCCTTTGATCATTGCCCTCGAGAGCAAGCGCCAGGAACTTTTTCTTCAGCGCGTCGGACCCGAGGGTGTAGGCGAGGGTGCGCTGGTGCCGCCCGAAGCGTGGCGCGATGTCGTCGCGGCAACGGCGTTTCTCGCGGGCGACGGCGCCCTTCGCCTCGCCGCGGCGCTCGATCGCCCCAAGGCAGATATTCTCTCGGCGGCACCGATCGATGCCGCGCATGTCGCGCGCCTTGCCGCTCTGCGCTGGCGTGCCGGACTCGAATTGCCGGCGCCGCGGCCGCTCTATCTGCGCGCGCCCGACACCACCGTTGCCCAAACGCCGCCGCCCGCATGACGATGCTGCTGCGCCCGCTGCCGCGCGGCGATCTTGCCGCCCTCGCCGCGCTCCACGCCGCCTGCTTTCCCGAGGATCCGTGGGACGGTGCGGCGCTCGCGACAGTGCTCGGCATGCCGGGCGCGGGCGGGCGGCTCGCAACCGCCGAAAGCGGCGCGGCGCTCGGCCTCATCATCGATCAGCGAGTCGGCGAGGACGCGGAGATCCTGACGCTCGGCGTCGTCCCGGCATCGCGCCGCCAGGGCATCGCGCGCACTTTGCTGAGCGATCTTTTTCGCCGCGCCCGCGATGGCGGCGCGCTGCGCGTGGTGCTCGAAGTCGCCGCCGACAACGAGGCGGCGCGCGCGCTCTATCTGTCGATGGGATTCGCGCGCGACGGACTTCGCCGCGCCTATTATCGCCGCGCGGGCGGGCCGAGCATTGATGCCTGGCGATTGAGTCGCTCCCTCGCGGCATCAAAATCATTCTAATTTGTTCTTAAATCTTCGACCCCGATAACTTGCAGGGGCCGAGAAATATCCATATATAGGCGGCGAGGGCGGCGGAGGAAAACTATAATCATGAGCGATAATTCCAGTCCAAAAGACCTGTTGGCGCTCACGACCGAAATCGTTGCTGCGCATGTGTCGAACAATACGGTGGGCGTCGCCGACCTGCCGCAGCTCATCAATCAGGTTTACCAGTCGCTTGTGAATATCGGCAAAGCGCCGGTGGCGGCGGCGGAGCGCCCGCAGCCCGCGGTTCCGGTCAAGAAATCGGTTCATCCGGACTATCTCATCTGTCTCGAGGACGGCAAGAAGCTCAAAATGCTGAAGCGCCACCTCAAGACGTCCTACAATCTGACGCCCGAGCAATATCGCGAGCGCTGGGACCTTTCGGCGGATTACCCGATGGTCGCGCCCAACTACGCCAAGCAGCGCAGCAAGCTCGCCAAGGACATCGGCCTTGGCACGCGCGGCCGGCGCGCGCGCACCGGCTGAAGCCGGCCAGGATGGTCGCGCGCCGCGCGCCGCGTAGGCGTATAGGATCGCCGGGCCGTTTGCGTTATACTGGGCGTCCCTTGCCACCCCAGAGCGTTGGGAAGACATGACATCCCGGCTCGAGCAGCTGTGTATCGACAAGGGTCTTAAAATGACCGAGCAGCGGCGCATCATCGCGCGCGTGCTGTCGGACTCTGCCGACCACCCGGATGTCGACGCCGTCTATCGCCGGGCCAGCGAGCTCGATCCGAAAATCAGCATCGCCACCGTTTACCGCACCGTGCGGCTGTTCCAGGAGGCGAATATCCTGGCGCGCCACGATTTCGGCGATGGACGCGCCCGCTACGAGGAGATGCCGTCGGATCATCACGACCACTTGATCGACCTGCAATCGGGGCGCGTGATCGAGTTCCGCAACGAAGACATCGAGAAGCTTCAGCGCGATGTCGCCGCCCGGCTGGGTTACAAGCTCGTCGATCATCGGCTCGAGCTCTTCGCCGTGCCGATCGAGGGGAAGAGCGCATCGGACGAGAAAAAGTAGAGGCCATGAGCCGCGAGGTGCTGTGACGGGAATCGTGCGAGAGGTCGGCCAGGGACGTTCTCTCGATCGAATCGTTGATGTCCGATTCGAATCGCTGCAAGTGAGGCTGGCGGAGGACGCGGCCGAGATCGATGCCGCCCAGGCGCTGCGCTACCGGGTGTTCTACGAAGAGATGGGCGCTACGCCCTCGGCCGAAATGGCGAAGCGACGCCGCGATTTCGATCATTTCGACGGCGTCTGCGATCACCTCCTGGTGCTCGACCATTCCGAGGGGAGCACCGAGGTGGTCGGGACCTATCGCTTCATCCGGCGCAGCGTCGCCGCGCGCAGCGGCGGCTTCTATTCGGCCGCCGAATATGATCTCGGGCCCATCACCGACCATCCCGGCGAGATCCTTGAGCTCGGCCGCTCCTGCACCGCCGCCTCGGCGCGCCTCGGACCGGCGGCCAAGCTGATGTGGCGCGGCATCGCCGCCTATGTGTTCCATCACCGCATCGAGGTCATGTTCGGCTGCGCCAGCCTGCACGGCACCGATCCCGATGCCTTGGCGCTGCCGCTCGCCTATCTCCATCATTTTCATCGCGCGCCGCCGGCCTTGCGCATGCGCGCGCTCGACGATCGCTATGTCGAGATGAACCGCATGGCGAAAGAGGCGATCGATGCGACGCGCGCCCAGGCGGTGCTGCCGCCGCTCATCAAGGGCTATCTGCGCCTCGGCGGCTTCGTCGGCGACGGCGCCGTCATCGACCGCCCGTTCAATACGACCGATGTGTCGATCGTCGTGAAGACGGACCTCGTCGCCGGCAAGTATTACCGGCACTACGAGCGCCGCGCCCGCGAGGACGCTGCCGCCGGATGAGCGGCTTCTTGCTGCGCATCAGCCGCATCGCCGGCTATTTGGCGCTGACCTTTTCCGCGATGCCGGTCCAGGCCGCGCTGCTGCTCGTCAAAAGCCCGGCTGCCGCCCGGCTTCCCCTCGCCTATCACCGGCTGTGCTGCCGAATTCTCGGCATCGCGCTCGAGATCAGCGGCGCGCCGTCGCGCAACCGGCCGACGCTCTTTGCCGTCAACCACACCTCCTATCTCGACATCACGATCCTCGGCGCCTGCATCGAGGGCAGCTTCGTCTCGAAGGCCGAGGTCGCGCAATGGCCGATCTTCGGCTGGCTCGCCAAGCTGCAGCGCTCGGTCTTCGTCGAGCGCGCCGATCGCGCCGGCGCCAGCCGCCAGCGCGACGCGATCCGCCGGCGCCTCGATGACGGCGACAATCTCATCCTCTTTCCCGAGGGCACGAGCAGCGACGGGCTGCGTGTTTTGCCGTTCAAGACCGCGCTCTTCGCCGCCGCCGAGGACGAGCGCGTCCTCGTCCAGCCGGTCTCGGTCGCCTATCAGCGGCTTGACGGGATTCCGCTCGGGCGGTTCTATCGCCCGTTCTTTGCCTGGTACGGCGACATGACGATGGCGCCCCATCTGTGGCGGGCCCTGGGATTGGGACGCCTGACGGTCGCGATCCAGTTCCACGCGCCGGTGCGGCTGACGGCTCTGGGCTCGCGCAAGGCGCTGGCCGAGCATTGCCGCGCCGAGATTGCGGGGGGTCTCGGCGCCGCTCTCGCCGGGCGAATGGGCGAGATGCTGGCGCCGCCGGAGGCGCCGGCGCTCGCCGCGCAATGAGGAAGACGACAGGGACCGTGACGCGCAAGCTCTACATCAAGACCTATGGCTGCCAGATGAACGTCTATGATTCGGGCCGCATGGCCGAGGTCCTGGCGCCGCTCGGCTATGCCGAGACCGGCACGGTCGAGGAGGCGGACATGATCCTCCTCAACACCTGCCACATCCGCGAGAAGGCGGCGGAAAAGCTCTTCTCCGATCTCGGGCGGCTGCGGCCGCTGAAAGCGCGCAAGGCCGAGGATGGCGGACGGCTCGTCCTCGCCGTCGCGGGCTGCGTCGCCCAGGCCGAGGGCGGGGAGATCCTGTCGCGCGCGCCGTTCGTCGATCTCGTCCTCGGCCCCCAGACCTATCACCGCCTGCCCGAGATGGTGGCGAAGCTGCTGCGCGGCGAGGGGCCGGTGCTCGACACCGAATTTCCCGCCGAGCCGAAATTCGATTTCCTGCCGCGGGACGAAACGCCGCAAGGCATCGCCGCGTTTCTCTCGGTGCAGGAGGGCTGCGACAAGTTCTGCACCTTCTGCGTCGTGCCCTATACCCGCGGCGCCGAGTTCTCGCGTCCGGTCGCCTCGATCCTCGACGAGGCGCGGCGCCTGATCGCCGGCGGCGCACGCGAGATCACGCTGTTGGGACAGAACGTCAACGCTTATCACGGTGTGGCGCCGCAAGGCGGCGATTGGACTCTCGGCCGGCTCATTCGCGCGCTCGCTGAGCTGCCGGGGCTCCTGCGGCTGCGCTATACCACCTCCCATCCCGGCGATATGGACGATGAGCTGATCGCGGCGCATCGCGACGTGCCGGCGCTGATGCCGTTCCTGCATCTGCCGGTGCAATCGGGCTCGGACCGCGTGCTCGCGGCGATGAACCGCCGTCACAGCGTCGCCGATTTCCGCCGCATCATCGACAGGCTGCGCGGGGCTCGTCCGGATATCGCGCTTTCCTCCGATTTCATCGTCGGCTTTCCCGGCGAGAGCGAGGAGGATTTCGACGCAACCCTGGCGCTCATCGGCGAGATCGGCTTCGCGCAGGCTTTCTCCTTCAAGTACAGCAAGCGTCCCGGCACGCCGGCGGCGCAGCTTCAGGGGCAGGTCCCGGAAGACGTCAAATCCGCGCGGCTGCAGCGCCTGCAGGACCGGCTCGAGGAAGCGCGGCTCGGCTTCAACCAATCTTGCGTCGGCCGGGTGCTGCCGGTGCTGTTCGAAAAGCCGGGGCGCCACCCCGGTCAATGGGTGGGGCGCAGTCCCTTCCTGCAAGGGGTTCATGCCGAAGCGCCGGCGCAATGCCGCGGCAAGGTCTTGCCGGTGCGCATCACCGGCGCCGGTCTCAACAGCCTCGCGGGCGAGGTGGCGATGGCGGAGGCGACGGCGTGACCGAGGACGGCGAGCGTCTGCAGATGCAGTTCGACGACAATTCCTTGTTGCCGCAACTCTACGGCGAGCGCGACCGCCATCTCGATCGCATCGAGCGCGAGCTCGGCGTCTCGGTGACCTCGCGCGGCAACCGCCTGGCGATCGCCGGCCCGCACGCCGATGCCGATGTCGCGCGCAACGCGCTCGCCAGCCTTTACGAGCGGCTGAAGCGCGGCCTCGAAGTCGATGCCGCGGCGGTCGATGCCGCGGTGAAGCGCGCCAGACTCCATTCCGACGAACAATGGGGCGAGGCCGAGGAAATCCGCACCCGCAAGCGCCGCATCTCGCCGCGCAGCGCCAATCAGGCGGCCTATATCAAGGCGCTGCGCACGCACGAGCTGGTCTTCGGCCTGGGCCCGGCCGGCACCGGCAAGACCTATCTCGCCGTCGCGATGGCGGTCGATATGCTGATGAGCGGCGGTGTCGAGCGCATCATCCTGTCGCGGCCGGCGGTCGAGGCGGGCGAGAGGCTGGGATTCCTCCCGGGCGATCTGCGCGAGAAGGTCGATCCCTATTTGCGCCCGCTTTACGACGCGCTCTACGACATGATGCCGGGCGAGCAGGTGATCAAGCGGCTCGATTCGGGCGAGATCGAGATCGCGCCCCTCGCCTTCATGCGCGGACGCACCCTCGCCAAGGCCTTCGTCATTCTCGACGAGGCCCAGAACACGACGCCCGTGCAGATGAAGATGTTCTTGACGCGTCTCGGCGAGCATTCGCGCATGGCGGTGACCGGCGATCTCTCGCAGATCGATCTGCCGCCGCGGACGCGCTCGGGCCTTGCCGACGCGCTCGAGGCTCTCGAGGGCGAGACAGCGATCGCGCGGATCCATTTCAGCGATGTCGATATCGTCCGCCATCCTCTCGTCTCGCGGATCGTCCGCGCCTATGACCGGCGCGACGGCAAGGGACGGCGCAAGAAGGACAATGGCTGAGAAGCGCGCGCCGGCGCAGGCGGTCGCCATCGATCTGGCGGTTCCTTGCGCCGCGTGGCGGCGCGTCCTGCCGCGCGCCGGCGAGCTTGCCATCACGGCGGCGCGCGCGGCGCTGACGAAAGCGGGGGCGCGGCTCCGGCGCGCCGAGCTGTCGCTGGTGCTGGCGGACGATGCGACGGTCGCCGCGCTCAACGAGCGCTGGCGTCACCGTTCCGGCCCAACCAATGTGCTGGCTTTCCCCGGCGGCGGGCGGTCCAATGCCGCGGCACCGCTGCTTCTCGGCGATGTCATTCTCGCTTTCGAGACCGTCGCGCGCGAGGCCGAGGAGCAGGGCAAGACGCTGTCCGATCATTTGCGCCATCTCGTCGTCCATGGCGTGCTCCATCTCCTCGGCCATGACCATGACGAGGAGAAGACGGCGCGGCGGATGGAGGCGCTGGAGACGCGCGTCCTCGCGACGCTTGGCGTCGCCGATCCCTATCGCTTGCGCGAGGACGCGCATGGCTGACGCCGGCGCCGAGCATCCCTCGCGCGAGGAGGAAGGCCCGCTTCAGGGCCTCCTCAACTGGCTGCGCCAATTGCGCGGCGAGCCCGAGCGCGCGCCGAGCCTGCGCGCGGCGCTCGCCGATATGCTGGCCGCGCAGGACGCGGCGCAGCCGATTGATCCGCATGAGCGCAGCTTGCTGGTCAACATCCTGAAGCTGCACGAGCAGACCGCCGCCGACATCATGGTGCCGCGTGTCGATATCGTCGCGCTCGATGTGGAGACGCCGTTCCCGGCGGCGGTGCGCCAGCTGATCGATTGGGGCCATTCGCGCGTGCCGATCTATCACGAGACGCTCGACGACATCGTCGGCATGGTCCACATCAAGGATGTGCTGTCCTACACGGTCGATGGCCGCACGGTTCCGCTGAAGGACATCGCGCGCAAGCTGCTGTTCGTCGCGCCGACCATGCCACTGCTCGATCTCCTGCTGCAGATGCGGCTGGCGCGCATCCATATGGCGATCGTCGTTGACGAGTTCGGCGGCACGGACGGGCTCGTCACGATCGAGGACGTGATCGAGGAGATCGTCGGCGACATCAAGGACGAGCACGACGAGGCCGATCAGCCGAAGCTGACGGTCCGGCCCGACGGCACGATGCTGGCGCTCGGGCGCACGCCGCTGAGCGCCCTCGAGGACCATGTCGCGGGCGAGATCGTTCCCGCGGGAATGGAGGAAGGCGTCACCACGTTGGGCGGGCTGGTGGTGGCGCTGGCGGGCCGGGTCCCGGCGCGCGGCGAGATCGTGCAGCATCCGCTCGGCTTCGATTTCGAAATTCTCGACGCGGATCCGCGGCGCGTCAAACGCCTGCGCCTGCGCGGCCTTCCGAGCAATCCGCCGCCGACGCATGGGTAAATCCTCGACCTTCGAATTGCGCGGCAGCGCCGGGCCTGCCGCGCCGCTGCAGCGTTGCGCGCTTTGGCTCGCCGAGCTGCGCGGCTGGCGGCGGCACGCCGTGGCCTTCGGCCTCGGCGCGCTCGCGGCTTGCTCTCTGCCGCCGATCGATCTTACGCCGGTGCTGCTGATCTCTTTTCCGGGCCTCGTCTGGCTCGCCGATGGCAGCGCCGGCATGCTCGGCGCTTTCGGACTCGGCTGGAGCTTCGGCTTCGGCTTCTTTGTCGCGGGGCTCTACTGGATCGCCGCGGCGCTGTTCGTCGACATCGCGCAATTCTGGTGGCTCGTCCCGCTGGCGGTGACGGGCATCCCGGCGGGGCTCGCGATCTTCACCGGCGCCGCGCTTCTCGTCGCGCACCTGCTGCGGCGCCTGCTGCGTCTCGGCGGCACCGGCCGGGTGTTGGCGCTCGTCCTCTGCTGGGCCGGCGCCGAATGGCTGCGCGGCCATATTCTCACGGGATTTCCGTGGAACCTCATCGGCTATGCCTGGTCCGGCGCGTTCCCGGGCGGGCTTGCCATGCTGCAGCTTACGGCGCTCGTCGGCATTTATGGGCTAAGCCTCGTCACCGCTCTCGCCGCGGCCTTGCCGGCGCGGCTGGGCGATTTCTCCGGCAATCGTTGGGCGCCCGTCCTCGCCGCGGTGATCCTCATCGCGGCGCCCGCCGCCTGGGGCAGCTATCGCCTGGCGGAGGGTCATCCGGCCGATGTCCCCGGTGTCTCGCTGCGGCTCGTCCAGCCCTCGATTCCGGAAGCGTCGAAGAACGATCCGACGCAGGTACTGGTCAATTTCCGCCGGCTCTTCGCGCTCAGCACCGCGCCGGGCGCGGAGCATGCGAGCGCGGTGCTGTGGCCCGAGGCCGCGGCGCCGCCCTTCCTCCGGCGCGATGGCGGCGCGCGCAAAGCGCTGGCGGAAGCGGCGCCCGTCAATGGCTATGTCGTCACCGGCACGATCCGCACCGATCCGGCACCGCTGCCGCCGACCCATGTGTGGAACAGCCTCGTCGCCCTCAATCATGACGGCACGATCGAGGCGAGCTACGACAAGTTCCACCTCGTGCCTTTCGGCGAATACGTGCCGCTGCGCTCGATCCTGCCCATGCAGAAGATCACGCCCGGCATGATCGATTTCTCCGCGGGTCCCGGGCCGCGCACCCTCCACCTTCCCGGCCTGCCGCCCTTCAGCCCCCTCATCTGCTACGAGGCGATCTTTCCCGGCGCGGTTGCCGATCCGGCGGATCGACCCGCCTGGCTGCTCAACATCACCAATGACGCGTGGTACGGCGTCACTTCGGGCCCGTTCCAGCATGTCGCGATCGCTCGAACCCGCGCGGTCGAGGAAGGCCTGCCTTTGGCGCGCGTCGCCAATAACGGCGTCTCGGCGATGTTCGACCCTTATGGCCGAGTGCTGGCGCGGCTCGATCTCAATGCGATCGGAGTGCTCGATGAGGGATTGCCCGAGGCTTTGCCGGCGACTCCCTATACGCGTTACGGCGATACTCCATTTTTTGCGGCCCTACTACTTATGGTGGCGATATTGATCGGCGTGCGTGGCCGTCGCACGCATTCCGGTCAAATTTAAGTGTGCCGGGAACCCTGCGGCATTCTCTCGCTTAAGTTGCTGTCGGATCGCGCGGGCCGAAATGCATCGTTTGTTCATTGATCGCGTGATAGTCAGCGCCTACGATTGCGTCGCGCGCTGGCGGGGGTCGTCGGCGGCGTGAGCGACCCGGCCTCTCGACGAATATTGGTGACATGGATAAACCAGGGCGACGGCAAAAAGCGGATAAGCCCAACCCGATCGACGTGCATGTGGGCTCGCGCGTGCGTTTGCGCCGCACGCTTCTCGGAATGAGTCAGGAAAAGCTCGGCGATGCGATCGGCCTGACCTTCCAACAGGTGCAGAAATACGAGCGCGGCGCCAATCGCGTCGGCGCCAGCCGGCTTTACGATCTGTCGCGCGTACTCGACGTTCCGGTCTCGTTTTTTTTCGAAGAGCTGGGTGAGGCATCGCCGCCGAGCGGCGCGAGCGAGTCCGCCGCCGAGCCCTATCAATCGAACCCGATGATGAAGCGCGAGACGCTCGAGTTGGTGCGCGCCTATCTGCGCATCTCCGATCCGCAGATCAAGCGGCGCCTGTTCGAGCTGGCAAAGGCGCTCGCGACCTTTCCCGCCGAGAAAGCCAACGACTGACCCTTGACCGCGGGCCGCTCGCCCTGCCAGACCCCGCGGCATGAGCGCCGCATCGGGCAGCGGAGAGGGACTGCGCCAGCGCCGGCTTTATGGCCGGCGCCGCGGCCGCGCGTTGCGTGCAGGCCAGCGCGCGCTCATCACCGATCTGCTGCCGCGCCTCAGCATCGGCTTGCCGGAGGGCGAACCGCTCGATCCGCGGCGATTCTTTGGCGCCAAAAGCGGTGCGGCCTGGCTCGAGATCGGCTTCGGCGCGGGCGAGCATCTGATCGCTCAGGCGGCGGCTAGGCCGGGCGCGCAGTTCATCGGCTGCGAGGTGTTCGAGCCCGGCATCGCGCGGCTTCTTGGCGAAATCGAGAAGCGCAATCTTCGCAATATCCGGATCTTTACCGATGATGCGCGCCTTCTGGTGGCGGCGCTGGCGCCGAGTTCCCTCGCCGGCGCGTTCATTCTCTTTCCCGATCCCTGGCCCAAGGAGCGGCACAAGAAGCGGCGCATCGTCTCATCGGAGCTGCTCGATGACCTTGCCGCAGCGATGGAAGAGGGCGCCGAGCTGCGCATCGCGACCGACGACGCCGATTATGGCGCGTGGATCGCCGAGCGCCTCGGCGCGCATGCGGATTTCGCCGCGCTCCCCATCGACGATCGTCCGCCGGATTGGCCGCGCACGCGCTATGAGGAAAAAGCCGCCGCGCAAGGCCGCAAGGCGCGGCTTTTCCGCTCTCGCCGGCGCGCCCGTGCCCCGGTTTGAGCCTTGAAGTGGCTGCCGGACACGCTATATTTCGCGCAAACAAGAAGAGTCCCATAGACCCGATACGGCGGGTCGTTCGATCGGTGGGCCGAAGGGCCCATTTTTTGTTATTGGAGCATGGCGGAAAGCTTGTTCGACGCTGGTCACATCGAGACCATGATCGCGCCTTCGCTGGAAGCGATGGGTTACGACGTCGTCCGCGTGAGCTTCACCGGCGGGCGCCGCCCGACCCTGCAGATCATGGTCGAGCACCGCGACGACAGCCCGATGACCGTCGAGGATTGCGCGACGGTCAGCCACTCGGTCTCGGCGCTGCTCGACGTCGCCGATCCGATCGCCACCGCCTATCATCTCGAAGTCAGCTCGCCGGGCATCGACCGGCCGCTGGTGCGCCGCGCCGATTACGAGCGCTTCGCCGGCTTCGAGGCGAAAATCGAATTGCAGCGCCCGCTCGACGGGCGCCGCCGCTTCCGCGGCACGCTGATGGGGCTTGACGGCGACAGCGTCAAGCTCAGGATCGACGACGCGTCCGTGCTTCTGCCTCTGTCCGCGATCGCGCGCGCAAAGCTCGTGCTGAACGATGCGCTGATCGCCGAAACGCAACCGCAAAACCGCAGCTAGACGAGAGCTCCATGGCCACAGCGACTTCCTACCCCCGGCCCGAACTCCTGCAAGTCGCCGACACCGTCGCGCGCGACAAGGGCATCGACCGCGACGAGGTGCTTCAGGCGATGGAGCAGGCCATCCAGAAGGCCGGCCGCTCGAAATACGGGCTCGAATACGACATTCGCGCCGAGATCGACCGCAAGAACGGCGAGATCAAGCTGATGCGGTTTCGCGAGGTGGCCGATCCGGTCGAGAACGAGGCGACGCAGATCGCCGTCGCCGAGGCCAAGAACCTCAATCCCGAAGCGGAAGTCGGCGATTTCCTCACCGATCCGTTGCCGCCGATCGATTTCGGCCGCATCGCGGCGCAGACCGCCAAGCAGGTGATCGTGCAGCGCGTGCGCGACGCCGAGCGGCAGCGCCAGTACAAGGAGTTCAAGGACCGCGTCGGCGAGATCGTCAACGGGCTCGTCAAGCGGGTCGAGTTCGGCAATGTCGTGGTCGATCTGGGGCGCGCCGAGGCTATCCTGCGCCGCGACGAGCTGCTGCCGCGCGAAAGCTTCCGCCAGGGCGAGCGCGTACGCGCCTATATCTACGACGTGCGCCAGGAAGTCCGCGGCCCGCAGATCTTTCTCTCGCGCACCCATCCGCAATTCATGGCCAAGCTCTTCGCGCAAGAGGTGCCCGAGATTTACGACGGCATCATCGAGATCAAGGCGGTGGCGCGCGACCCCGGCAGCCGCGCGAAGATCGCGGTGATCTCGAACGACAGCGGCATCGATCCGGTCGGCGCCTGCGTCGGCATGCGCGGCAGCCGCGTCCAGGCGGTGGTGGCCGAGCTCCAGGGCGAGAAGATCGACATCATCCCCTGGTCGCAGGATCCGGCGACTTTCGTCGTCAATGCGCTGGCACCCGCCGAGGTCGCGAAAGTCGTGATGGACGAGGAGCAGCGCCGCATCGAGGTGGTGGTGCCCGACGAGCAGCTCTCGCTGGCGATCGGGCGGCGCGGCCAGAATGTGCGCCTTGCCTCGCAGCTCACCGGCTGGGATATCGACATCCTGACCGAGGCCGAGGAAAGCGAGCGCCGGCAGGAGGAATTCCGCACGCGCTCCAAGATGTTTATCGAGGCGCTTGATGTCGACGACGTCATTGCCCATCTGCTGGTGACGGAAGGCTTCACCTCGGTCGAGGAAGTGGCCTTCGTTGCGGTGCAGGAGCTGGCGAGCGTCGAAGGCTTCGACGAAGACGTCGCGGGCGAGCTCCAGCAACGCGCGCGCACCTTCCTGCAAGAGCAGAACGAGCGCTTCGAGACGCGGCGCAAGGAGCTCGGCGTCAGCGACGACATTGCGGCGATCGAGGGCGTAACGCCCGCGCTGCTCGTCGCGGTCGGCGAAAAGGGCGTCAAAACCCTCGACGATCTCGCCGATCTCGCCGCCGACGAATTGATCGAGATGGCGGGTCCGACCTTGAAGCTCGAAGAGGAGGAGGCGAACGCCATCATCATGGCGGCGCGCGCGCATTGGTTCGCCGATGGCGAGACCGCCGACGGCGACGCGGCGAAGACGGCGTAGCGCCCTGATGACGGAGCCGGCTCGCAGCATCGCGCCCGAGACCGAGGCCGAGGCCGGCCCGGTGCGGCGTTGCCTTGCGACCGGGACCCTTGCCCCGCCGGCCGAGATGCTGCGCTTCGTCCTTGGCCCCGATGGCCGCATCGCCTTCGATGCGGCGCGCCGCTTGCCGGGCCGGGGTTTGTGGTTGACGGCACGCCGGGATATAGTGGCCGAGGCTGTCAAAAAGCGGCTTTTCGCGCGGGCGGCGAAGGCGCCGGTCGTGGTCGAAGCCGGGCTCGAAGACCGGATCGAGGCCCTGCTGGCGCGGCGCTGCGGCGAATTGCTGGGCCTGGCGCGCCGGTCGGGCGCGGTGCTGGCCGGATTCGTCAAGGTGAGGGCCGGGCTCGCCAAGGGCGAGGTCGCGGTCCTGGTCGAGGCGCTGGACGCCGCCGAGGATGGCCGCGGCAAGCTCGGCGGTGCCGCGCGGGGCTTGCCGATCGTGTCATGCCTTGATGCGCGCGAGACCGGCGCGGCGATCGGTCGCGAGCATGCCGTTCATGTGGCGCTGAAGCCCGGGCGGCTTGCGGAGCTTTTTCTTGCGGAAGCGCGGCGCTTGGCCGGCTTCCGCGCCGGTGCAAAGGTGGATGTGAGTGAGCGATAACACGGAACAGGACAAGCGCCCGCTGAGCCTCGGCCGCACCGGCGGAAAACTCGAGCTGCGCAAGCCGATCGAGACTGGCCAGGTCCGGCAGAGCTTCCCGCATGGCCGCACCAAGACCGTGCAGGTCGAGGTGCGCAAGAAGCGCAGCGTCGGCGCCCCGCCCGAGAAGCCTGCGGAAGTCGCCGCGCCCGCGCAATCCCCCGCCGCCGCGGCGAAGCCCGCGCCGGTCCGCCGCGCCGCGGTGCTGCCGCAAGGGCTGACGGAGGAAGAGAAGGCGCATCGGGTGCGCGCCCTCAAAGGCGCCATCCGCGCCGATGAGGAGGCGCGCCGCCAGGCGCTCGTCGATGCCGACCGGCAACGCGAGGAAGAGGCGCGACGGGCCGAGGAAGAGGCGCTGCGCAAAGCCGAGGATGAAGCGCGGCGCAAGGCCGAGGAAGAGGCGCATCATAAGTCCGAGGAAGAGGCGCGCCGCAAGACCGACGACGATGCGCGGCGAAAGGCGGAAAAGGCCGAAGAGGATTCGCGCCGCGAAGTGGCCGAGCGCGCGGGCAAGGCGGCAGCGGCGAAGGTCGCGGCGCTGACGGCGGCCGGCAAGGTCAAGGCCGTCGAAGAAGAGATCGAGGACGAGCCGGCGGCCCGCCGCGGCGGCCCGCGCAACGCCGCTCCCAAGCGGCCGACACCCGCGCCGCGTCGCGACGAGCATCGCCGCAGCGGCAAGCTCACCATCACCAAGGTGCTCAACGAGGACGAGGGCGAGCGGCAGCGCAGCCTCGCTTCGGTTCGGCGCCATCGCGAGCGCGAGAAGCAGCGCGCTCTGCAGATGCTGCAAGAGCAGACGAAGATCGTGCGCGACGTCGTCGTGCCCGAGACGATCACGGTGCAAGAGCTCGCCAACCGCATGGCTGAGCGCAGCGGCGACGTGATCAAGGCGCTGATGAAGATCGGCGTCATGGCAACGATCAACCAGGCGATCGACGCCGACACCGCCGAGCTCGTCGTCACCGAGTTCGGCCACAAGATCAAGCGCGTCTCCGAATCCGACGTCGAGCTCGGCCTCAAGGGCGACGAGGACATGCCCGAGGCGCTCGAGCCGCGGCCGCCGGTCGTCACCGTCATGGGCCATGTCGATCACGGCAAGACCTCGCTGCTCGACGCGCTGCGCCAGACCGACGTGGCGGCGGGCGAGGCCGGCGGCATCACGCAGCATATCGGCGCTTATCAGGTCGTGCTGAAAGGCGGACAGCGCATCACCTTCATCGACACGCCGGGCCATCAGGCCTTCACCGCGATGCGCGCACGCGGCGCCCATGTCACCGACATCATCGTCCTGGTGGTCGCGGCGGATGACGGCATCAAGGAGCAGACGGTCGAGGCGATCCGACACGCAAAGGCGGCGAACGCGCCGATCATCGTCGCGATCAACAAGATCGACCGGCCCGACGCCAATCCCGAGCGGGTGCGGCAAGACCTGCTACAGCACGAGATCGTCGTCGAGAAGCTGGGCGGCGACGTGCTCGACATCGAGGTCTCCGCGACCAAGAAGATCAATCTCGAGAGGCTCGAGGAAGCGATCCTGCTGCAGGCGGAAATCCTCGACCTGAAGGCCAATCCCAACCGCGCCGCCGAAGGCAGCGTGATCGAAGCGCAGCTCGAGCGCGGCCGCGGTCCGGTCGCGACCGTGCTCATCAAGCGCGGCACGCTGAAGGTCGGCGACATTTTCGTATCCGGCAGCGAATGGGGCCGCGTCCGCGCGCTGATGGACGATCGCGGCATGGCGATCGACGCGGCGCCGCCGGCGACGCCGGTCGAGGTTCTGGGCCTCAACGGGACGCCGCTTGCGGGCGATGATTTCATCGTCGCCGAGAATGAGGGCCAGGCGCGCGACATCGCCGCCTATCGTCAGCGCCGCCGCCGCGAGCAGCAGGCCGCGGCGGGCGCGCGCGGCACGCTCGAGCAGATGTTCGCGCAAGCCGCCGCGGGCGCCGCCAAGGAGCTGGCGGTGGTGGTCAAGTCCGACGTGCAGGGCTCGCTCGAGGCGATCAACGCCTCGCTCGAAAAGCTCGGCACCAGCGAAGTCAGCGTGCGCGTCCTCCATGCCGCGGTGGGCGGCATCAACGAGAGCGACGTGATCCTCGCCAAGGCCTCGCACGCCGTGATCGTCGGCTTCAACGTCCGCGCCAACCCGCAGGCGCGGGACATGGCGCGGCGCGACAATGTCGAAATCCGTTATTACTCGATCATTTACGAGGTGATCGACGACATCAAGGCGGCGCTGACCGGGCTGCTCTCGCCGACGCGACGCGAGCGCTTCCTGGGCAACGCCGAAATTCGCGACGTGTTCAACATTTCGAAGGTTGGCAAGGTCGCGGGCTGCATGGTCACCGAGGGCCTCGTCAAGCGCGGCGCCAAGGTGCGGCTGTTGCGCGACAACGTCGTCATCCACGAAGGCAGCCTCAAGACGCTGAAGCGCTTCAAGGACGAGGTCCGCGAAGTGCGCGAGGGCTTCGAATGCGGCATGGCCTTCGAGAATTACGACAACATCGAGAAGGGCGACATCATCGAATGCTTCGAGGTCGAGGAAGTCGCACGCGCGCTTTGAACCGCGTCGCCGCCTTGGGGCGGCGCTCTTCCTCGCGCGAGGCAGCCGGCCGATGAAGCCCGGGGCGCGGCCCGGCGCGCCGTCTGCACGAGGCGGCGCAAGCCATCGCCGGCTGCGCGTGGGCGAGGAGATGCGCCACGCGCTCGCCGAGATTTTCCGGCGCGGCGCTCTGCGCGATCCCGCACTTCAGGAGGTGAGCCTCACCGTCAGCGAGGTCCGGGTCGCCCCCGACCTGAAGCACGCGACGGCTTTCGTCATGCCATTGGGCGGGCAGAACGCCGCCGAGACCCTGGCCGGCTTGCGCCGCGGCGCTGCCTTTCTGCGGATGGAAGTGGCGCGGGCGGTCAAGCTGCGGGTCGCGCCGACCCTCACCTTCGCGCTCGACGAAAGCTTCGATCGGGCGCGGCAGATCGAGGCGCTCCTCCATCGCCCCGAGGTCGCCCGCGACCTGACGCCGGAGGAGCCGGACGATGGCGCGTAGGAACCGCCGCGGCCTGCCGGTGCATGGCTGGCTCGTCCTCGATAAGCCCTTGGGGATGAGCTCGAGCCGGGCGGTCGCGGCGGTGCGCCATCTGCTCAATGCCGCCAAGGCCGGCCATGGCGGAACCCTCGATCCTTTGGCGACCGGCGTCTTGCCGATCGCGCTCGGCGAGGCGACCAAGACCGTCGCCTATGCGATGGCGGGCAAGAAGCGCTACCGCTTCGCGCTGCGCTGGGGCGAGGCGCGCGACACCGATGATGGCGAGGGGCGGATCGTCGCGACAAGCGCCGAGCGGCCGAGCCGCGAGGCCATCCTCGCCGCTTTGCCGGGCTTTTTGGGCCGCCTGCAGCAGCGCCCGCCCGCCTATTCGGCGCTGAAGCTCGGCGGCCAGCGTGCCTATGCCCTTGCCCGGAGCGGCGCCGCGCCGGTGCTGGCTGAGCGGGTGGTCGAGGTCGCGGAACTCGGCTTGGCGGCGCTGCCCGATGCCGATCACGCCGTGTTCGAGGCCGAGGTCGGCAAGGGCACCTATATCCGCGCCCTTGCCCGCGATCTCGGGCTGGCGCTCGGCACTTATGCCCATGTCACGGCGCTACAACGGCTTTCCGTCGGCGGCTTCACCCTCGATCGGGCGATTTCCCTGGATAAACTGGCAGCGCTGGGGCATAGTGCCGCCGCTTCCGAGCACCTGCTTCCGCTCGAGACCGCGCTGGACGACATCCCGGCACTGGCCATGACGGAGGACGAGGTTCAGGCTCTGCGTTGCGGACGTGCCGTGACGCCCTTGCGTCCCTGGGATCGGGCGCGCATCGATGCATTCGCCGACGGCGCGACGATCCGTGCCACCAGCAACGGAAGGCTGGTCGCGCTGGTCGCAATCGAAAGAGGCCTGATCCGTCCCGTGCGGGTGATGAACCTCTAGGGTAGAAGGAGTTGTCGATGTCGCTGTCGCTTGCGCGCAAGCAAGAGGTCGTTAAAGAGTATGCGCTGAAAGAGGGCGATACGGGATCGCCCGAAGTGCAGGTGGCGCTTCTGTCGGAGCGCATCAGCAATCTGACCGAGCATCTCGCGCATCATCAAAAAGATTTCCATTCGCGTCGCGGCCTGCTCGTGATGGTCGGCCAGCGCCGCAGCCTGCTCGATTATCTGAAGCGCAGCGATGCCGCGCGCTACAGCCGCCTGATCGAGCGTCTGGGACTCCGCCGCTGATCCCGGAGCCGAATAGGTTTCCGTTCATGGGCGCTCGTGCCGCGACGACCCGGGGGGTCGCTCGCGCCGCGCCCGCATGTGTGTCTGAAGAGAGAGAAGAGAGAGAACTGCAATGTTCGAGGTGTTTCGCAAAGAGCTGATGTGGGGCGGCCGCCGCCTCGTGCTCGAGACCGGCAGGATCGCAAGGCAGGCCGATGGCGCCGTGATGGCGACCTATGGCGAGACCACGGTGCTGTGCACGGCGGTTGGCGCCAAGCAGCCCAAGCCGGGACAGGATTTTTTCCCGCTCACGGTCAATTACCAGGAAAAGACTTTCGCCGCCGGCAAAATCCCGGGTGGCTTCTTCAAGCGCGAAGGGCGCCCCTCGGAAAAAGAGGTGCTGACCTCGCGGCTCATCGATCGCCCGATCCGTCCGCTGTTCGCGCCGGAGTTCCGCAACGAGACGCAGGTCGTCTGCACGGTGCTGAGCCATGATCTCGAGAACGATCCCGATATCGTCGCGCTGGTCGGTGCCTCGGCGGCGCTCACCCTATCGGGGATACCGTTCCTCGGTCCGATCGGCGGCGCGCGCGTCGGCTATATCGACGGGCAATATGTCCTCAATCCGAAGCTCGACGAGCTGCCGAATTCGAAGCTTGATCTCGTCGTCGCCGGCACGCTCGAAGGCGTGCTGATGGTCGAATCCGAGGCGAAGGAGCTGTCGGAGGACGTCATGCTGGGCGCGGTGATGTTCGGTCATCGCGGCTTCCAGCCGGTCATCCAGGCGATCATCGAGCTCGCCGAAGCCGCGGCCAAGGAGCCGTGGGATCTGCCGGAAAAGCCCGCCAACGCCGCGAGCGTCGAGGCGAAGCTGAGCGCGGCGGTTTCCGCCGAGCTTGCCGCCGCCTATGCCGAGCGCGAGAAGCAGACGCGCTCCAACAAGCTCGATGCGGCCAAGTCGAAGATCGCCGAGCTTTTCAGCGAGGAGGCCGAGCGCACCCTCGCCGGCAAGATCTTCAAGGGCCTCGAGAAGGACATCGTGCGCGGCGCGATTCTCGAGGGCAAGCCGCGCATCGACGGGCGCGACACCAAGACGGTGCGGCCGATCTCGGTCGAGGTGGGCGTGCTGCCGCGCGCCCATGGCTCGGCGCTCTTCACCCGCGGCGAGACCCAGGCCGTCGTCGTCGCGACGCTCGGCACCGGGCAGGACGAGCAGATCATCGACGCGCTCGAAGGCGAATACCGGGCGCATTTCCTGCTGCACTACAATTTCCCGCCCTATGCGACGGGCGAGGCCGGACGCATGGGCAGCCCGGGCCGGCGCGAGATCGGCCATGGCAAGCTCGCCTGGCGCGCGGTCCATCCGCTGCTGCCCGAGAAGGAGAAATTCCCCTACACCATCCGCGTCGTCTCCGAGATCACGGAATCGAACGGCTCCTCCTCGATGGCCTCGGTCTGCGGCGCCTCGCTGTCGCTGATGGATGCGGGCGTGCCGCTGGCACGGCCGGTCGCCGGCATTGCCATGGGCCTTATCAAGGAAGGCGAGAGCTTCGCCGTGCTGTCCGACATTTTGGGCGATGAGGATCATCTCGGCGACATGGATTTCAAGGTCGCCGGCACCGAGAACGGTGTCACCGCGCTGCAGATGGACATCAAGATCACCTCGATCACCGAAGAGATCATGCGCGTCGCGCTCAATCAGGCGCAGGCGGGCCGCATGCACATTCTCGGCGAGATGGCCAAGGCGATCGACAGCGCACGCGAGGGCGTCTCCGCCAACGCGCCGCGCATCACCACCATCACCATCCCCAAGGACAAGATCCGCGAGGTGATCGGCTCGGGCGGCAAGGTCATCCGCGAGATTTGCGAGGTGACGGGCGCCAAGATCGACATCGAGGATGACGGCACGATCAAGGTGGCGGCGGTCGATGCCGACGCCTCGCGCGCCGCGATCGACTGGATCCGCGGCATCGTCGCCGAGCCGGAGGTGGGCGTCGTCTATAGCGGCAAGGTGGTGAAGACCGTCGATTTCGGCGCCTTCGTCAATTTCCTCGGTGCGCGCGACGGGCTCGTCCATATCAGCGAGCTGGCGCCGCACCGCGTCGGCAAGACCACCGATGTGGTCAAGGTCGGCGATCAGGTGAAGGTGAAGGTGCTGGGTTTCGACGATCGCGGCAAGGTAAAGCTCAGCATGAAGCAGGTCGATCAGACGACGGGCGAGGACATCAGCGCCAAGCTCGTCGAGGAGCGCCGGCAGCGCGAGGACAGCAAGGCTGCGCAGGCGCCTGCCTCCTGAGGCGCCGGGCGGAACAGGGTTTGCGGCGCAAGGCGGCAGGATTTGCTAAGCTGAGCGCCGGAGGAGCGACGCGGTGAAGACCCTCAACCCCGTTCTCATGTCGGGGCGCGAAGTGCTGCCGCTTGTCGAGGGCGGCAAGGGCATTTCCGTGTCCAACGGCGAAAGCTCGGGCGCCTGGGCGGCCTGCGGCGGGGTCGGCACGTTCTCGGGCGTCAATGCCGACAGCTATGACGCGCAGGGCCGCAAGACGCCGCAGATCTATCATGGCCGGACGCGGCGCGAGCGGCATGAGGAGCTGATCCAGTTCGCCATTGCCGGCGGCATCCATCAGGCGCGCATCGCCCATGAGCATGCCGGCGGCGGCGGCCGCATCCATATGAACATCCTTTGGGAGATGGCCGCGGCCGAGCGCATTCTGCAGGGTGTGCTCGATGGCGCGCGCGGCCTCGTCAACGGCGTCACCTGCGGCGCCGGCATGCCCTATCGCATCGCGGAAATCTGCGCGCGCTACGGCACGCACTACTATCCGATCATCTCCTCGGCGCGCGCCTTCCGCGCCCTGTGGAAGCGCGCCTATCACAAGTTCCGCGATTGGATGGGGGCTGTCGTCTACGAGGATCCCTGGCTGGCTGGCGGCCATAACGGCATCACCAACAGCGAGAATCCGGAAAAGCCCGAGCCGCCCTTCCCGCGCGTCCTCGAGCTGCGCCGGCTGATGCGCGAATTCGGGCTCGATGACACGCCGATCATCATGGCGGGCGGCGTCTGGTGCCTCAAGGAATGGGAAGATTGGATCGACAATCCCGATCTCGGTCCGATCGCCTTCCAATTCGGCACGCGGCCGCTCCTCACCAAGGAAAGCCCGATCTCCGACGCGTGGAAGCGCAAGCTTCTCACCTTGAAGGAGGGCGATGTCTATCTCAACCGCTTCAGCCCGACGGGGTTCTACTCCTCGGCGGTGCGCAACAGCTTTTTGAACGAGCTGGCGGAGCGCAACGACCGTCAGGTCGCCTATTCGGTCGAGCCGGTCGGCGATCATTTGGCGCCGCTCGAAGTGGGCGCGCGCAAGCGCGTCGTCTATCTGACGCCGCATGACCGCGAGCGCGCGCTGATCTGGATCAATCAGGGCTTCACCGAGGCGCTGCGCACGCCGGATTCGACGCTCATTTTCGTGACCGCCGCGAAGGCGCTCGAGATCCGCAACGACCAGATCAATTGCATGGGCTGCCTCTCCGCCTGCCAATTCTCGAATTGGGCGCAGAACGAGAACGGCACGACCGGCAAGAAAGCCGATCCACGCAGCTTCTGCATTCAGAAGACGCTGCAGGCGATCAGCCATTCCGATGATTGCGAATTCGAGCTGATGTTCGCCGGGCACAACGCTTTCCGCTTCGCGACCGACCCGTTCTATGCGAACGGTTTCATTCCGACCGTGAGCGAGCTGGTCGGGCGGCTGAAGACGGGCGACTGACGCGCTCCCAGGTCGGGTATGCCATTGCCACAGATTTGGCCCCGCTCGGCAGTTGCATTATTTTCTGGACCGGCTCTAATCTAAGCCTTGATGACTTCGCCTCGTCCCTTCGCCAATGCCCTCGAATTGCTGCGCGCCGCTAAGCTGCGGCCGACGCGGCAAAGGCTCGCGCTCTCGCGGTTGCTCTTCGAGAAGGGCGACCGGCATGTAACGGCCGAGCAGCTCCATGGCGAGGCGCTCGCGGCCTCGGTCGCGGTGTCGCTAGCCACCGTCTACAACACCCTCCACCAATTTGTCGCCGCGGGTCTCCTGCGCGAAGTGGTCGTCAATCCCGGCTGCTCCTATTTCGACACCAACACCGCCGACCACCATCATTTCTTCTTCGAGGACACCGGCCGCTTGATGGACATTCCGAGCGACCATATCGGCGTGACCAGCCTGCCGCAGCCGCCGCATGGCGCGATCAAGCGCGTCGACGTGACGATCCGCGTCGGCAAATCCGGGGGTTGACGGCGCGGCGGAGTACGGTTAATTTAGAATAATTCTAATATGACGAGGAGGATGTGATGCCGAAACTCCAAGGTTCGAAGACCGAGACCAATCTCAAGGAAGCCTTCGCGGGCGAAAGTCAGGCCAATCGCCGCTACCTCTATTTCGCACAGAAAGCGGATGTCGAGGGCTTCAACGACGTCGCGGCGGTGTTCCGCTCGACCGCCGAGGGCGAGACCGGCCACGCGCATGGCCATCTCGAATATCTCCAGGAAGTCGGCGATCCGGCGACCGGTAAGCCGATCGGCGACACCTCGAAGAACCTCGTCGCGGCGATCGCCGGCGAGACCCATGAATACACCGACATGTATCCCGGCATGGCGCGCACCGCGCGTCAGGAAGGCTTCGACGAAATCGCCGATTGGTTCGAGACCCTCGCCAAGGCCGAGAAGTCGCATGCCGGCCGTTTCCAGAAGGCGCTCGATACGCTCGGCTGAGCGACGCGCCAACTGATTTCGCGAAGGGGTGCCGCGACAACGCCCCTTCGCCCCCTCTTTCTCGTCTGAGTTAAGGAGCCGCGGGATATGCGCGAAGGCGGTCTCGGCGCCCCGACGCGCCATCCCATCGCCTGGGAAGACCCGGATTTTTACGATCCGGCGAAGATCGATGCCGAACTGCACCGCGTCTTCGAGATCTGCCATGGCTGCCGGCGCTGCTTCAATCTGTGCGACAGCTTCCCGCGGCTCTTCGACATGATCGACGAGTCGGCGACGGGCGAGCTCGATGCCGTCGATCACCAGGACTACGCCAAGGTCGTCGAAGCCTGCACGTTGTGCGACATGTGCTTCATGACCAAGTGCCCCTATGTGCCGCCGCATGAGTTCAATGTCGATTTCCCGCACCTCATGCTGCGCCACCGCGCCGCCGAGGAACGCGCCGGAAAAGTGCGCTGGGCCGATCGCGCGCTCGCCGAAACCGATCGGAACGGGCAGATGGCGCGGCCGGTCGCTGGCCTTGCCAATTGGGCGTCGAAGCGCGGCAATGGCCTGACCCGCCCGCTGATGGAGGCGATCGCCGGCATCGACCGTGACGCGGCGCTGCCGAAATTCCACGCCCGGACCTTCGAATTGCGCGCGCGCAGCACGGCCTTAGAGCCCGACGCCAGCGCGCCGGGTTTCGGGCGCAAGGCCGTGCTCTATGCGACCTGCTTCGTCAACTACAACAATCCGGCGATCGGCGAGGCGGCGCGCGCCGTTCTCGCCAAGAACGGGGTCGCGACCGAAGTCGTCTATCCCGAATGCTGCGGCATGCCGCAATTCGAGCAAGGCGAGCTGGGGCGCGTCGCCGCCAAGGCGCGCAAAGTGGCGGCGGCGCTGCTGCCCTATGTCGAGCGCGGCTACGACATCGTCGCGCTGGTGCCGTCTTGCGCCTTGATGGTGAAATTCGAATGGCCGCTGCTGCTGCCGCGCGACGACAGCGTGAAGAAGCTGGCGGCGGCGAGTTTCGATCTCAGCGAATACGTCGTCGATATCGCGAAGAAGGAAGGCATCGCGCCGGGCATGTCGGCGCTTCCGGGCGGCGTCAGCCTTCACCTCGCCTGTCATGCGCGCGCGCAGAACATGGGCGCCAAGGCGGCGGAAATGCTGCGCCTCCTGCCGCAACCGGCGCTCGACGTGGTCGAGCGCTGCTCTGGCCATGGCGGCTCCTGGGGGGTGAAGAAAGAGAATTTCCGCGTGGCGCTAAAAGTCGGGCGTCCCGCCGCGCGACAGGCGGCGAAAGACGGCAAGGCCTTCTTGTCCTCGGAATGCCCGCTCGCGGCGCTTCATCTGCAGCAGGGCATCGAGGCGATCGACGGCAAGACGATGCCGGCTTTGCACCCGATCGAGCTGATGGCGATGGCTTATGGCCTCGACGGAGGAGATCGATCATGACCACCGCAACCGGCGCCAAGCGCGCCATCACCCGCGCCGACATTCTCGATCCGGCGGTCTATGGCCGGGAGCGGCGCGAGCTCAAGCGCAAGATCGCGGAGGTGAAGCGCAACCGCCGCATCGAGGTGGGGCCGTTCGTGACCTTCTATTTCGAGAATTACGAGACGATGTGGCATCAGGTGCATGAGATGCTGCATATCGAGCGCGGCGGCGAGGCGCAGATCGCCGACGAGCTCGCCGCCTACAACCCGCTCATCCCTCAGGGCGACGAGCTGATCGCCACGGTGATGGTCGAGATCGAGAATCCCGCGCGGCGCGAGGCAACGCTCGCTCAGCTGGGCGGCATCGAGAACGACATGTATCTTTCGGTCGGCGGCGAACGCATCGCGGGACTGCCCGATCCGACGCGCGAGAACACCTCGCCCGAGGGCAAGGCCTCCGCGGTCCAATTCGTCCGCTTTCCGTTCACCGCCGCGCAGAAGACGGAATTCCGCCAAGCCGGCGCGCAGGTGCTGTGCGGCATCGCCCATCCGCATTACGGCCATATGGCGGTGATGCCGGAGCCGGTTCGCGCCGCGCTCGCGGGAGACCTCGCCTGAGGCCGCGGCCTCGGTCGATCAGCGCACGACCTCGTCGGGATAGACGCCCCAAATCTCGTCGCGCCGCAGCCAGCCCTTGATGCTGTCGGCTTCGATGCGGCACCAGGCGTTGCGGCATTCGAGAAGGCGCGCGATCACCCCCGGGTCCAGCTTGGCGACTGGCGGCGCCTTGGCCTCGGGCTCGGCGCGCATCACGCGCTGCGCGCCTTTGACGATGACGGTGCGGGCGTTCGTGACGAGGCGCTCATGAACCCAGCCTTCGGTGCCCTGCCAATCGCGCACCTGCCGCCATTGATCGTGCTGCGCGAGGATTTCGACCGGCAGGCCCTTGCGGCGATAGACCCATTCGACTGGATAGCGGCCGCCCGGGCCGGTGCGCAGATTGACCACGTCGGCGCGCAGGCTGACGAAACGCGGCAGCGGCTCGGACTTTTCGGCGGCGTGTGCCGCCCCGAGAAAAAGGGTTGCCGTGATAAGGGCGATGATCGCGCGCCTCAGGGCTTCGCTCCGCAGGTGGGGCAATCGGGATCGCGCGGCAATTTGATTTTCTGAAAGCCGGCGCGCAGCGCGTCATAGATGAGAAGGCTGCCCGAGAGACTCTCGCCGATCCCCAGGATTTCCTTCAGCACTTCGGTTGCCTGCAAAGTGCCCATGACGCCGGCGATCGCGCCAAGGATGCCCGCCGTCTCGCAGCGCGGTACGGAATCGGGCGGCGGCGGTTCGCGGAAAAGGCAGCGATAGCAGGGATGCGGCGGGCCGAGATAGGCCTTGAAGGTCGAAAGCTGGCCTTCGAACGGCGCCAAAGCCGCGCCGACCAGCGGCTTGCGCGCGCGAAAGCAGGTATCGTTCAGCAAATAGCGCGTGGCGAAATTGTCGCTCCCGTCAGCGACGAGATCGTAAGCCTCGACCAGCGGCCGGGCATTGCCTTCGCCGAGACGTTCGGCATGAAGCACGACCTTGACCTCGGGGTTCACATGCCGAAGCGTGTTGCGCGCGCTTTCGACCTTGAGCGAGCCGATGCTCTCGGTCGGATGGACGATCTGACGCTGCAAATTCGAGAGATCGACCACATCGTCATCGACGATGCCGAGCGTGCCGATGCCCGCCGCCGCGAGATAGAGGAGGAGCGGCGAGCCGAGCCCGCCGGCGCCGACCACGAGGACCTTGGCGCCGAGCAGCTTCTGCTGGCCTTCCTCGCCGACTTCCTCCAGCACCAGGTGGCGGGCGTAGCGCTCGAACTGCGCGTCGCTCAATTCCATGCGCGCGTCACAGCCCCTCGAACAACGCGGTCGAGAGATAGCGCTCGCCCGTGTCCGGCAAGATGACGGCGATGACCTTGCCGGCCATGTCGGCGCGCTGGCCGATCTCGATCGCCGCGGCGAGCGCGGCGCCCGACGAGATCCCGACTGCCACGCCTTCGAGCCGCGCCACCTCGCGGGCCATGCGCATCGCATTGTCGTTGGAGATGCGCAAAATCTCGTCGATCAGCTTGGTATCGAGGATTTGCGGGATGAAGCCGGCGCCAAGGCCCTGAATCTTGTGCGGGCCGGGCGGTCCGCCCGACAGCACGGCGCTGTCCTCCGGCTCGACCGCGACCATTTTGAGGCTCGGCTTGCGCGGCTTCAGCACCGCGCCGACCCCGGTCAAGGTGCCGCCCGTGCCGACGCCGCTCACCACCACATCGATCCGTCCGTCCGTATCGCGCCACAGCTCCTCGGCGGTGGTGCGGCGGTGGATTTCGGGATTGGCCGGATTCTGAAATTGCTGCGGAATGAAGGCGTCGGGCAGGCTCTTCAGCAATTCCTCCGCGCGCTGGATCGCAAAGCGCATGCCTTGCGCTGCGGGGGTCAATTCCAGCTCGGCGCCGAGCAGCTTCAGCATCCTCCGCCGCTCCATCGACATGCTGTCCGGCATGACAAGGATGCAGCGGTAGCCTTTGGCCGCGGCGGCGAAGGCAAGCGCGATGCCGGTATTGCCCGAGGTCGGCTCGACCAGCACGGTCTTGCCGGGCGTGATGCGCCCCGATTTCTCCGCCGCCTCGATCATGGCGACGCCGATACGGTCCTTGACCGAGCTCAAGGGGTTGAAGAATTCGCATTTTCCGAGCAGGTCGGCTTTGACCTTGTGGGCTGCGGCGAGGCGCTTCAGGCGGACCAGCGGCGTTGCGCCGATGGTTTCGACGATGCTGTCGTAAATGCGGCCGCGAAACTCGGCCCGGGATGCGCCCGCTTGGCTGCCTTCGTTCATGGGGCGATCTCCTCCGGTTGCTTCAGATCGAGAAGTCGAGCCGTCCGGCATATTCGCCGGCAACACCGGCCTTGTGCGCGCGGACGCACAATTCCTCGATCGTGACTGTGTCGAGCCGTTTCATCAGCTCTTCCTGCAAATCCTGCCATAACGGGCGCACCACCTGCCGGCCGAGCTCGGCGCCGCCCTCTTCGCCGAGCGGATCGCCGGCGCCATCGAGGCTCTGCACCACGCGCACGATCTCGCCCAAGGAGATGCGCCGCCGCTCGCGCGCCAAGCGATAGCCGCCCTTCGGGCCGCGCACGCCTTCGAGAATACCCGCGCGCACGAGCTGTTGCAGCACCTGCTCGAGATATCGGCGCGGAATCCCCTGCCGCCCGGTGATCTCGCCCGACTGCACAGGCTGGGTGCCGCCGTTATAGGCGATATCGAGCACGGCTTCGATCGCGAAAAGCAGCTTTTTGGTGAGCCGCAACATTGCAAATCTAGATCCCGGTCGAGCCGAACCCGCCCGCGCCGCGCGTCGTCGCCGGAAGCTCGGCGACGACGCGCCATTGGGCGTGACCGACCGGCGCGACCACGAGCTGGGCAATGCGCTCCCCGCGCGAAACCGTCACCGGCTCTGTGCCGAGATTGGCGAGGATGACGCGGATTTCCCCGCGATAGTCTGCATCGATCGTGCCGGGGCTGTTGAGAACGGTCAGCCCGTGCCGCAGCGCGAGGCCCGAGCGCGGCCGCAGCTGCGCCTCCCACCCGGGCGGCAGCGCGAGCGCAATGCCGGTCGGAATGGCGGCGCGCCCGCCGGCTTGCAGCGTCACCGGCGCCTCGATTGCCGCCGCGAGATCGACGCCGGCGCTTCCCTCGGTTGCGTATTGCGGCAGGGGCAGATCGCGGCCATGCGGCAGCACCTGCAACGCCACGCTCACCGCCGTCATTCGGCGGCCTTCGGCGCGAGCACTGCAGCGATGCGCTGCGCCAGCCTGTCGCCGACATCGCGCTTCGACAAGGCCGGCCAGTCTTCGACGCCCGCGGCATCGAGCAGGTGAATGGTGTTGTCCTCGCCGCCGAAGACGCCGCTCGCGGCCGAGACGTCATTCGCCAGAATCCAGTCGCAGCCTTTTTTCACGCGCTTGGCGCGCGCATTCTCGATCACGTTCTCGGTCTCGGCGGCGAAACCGATGACAAGGCGCGGCCGGCGATTGCCGGCCTCGCTCAGCCTCGCCAGAATGTCGGGATTCTCGACCAGTTTCAGCGCCGGAATGCCTCCGTCCTTTTTCTTCAGCTTTGCCGGCGCCGGCTCGGGCCGCCAATCGGCGACGGCGGCGGCGCAGACGGCGACATCGACCGGCAGCGCCGTCTCGCAGGCCGCCAGCATCTCGCGCGCGGTCGAGACGCGCACGACCCTGACGCCGGGCGGGTCGGGCTCCTCGGTCGGGCCGGACACCAGCAAGCAATCGGCGCCGAGCCGCGCCAGCGCGGCGGCGATCGCATGCCCCTGCTTGCCGGAAGAGCGATTGGCGATATAGCGCACCGGATCGATCGGCTCATGCGTCGGGCCGCTGGTGACGAGGGCGCGCCGGCCTGCGAGCGCCGCGGTGGCGGTGAAGATAGCCTCGATCGCGGCGACGATCTCGAGCGGCTCGGCGACGCGGCCCATGCCGCTTTCGTTCTCGGCAAGCGCTCCTTCATTGGGGCCGACGCGCTTGACGCCGCGCCGCGCCAGGACGGCGAGATTGTCTTGCGTTGCAGCATGCTGCCACATGCGAAAATTCATCGCCGGCGCGACGAGCACCGGCTTGTCGCTCGCCAACAGCACGGCCGAGGCGAGATCGTCGGCAAGCCCGCCCGCCATCTTGGCGATGAGATCGGCCGAGGCGGGCGCGACGACGAGCACATCCGATTGCTGCGCAAGCCGCAAATGCCCCATCTCGCTTTCCGCGATGAGCGAGAACAGCTCGGTATGGACGGCCTCGCCCGAGAGCGCCGCCGCGGAGAGCGGGGTGATGAATTGCTGCGCGCCCTGGGTCAGGATGCAGCGGACGGCAGCGCCGCGCTCCTTGAGGCGGCGGATGAGATCGAGACTTTTATATGCGGCGATGCCGCCTGAAATGATCAGCAGGATGCGCCGGCCGTGCAGCATCGGCTTTCGACCCGGGAGTTGCTCGATCTTTCTATAGGCGCGGCTCCGCCGGGGCGCAAGGCTGCCGCTCAGAGCCGCCAGCCCGAGTGAATCGCGGCGATTCCGCCTGAAAGATTGCGCCAGCTCACCTGCTCGAAACCCGCCTCGCGCATCATTGCGGCGAGCTCCGCCTGAGGTGGAAAGCGGCGAATGCTTTCGACCAGATATTGATAGGCGTCGCGATCTTGCGCCACCGCCTGGCCGAGACGCGGCAGCACGGCGAAGGAATAGAGATCGTAGGCACGCCGCAGCATCGGCGCCTCGACGCGGCTGAATTCGAGGCACAGGAACTGCCCGCCGGGTCGCAGCACGCGACGCACTTCGCGCAGTGCCGCGGCGATCTGCGTGACATTGCGCAAGCCGAAGGAGATGGTGCAGGCATCGATGCTCGCCGAGCCGAGCGGCAGCTCGGCCGCATCGCCCGCGATCCACAGGATGTCGCGAAAGATGCCGGCGTCGAGCGCGCGGTCGCGGCCGCGGCGCAGCATGGGCTCATTGATGTCGCAGACGATGACGCGCGCGCCGGCGCCGGCGCGGCGGTGAAGGCGGCGCGCGATGTCGCCCGTGCCGCCGGCGAGATCGAGCAGCACTTGCCCCGGACGCGGCGCCACGCGATCGATCAGGAACGCCTTCCATCGGCGATGGATTCCGCCGCTCATCAGATCGTTCATCAGGTCGTAGCGCCCAGCGACGCGCGCGAAGACATCCCCGACGAGCCGCGTCTTCTCGGCCTCGCTGACGCGGCGAAAGCCGAAATCCGTCTCCCGGGGCGGCGGGTGGCTTGTGTCTTGGCGCGGCATCCCTACAACATAGCGCGTCCCGAAGGCCCGAGCCAAACCAAGCCCCTTGGATCATGCCCGAACTTCCTGAAGTCGAAACCGTCATGCGCGGCTTGGCGCGCGCCCTCGAAGGCAAGCGGCTGATCCGGCTCGAGCTGCGGCGGGCCGATTTGCGCAGCGCCATTCCGACGGACCTCGCGCGGCGCATCGAAAACCGGCGCATCCTGCGCTTTTCCCGCCGCGCCAAATACATCCTCGCCCATTTCGAGGATGATGGCGTGTTGATCGCGCATCTCGGCATGTCGGGGCGGATGGTGATCGTCCCGCCCGCCGCAACGGTTCCGCGCGCCAAGCACGATCACGCGATCTTCGCCTTCGAAGACGGCACGGAGCTGCGCTTCAACGACGCGCGGCGCTTCGGCCTGCTCGATTTCGCGACCGAATCGGGGCTTGCCGAGCATCCGCGCTTTCGTCATCTCGGCGCCGAGCCGCTGAGCAATGAGTTCAACGGGCCCGCCCTCGCCCTTCTCTTGAAGGACAAGAAGACCTCGATCAAGGCCGCTCTGCTCGATCAGCGCCTCGTCGCGGGGCTGGGCAATATCTATGCCTGCGAAGCCCTCTATACGGCCTGCCTGTCGCCGCGCCGCCTCGCGGGGACGGTGCAGCGCGAGCGGGCCGAGCGCCTGGCCGCGGCGATCCGCGATGTGCTGCGCCGGGCAATCGCCGCGGGAGGCAGCTCGTTGCGCGACTATGTCCAGGCATCGGGCGAGCTCGGCTATTTCCAGCATCATTGGGCGGTCTACGGCAAAGAGGGCGAAGCCTGTCCGGGCTGCGATTGCCGCGCACGGATCCGGCGCATCGTGCAGGGCGGCCGCTCGACATTTTTCTGTGCCAAGCGGCAGCGCTGAGGCTAGGCTGCCATCATGCGCGCCCGTTTCGTTCTCATTCTGCTGCTCGCGGTCCTTGCCTTCGGCACGGCACGGGCCGACGAATTCGTGACTGGAACCGAGGACGTGCCGCTCATGCCGGGCTTGGCGATGGTCGAGGGATCGGCCCTCGTCTTCGACAAGCCCGAGGGCCGCATCGTCGAGGCGCAGGCGCGCGGCGCGATCAGCCGAGCGAAGGTGCAGGCGTTCTATGCCTCGAGCCTGCCGCAGCTCGGATGGAAAAAGTCCGGCGCCGATCAATGGCGGCGCGACGCCGAGCGGCTGAAGCTCGATTTCCGCGGCGAAGACGGCCACCTCACGGTCGGCTTCACGCTGTTACCGCAATGACGGAGCAGTAACCCATGAATTATCAAAACATCCTGGTCGAGACGCGCGGCGCGGTCGGGCTCGTCACCTTCAACCGCCCGCAAGCCTTGAACGCGCTGTGCGACGCGCTGGTGCGCGAGCTCGGCGCCGCGCTCGACGCGTTCGAGGCGGATGACGCGGTCGGCGCGGTTGTGATCACCGGGAGCGAGCGCGCCTTCGCCGCGGGCGCTGACATCAAGGAGATGGCGGGCAAGAGCTTCGTCGATTGCTACCTCACGGACTTCATTACCGATGGCTGGGAGCGCATCACGACGTGCCGGAAGCCGATCATCGCCGCGGTCGCCGGCTTTGCGCTCGGCGGCGGCTGCGAGATGGCGATGATGAGCGACATCATCATCGCGGCCGAGAGCGCGAAGTTCGGCCAGCCCGAGATCACGCTCGGTATCATCCCGGGCTCGGGCGGCACCCAGCGCCTGACGCGCGCGGTCGGCAAGGCGATGGCGATGGAGATGGTGCTGAGCGGGCGGATGATTGACGCCGCCGAGGCCGAGCGCAGCGGCCTCGTCAGCCGCGTCGTCCCGAACGACAAGCTGTTGGAGGAGGCGCTGAAGCTGGGTGCGCAAATCGCGGCTTTCTCGCGCCCGGCCGTGCTCGCGGCGAAGGAGGCCGTCAATCGCGCTTTCGAAAGCACGCTCGCCGAGGGCGTCCGCTTCGAAAGACGGCTGTTTCACGCGATGTTCGCGACGGAAGATCAAAAGGAAGGCATGGCCGCCTTCGTTTCCAAGCGCAAGCCGGCGTTCAAGAACCGCTGACTTGACGGCGGATCAACGTCTCACTATAACGCGCGCTTCCTCAACACATTCTTCGACAGGTCGGCGATGGCCAATCATCCTTCCGCAGAAAAGCGCATTCGGCAAACCGCGCGTCGCACGGAGGTTAACCGCGCACGCATGAGCCGAATTCGTACTTTCGTAAAGAAAGTCGAGACCGCGATCGCATCCGGCAACAAAGATGCCGCGAAGACCGCATTCGATGAAGCCGCGCCGGAATTGCAACGCGGCGCAGGCAAAGGCGTGCTGCATCATCGCACTGTCGCGCGCAAAATTTCGCGACTCTCTGCGCGAATCAAAGCGCTTTAATTTTTTCGGGCGTGGCAGTGGTGCCACTCGCGAAAAAATCCGCGACATTTTTATTGAAGAGTTATTGCCATCCGCATTTCTGCTTATGTAAGGTTAGCGCGCGTCAGATGGCGTGCGGCGTGAAGGATAAAGCGAACGCGCCACGCGCACAGAGAGAGGCGGTTTTCAAACCAAGCGTTTAGTGACCAGCTAGACTCAATTGCGTGAGGGTTGCGCGGTAACTAGCGGTCACGGTTCATGGGCACGCGGCGGAGGCGGAAGGCGCCTCGGTTCCGCCGAAGGACGGTTGCGCGCTCGTTGTCCAGTTTCTGCTTCGTCGGGGGAGTGAGGGATGGCGGATACGTTGGGGCAAGGCGACGAAGTCCAGTCCCAATGGGCACGCATCCGAGCGAAACTGCGACGTGAGTTCGGCGATGCCGCCTATCGCAGCTGGCTTCGCAACATGACCTTGCAGGGCATCGACGCCGGGCACGCGAAGATCACCGTGCCGACACGCTTTTTGCGCGACTGGGTGGCGGCGCATTATGCCGACCGGATCAGGGCGTTGTGGAATGCCGAGAACGCCTCGGTCACGGCGATCGACATGCTGATCGCCGGATCGGGAAATTCGCATGCCGAGCTGCCGGAGCCGCCGCCGCCGCGCGAGGGCGCCGAGCCGACGGACGAGAAAGACATCAGCGCGCCGCTCGATCCGCGCTTCACCTTCGAGAATTTCGTCGTCGGCAAGCCCAACGAGTTGGCGCATGCCGCGTCCCGCCGCGTCGCCGAGGCGCAGGTCGGCGCGAACCGGTCGGTGCCGTTCAATCCGCTCTTTCTTTATGGCGGCGTCGGCCTCGGCAAGACGCATCTGATGCACGCCATCGCCTGGTACATCCGAACGCATGACCCAAAGCGCAAGGTGATCTACCTTTCGGCCGAAAAATTCATGTACCAGTTCATTCGGGCGCTGCGCTTCAAGGACACGATGGCGTTCAAGGAGCAGTTCCGCTCGGTCGATGTGCTGATGATCGACGATGTGCAATTCATCGCCGGCAAGGACACGACCCAGGAGGAGTTCTTCCATACCTTCAACACCTTGGTCGATCAGAACCGCCAGATCGTGATCTCGGCCGACAAGTCGCCGACCGATCTCGAGGGCATGGAAGAGCGCATGCGCTCGCGGCTCGGCTGGGGGCTCGTCGCCGATATCCACCCGACCACCTACGAGCTGCGTTTGGGGATTCTCCAGGCCAAGGCCGAGCGCAGCCGGACGGCGGTGCCGCCCAAGGTGCTCGAATTCCTTGCGCATCGCATCACCTCCAATGTGCGCGAGCTCGAGGGCGCGTTGACGCGGATTTACGCCCATGCGCAATTCGTCGGGCGCGAGCTGACGCTCGAGACCTCGCAGGACGTGCTGCAGGACCTGCTGCGCGCGAATGACCGCCGCGTCACCATCGACGAAATCCAGAAGCGCGTCGCCGAGCACTACAACATCCGGCTCGCCGACATGCATTCGGCGCGCCGCGCCCGCGCCGTCGCCCGGCCGCGCCAGGTCGCGATGTATCTCTGCAAGCAGCTGACGCCGCGCTCGCTGCCGGAAATCGGCCGCAAATTCGGCGGGCGAGACCATACGACGGTAATGCATGCGGTGCGCAAGATCGAGGAGTTGCGCGCCTCCGACCGGGCCATGGCCGAGGATATCGAGCTGCTGCGGCGCATGCTGGAGAGCTGAAAAGCGCGGTCCGATAGGGCCTGAAACCCCTGTCTCGGCGGGCGCTGCCGCGGCTCCGGCGGGGCGAGACACGCCTCAAAATCAGATACTTCGCGGCGCGTCGCGCGTGCGGGCGGTGGTGTACGGGCGAGGCTCCGCGTGCTATAGTTTTCCACCGTTCCGCCCCGGCCTTTTGGGGCCGGGTTGGGCGGGGTTTCCCGGGGTCCCGGGACGCGATTTTCCGCCTCCAACGAGCGTGAACCCGCCAGCCATGAAGCTCACCATCGAACGTGCCGCGCTGCTCCGCGCTCTGGGCCATGTGCAGAGCGTCGTCGAACGGCGCAACACGATCCCGATCCTGTCGAACGTTCTCTTGAAGGCCGAAGGCGCCAAGCTGTCGCTGTCGGCGACCGACATGGATCTCGAAATGGTCGCGACCCTTCCCTGCCAAGGGGGGCAGCCCGGGACCACGACCGTGCCGGCGCATACGCTCTACGACATCATCCGCAAACTGCGCGATGGGGCGCAGATCGAGCTCGAATCGACCGGCGAGAAGGGCTCGATGACGCTGCGCTCGGGCCGCTCGACCTTCACCCTCTCCTGCTTGCCGCCCGAGGACTATCCCTTGATGGCGGGGGGCGAGCTCGCCCACAATTTCCTGCTCTCCGCCGCCGATCTGAAGCGCCTCATCGACCGCACCCGCTTCGCCATCTCGACCGAGGAGACCCGGTATTATCTGAACGGCATCTATCTGCACGCGGCCAAGACCGACAAGGTCAGCATGCTGCGCGCGGTGGCGACCGACGGGCATCGCCTTGCTCGGATGGAAATCCCCCTGCCCGAAGGCGCCGCGGGCATGCCGGGCGTGATCGTGCCGCGCAAGACGGTCACGGAACTGCGGAAATTGCTCGACGAGCTCGATCAAGATGTGTCGGTGGCCCTGTCCGATACGAAAATCCGGTTTACCTTCGGCGATACCGTCCTGACCTCGAAGCTGATCGACGGCACCTTCCCCGATTACGACCGCGTGATCCCGCTCAACAATGACCGCGTCCTCGAAGTGGACTGCAAGCTCTTCGCCGAGGCGGTCGACCGTGTCTCGACCATCTCGACCGAGAAGAGCCGTGCCGTGAAGCTGGCGATCGAGCGCGGCAGCGTCACGCTCTCGGCGACCAGCCCCGAGAACGGCACGGCCACCGAGGAGCTCGAGGTGCGCTATAGCGCGCAGCCGCTCGAAATCGGCTTCAATGCCCGCTATCTGCTCGACATCACCGAGCAGATCGAGGGCGAAGGCGCGCGGTTCTCCATGGCCGACGCCGCCTCGCCCACGGTGGTGCGCGACAGCGCCGATGGCAGCGCGCTTTACGTGCTGATGCCGATGCGCGTCTAGGGCCGCCGGTATTGAGGTCCATGACCAATGCGGCCGCGAGTTTCGCGGCGTGCCCCGCCGCGGCGGCCGGGCCGAGCGTCGCCCGGCTGGCGCTCACCGCGTTCCGTTCCTATGCCGCGGCCGCGCTCGAGACCGGGCCGCAACCGGTGGTGCTGACCGGCCCGAACGGCGCCGGCAAGACCAACCTCCTCGAGGCCCTGTCCTTCCTCGCCCCCGGCCGCGGCCTGCGCCGCGCGAAGCTCAGCGAGATCGACCGCTTCGGTGCCGCCGCGCCCTGGGCGCTGGCGATCCAGTTGCTGACGCCCGACGGCACGCTCCTCCAGATCGGGACCGGGCGCGATGCGGCGAGCGAGAGCGGCGAGCGCCGCGTGCTGCGCATCGACGGCATGCCGGTAAAAAGTCAGGCGGAGCTCGCGCGCACGGCCAGCCTCGTCTGGCTGACGCCGCAAATGGACCGGCTCTTCGTCGAGGGGGCGAGCCTGCGCCGGCGCTTCCTCGATCGCCTCGTCCTGGGCTTCGATCCGGACCATGCGACCCGGCTTTCGGCCTATGAGCGCGCCATGCGCGAGCGGCTGCGCCTGTTGCGCGAGACGGGGCCGGATGCGTCCTGGCTGAAAGCGCTCGAGGAGGAGATGGCCGCCCATGGCACCGCCATCGCCGCCGCCCGGCGCGAGGCCGCCGCCCGGCTCGATCGGGCCTGCGCCGCGGCGATCGGGCCCTTTCCGCAGGCGGGCCTCGCTCTCGAGGGCGAGGTCGAGCGCTGGCTCGACGACATGCCCGCCCTTGCCGTCGAGGAGGCGCTGCGCCAGCGGCTTGCCGCCGAGCGTCGCGCCGATGCCGAAAGCGGCACGACCACCTTCGGGCCGCATCGCTCGGACCTGCTGGTCCATCACCTCGGCACCGGGATCAAGGCGGCGTTATGCTCGACCGGCGAGCAAAAGGCCCTGCTTCTCGCCATCCTCCTGGCGCAGGCGCGGCTCCTTGCGGCGCAGCGCGGCGCGCCGCCGATCATGCTGCTGGACGAGGTCGCGGCCCATCTCGATGCCGAGCGCCGCGCGGCCTTGTTCGACGAAATTCTCGCGCTGCGCGCGCAGGCCTGGCTTACCGGCACCGACCCGGCGCTGTTTTCGCCGCTGCGGCGGCAGGCCCAGTTCTTCACCGTGGCCGATGCCCGAATTTCACCCATGGATGTGTGACAATGAGCGAACCCGCACCTCCCGGCACGCCTCAGAACGAGGCCTATGACGCCCAATCGATCAAGGTCCTGCGCGGCCTTGACGCTGTGCGCAAGCGCCCGGGCATGTATATCGGCGACACGGATGACGGCTCCGGCCTTCATCACATGGTTTACGAGGTGGTCGACAATTCGATCGACGAGGCGCTGGCCGGCTATTGCGACACGGTGACGGTGACGCTCAATGCCGACGGCTCGGCGGCGGTTTCCGACAATGGCCGCGGCATTCCGGTCGACATCCACAAGGAAGAGGGCGTCTCGGCGGCCGAGGTCATCATGACCCAGCTCCATGCCGGCGGGAAATTCGACCAGAATTCCTACAAGGTTTCGGGCGGGCTGCACGGCGTCGGCGTCTCGGTCGTCAACGCGCTCTCCTCGGTGCTGGAGCTCCGCATCTGGCGCGGCGGCCATGAATATTTCATGCGCTTCCGGGACGGCGATCCCGAGGCCCCGCTGGCGATGGTCGGGCCCGCCGGCGATCGCACCGGCACCGAGATCACTTTCTGGCCGAGCACCAAGACCTTCACCAAGACCGAATTCGACTATGCGACGCTCGAGCATCGGCTGCGCGAGCTCGCCTTCCTCAATTCGGGCGTGACCCTCGAATTGACCGATGCGCGCGGCGTCGAGCCCAAATCCGTCAAGCTGCACTATGAGGGCGGGCTCGTCGCCTTCGTCGAATATCTCGACCGCTCCAAGCAGGCGCTGCATGGCGCGCCGCTCTCGATGAGCGCCGAGCGCGACGGGATCACCGTCGAAGTGGCGATGGAATGGACCGATTCCTATCACGAGACCATGTTGTGCTTCACCAACAACATCCCGCAGCGCGATGGCGGCACCCATCTCGCGGGCTTCCGCGCCGCGCTGACCCGTACGATCAACAATTACGCGAATGAGAGCGGGATCTCGCGCAAGGAGAAGGTCCCGCTGACCGGCGAGGATATGCGCGAGGGCTTGACCTCGATCCTCTCGGTCAAGGCGCCGGATCCGAAATTCTCGTCGCAAACCAAGGACAAGCTCGTCTCCTCGGAAGTCCGCCCGGTGGTCGAGAGCATTGTCGCCGACAAGCTGCAGCAATGGCTCGAAGAGCACCCGAGCGAGGCGCGCAAGATCGTCGCCAAGGTGGTCGAGGCCGCGGCCGCCCGCGAGGCGGCGCGGCGGGCGCGCGATCTGACCCGGCGCAAGGGCGCGCTCGACATGGCGAGCCTCCCCGGCAAGCTCGCCGACTGCCAGGAGCGCGACCCCGCGCTGTGCGAGCTCTTCATCGTCGAGGGTGACAGCGCCGGCGGCTCGGCCAAGCAAGGCCGCGATCGGCGCTTCCAGGCCATTCTTCCCTTGAAGGGCAAGATCCTCAATGTCGAGCGGGCGCGCTTCGACAAGATGCTGAGCTCGGCGGAAATCGGCACGCTCATCGCCGCGATCGGCACCGGCATCGGCGCCGAGGAGTTCGATGCCGCCAAGGCACGCTATCACCGCATCATCATCATGACCGATGCCGATGTCGATGGCAGCCATATCCGCACGCTGCTCTTGACCTTCTTCTTCCGCCAGATGCCGCAGCTCATCGAGAAGGGCTTTCTCTACATCGCCCAGCCGCCGCTCTATCAGGTGAAGCGCGGCTCGGCCAAGGCGGTTTACCTGAAGGACGACCCGGCACTCGAGGAATACCGCATCACCGCCGGCCTCAAGGACGTGGTCTTCGTCCAGCATGACGGGGTGCAGCGCGCCGGCAACGATCTGCGCGACTTGGTCGAGCGGGCACGCCAGACGCGCAACCTTCTCCAGCCGCTGGTGCGCAAGATCGGCAATCTCGATGTCGCCGAGCAAGCGGCGATCAACGGGCTCCTCGGCCTGTCCGTGCTCGAGAATCCAGGCCAGATCGGCGAAGCGGCGCGGTTCCTCGCCCGCAAGCTCGATGCGCTCTCGGCCCCCGCGGATCGCGGCTGGCGCGGCGATGCATCGGGCCAGGGCTTCGTCCTGACCCGCACCCGCCACGGCGTCACCGAGCGCTACGTGCTCGAGGGCCAGTTCCTGCGCAGCGCCGAGGCCCGCCGGCTCGATGAGCGCACCGGCGAGCTGCAGGAATATTACGCCAAGCCCGGCAAGCTCCTCGCCAAGGACAAGGAGGTCCCGGTCCGGGGCCCGACTTCGCTGGTTCAGGCGGTGCTCGATCTCGGCCCCAAAAGCGGCGATATCCAGCGCTACAAGGGGCTTGGCGAGATGAATCCCGAGCAATTGTGGGAAACGACCCTCAACCCCGATGTCCGCTCGCTGTTGCAGGTGAAGGTGCCGCATGCGGCACAGGCGGAAGAGACTTTCTCGACCCTGATGGGCGATTTGGTCGAGCCGCGCCGCGATTTCATCCAGGCCAACGCCCTGGAGGTCGCCAATCTCGACGTCTGAGGACGGCCGAAGTCGGCTTCGTGTAACGTTTGTCGCGGCGGCGGCGCGGGCGTAAAATCCCGGCAGGCCGGATCGACCGGCGTGACGGAATGGGGGGAGACATGCAGCTTTATCGGAACATTGTGATCGCCGCGGCGGCCTTTGCCGTCCTCGGCTTTGGCGCGTCATCATCCGTGGCGGATACGACCATCAAGGTCGGCATGATCAGCAGCTATTCGGGCCTCAACGGCGAGATCGGGCCCGTGATGGAAAAGGCCATGCGGCTCTATATGAAAGAGCACCCCAAGGACCTGCCGCCGGGCGTCAAGGTCGAGCTCCTCACCCGCGACGATACCGGCCCTGTGCCCGATAAGGCGAAGCAGCTCGCCCAAGACCTGATCGTCCGCGACAAGGTCCAGCTTTTGACCGGCGTCATCTTCACCCCCAACGCCATGGCCATGGCCCCGGTCGTGACCCAAGCCAAGGTGCCGTTCATCATCAGCAATGCCGGAACGGCGAGCATCACGACCAAGTCTCCCTATATCGCGCGGGTGTCCTTCACCCTATGGCAATCGAGCTATCCGCTCGGCACCTGGGCGGCGAAACACTATAAGCGCGCTTATACGATGGTCAGCGATTACGGGCCGGGCTGGGACGCCGAGGAGGCGTTTACCAAGGCTTTCAAGGCCGCGGGCGGCGAGATCGTCGGCAGCGTGCGCGTGCCGGTGGTCAATCCCGATTTCGCCCCCTTCCTGCAGCGCGTCAAAGACACCAAGCCCGACGCTCTCATGGTCTTCGTTCCCGCCGGCACCACGGCGACCGCGGTGATGAAAGGCTTCGGCGATCTCGGCCTCAAAGCCGCGGGCGTCAAGCTGATCGGTCCCGGCGATATCACCGATGACATGTATCTCGACACGATGGGCGATGTCGCGCTCGGGGTGACGACGGTCTTCCATTATTCCGACGCCGCGACGCGGCCGGCGAACAAGGCGTTCGTCGCCGCCTGGCGCAAGGCCTATGGCACCGAGCTGCGGCCGAACTTCGTTGCCGTCGGCGCCTGGGACAGCATGGATGCGATCTATTACGTCATCCGCGAGCAGAAGGGGAAGATCGACCCCGACAAGACGATGGACCTGCTGAAGCATTACAAGAACGCCAACAGCCCGCGCGGCCCGATCTCGATCGATCCGGATACCCGCGACATCGTGCAGAACGAATATTTGCGCGAAGTCAAGAAGGAGAACGGGCACTACGTCAATGTCGAGCTCGAAACCGTCGGCACGGCGGTCAAGGATCCCTGGAAAGAGCTCAACAAGACGAAGTGATTGGCGAAGGCGGAGCGGCGGCTGAGGCCGCCGCCCGCTGCGCGGCCTCAGCCGAGCGCGCGCGCCCCTGCCTGCGCATGACGAAGCATTCGGACACCGCGGAGGCGCGGGCGGTCCAATTCGGGCATCAGCTCGTCGAGAGCGGCGATGAGACGAACCGGCTCAGGCCAGGCCACCGGCTCTTGTCCGGTCGGCGCGAGGCCGAAGGTGCGCAAGCCGGCGGCGAGCGCCGAGCGCGCTCCGGCGAGCGAGCCCTCGACGGCGAGCGCTAGATCGCGCGAGCAGCCCGATCGCGCCAGCGCGATGAGATAGGGCTCGGGCGCGGGCTTGCCGAGACAGACTTCCTCGCCCCCCACCACGATATCGACGAATTGGCCGAGCCCGTGGCGGACGAGCCAGGCGCGGGTGCGCGCGCTCGCGGTCGCGGCAAGGATGCCGAGCTTCCAGCCATTGCGCGAGGCGGCGGCGAACAGCGGCGCGACCGCCGGCGCCGGCGGCAATTCGAGCAGCGCCGCGTCCATCAGCCCGTCGTAGCGGCGCGTGAGTTCGTCGAGCTTTTGCGGCAGGCCCCAGGCGCGCTTGGCCTTGGCGACGAGGATCGGCGCCGGCGAGCCGTCGAGCGCTGCTGCTTCGGCGCTCTCGGCCGCACGGCCGAACGCCGCGGCGAAGGTGCGAAACACTTGGCGGCTCACGCCCTCGCTATCGGCCAGAATGCCGTCGAGATCGAAAAAAATGGCGCGCCGTGCGGGGCGATTCATCGGTGCTTTGAGGACCTGCGGCTGAAGCGCGAAAGGTTGGTTCGACCTTAAGCGGCTGCGCTTAACAACGCGTGAAAACCAGCTTTGACAGCCTCTCTTTGCGGACTACCATCGCGCAATTGGCCAAAGGGAGGCACGACCGTGGACGATTCACCGTTTCCGAGCGCAGCGAAGCAGGGTACCGACAGCGCCGCCGAGGTGTTGTTGCGATCCTTGAAGGCCAACGGCATCGATCATTTGCTGGTCAATCCCGGCACCGATTTCGCGCCGCTGATCGAAGGGCTCGTTCACAGCCAGCGCAAGAACGCGGCCATCCCGAAGACGATGGTGATCACGCACGAGAATTGCGCCGTCGCCATGGCGCATGGCTATTACATGGTCACCGGCAAGCCGCAGGCGGTGATGGTGCACACCAATGTCGGCACCGCCAACACCTTGAATTGCCTCGCCGATGCGTGCCGCGAGAATGTGCCGATCCTGTTGATGGCCGGGCGCAATCCGATCACCGAGGAAGGCGTCTTGGGCTCGCGCGGCGGCCCCATCCATTGGGGCCAGGAAATGTTCGACCAGGCCGGCATGCTGCGCGAATTCGTCAAATGGGATTACGAGATGCGCCTGCCGATGCAGGCCGACGAGCTCGTGCCGCGCGCCCTCGAAGTGATGATGACGGCGCCGCGCGGCTCGGCCTATCTGACCTTGCCGCGCGAGGCGCTGGGCGGCACTTTCCCCTCCTCGAACCGCCCGGAAAAGCCGCGCGTCCGTCCCTCGCTGCCTTTTCCCGATCCCGCGGTGGTGAAGACCCTCGTCGGCATGATCGCCAAGGCCGAGCGGCCCTTGATCATCACCTCGGCGGCGGGCCGCACCGTCGCCGGCTGCGAGGCGCTGTCGCGGGTTGCCGAGCGCTTTGCGCTGCCGGTCGTCTCGTTCAATTCGCGTTACGTCAATGTGCCGACCAGCCATTCGATGAATTTCGGCGCGATGCCGCGGCCGCTGCTCGACGATGCCGATCTCATCATCGTGCTGGATTGCGATGTGCCGTGGTATCCATCGCAGGAAAGCCCGCCGGCCGGCTGCCGCGTCGTCCATATCAACGACGATCCGGCCTTCTCGCGCTATCCGATCCGCAATTTCCCCAGCGATCTCTCGATCACCGCGGAGACCGCCGCCGCCCTCAACGCCATCGAGGCCGGCCTTGGCGAAGCCGGCGTCGACAAGGCCGCGGCCACCACGGCGCGCCGCGCCAAGCTCGCCGAGCGCTGGAAAGCCCTCCGCGCGGCGTGGAAAGGCATGATCGAGAAAGCGGGCGCGCAGCCGGGAATCAAGGTCGAATATCTCAATCATTGCCTCGGCGAGGCGATCGGGCCCGACGCGATCCTCGTCAACGAATATTGGGCGCGGCAGGATCTGTGCGGCCGTGAGAAGCCGGGCACCTATTTTGGTTCGAGCCCCGCCGGCGGCCTCGGCTGGGGCCTCGGCGCCGCGCTCGGCGCAAAGCTGGCGCGGCCCGACGCGCTGGTCGTCTCGACGGTCGGCGACGGCGCTTACATGTTCGCCAACCCGACGGCCTGCCATTGGGTGGGTCAAGCCCATCACCTGCCGGTGCTCACTGTCGTCAACAACAACGCGGTCTACAACGCGGTGCGCCGCGCGACCCTCGGCATGTACGAGAAGGGCGTCGCGCAGCAGAAGGACGACGCGATGACCCTTGCCGATCTCCAGCCCTCGCCGGCCTTCGAGAAACTCATCGAGGCCTCGGGCGGCTATGGCGAGCGCGTCGAGAAGCCGGCCGATCTTCCGGCCGCTTTGGCCCGCGCGGTCAAAGAAGTTCGCAACGGCCGTCAGGCGCTGTTGAATGTGATAACGTCGCTCTGAGGCGCGCGGTCGATCGCACAACGAAAAAGGCGGCCTCTGGGCGAGCCGGTAGCTTAACGAGTTGGTTTTTTCATTGTCTAAACGAGCGCCGCTCCGCGACGCCCGCTCTCTGCCGCTGAGCAGGCTTTGCGAGCGCCAGTCGGCATTTCCGGGATGTGCCAGAACCGGAAGTGGCAAGGACACAAAGGCGCGGAGTTTTTTAGGCGCCAAGCGCGGTTGCGCAGGGCGCGTCCAGACTGATAGGGTTTTGGGAAGAACATTAGGGGGTGATATGGAGGGCGCATACCGACCCGAGGTATGGCATGATCTCTATGTCATGCTCGGAGGAGCGTCGGCGGCATTGACCGGAATGCTCTTCGTCGCGCTGACATTACACTTGAATGAAATCATGGGCAGCCCGCCGCTTCGGCGGCGCGTTGCAAACAATTTTTTCGCGCTGGCGCTCATCATCTTGATGGCGGCATTACAGCTGATGCCGCAACGTCAAGAATACAGCGGTATAGAAATCATCGCGATCAATATCTTCGCGCTCTATCTTCCGGGAGGACTGTTGCTTCGCTTTCGTCACCGCCTTCCCAAAGATGCATTCGTTCGTGCGGCGGTTTCTTTGGTCGGCTTCGGTGGCGCCCTGGCGGGAGGCGCGTTACTGCTCACCGCGTCTATGGCGGGACAAGCCTTGTTGGGAATGTTTCTGGTCGCGTTCGGTAACCTGATCGTCTTGTTCCTCGTGATATCGAATGCGTGGTCGATAATGGCAGGTGCTTATCGCGATGAGTCCCTGCCGAAAATTGCCGATTGATCTTGTGCTTTGGGTCATTAGCGCCAATTCGGCGACGCGCTGGACAGGTCCGGTAATCCTTCAAAACCGGTTATGATCGCGAAGCATCAATGACTTCTCATTCGTGGCAATACCAGAAGCGGTAGGAACGGTCGAGCCGTTGCCGCACGATGTAGTGCGTAAATGTCGTTCCCTCGATTGCAAATAGCTTGTGGATATATCGCGATGTTACGCCATGACGCCCTGCGATGTCCGCGACTGTCAGAGATTCGTTATTTAGGTGAAGCGCAATGTCTGACTGAATCGCTCGAAGTCGAGCAGCGCGAACGCTTCGCTCGAAGCCGATGTCGGTCTTATGGCTCGTCCCAAGCTGAGCGCTATCAAATCATACAAGTGATTGGTAACGATGCCGGCACCGAACTCGTTAAGCGAACGGCTCGGCCTCTGGGCCGCCTTTTTATTCGCTTCGCACGACGCCTCGGGCCTGGGCTCAGCCCTCGGCTGTGCTACGCGTTGCCTCGCTGCTCGCGCCAGAAGTCGAGCTTTTCCTGGGAGACGCGGTCGGAGAAGCTGAACAGCACGGCATCGGACGAGGCCTGGTGCTCGTAGAAGAGCCAGCTCGGCGCGGTGAAGACGTCGTGCGGGCCCCATTCGAAGACC
>DATNGG010000040.1:0-89721 GCA_035605975.1 Allostellaceae bacterium | reverse complement strand
TCGACGCCTCGGCTTGGCAGATCGGCATCACCTGCACGCTCGGCACCAGCGCGCTGATCACGTTCCTCGGTCTCGCGATCCTGATCCTCGGCGCCGCAGCGCGCGTGCGGCACGCGCGCGCCCTCATGATCGGCGGCGCGGTCATCGGCGCCATCGGCTTTGCCGCCACCGGGCATGTCGCGACCGCGCTGCCGCACGGCATCACCACGCCAGTGCTGGTTCTGCACGTGCTGTGCGCCGCCTTCTGGATCGGGGCCCTGCCGCCGCTGGCGCGCCGCCTGTGGCAGTTGCCGCCCGCGGCGAGCGCGTCGCTGGTCGGGCGCTTCTCGCACTACGCCGTCGCGGCGGTCATCCTGTTGATCCTGGCTGGGCTCGTGATGGCCGCTATTCAACTGCGCACGCCCTCGGCTTTGCTGGAGACGGATTACGGGCGGCGCCTGACGGCGAAGCTGGCTCTGGTCTTCGGTCTTTTGCTGCTCGCCGCGGCCAACAAGCTATGGCTGACGCCGCGTCTTGCTCGCCACGACATGAGCGCCGCCATAACGCTGCGGCGATCGATCTTCCTGGAGCTGACGCTGGTGATCGGCATCGTGATCGCCACCGCGGCGATGGGCGAAACCCCGCCGCCCCGCGCGCTCGCCGAGGCGATGCCGATGGATCACGACATGACGATGGGTGAAGCGGATCAAGCGCCGACCGGCTTTAGCGTTGCGACCATGGCTGCCAACCGGACTGCGATCATCGCAGTGACCCCCGCCCATGCGGGCCCCAACCATTTGGCGATCACATTAATCAATAGCGATGGCACGGTGATGGTCTCGCGCGAGGTATCCGCCTGGCTGTCGAATCCCGCGCTCGGCATCGAGGCGGCGCAGTACAAGGCGACGCCGACCGCGCCCGGCGAATACGCGCTCGCCGCCCCGCTGCCGGTCGCCGGGACCTGGACGGTCGAGATCGATGCGCTGGTGAGCGATTTCGAGAGGGCGATCTTCGTCACCGAGATTCCGATCCGGTGATCCACCGACGCAACCCGACCAAAGGAGCCGTTGATGTTCAAGATGCTGTCCTTGCCTGGTTTTCTGATGCTCGGCTTTATCGCTACGGCCGCCGCGCAGACGACGACGATCCAGATCGATCACTGCTGGGCCCGCGCCTCCGTCACCAAGACCGGCGCCGTCTACATGACCATCAAGAACACCGGCAACGCCGATGACCGCCTCGTTGCCGTCGCGACGCCGGTCGCGGATCGGGCGCAGTTGCACATCGAGATGAACGACAACGGCATCATGAAGATGCGCCCGCTCTCGGCGATCGATGTCAAGGCGAACAGCACCGTGTCGCTCGTGCCCAGCGGCATGCATGTGATGTTGATCGGATTGAAACGGCCGCTGAAAGAGGGGCGGAGCTTCCCCATGACCCTGACGTTCGAGAAAGCCGGAACGCTGCACGTGACCGTCGCGACGCAGAAGGCCGGCGCGACGAACGACATGGCAATGTGACGATGACAAGAACGATGAGGAAAGAGAACATGCACCGCGCACTCGCTCTGACGGCCTTCGCGACCTTTGCCTTTGCCGCCGGCAACGCCGGCGCGCATGTCACCATCAGCCCCACCAGCGCCGCCGCCGGCTCCTATTTCTTCAGCGCCTTCACCGTGCCGCATGGCTGCGACGGCTCGCCGACCGTGGCCTTGCGGGTCAAGGTTCCGGAGGGGCTTTCCGCCGTGAAGCCGAAGGTGAAGCCCGGTTGGACGATCGCCATCAAGACGCGCAAGCTCGACAAGCCGATCAAGAGCGAAGGTGGCGAGATCATCACCGAAGGCGTCGACGAGATCGATTGGCAGGGCGGACCGCTGCCTGATAACGAGTACGACACGTTCGGGCTGATGATGAAACTGCCGGACACCGCCGGCCGGACACTCTATTTCCCGGTCGTCCAGGAATGCCGACAGGGCGTGCATCGCTGGATCGAAATCCCGGCTGCCGGCCAGAGCCGCGACGAGCTGCGCGAGCCAGCCCCCGCGCTGAAGATCGTGCCGAAGGCTCCGTGACCGGTGTGCCCCATCCTCACTTCATCAGCGACGCGGACTCCGCGGCGGTCTTGACGTAATAGTCATAGGCCGCTTCGCCGTCGACGCCGCGCGATTTCGCCGCCGCCAGCCAATTGGCCTTGTAGAAGCTGACCCGCTCCCTGAGGATTTTCATGAAGTTGGGGCTGGCGTTGTGGGTCGCGATGCCGTTCGCCTTGACGAGCGGCTCCGCGCGCTCGTCCTGATCGACGAATCCTTGGCCCGCCATGCGCGCGAAAGATTCGCCCGAGAGCTTGTCGATCACGGCGCGGTCCTCGGGCGAGAGGCTCTTGTATTTGCGCTCGTTCATGATGAAGGATTGGAGCGTGTAGCCGAGCTGGCCGGGGAAGATGGTGATTTCCTTGGTGTAATGCGCGAGCTGGAACGAGATCAGCGCGCCCATTCCGGCGACCGCGCCGTCGACGATCCCGCCTGACATCATGTCGTACATGTTGTTGTTGCCCGCCGCCACCGGCGTTGCGCCGAAATTGCCGATCACCTTCGCCATGTTCGGCGTCGCCACCCAGATCTTGAGGCCGGTGAAATCCGAGATCTTGGTCACCGGCCGCTTGCGCGTTTGCAGCACGTTGCCGCCCGTCGTCCACATCCCCAAGAGCTTCACGCCCTTATATTCGTTCGCAGCGGCGAAATATTTGACGTAGGTGCGCCAGATCGCGACCGAGGCGGCGACGCCGTTGGGCGCAAGGAAAGGAATCTCGGCGAGCGTCGGAAGCTTGACGCGGTCGCGGATATATTCGCTCGGCGTCAGGGTGATGTCGGCAATGCCGCTCGTGATCGTCTCCCATTGCCGCGAGACGGGCGCGAGCGAGGCAGCCGGCATGACGAATTTGATGTGACCCTTTGATTCCGCTTCGACCGCTTTGACCCAAGGACCTTGCACGCCGACGAAGAAGGAGGAGGCGCGCGGCATCGGAATATTCATCGTCAACGTCACGTCGGCCCGCGCCGGCGAAATCATGGAGAGGGCGAGCGCGCCGCCGGCCATGGCCCCAATCGTCTTTGCGATCATCGTTCCTCCCTGGTCAAAGCGATCCCTGGCGCTGTGTTTTTCGGGGATGGGTAAAACGTAAAAGGGCCGCAGCTCGAGGCCGCGGCCCTCATCGAGGCTTGATGCTTACTGCGCCGCCGCCATGTCGCCCTGCGCCGGCGCCTGCGTGCCGGCGCGGGCGCGCTGCGCCAGGATATCGGCGAGCATGGGCAGTTCGATCACATAGAAGACGCCGCCGGTCTTCGACGTGATCTCGCCGACCTCGGCGCCGGCCTGGACGAACATATAAGTGCCTTCCTCGAGCGTCTGGCCGCCTTTCCAGCTCTTGCCGCCATACTCGATCGAGCCTTCGACGAGATACCGGATCTCGGCGTCGTCCTCGCGGCGCGCCGGGATGGTTGCGCCCGGCAGAAGCCGCGTGAAGCGGATGCCTGAGCCGCCGAAAGTGCCGAGGCGCTTATGCTCGACGCCCGCGAGCGTGCGGTCGCCGATCCAGGGATGGGCTTGCGGGCGCATCACGATCGGCTTCTCGAAGCGGCCTTCGGGAAAGGCGATCGGCTTGCCGCTGACATATTCGCTGCAGGCGACATGGCTGTCCTTGTTGATCTTGCGCCCGTCGGGCAGGATTTTCGTGTAGATGCCGCCCTTGAAGGTCGCGCCCTCGGCCGAAAGCGCCTTGCGCGCGTCGTTCAATTCCTGATGCGTCAGATAGGGAATGCCGGTGAGGCCTTGGAATTGCAGGCCGAGACCGGTGCATTCCTCTTCCTGCAATTGCGGGCCGTAATAGACGCCCTCGGGATAGAAGGCGACCTCGCCGGCTTCGAGGAAGCCGTCCTTGATCTGGCGCTTGCCGGTCATGTTGTAGCGGTATTGATCGAAAATGTGCTTGTGGCGCGGCGTGCCATAGCCCTTGTCATAGCGCCGCCAGGTGAATTCCAGCTTGACGCCGGGCACGCCCGAATCGAGCGGGAACGGCTTGCTCGCGCTCGAGCCTTCGCGGCCGATGCCCGAGGGGATATGCACCGGGATGTCGGCAATGCTCACGATGGTGACGCTTGGCTTCATCAGCGATCTCCCTAAGCTTTTTCGATGATGCCGCTCATCTGCCGGCGGCAGAGGCGGCAGGCCCGTCGCGGTTGAGAGAAATAAATCAAATCCGGGGGCACAATACAACCAAGGACGCCGCCGCCTTGGCGCGCTCCCCCCGGCTTCGGCATGGCAGACCTGGCGCGCGCGGCAAGGGTCGGGGCTTGTCAGCCGGCGGCCAAGGGCGGAAGATGGGCGAGAATTCGGGTGCGATGCGCGCGGCCGGTCGGGGCGGGCGCATGCGGCATTAGGCCGTGCCGCCGAGCGGCGCGAGAGCAAGGGAGAAAGCGATGAAGCCCAGCGTTACCGTCATGAGCATTGCCGAGATCGAGCTTGTCCAGGGCGGCATCGGCCGCGAAGGCAGCCTCGCCACCAAGCAATTTCCGCTCGATACCGGCGTGCCCGGCGTGCAGCTCGAATTCTCGTGGAATTCCTACGGCACCGGCTACAGCACACCGCGCCATCGCCACACCTTCGACCAGTATCGCTATGCGCTCGAAGGCCGGCGCATGATCGAGGACGGGTTCCTGGTGCCGGGCGAATGCGGCTTCTATCCCGAGGGCGTCTATTACGGGCCGCAGATGCAGGAAGAGCCGACCATCGGCTTGGGGCTGCAATTCCAGGGCCTGTCGGGCTTGCCCTATCTGACGCATGTCGATCTGCGCAATGCGAGGAAAGCGCTCGAAGCCGAAGGCGGCACTTTCAAGGAAGGCATCTATTCGAAGGTCATGCCCGACGGGCATAAGATCAACAAGGATAGCCACGCCGCCTGCACGGAATATCTGACCGGCGAGAAGCTCGAATTCCCGGAGGGGCGGTTCGAGAAGCCGATCGTGATGCGCCCGCAAGGCCATCCCTGGATCGGCGACCGCAAGCTTCCGGGTGTCGAGCACAAGCGCCTCGGCATGTTCGGCGGCTCGGGCATTCGCCTGACGCGGTTGGCGCCCGGCGCCAAGATTCCGGCGCGGCGCGAGGAGGACGCGGAGATCCGCTATCTTATCGAGGGCTCGATCACCTATGACGGCAAGACCTGGCGCGGCGGCAAGACCCAGGATGCCGGCACCTATATGTTCTTCCAGCCGGGGGCCGATGTCGGCGAGATCACCGCGCCGGAAGGCGGGCTCTTCTTCGTGATCGAGCTGCCGATGCTGGCCGATATCGCGGCGGGCAAGGCCAAGGCGCCGAAGCAGGTGCGTCAGCCCGCCAATCGCACGCCCGCCCACGCTTGAGGGCGCCCGCGTTCAGCTGGGCGCGTGACTGCGCTCAACTGGGCGTGTGGATGAAGGTGTAATCGCCGAGCGTGCGCTCGCCATCCGCGCCGACCGCGAGCAGCCGGAAACGGTAGATGCGCACCGGGTGCTGCTTCAGCGCCGCGGTCGCCGGACAAAAGATCACCTCGCCGGCCTCGGGATCGAAGGGGATATCCTCGAGCCGATAGCGCAGCTCGCCGCGCTCGTTCATGCTGACGAGGTCGAGCCGCCCGATGCCGACGAGCGGTGCTTGCAGCCGGCTGATCACCGCATCGTCGCTGGCGGCGATGGTGCAGTGAACGCTCTCGCCGGGCGCGACCCGGTATTCGCGCAGGCGCAATCCCTGCCGCTTCATCTCCTCGAGGAAGGGCGCCGAGATCGCCGCATGGAGAGCGCCTTCGCGGAAGGCGGCGCGCACCCCGCTCGAGAGCGCGGCCAAGCTTTGGAGCGCGGCGCTGCAGGAGGCGCAGCCAAGGAAGTGCTCCTCGATCCGCGCCTCGGCCGCGGCATCGAGCTCGCCGCACCAATATTCGACGAGCGCGGCGAAGGGGATCGGCGCGGCGCAGCTTTCGGTCACGGCGCCTCCTTCGCGACGCCCATGCAGTCGCGCAGGCGCAGCAAGGCGCGATGTCGAATGACCCGCGCATTCTCCGCGCTGAAGCCAAGCGTGCGTCCGACCTCCGCGGCGGATTTGTCCGCAAAGAAGCTCGCGATCAGCACCGAGCGCTCGCGCTCGGCGAGGCCCTCGAGGCAGCGCGCGAGCTTTTGGCGTTCCAGCGTGTCGGGCGGGGCGGGTGCCTCGCTCTCCGCCGCCGCGCCATAGCGACGCAGCAAGGCCTCGCGCCGCAAGGCACCGCGGCGCAGATCGAGGACAACGAGACGGCAGGTGCCGAGCACGAAGGAGGCGAGCTTCTCGGGCTCACGGAGTGCGCCGGCGCGGAGTTTTTCGATCGTCATCAGCAGCACCTGCTGCGTCAGGTCGGCGGCGGCTTGTATATCGCGCAAATGGCGCAGCCCGTAAAGCCGGACGCGCGGCGCCAACCGCCGATAAAGCTCGGCTTCCGCTTGGCTGTCGCAGACCGGCGCGGCATCGGCGATCGTGCGCACCAGGTCAGCGTCGCTCGCCGCCCCGCCCCTCGTGACCTCCATCGCGACAGAATATCGAAAAACATTTCATAGGGAAGTGTTACGAGCGGCCGTCCCGTTACACATCCTTACGCAACAGGGATGGAGGGTCCAATGCTCACCAATCAGAATTCCAGCACACGGATCGACGAGATCGCCGAGGGTATTTATCGCATCAGCACACCCGTCACCGTGGTGCCGGGCGGGTTCAGCTTCAATCAGTATCTGATCGTCGACGAGGAGCCGCTGCTCTTTCACACCGGGCTGCGCAAAACCTTTCCCCTGGTGCGAGAGGCGATTGCGGCGGTGATGCCGGTGGAGCGCCTGCGTCACGTCTCATTCTCGCATTACGAGGCCGATGAGTGCGGCGCGCTCAACGATTTTCTCGGCGTGGCGCCGCAAGCATCGCCGCTCTGCGGCAGCATCGCCGCCATGGTCTCGGTCGGCGATGTTGCCGACCGCGCGCCGCGCGCGCTCGAGGACGGCGAGCTGGTCTCGATCGGCAAGCACAGGCTGCGCTGGCTTGCGACGCCGCATCTGCCGCATGCCTGGGAATGCGGCTTCCTGATGGAGGAGACGACGCGCAGCTTGCTGTGCGGCGATCTCTTCACCCAGGGCGGCGCAACCCATCCCGCGCTCACCGAGGCCGACATCCTCGAGCCAAGCGAGGCGTTTCGCCTCCAGCTCGACTATTTCTCGCACGCGAAGGATGCCAGAGCGATGATCGAGCGTCTCGCCGCGCTCGAGCCGCAAACCCTGGCCTGCATGCATGGGCCGGCATGGCGGGGCGACGGCGCCGCGCTGTTGCGGGCGCTCGGCGCGCGGCTCGAGGGCGCAGGACACGGCTGATTGGCTGACGCCTTCGCCGGCGGCGGGCGCCGCTTGAAACCCGGCGCCCAGCCGCTTACTTGATTTAGATCAAGGGCCGAAGCCCTGAAACCTTCGATGCTGTGCGCGTGTTGTTCCGGAAACATGGCGCGGTTTTGCGAGGGGCGGGATGAGCTTTTTTCGGCGCGCGATCCAGTTGTGGTTCGTTCTGTTGCTTGTCTCGATTGCCGTCGATATCGCGTGTTACTGGCTGTCGCAGAATGCGCCCGTGCTGCTGCCCGGCAACCAAGGCATCAACTACACTGCGGTCTTTCTTGTGAGCGCGCCGGCGCCCTTCCTCTTTGCCATCGCGATCGCATTGCTGGGCGGCGCATTTGCCATGCTGCGCGGCGTTTGGCTCGGGTTCCGCGGTGTGCTCCATCTCGCGCGCCGCAAGCGGGATTATGCCGCGGGGCCAGGCATGGGACTAGCGCCCGGCCATAAGGGTTGATTTGGCTGGCCGACTTGGTTTGCAGCGACTGCGCCGCCGCACTAGGCTAGCCGCAACTGCGCGATCTTCGCGCGGCTTGTGAGGAGACCCTGCAGTGTCGACCGGTCTGTGGGTTTTGATCGGCCTCGTCGTGCTCGTCGCGATCGTGGTCATTGGCATCTATAACGGCCTGGTTGCGGGCCGTCAGGAAGTGCGCAATGCCTGGTCGCAGATCGACATTCAGTTGAAACGCCGGCACGACCTCATCCCCAATCTGGTGAACGCGGTCAAGGACGCGATGAAGGTCGAGCAGTCGCAGCTCACCGCCGTGATCGCGGCGCGCAACCAGGCGGTCGGCGCGCGCAGCCCCGAGGATGCGATGAAGGCCGAGAATATGCTGACCGGGGCGCTCAAGAACCTCTTCGCGCTGGTCGAATCCTATCCGCAGCTGCGCTCGCAGCAGAACGTCTCGGGTCTCATGGAAGAGCTCTCCTCGACCGAGAACCGTATCAGCTTCGCGCGCCAGCATTACAACGACGCGGTCCAGGCGCAGAACATCCGGGTGAAATCCTTCCCCGGCGTTCTCCTCGCCTCGAGCTTCGGCTTTTCCACCGAAACGATGTTCGAAGTGGGCGAGGCGGAGCGGGCGGCGGTCGAAGCGGTGCCCGAAGTCCGGCTGAGCTAAGCTCTCGCGCCATGGCTGATCCGTCGGCCACGCTCTACAACACCGATTTCGCCGCGGCGATCGCGCGCAACAAGCGCAACACGCTGCTGCTGTTCGTCGTCCTCGTCGCGATTTCCGTCGTCGTCGGCTACGTCCTCGGCTGGGGCCTCGCGATCCTCGACCTCATCTGGAGTTTGCCGGCGGAGGAGGTGAGCCGCCTCAGCGCCGGCGCGGTGGTGCTCGATCTCTTCGGCCCGCCGCGGCCCCAGGCGATCCTCGGCGCGGCGATCGTCAGCGGCTGCGGCCTGGTCTGGGGGCTCATCACGCTCTTTTCCGGTGAATCGATCCTCGCGGCCTTCGCCGGCGCGCGGCCCGCGGACGAGACCAACCCGGCCGAGCGGCAATTCATCAACGTGGTCGCTGAGATGGCGATCGCCGCCGGCGTGCCGGCGCCCAAGGCGATGATCGTCGAGACCCCCGCGCTCAACGCCTTTGCCACCGGCTTCTCGCCGCAACGCGCGATGATCACGGCGACGACCGGCATCCTCGCCGCCTGCACGCGCGAGGAATTGCAGGCGGTGGTCGGGCACGAGATGGGCCATGTCGCCGATTACGACGTGCGCTACACCACGGTCGTTGCGGCGATGGCGGGCGTCGTCGTGCTGCTGGCGCATTTCCTTGGCAATGTCGCGCGCTGGTCCTTCGGCTATGGCGGCTATGGAATGGGCGGCTACCGGTCGCGCAGCAGGAATGACGGCGCGTCGGGCGCGCGCATGGCGCTGACGCTCGTTGTCGTCGTGGTGCTGGTCGTGCTGCTCATCGTCGCGCCGCTTGCCTCGCGTCTCGTGCAGATGGCGATCTCACGCCAGCGCGAATATCTCGCCGATGCCTCCTCGGCAAAGCTCACGCGCAATCCCCTCGGGCTCATCCATGCGCTGCGCCGCCTCGAAGCGAGCGACACCAACATCGCGCGGGCGGATTCACCGGTCTCGGCGCTGTGCATCGCCGCGCCGAAGGGTGGTTTCCTGACCGGCTTGTTCTCGACCCATCCGCCGATCCCGGATCGGATCGCGCGGCTGCGCAATCTGGGCGGCGCGCCGATCGCCGAGGAAGACGCCGAAGCCCCGCTGCCGCCTTCGCCCGCGCCGCCGCAGGCAGCGGGTCCATGGACCTCGCCGCACGCCGCGCCGCCCGGCCCGTGGGACCAGACGGCGCCCGAGGATCAGGCGACGCCAGAAGAGCCGTCCGGTCCCTGGGACCGAAAGGATGATCCCGCGCGCGGCCCTTGGGGCTGAAGCGAAGCTTCGTTCAGTCGCCCGCGAGGGCGAGATCGGGCCGATGCCGCCGGCCGCGCATCAACTCGCGATAGACGTCGAGATAGTCTTCGGCCATGCGGCGCGCCGTGAAACGCTCTTCGAAGCGCCGGCGGATTTTCTGGCGCGAGAGATTTGGTACGCGCTCGATCGCCGCGACCGCGTCGGTCTCGTCGCGCGCGATAAAGCCGGTAAGGCCGGGCTCGACGATTTCGGAGACCGAGCCGGCGTTGAAGGCGATGACAGGCGTGCCGCAGGCCATCGCCTCGATCATCACTAGCCCGAACGGTTCGGGCCAATCGATCGGTACGAGCAGGGCCATCGCGCCGTTGAGGAACTCGCCCTTTTCGTGATCGCTGATCTCGCCGATATAGTCGATGCCGGGCAGACGCAGCAGCGGCCGGATCTGCTCTTCGTAATATTCGACATCGACCTTATCGACCTTGGCGGCGATCTTCAGCGGCAGGCCGGCGCGGATCGCGATCGCGATGGCGCGGTCGAGCGCCTTCTCGGGCGAGATGCGGCCGAGGAACGCCAGATAGCGCGGCGTCTCGCCGGTCGGCGTCAGCAGCGTCTCGGGCAGGCCGTGATGGATGGTGCGAACCCAGCCGGCATCGGGCACGGGCTTGCGCTGCGCATCGGAAATCGAGATCACCGGCGCCGAGGCGAAGGTGCGGAACAGGGTCTGGTGCTCTCGAAGATCGAGCCGCCCATGCAGCGTCGTGATGAACGGCGTCGCCTGGCGCGCGAACAGCGAGAAGGGATAATAGTCGAGATGGAAATGGAGGAAGTCGAAATTCCCGGCGCGGCGATAGACCCGCTCGAGCATCGTCATGTGCAGCGCGTTGGGATCGCGGATCGAGGCGTCGAACCGCAAGGCGGTCGGCCAAATCGCTTCGAGCTTCGCGCCGGTGGTTGAATCGCCGCTCGCGAACAGCGTGACCTCGTGCCCCATCGCCACGAGCTCTTCCGTCAGCCAGGAGACGACGCGCTCCGTACCGCCATAGAGCTTCGGGGGGATGGCTTCGGTGAGAGGCGCGACTTGAGCGATACGCATAAACACGTCTCCTATCGATGACGGTGAGCAAAACGAAGCAACGTTCACAGAGGATTGTGTCAAAACGTGCGTTCGCCGGGCAAACTTCCGGGCGAGGGCAATCTGTCGCACCGCGCGCGGTCTCGCCGCTTATTGAAAAGCTAAGGACGCGCGTTGCGGTTCCGCCCCGTGACTTTTCTGCGACCGGTGATTGCGCGGGCCGCTTATGGGTGCAAGCTCGTCTCGACGCCGCGCGGCATTTTTGTGCGCAGCGGAATAGTCGCGGCCTTTCCGCGTTGTCGCATCATCGAACAAGAAAAAGTTGGGCACATGGACGAACTTGCACGCCACGCCGAGCGGCCTTTTGGGTTTCTCATGCGCTATATCGGCAAGCGGCCGGTCGCGCATATCCTCATTCTCGCCGCAATCCTCGGCGCGGTCGGCTGCTCGGTCAGCACGCAATACGGGCTGAAATTCCTGGTCGACGTTTTGTCCCAAGGCCGGGACGCCGCGACCTCGCCCTGGCAGCCCTTCGCGCTTCTTGTCGCGCTGATCGCGGGGGACAATTTGCTGTGGCGCCTTGGCGGCTGGTTCGCCAACCGCACCTTCGTCGGCGTCACCGGCGATTTGCGCGGCGAGCTCTTCCGCTATTTGACGCTGCACGCGCCGAGCTATTTCGCCGATCGCCCGGCCGGGACCCTGGCGAGCCGCATCACCGCCACGGCGAATGCGGTCTTCACCATGGAAAGCATGTTCATCTGGAACGTGCTGCCGCCCTGCATCGCCATTATCGGCGCCATGGCCTATCTCGTCTCGGTGAGCGTGGCGATGACCGGCGTGATGGCCGTCGTTGCGGGCATCCTCGTCGTCGTTCTGTTCCGCCGCGCCGCTGCCGGCGCGCCGCTGCATCTCCACTATGCCGACCGCGCCGCGGCGGTCGATGGCGAATTGGTCGACGTCATCGCCAATCTGCCGCTCGTCCGCGCCTTTGGCGGAATCGGGCGCGAGCATCAGCGCTTCGACGACACGGTCGGGCGCGAGATGGGCGCGCGCAAGCGCAGCCTCGATTATCTCGAGAAGCTGCGCGTGCTGCATGCCGCGATCACCGCGATCCTGACCGCGGGATTGCTGGCCTGGGCGATCCATCTTTGGCTGCAAGGCACTGCCACCACCGGCGACGTGGTGCTGGTCAGCACGCTGGGCTTCGGCGTGCTGCACGCAACGCGCGATCTCGCCGTGGCGCTGGTCGATGCGACGCAACATGTCGCACGCCTCAGCGAGGCGATCGCGACCTTGCTGACGCCGCATCAGCTACGCGATGTCCCGCAAGCGCCCTCGCTCGTTCAGAAGCGCGGGCGGGTCGAGATCGAGAATATCCGCTTCGCTTATCCCGACGGGCGCCGGGTGTTCGACGAATTCAGCCTCCGCATCGAACCGGGCGAGCGCGTCGGCCTCGTCGGGGAATCGGGCGGCGGCAAATCGACCTTGCTGGCGCTGATGCAGCGCTTCCACGATCTCGAGGGCGGCTGCATCCGCATCGACGGCCAGGACATCGCCTGCGTTGCGCAGGCGAGCTTGCCCAACGCGATCGCGGTCGTGCCGCAGGATATCGCGATGCTCAATCGCTCGGCGCTCGAGAACATCCGCTACGGCCGGCCCGATGCCTCGCTCGACGAGGTATGGCAGGCGGCGCGGGCCGCGAAATGCGCCGATTTCATCGCCGACCTGCCGGAGGGATTCGAGACGATTCTCGGCGACCGCGGCATCAAGCTTTCAGGCGGCCAGCGCCAGCGCATCGCGATCGCGCGCGCCATCCTCAAAGACGCGCCGATCCTGCTGCTGGACGAGGCGACCTCGGCGCTCGACAGCGAATCCGAAGCGGCGATCCGCGACGCGCTCGACCGGCTCGAGCGCAACCGCACGGTGATCGCGATCGCGCATCGGCTCTCGACTTTGCGCAATTTCGATCGCATCGTCGTGCTGCAAGCCGGGCGCATCGTCGAGCAAGGCTCGCCCGACGCGCTGATGAAGCGCGCCGGACCCTACCGCAAGCTCATCGAGCGCGAGATGGCGCGCCTCTCCGACGAGGCGGCTTAGCGCGACAGCCGCTCAGGCCGAAGCCCAGAGATGCTGCGCGGCGTAAGCGCGCCACGGCCGCCATGCCTCGGCGCGGCCGAGCAGGTCGGAGGGTCCTTGCGCCCGCTCATCATGGCGCGCGAGGGCGCGGATGAGACCGATATCGGCGGCGGGAAAAGCATCCGGCTCGCGCATCTGCCGCAAAGCGATGTACTGCGCCGTCCACTCGCCGACGCCGCGGATCGCGCGCAGCCGCCGCACCGCCTCTTCGAGATCGGCGGTGGCATCGAAAAGCTGCGGCTCGGCGATGGCGGCTTGCGCAACGGCTGAGAGTGCCGCGGCGCGGCTGCGCGGCATGCCGAGCGATGAGAGATCGGACGCGGCCAAGGCTTCCGGCTCGGGAAACACATGCGTCAGTCCGCCATCCGGCTCCGCGAGGCGTCGGCCATGCGCGGCAACGAGTCGTCCCGCGAGGCGCGTCGCGGCGGTGACGGTGATCTGCTGTCCCAGCACCGCGCGGATCGCGAGCTCGAAGCCGCTCCACGCGCCCGGCACGCGCAAGCCCGGCCGCGCCTTCACCAGCGGTGCCAAGGCCGGGTCTTGCGCGAGATGGGCGACGATGGCGACCGGGTCGGCCTGAAGGTCGAAGACGCGCCGCAGCCGCGCGATGATCGCCGGCAAGGCGGCGAGCTTCGGAAACCGCACTGTCGCGCGCAGCGCGTGGCCCTCGGCGGGCTCGACCGTGACGATGCCGTGCACGCCGTCGAGTGCGATCGAGCGCCTATAACGCTCGGCGCTGACGGTCTCGATGCCGGGAATGGCGCGGCGGCTCAAAAACGCCGCCATCGCCGGCCAATCGTAAGGCGGGTGATAGCGCAGCAGCAGCGCGATCTCGCCGCGTGGCCCCGCCGAAATCTCCGGCGCGCTGCCGCGCCGCAGCGCGCCGGGCGCGCGGCCGAACAATTGGCGGAAGGTCTCATTGAAGCGGCGGATACTGGAAAACCCTGCCGCGAAAGCGATCTCGGCCATCGGCAAGCGCGTCTCGTGAATGAGCTGCTTGGCGAGGAGAACGCGGCGCGTTTGCCCGACGGCGATCGGCGACGCGCCGAGATGCTGCATGAAGAGACGCCGCAGCTGGCGCTCGCCGAGACCGAGGCGGCCGGCGAGCGCATCGACGCTGCCCTCGTCCAACGCGCCCAGCTCGATCAATCCCAAGGCGCGCGACACGGTGTTCGAGGTGCCGCGCCACGCGCCGAGATCGGGCGCAGTCTCGGGCCGGCAGCGCAGGCAGGGACGAAACCCCGCTTCCTGCGCCGCCGCCGCCGTGGGATAGAAGATCACGTTCTCCGCGCGCGGCGTGCGCGCCGGGCAGATCGGCCGGCAATAGATGCCGGTGGTCTTGACGCCGGTGAAGAAGCGGCCGTCGAAGCGGGCATCGCGCAGCGAAATCGCGCGGTAGCACGCGGCATGATCGAGATCCATTGCCGGAAGATGAGCCCCGGCCGTAGCGTCGTCTAGCGGATTTCGGACATCGTCAGCGGCGCGGCTTGACCGCGTCCGAAAACCGCTAGATTGCGCCAATGGCCCGGACCATATCTGTCGCTCGACAGCGCGAGGGACGACCGCCATGACCGAGCAAAGCTTTTCGCTGGAACGTCTCATGACGCCGACCGGCGCGATGTTCATCGTCAGCGACGACCAGCATCGCCTGCGCGCCGTCGAGTGGCAAGATCACGAGCCGCGCATGGAGCGGCTCTTTCGCCGGCACTATGGCACGGAGGGCATTCGGCTGATCGAGACGGCGCAGCCTTCGGCGGCGCGGCGCGCGCTCGAGGCCTATTTCGCCGGCGAGCTCGATGCCATCGACGCCTTGCCGACCGCGACCAACGGCAGCACGTTTCAGCGCAAAGTCTGGGACGCGCTACGGCAAATTCCGGTGGGTGAGACCATCAGCTACGGCACCTTGGCGGCGCGGATCGGCCAGCCGACCGCGGTTCGCGCCGTGGGGCTCGCGAACGGCGCCAACCCGATCGCCATCGTCGTTCCCTGCCACCGCGTGATCGGCGCGAACGCGTCGCTGACCGGCTATGGCGGCGGGATCGAGCGCAAGCGCTGGCTCTTGGTGCACGAGAGCATGCGCGGGGCATTGTTCACGATTCCCCGCCCAAAAAAGGCGCCGTGGGTGCGCGGCGGATTCTTGTGACAAAATCGTGACCGGGCAAATTCGCTTCCTCCTTGTCGCGCGATCTTTGCCACAACAGGCGCGCCTGCCCGCCAGCATCGGCACAGCAGGCGCAACGGGGATCGGGGATCCATGTCTTCTCTTGACGATCGGCGGCGCGGCCCGCGCCGGCGGGCGAATGCGCCCGAGAATTTCGCTGCCGTGCTCGCGCTCGGCTTTGCCGGCCTGTTTTTGGGGGCGGCGCTCTCTTATTGGCTGGACTCGGCCCAGCTGCTGCGGAGCGGGGCAAACCCAATCTAAGGCCTTTCCTCGCCCTGATGCGGTGCGGGCGATGCCGACGCCGCGTGCCTTGTTCCCGCGCGCAGGTTCGCGCTTTACGCCTGGAAGCGGAGCGCGCAATCTTGCAACGCCTAGGCCGCGCGATCGCGGCGGCGCGGGGGCAGGGGAGGTGTGAATGACGGAGGAGATGCGCGCGGCGCGGCTGCACGAACCGGGCCAGCCCTTCCGCGTCGATATCATTCCCCGGCCCGTGCCGCGGCCGCAGGACGCGCTGATCGCGGTGAAGGCCTGCGGCATCATCCCCAATATGAACACCATTGTCGGCGGCAAGCTTTGGCATCACCTGCCGAAAATGCCGGCGATCATGGGGCTCGATGCCGCCGGGATCGTGGTCAAGCCGCCCGAGGGCCGCTCGGCGGTCAAAGCCGGCGACCGAGTCTATATCAACCCGTTCCTCGCCTGTGGGATTTGCATCCATTGCCGCGCCGGCCGGCCGCTCTTCTGCGGCGATGCGGCGCTGCGCGGCTATTTCGGCTTCTCGCCGAAAGGCGCCGCGCTGCTCGATGAGTATCCCTATGGCGGGCTCAGCGAATACGTCACCGCCTCGGCCGCGAGCCTCGTCAAGCTGCCCGAGGAGGTGAGTTTCGAGCAGGGCGCGCGCTGGGGCTATCTCGGCACCTCGTTCTCGGGGCTGCGGCGCGGCGGGGTCGGCGCGGGAAGCTGGATCGCCATCAACGGCGTCACCGGCACGCTCGGCGTCGGCGCGGTGATGCTGGCGCTCGCCATGGGCGCGACGCGCATCCTCGGCTGGGGCCGCAACCGCGCCGTGTTCGAGCGGCTGAAGAAACTTTCGCCGAGGCGGGTCGATACGATGGCGTTGGGCGACCAGCCGATCACGCCCTGGGTGTTGGAGCGCACCGAAGGCGCGGGCGTCGATCTTTTGCTCGATTGCACCGGGCGCGGCGGCCCGGCGGCGCCGCTCATTGAGGCGCAGGGCGCGGTGAAGCGCGGCGGCATGACGGTCAATATCGGCGCCTTGGCCGAGCCTTTGCCGCTCAACCCGACGCAATTCATGACGACCGGCAAGCAATATCGCGGCTCCAACTGGTTCAGCAATGAAGAAGGAGCGCTGATGGCGGAGATGGCGCGGGTCGGCGCGCTCGACCTGTCGCCCTGGGAGCCGCGAACCTATCCGCTCGCCGGCGTCAACGATGCGCTGCGCGACATCCGCGACGAGCGGCCGGGCGGCTTCGCCAATCTGGTGGTCGCGCCCGACAAATAACGGCAGGCCAAGCGAGGGGGAGAGATCATGACGTTTTTGCGCGCGGCGGCGCTCGCCGCTCTTATCTTCGCACTCTGCCCGTTGGCGAAAGCCGATCCCGTGAAAATCCGCGCCGATTGGAACATCATCCCCGGCCAATTCGCGCCGCTCATCCCGACCGTGCCGCACTACGCGCCCGATGTGTATCGGCATTACGGCAAATCCTATGTGGTCGAGCCGCTTCATCTCGCGGGCGGCGGCGCCACCTTGACTGCGCTCGCGGTCGGCGAGACCGATCTCAGCACGCTGAGCCCGCAAGCGCTGGTCTTGGGCGTCACCAACGCCAAGCTCGATCTGCGCATCATCGGCCAGCAGATCTCGACCGAGGTGCCGGGCTATCTGCAAACTTATTTCTGGGTGAAGAAGACCAGGATCAACACCATCGAGGATTTGAAAGGCAAGGTCATCGGCGTCAGCGTGCGCGGCTCCAATGTCGATTCCGCGGCCGAGATGGTGATGGCGCGACATGGCATGATGGCGCCGCGCGACTATCAGATCATCGAGGTGCCGTTTCCGGCGCAGCTGCCGGCGCTGCAGGCCGGCAAGGTCGATGCCGCCGTGCTGGTGACGCCGTTCCATTTGCGGGCGCTCGCCGATCCCGAGTTGAAGCCGATCTTCAGCGTCGGCGACGCGTTCGGCCCGGTCGAGACGCTGATGTGGATGGCGAAGGCGGATTTCGTCAGGACGAACCGCGCCGCGCTGGTCGATTTCCTCGAGGACAATATGCGCATGCGGCGCTGGATGTTCGATCCGAAGACGCGCATGGAGGCCGTGAAGCAGCTCGCCGATCAGACCAAGATGCCGGAGGCGCAGCTCGCGAGTTGGGTCTACAGCAAGGGCGACTATTACTACGATCCGCACGCCATGGTGGATGTGCAGCGTCTGCAAAAGAACGTCGATACGATGAAAGAGGCGGGCATCATCGCGACCGCGATCGACGTGAAGCCCTATGTCGACATGTCGCTCGCCAAGGAAGCCGCGGCGCGGCTCGATCAATAGGCCGCGGCGCTTTAGGCGCCCATGCGCGGATAGAGGCTCCCGGCGAGCGCGGTGAAGACGAGCGTGGTCGCGGCGAGCACGGTGAAATCGAGCGGCAGGCCGAGCGCGCTCACGCCGCCTTTGAGCATCAGCGCCCGCAGCGCGTCGACCTGATAGGTCAGCGGATTGCCGTGCGAGATCGCCTGCAGCCAGCGCGGCATCAGATCGATCGGATAGATCGCGTTGCTGGCGAAGAAGATCGGCATGGTCAGCACCTGGCCCATGCCCATGAAGCGCTCGCGCGTCTTCACCCAGCAGGCGATGATGAGCGAGAAGGTCGAGAACAGCGCCGAGCCCAGCGCGATGAACAACGCCGCGCCGAGGATATGCAGCGGCGCGAGGCTCAAATCGGCGCCCATCGCCAGCGCGATCAGATAGACGATAAAGGCCTGGGCGAGGCCGCGGATCGCCGAGGACACGGCCTTGCCGGCGATCAGCGCGCTGCGCGGCGCCGGGCTCACGAGGTAGCGCTGCAGGATGCCGAGATCGCGCTCCCAGATCGCGGCGATGCCGTAGAAGATCGCGGCGAAGAGCACGCTCTGCGCGAGGATGCCGGGCGCGAGGAAGTCCTGGTAGGAGAGGCCGCCCGTGTTCATGCCGCGCACGCGCCCCATCACCTGGCCGAAGAACAGCAGCCACAGAACCGGCTGCACGGCGCGGGTGAAGAGCTCGAGCGGATCGTGGCGCAGCTTGGCGATCTCCGCGGCGGCGACCGCCCAGAGCTGCGTTGCGTAATCGGCGAGAATCTCGCCGCGCGGCGTGCTAGCGATGGGTGATGACGGTGCGCCGCTCGCGTCGGACATCGCTCAATCCTCCTTTTTCCAAGGTCTCGCTCTCGCCGCCCACGAGCTTCTCCATCACCTGATCGAGCGTCGCTTGCGGGCCGACCAGCGCCTTGAGCTCCGCGGGCGTTCCCAGCGCCACGATGCGTCCGCGATTCATGATGGCGATGCGGTCGCACAAATTGTCGGCCTCATCGAGGTAATGGGTGGTGAGAAGCATGGTCATGCCGAAACGGCGGCGCAGATCGCGCACATGCGTCCACACCGCGTCGCGCGCCAGCGGATCGAGGCCGACAGTCGGCTCGTCCATGAAGAGGACGCTCGGCCGGTGCAGCATGCTCTGCGCGATCTCGAGCCGGCGGATCATCCCGCCCGAATAGTTCTGCACCAGCCGGTCCGCGGCTTCGGCGAGCCCCATCGCCTCGAGCGCCTCGCGGATGCGCGCCCGGCGATCATGATGAGGCGTCGCATAGAGCCGCGCCGACAGCATCATGTTCTCATAGCCGGTCAGCGAGCCGTCGACCGAGAGCAGCTGCGGCACATAGCCGATATGGCGGCGGACCTCGGCCGCGTCGCGCAGGATATCGAAGCCCGCGACGAACCCGCTGCCCGCGCTCGGCGCCAGCAAAGTGGTCAGCATCTTGACGAGCGTGGTCTTGCCCGCGCCGTTCTCGCCGATGAGTCCGAACACTTCGCCGGCCGCCACCGCGAAAGTGACGTCCGCGACCGCAAGCACGTCGCCGTATCGCTTGGTCAAGCCTTCGGTTCGGATGGCGGGCGGCGCGGCTCGCGCCGCTTCGGCAACGTCCATCGATGTCACCCTTTTAGGATCGGCAGGCGCCGGATGCGATGGCCGGTCGCGGCGAAGATCGCATTGACGACAGCGGGCGCAACCGGCGGGACGCCGCATTCCCCGGCACCGCTCGGCGCCTCGCGGCTCGGCACGATGTGAACCTCGATCTCGGGCGTCTCGGCGATGGTCAGCAGCGGGTAATCCCGGAATCCTGTCTGCTGCACGCGGCCATCGGCGATCGTGATCTCGCCTTTCAAGGCCGCGGTCAGGCCGAAGATGATCGCGCCTTCGAGCTGCGCCTTCACCGTGTCGGGATTGACGACAAAGCCGCAATCGACCGCGCAAGTGATGCGCGCGACGTTGAAGCCGCCGGCGGTCTCGCGCGCAACTTCGGCGATTTGCGCGCACCATCCACCATGCGCGCGATAGGCGGCGGCGCCGCGCGCGCGGCCGGGAAGCGGCGGCTCGTTCCAATGCGATTTTGCCGCCGCCAGCGCCAGCGCCGCTTTGAGCCGCGGAGAGGAGCCGAGATGACGTAGCCGGAATTCGACCGGATCGGCGCAAGCGGCATGGGCGAGCTCGTCCATGAAGCCTTCGACGGCGAAAGCGTGCTGGGTCGCGCCGACGCAGCGCCAATAGCCGGTCGGAACGCCTGGATCCTCAAGCACGTGCTCGGTGCGAAGATCGGGCAGGTCATAAGCGACATCCAATCCTTCGCCGACGAGCTCGGGACCGGCGGCGCGCAGAAACCAGGCGATGGGCTCGCCTCGCGCATCGAGGCCGCCGCGCAGAAGGGTGAGGCTGGCTGGACGGTAATGGTCGTTGCGCATGTCTTCATCGCGCGTCCAGGCGAGCCGGATCGGTTGGCCCGTCGCCTTGGCGATCTCAACCGCCTGCGTGACGAAGTCCGGCACTGTGCGCCGGCCGAAGCCGCCGCCGAGATAGGTCGTGTGCACGCGAATTTTTTCGGGCGGCAAGCCGGCGGCGCGCGCGGCAGCATCCTGCGCGATCGTCTGGCTCTGGGTCGGAACCCAGATGTCGCACAACCCGTCGGTCAGGCGCGCGGCGCAATTCATCGGCTCGATGGGCGCGTGGGCGAGATAGGGCGTCTCGTATTCCGCCTCGATCACGGTTCGAGCGCGATCGAGGGCGCCCAGCGCGTCGCCGTGCTCTTGAATGTGCTCTCCCTCACGGCCGAGCGCCTGGCGCAGGCGCTGCGTGATCTGCCCGCTCGAGACGCCCGCAAGACCGCCCGACCAAAGCGCGCCGAGCGCCTCGCGGCCTTTCATTGCGGACCAGAAATCATCGGCTACCACCGCGATGCCGCTCGGGATATGGACAACATCGTGCACGCCCGGTATGGCGCGCGCCACCGCCGTATCGACGCGCTCGAGTTTCGCGCCGATGACCGGCGGCATGAGCATGGTCGCACAAAGCGCGCCGGGAAGATCGACATCCATACCGAAGACGGTGCGGCCGGCAATATGCGCCGGAATCTCGCGGCGCGCCGTCGGCTTGCCGAGAAGCTCGAATTCATCGATCGATTTGAGTGGTGGATTCTTCGGCGCGCTCAGCGCGGCTGCCGCTTCGGCGAGCGCGCCAAAATTGAGAGCGCGGCCGGAAAGAGTGTGAACCACTTCTCCCTCTTGCGCGCGGCATTCTTTCGCCGCCACATTCCAGCGCGCGGCCGCGGCCGCGATCAGGCGCTCGCGCACTTCCGCGCCGGCGCGGCGCATGCGCTCCCAATTTGTTCGGATGCTGAGGCTGCCGACCGTCATCTGCTCGTGGATGAAGGGGTTATCGTAGATGTGATCGGCCGGGGCGGTCTCGGTCGCCACGCGCTCGAGCGGTACGCCGAGCTCTTCGGCGACCAGCATCGGCAGCGAGGTCGTGATGCCCTGGCCCATCTCGGCTTGACCGATCACAACGACGACCGTGCCGTCGCGCGCAATCTTGACCCAAGGATTGAATACGACGGCGCTGGCCGGCGCTTGCGGCGCCGGCGTCATGCGCGCTTCGGGGAAGGGTGCGCCAGCCCATCGGCCCTCGGCGGCGCGATGGACGGCGCGTCGGGCGCGCGGATAGGTGCCGCAGCGGCACAGCACATGCGACAGCGCCTGATCGATCGCGTGATCGCTCGGCTTGGGGTCGCGCGCCAAAAGCGCGTTGGCCGCGACGATCATGCCCGGCTGGCAGTAGCCGCACTGCGGGACCTGCTCCGCGAGCCAGGCACGGATGACCGGGTTGTCTTCTTCCGCGGCGATCGCCTCGATCGTCTTCACGCTTTTGCCGAGGAACGCGGCGGCCGGATGATTGCAGGCGGTCATGGCTTCGCCATCGGCCTCGACGAGGCAAGCGCCGCAGCCGCCATGGCCGCAGCCGAATTTCGCGCCCTTGAGTCCGAGCCGGTCGCGCAGGAACCAGAGGAGCGGAAGCTCCGATGCCTCTTGCGGCAGGGCGATGCTGCTTCCGTTGACGATGAGACGGCGCTCGCCTCGCGAGAGTGTATCCATGCGCGGCTCCTGCGCCGTCGAATTGACCACCCGAGGCTAACCTCTTTCAGCGCGCCGGCTTTGATTCAGGTCAAGCGTGGTAGCGCGAAATCGGCTGGCTTGAGCCCGGCGCGCGCGATAGGCTCTGGCGCAAATCGTGCGTGGATGGGGAGACGATCCGTGAAGGCTCTATCGGTTTATCGGCGGTTACGGCTGAGCATCTCGCTCGCACTCGTTGTGGCAGGCGTGCTCGGCATCGCGGGTCAAGGCGTGGCCGAAACTTTGCGCGCCGGCAAGGCGTTTCCGACCGCCTTCGGCTTTGTGCCGCTCGATGTTGGCGTGCGCGAAGGCATCTTCAAGAAATACGGCCTCGATGTCGAGATCACCAGCTTCGGTGGCGCGCCGATGCTGGTGCAGGCCTTGACCGCCGACGCGGTCGATATCGGGCTCGATGGCGGCTCCGATATCGCGATGATCGCCAAGGGGCTGCCGGGTCTCGGTGTCGGCGCGATCGGCAATGCGCCTTTGGAGATCACCATCGTCGCCGCGCCCAACACGACGATGAAGACGGTCGCCGATCTCAAAGGCAAGCGGATCGCCGTCTCGCAAGTCAGCACCTTGACCGGTTGGCTCGTCAGCGAGATCTCGCGCCAGCAGGGCTGGGGCATGAAAGGGATCGAGCTCGTCGCCTCGGGCACGGGCGGGTTGGCGAGCCTCATTGCCGGCAATGTCGACGGCTTCACCATCGATCTCTCGACCGCGTTGCAGCTGCAGCGCCAAGGCAAGGGCAAGCTGTTCTTGAAGTTCGGCGATTATGTCAAAGATTTTCACGCCTATGTCTTCATCGCCAACAAGGCGCTGATCGACCATCATCCCGACACGCTGCGCAAATTTTTGAAAGCCTGGTACGAGACCATCGCCTTCATGCGCGCCAACAAGGCGCAATCGGTCGCGATCGCTGCGCAAATCCAGCATGTCGATCCCGATATTTCATCGAGCACCTATGACGTGATGATGCCGTCCTTCTCGAGCGACGGCCGGTTCTCGAAAAAGGCGCTTGGCATCATGGCGCGCTCCTTCGTCGATCTCGGCGTGCTCGACAAGGCGCCCGATGCGGAGAAGCTCGTGACCGAGGCCTATCTGCCGCGCTGAAGCTATCACCACCCGCGAGTTCGTCATGAAATTCTCGATCTTCAACGGCATGCCTTATGGCCGCATTCGCATGCCGGGCAATCGCTGGCCGGTGCCCAATCGCTATTTCGAGCCGGACCAGGCGCGCCGCGCCGTTGCCAATTGCCTCGATGAAGTGGAGATGGAAGACGAGCTCGGCTTCGATTGGATCGCCTGCGCCGAGCATCACTACTCGCCCTTCAACCTCGCGCCCAATGTCACCGTTCTGGCGAGCGCGCTGACCCAGAAGGTGAAGCGCGCCAAGATCGCCATTCTCGGCGCGCTCATTCCCTTGACCGGGAACCCCGTTCGCATCGCCGAAGAATACGCGATGATCGACAATCTCTCCGGCGGGAGGCTCGTCGCCGGGCTGCTGCGCGGCGCGCCCTATGAATATCTCGTCTACAACGTCAACCCGGCGGAATCGCGCACGCGCTTCGAAGAGGCCTGGGATTTGATCGTGCGCGCCTGGACCGACCGCATGCCTTTCGGCTGGGAAGGCCGGCATTTTCATTACCGCAACGTTTCGATCTGGCCGCGGCCGCTGCAACAGCCGACGCCGCCGATCTATGTCTCGGGCTCGAGCAAGGAGTCCGGCGAGTTCGCCGCGCGAAAGAAGGTTGGGCTCGGCCTTGCTTTCACCAACCGGCCGCTCGCCGCCGAAGCAGCGCAGCATTACCGCGCGCGCTGCGCCGACTATGGCTGGCAGCCGAGCGTGGAGCAGATCGTCTATCAATTGCCGATCTATGTCGGCGAGACCGACGAAGAGGCGTTCGAGACGGTCCGGCCAATGTTCGCGGGGAGCACCCTCACCGGCGGTCTCGTCGATGCGAACCGGCTCGTCGCCACTTCGGGCTTCTTCGGGCGCGGGGATACCAAGCTCGTCGAGCGCTTCCGCAACCTCGCGGCGGACGAGCCGCGCTCGGTCGAGGAAGCGGTCGAGCGCGGCACGGTTATCTGCGGCGGGCCGAAAGCGGCGCTGAAGCAGATCAAGCGGCTTCATGACGAGATCGGCTGCGGCGTGCTCAATCTCATTTTCGATCGCGCGGGGAGCCCCGATAAAAAAATTCGCTCGATCCAGCTCTTCGCCAAGGAAGTCATGCCCGAGGGAAAGACGCTGTGAGCGTTGTCATCGAGGAGAAGATCGTCGAACTTGGCGGATTACCGCTGCATTATCGCGAGGCGGGGCAGGGCAAGACTATCGTCTTTCTCCACGGCGCAGGCGGCGCGCCGCCACGCGGTGCCTCTTTCGTTGTAATGCTCGCGGAGCGGCACCGTGTGCTGATTCCGTCGCGGCCCGGTTTCGATGATACGCCGGTCGGCGATTGCAAGACGCTGCTCGACGTGGTCGAGCGCATGGCCGAATTCATCGCCAACATCGCTCCGGGCAAGGTTCATCTCGTCGCGCAATCGGCGGGCGGCGCGATCGGCGCGTGGCTCGCCATCCGCCATCCGGAGCTGGTTGAAAACCTGGTGCTCTCGGCGCCCGCCGCTTTCGCGGTGCGCCACGGGCCTCCCGGCGGCGCGCCGCCGCCGATGGAGGCGATCGAGAAGCGGCTTTATGGCGACAGCCCCAGCTGGACGGCGCCGCCCAGCGAAGAGGAGCGCCGGCGCATCGCGCGCAACGCGCGGGAAAACATGGGTCGTTTCACCGCGCCCGAGGGCAATGGCGACCTGAAGGCGCGGCTTTCCGAGATCGCCGTGCCGGTCTTGCTGATCTGCGCGACGCATGACGACATGATCCCCGAGGCGGCGCTCGAGCCCTACCAGGAGGCGATCCCCCATTGTACGCGCATTCTGATCCATGGCGCGGCGCATGAGATGCCGATCTCGGCCGCACCACAATGGGTGAAGCTCGTCGCGGATTTCGTCGATCGCGGCGAGTATTTCGTCGTCAATATGGGCTGACGCGCCGAGGCGCTATTCGTAACGCAGCGCCTCGATCGGATCGAGATGCGCGGCTTTGCGCGCCGGGTAGAAGCCGAAGAAAATCCCGACCGCGGCGGAAAAGACGAAGCCGCCCAGCATCGCCACCCAGGAAAGCTGCGTCGGCCAGCCGGCAAGACGCGAGATGAGCTGCGAGGCGATGACGCCGCTCACGATCCCGGCGAGCCCGCCGCTGAGGCTGAGGAACACGGCTTCGGCGAGGAATTGCAGCAGCACCTGCAGGCGGCGCGCGCCGATCGCCATGCGCAGCCCGATCTCGCGCGTGCGCTCGGTAACAGAGACCAGAAGAATATTCATGATGCCGATGCCGCCGACGAGGAGCGAGATCGAGGCGACGGTCGCAAGAAGAAGCGCCATGATGCGGCTGCTGCCTTCGGCGGCGCTGGCGATCTGGCTCAAGTTGCGGATATCGAAGTCTTTGGTGTCGCCCGTGCGGATGCGATGACGGCGCAGCAACGTCTGCGTCACCTGTTGTATCGCAGGCTGAACCAGCTCGGGGCTCGCCGCCTGGACGAAAATCTGATTGACGTAGCCGGTGAGGCGCGGCGTCAGCCCGTAAGGGTTGGGCGGCGCCGGATAGGCGGCGGAGATCGCCGATTGCTGCTGCGTCGGCGCGGCGACGCCCAAGACGCGGCGCTCGGCGGTGGTGAAGGGCACCATGAGGAGATCGTCCTGGTCCTGGCCGAAAGGTGTCTGGCCCTTGGCGGCGAGGACGCCGATGACGCGCAGCGGCACGCCTTTCACCTGAATGGTCGCGCCGACCGGGTTTTCGTATTCGCCGAAGAGCTGGCGATAGACCGTCTGACCGATGATGCAGATCAGCGCACCGGTGCTGTCGTCCTGTTGCGTGAGGGCGCGGCCGGCGGCGATCTGCCAATTGGCGGTATCGAGATAGCTCGCGGTGACACCCTGGATGCTGGTCGACCAGTTGCGATTGCCGAATTGCACCTGACCCAATTGGCGGATGATGTAGCTGACCTGCGAGACCGCTTCGTCTTCGCGCTTGATCGCCTGCGCATCGGCGACGGTAAGGGTCGAGGCGCTGCCGAAGCCCGCGCGCACCCCGCCGGCCGTAACGGCCCCCGGCACCACCACGACCATGTTGGTGCCGAGGCTCTGGAGTTGCTTCTGCACCGCCATGTTTGCGCCTTGGCCGACCGCGACCATGGCGATGAGCGCCGCGACGCCGATGAAGACGCCGAGCATGGTGAGCGCCGAGCGCAGCTTGTTGCGGCCGATCGCCTGCGCGGCCGCGCCGAGGATCATCAGGGCGAAGCCGCCGATGCCGGTCACGGCGCCGGCTTCGCCCGGATGCGCGGCCGTTGGCGCGAGCGAAGCAGGAGCGGTCTTGGCCGGCCCGCGATTTTCCGCATCGGAGACGATCCGGCCGTCGCGCATGGTGACGACACGGTCGGCGTAAGCCGCGATATCCGCCTCATGCGTGACGATGACGATCGTCACGCCGCGCTCGCGGTTGAGGCTGCGCAGCGTTTCCATGATCTCGTGCGAGGTGCGGGTGTCGAGATTGCCCGTGGGCTCGTCGGCCATCAGCACCGCCGGCGAATTGACGAGCGCGCGGGCGATCGCAACGCGCTGCTGCTGGCCGCCCGAGAGTTGTGCTGGGGTGTTCTGCGCCCGGTCGCCGAGGCCGATCAGGGCGAGGACCTCGCGCGCGCGCTTCAGCCGCGCGGCGCGCCCGGGCGGGCCGGAAGCCGCATAGAAAAGCGGCAGGGCAATGTTCTCGATCGCGCTGGTCCGCGCCAGAAGATTGAAGCTCTGGAAAACGAAGCCGATGCGCTCGCTGCGAATGGCGGCCAGCGCCGGCTCGTCGAGGCTTTCGACGTCGATGCCCTCGAAGAGATAACGTCCGCTCGTCGGGCGGTCGAGACAGCCGAGCACGTTCATGAGCGTGGATTTGCCGGAGCCCGACGAGCCCATGATCGCAACGAACTCGCCGCGCCGGATCGTGAGGCTGACGCCATCGAGCGCGCGCACGGCCACGCCGCCGAGCGTATAGAGCCGCGTCACGTCGTTGAGCTCGATGACGATGTCGGAGGCGGGCAAGGCGGCCTCTAGAAGAATCCGAAGAGTCGCGGACGCGAGCCGGCAGCGTTCTGATCGCGCTGCTCGCCAGTGATGACCTTGTCGCCCTCCTTGAGCGCGCCGGCGGTAATTTCCGTGTTGCTATCGTCGTCGAGACCGGTCTGGACCGGAACCGCAACCGCCTCGCCGTCGCGCAACACCCAGACGCGGGACCCTTCGCTGGAGCGGCCGCCGCCGAGGCCCGCGGGCGAGAAGCGCAGCGCCTGGTCCGGCACCCGCGGGACGTTCTGGCGTTCGTCGGTTACGACGCGCATCGTCGCGGTCATGCCGGGCTTGAGCTTCAAATCGGGATTGTCGGCGCCGACCACGACGTCATAGGTGACGACGTTCTGCACGGTTTGCGGCGCTTGGCGCACCTGCGTGACTTCGCCCGTGAACCTCTCGCTCGGAAAAGCTTCGACGGTGAACATCGCCTTGTCGCCTGCAGTGATGTTGCCGATGTCGCTCTCGCTCACATTCGTGTCGACCTGCATCTTGGTGAGATCGGTCGCGATGAGGAAAAGCGTCGGCGTCTGGAAGCTCGCAGCGACGGTCTGGCCGATGGTGACGTTGCGCGACACCACCGTGCCGTCGACCGCCGAAATGATCTTGGTGTAGTCGAGATTGACTTGCGCCGCCTGCAGCGCCGCCTCGCGCTGCGCGATCGTCGCCTTGTCGAGCGCGATCTGCGCCAGGGCCTGGTCATAGGCGTTCCTGGCGTTGTCGGCGGCATCGCGCGAGGCGGAGTCGAGCTTGACGAGGCGCGAGAGCCGATCCGATGTCAGCTTCGCATAGGCGAGGCCAGCCTCGTCCTTTTGCAGCTGCGCCTGCGCGGTTTGGAGATTGGCCCTGTTCTGATCGACGACGGTTTGGAAGGGGCGCGGGTCGATGGTCGCGCATACCTGACCTTTCGTCACCTTGGTGTTGTAATCGCAGGAAATCGTCTGAATGACGCCGGAAACATAGGAGCCGACGATGATCGTCAGCTGCGGGTTGACCGTGCCAGTCGCGGTGACGGCGCGCGTGATGCTGCCGCGGGTGACCGGTGCGGTGGTGTAGCGCCGCGGCGCTTCGCCGCGCGAAAGCCAGAAGGCAATGCCCACAAGAAGCGCGAATGCAACAAGGCCTAACAGAAGCGGGCGCGACAGGCGCAAGCGTCCGCGCGCCGCGCGCTCGCGCGCTTGCTTCTCTAACGTAAGATCCGCCGGACCTGTCATGATTGCCGCAAATTAGCCGGCGGACGGCTGTTTAGCTTTGATATAGCTCAAAGGTTTATTTCGGCGGTGCCGGGCCAAGAATGTCGTCTTGCCGGCTCCGGGGTTGGGCGACGCAGCGCACGAGATGCCGATCTCGGCCCCACCACAAGGCGTGAGGTTCGTTGCGGATTTTGTCGATCTTGGCGAATATTTCGTCGTCAATATCGGATAAGGCAGTGCAGCGGGCTCCGCCCGCCGGTTTGCAAATACGGTGCATTCGGGTGCGCCGAAAGACCGAGGTTTCTCGCCGCGCCTCAGGCGCTTTGGCGCCGTGCCTGCGCGCGCTCTTCCTGGCGCAGCCTCTCGACGATCCGCCGCGCCTGGATGAGGGTCGCATCGGCGCGGATCGCCACCGGCTGGAAATCGCCGGCGCGATCGAGACCCTGCTGCTGGATTTCCATGAAGCTGACATCCTCGGCCATCACGGCGTAGCTCTGCTCTTGAAAGCGCAGCGCCATGGGATCCGCGTCGGAAGCCGAGCCGAAATTGCGCGACCAGGCGAACCAGACATGGGTCGTGCGCTCGGTCTCGGGCGTCACCGGATTGGTCAAGCGCAGGATGATGCTGTTCGCCGAATCCTCATAGAGCAGCTCCGCGTTCATGTTGGAGGCCGGCTCCCAGACAACGGTGGCCCGCCGATCGATCCGGCCCTTGAATCCGCCCCATTCCGCGACGAAGGGGCTGGGCACGACCTGGCTCATGACGCGGCGCTGAAACACGCGGTCGCCCTCGACCGTGGTCTCGACCGGGATCGTCGCCATTTCCGGCACGCCGACGGTCTTCTTGTGGATGAAGGGCGTATGGCTCAGATCGAGGAGATTGTCGGCGCAGATCTCCCAATTCGCCTTGACGTAATAATGCCGCTGGAAACTGTGCCAGCCCGCCGCGCCGAACCAGGCGTAATCGGGAATGGTCGACGGATCGGCGCGCAGCGGATCGCCGAGCCAGATCCACGCCCAGCCCCAGCGCTCTACGAAAGGATAGGAACGCACGCGCATCTTCGGCGGAATGTTCGGCTGATGCGGGATCAGGGTGCACGCGCCGTCGGCGCCGAACTCGATGCCGTGATAGGCGCAGGCAATGATCTCGCCGCGGCATTCTCCGGCCGAGAGCGGCGCGTAGCGATGCGGGCAGCGATCGTCCAAGGCGGCGGCCTTGCCGGTTTCGGTGCGGAACATGACGACCGGAACGTCGCAAATCGTGCGGGCGAGCGGGCGCGGCCCGAGCTCCTTGCCGAGCGCCGCCGCATACCACTGGTTCATGAGAAACATCGGCGTCTCCCTTTCACGCGCTTTGAGCGGATGATAAGCGCCTTGGCGCAAGCCGGCAATTTCGACATGGTGGGGGCGAGACCGGTTGCCCCGGAAGCCGAATCCGCGCATGCTGCGTGGAAGGTCCGACAATGGACGAGTACGGGGGAGGGTATCGCAATGAAGCGGGGTAATCATTGGCTGCGGGCAATTTTTCTGGCTGCCGCTGCGGCGGGGCTTGCGGCGGCGACGCCAGCCCGCGCTGAGGACACGATCAAGATCGGCGTCATCGCGCAATTCTCGGGCATGTTCGGGGATTTCGGCCAGCAGATCGGCAACGGCATCGAGACCTATGTGCGCGAGCATGGCGACCATGTCGCGGGCAAGAAGATCGAGATTCTGAAGCGCGATCAGGCGGGCCCCAATCCCGAGCGCGCCAAACAGCTCGCACAGGAGCTGATTACCCGCGACAAGGTCAATTTCATCGCCGGCATCGATTTCAGCCCGACCGCCTTTGCGATCGCGCCGCTGATCACCCAGTCGAAAACGCCGGCCATGGTGATGAACGCTGCCACCATGTCGATCACCGACACCTCGCCCTATTTCGTGCGCGTCGCCTCGACGCTCGAGGCGCTCGAGACCAAATTGGGCGAGTGGGCGGCGGCGAACGGCATCAAGGATTGCTACGTCGTCGTCGCCGACTACGTCGCGGGTCATGCGGCGGGCGATGCCTTCAAGAAGGCCTTCACCAAGGCCGGGGGCAAGATCACGGGCGAGATCGGCGTGCCGCTGCAAGAGCTCGACTTCGCCGCTTACGTGCAGCGCATCGCCGATGCCAAGCCGCAGGCGATTTTCCTGTTCCTTGCCAGCACCAAGCAATCCGAATCTTTTTCGAAGCTTTATGTGCAGACCGGCATGAAGGCGGCCGGCACGAAGCTTCTGGGCGCGACCGACCTGTTCGATGCGTCGCCCCAGGCCGCGCGCGCGGCGAGCGACGCCGAGATCGGCGCCTATTCGGTGCAGAATTATTCCTGGTCGCTCGACAACCCGGTGAACAAGAAATACGTCGCCGATTACACCAAATATTTCGGAACCGGGCTTCATCCCGATTTCATGTCGGTCTCGGGCTATGACGGGATGGCCGGCATCTATCACGTGATCGCCGAGCTCAAGGGTAAGATCGACGGCGACAAGGCGATGGCGGCATTCAAAACGCTCTCGCTCGACAGCCCGCGCGGCAAGATCCGCATCGATCCCGCAACGCGCGACGTGGTCCAGCCGATTTATATCCGCCAGATCGAGCGGCGCAACGGCGAGCTCATCAACAAGGAGATCTACACCTTCCACGACGTCTACAATCACTTGAACAAATAGGGGGAGCTGTCAGCTTTTAGCTCTCAGCTTTAAGCTGTCAGCTTTCGGCCAAGAACCCCGGTCCAGGACCAGGATCTTTGGGCTGCAATGCCGCGAACGCGATGACGCGTTAGAGCGGGAAGATCAAACTGTTCGGCACGAGCACGCTGTCGAAGACGCAGATCTTCTCCTTGAATTTGGGGCGGCCATCCGCGAAGACGATACGGTCGTGATAGACGCCGACATTGAAGACGCGCGTCATCTCGTCGAGCAGCGTCTCGAAGGCGGCGTAATCGGCACGCACCTCGATTGTGTTGCTTTTCCAGCCGAGCAGCCGGATTCCCGAATAAAGTCGACGGATCGCGCGCGGCGCATAGACCGCCGTCTTGCGGATGGCGGTGACGCGATCGAGGAGATAGCCGCGGCTTTCGCACAGCCAGGTCGCGAGCGGCAGGCCGCGCTCGAAGTTCTCGCGCGGCACGATCTTATAGAGACAGTCCTCGGTGAAGAAACCGGGCCAATCCTCGAAACGCTCCTCATTGAGGCAGCCCTGATAATCGGCATAGAGCGTATCGATGACGCCGCGCAGCTCCAGGGACGAAAGTTCGCGGGGATTGCTGATTTCGGCCACGTTCAAAGCCCCATCACCTTGCGGTAGTGCCGATACATGGCGCGGATTTCGCCTTCGGTCACGGCGTGCGGCGTCTCCTCGCTCCAGCCGCTGCCGTCCATCTCGAGGACGCCGGCGGCGCCCGGCGCCTGGCTGGCGCCTTGCTGCACGAATCCCATGACCTCGCCGTCGTCGATCGAAACGAAGCCCGCCGGGCCCATCAGATTGGCTTGGCGCAGCCGACGGCGCGTCATCGCCTCGTCGTCGGTCTCATAGCCGAAGAAGGTCCAGGCGAGCTCGAAAGCGTTGGGGCCTTTCGGAATGACCTGGCGCATCGCCAGCGTGTTCGATTGCTGCTGCATGACGAGATTGGGCCAAATCGTCATCAGAACGATGGTGTATTGCGCGTATTCCTTCACCGGCTCGAGCATCGACGGATCGGCGAGCTTCAGATCCTCGATCAACGATCGCATCTCGACATTGTCGGCGGTGCGTTTCTGCTCGCCGCGCCAGGTCATGCCCGCGGCATGCCGTCCGCTCGGATCGATCACGAGGCGATTGGGCTGATCGGCGCGGTTGAGCCCGAAGGACAAAAGGAAGACGTGCAGCAGGCTGGCGTGATAGGGGTCCTTGATGTTCTCGATGACGAGCTTCCAATTGGCGGGCGTCAGTTGCCGCGAATAGCCCAGCACGGTGAGCCCGCGCCCGTCGAAAACCCGGTCGAACAGCGCCAGGATCTCCTTGCCGAGATAGTCCTCGAAGGGCTCGACCGCGTCGGCGAAGGAGGCAAAGACCACGCCGTTGCGACGCGCCACCTTCAAGGCGCGCAGTCCGTGTTGGTCCAGCGCGAAATCCTTGGGCATGCCGCCCTGGCCCTTGACGCCGCGGCGGAAGGGCACGGCCTGGAGCGTTCCATCGAGCCGGTAGGTCCATTGGTGATAGGGACAGATGAATTCCTGCGCATTGCCGAGATGGCGCTGGCAGAATTGCGCGCCGCGATGCGCACAGCGATTTTCGAGGACATTGATCCCGCCTGCGCCGTCGCGCACCACCACCACGGACTTATCGCCGATGAAGGTGCGCTTGAAATCGCCGAGCTTGGGGATTTCGGCTTCGAGCGCGACATAATTCCAGGTCGGACCGCAGAAGATTCGCGCCTGCTCGAGCGCATAGAGGCCGGGATCGGAATAGACCCAATAGGGCAGGCGCGTTTCGCCCGCTGCGGGCCAGATGCGCTCGTTACTCACCAGCTTTCCCCTTGCGGCACCACCGCTTATCACGGATGCCATGATAGGAAGCGCGTTTCCCGGGCGTCAAACCCGGCGCGCTCTTAGGATTTCGCGGCATCGGCCGCCAAATGCGCCGAGACATTCTCGAGCACGGTCAAGAGCCGTGCCACTTCCTGCTCGCGCAACATGTCGATCTTCTGATGCAGCAACTCGATCTCGAGCTCCGCCTTGACGTTGACATGATAATCATGCTCGGCATGGCGGTGATCGATCTCGTATTGCCGGTTCTGGCTCATCATGATGATCGGCGCGGTGTAGGCCGCCTGGAAGGAGAGGATGAGGTTCAACAGGATGAAGGGATAGGGATCCCAGTGAGCGATAAACGCCACGACGTTGAGCGCGATCCAGAGCGCCAGGATGACCGATTGCGCGATGATGAAATGCCAGGAGCCGACGGTCGCCGCGACGCAGTCGGCGACGCGTTGACCGAGCCTCAGATGATGCGGCTTCGCTTGCCGCTCCGAGGGCCGCTGGTGGCGCAGCTCGAGGAGGCGGCGATAATCCTCGGCGGTCAGATGAACCTTGGTAACGTGCTCCTCGGCCATGGCGGCTCTCCTCGTCTCCAATCCCGAAAGCGCCGATTCTATGACAGCGGTGCAGCGGATTGAATCGCGATCGCGCCCGAGGTCGCCCCGTCCCGTCCGAATTGCCTCGGCGGCGCGATTGGCCTAGGCTCCCCGGCAATAAGAAACCACCTCGCGCGTGTTCCTGACTGACGAATTTTAGGAGGCGCGACGATGAGAAGCAGAAGCATTTGGGTCGGTCTTGTTGCGGTAATGGCGCTGGGGCTGCCCTTCGCGGGGCAAGCGGCGGCAAAGACGATCAAGATCGGCATCATCACCACATATTCAGGCCCCTTGGCGCCCCCCGGTATCTCCATGGATAAGGGGCTGACGCTTTATACGAAGCTGCACGAGAAGGACCTGCCGGCGGGCGTCAAGATCGAGCTCATCAAGCGCGACGACACCGGCGTTGCGCCGAATGTCGCCAAGCGGCTCGCCCAGGAGCTGATCACCCGCGACCATGTCGATATGATCGCCGGCGCCGTCTATTCGCCCGACGCGCTCGCCATCGCGCCGATCATGACCGAGGCCAAGATTCCATTCGTCGATATGAACGCGGCCGCGGCCGAGCTGCCCTTCAAATCGCCCTATATCGTGCGCGATTCCTTCACTCTGTGGCAGGTCTCCTATCCCATGGCCGAATGGGCGGTGAAGCACGGCCAGGGCGATGCCTCGATCGCGGTGAGCGATTACGCGCCCGGCTGGGATGCCGAGGGCGGCTTCAAGAAAGGCATCCTCGACGGCGGCGGCAAGATCGTCGGCGCGGTGCGCTTTCCGGTCGAGAATGTCGATTTCGCGCCCTATCTCCAGCGCATCAAGGACGCCAAGCCGAAGACGCTGTTCATCTTCGTGCCCGGCGGGCCGGAATCGACGCAGATGATGAAGAGCTATAGCGATCTCGGCTTGAAGCAGGCGGGCATCACGCTGGTGACGACGCAGGATCTCGTCATCGACAGCGAGCTGCCGAATATGGGGGATATCCCGCTCGGCGTCGTCAGCTCGGGCACATATTCGGTCGCGGCCGACCGGCCGGCCAACAAGGCGTTCCTTGCGGCCTGGGAGAAGGCCTATGGGCCGAAAGTCATCCCGGATTTCGTCGCCGTGCAGGGCTGGGACGGGATGGCGATGATCTTCGACGTCATCAAGAAGACGCATGGCAACTTTACCGGCGATCAGGCGATGGCGATCCTGAGCCATTACAAGACCGATGAAAGCCCGCGCGGCTCCTTCGCGATCGACCCCAAGACGCGTCAGATCATCCAGAACATCTATATCCGCCGCGTCGAGAAGAAAAACGGCAAGCTCGCCAATGTCGAGTTCGAGACTTTCAAGATGGTGAAGGACCCCTGGACCGAGCTGCACCCGCAGGGGAAATAGCGCAAGCAGCGCGCGCGGCGCCGTCTCCATTCCGGCCGCGCTCTTGCGGCCGGGCAGGAGCGGTCCTAGCAACCCACTCGGCCTGAGGCTCGAGCGGGAGATGGTCCGATGCGCATCCGGGGTAGGCGGCCTCTCGAATTCGTGATGCCGCTGCGTTGGGGACGCGCTGCTGCGATCTTGCTAATCCTGGCGCTGGCGGGCGCGGTGCTCGCGCCGCCCAGCTTTGCGCAACGCGCGCAGCGCTCCGGGCCGCCGGCCGCCGTATCCGGGCCGGAGACTGCCGGCAGCGCGTCCGCGAAGGAGGCGGCGCTGCCGCCGCTGCCGCCCGACGCGGTGACGGCGCACACCATAACGCTCGCCGGGCAGAAACTCGCCTATACCGCGCGCGCCGGCACGCTCGAGCTCAGCGACGACAAAGGGCAGACGCTCGCGCAGGTGTTCTATATCGCCTATACGCGCGACGGCGAGGACAAGAGCAAGCGGCCGATCACCTTCGCGCTGAATGGCGGGCCCGGCGCGGCCGCGGCCTATCTCGACATGGCCGCGCTCGGGCCGCGCATTCTCGATTTCGGCGGCGGACGCGCTTTGCCGCCGCCGCATCCAAAGCTGATCGACAATCCCGACACCTGGCTCGATGCGACCGACCTCGTCTTCATCGATCCGGTCGGCACGGGCTACAGCCTGCCGACGACCAGCCCGCAAGACGCGCAAAAGGCGTTCTTCGGCGTCAACCAAGACCTCCAATCCCTCGGCGCGATCATCCGCCGCGTGCTGTCGAAGCTCGACCGCTATGGCTCGCCGGTCTATCTCGTCGGCGAAAGCTATGGCGGGCTGCGAGCGGCGCGCTTGCCCCTGACCTTGGCAAGCGATGAAGGCATCGCCGTCAGCGGCGCGGTGCTGATCTCGCCGGTGCTCGAATTCGCGCTGATCGAGCCGGGCGATTTCGCGCCGCTAGCATGGGCACTCAAACTTCCCTCCTTTGCCGCCGTCAATTTGGAAAAGCATGACGCGCTGACGCCCGAGGCGCTGAAGCCCGCCGAACGCTTTGCCCTCGGCGACTATCTCACCGGGCTGGCGGCACCCGTCGGCGATGCCGCCGCGGTGGAGAAGCTCGATGCGAAAGTCGCCGAGCTCATCGGCTTGCCTCAAGCCGAGGTCGCGCGCTGGCGCGCGCGCGTGCCAACCGACCTGTTCATCAAAAGCATCCACCACAGCGAAGGCGAAGTGGTCAGCCGTTATGACGGGTCGGTGGCCGGCCCCGATCCCGATCCCTCCTTCTACGTCGCGCGGCGCGGCGACCCGATCCTCGCCGGCATCACCGCGCCTTTGACCGGTGGCTTCGTCGCCTATCTGCGCGACGAGCTCAATTTCAAGACCGACCGGCGCTATGTGCTCTTGAGCGGCGAGGTCGGCCGCAAATGGCAATGGGGTACGCAGGGGCCGAGCAATTCCGTCGGCGCCGTTTCGGAACTGGCGCGCGCCCTCGCGCTCAACCCGCGCCTCAAGGTGATGATCGCGCATGGCATGACCGATCTTGTCACCCCTTATATGACAAGCCGCTATGTGGTGGATCATCTGCCGGCGACGATTCCACGCGAGCGCATCGCGCTGACGCTCTACCCGGGCGGGCACATGATGTATCTGCGGCCGGGCTCGCGTGCCGCGTTGCATCGTGACGCCAGGCGGCTCTACCCGGCTTCCGCCGAGTGAACGCGGCGGCTTGAGCGCGCGCACGTGAGTCCGCAGCCGCGGCCCTGCGATGAAGCCGCGATCCGCGCGGCTGGGGCGGGGCCAGCTTGCACGGCGCGGCAACAGCGCTTCGTGCTTGCCGCTGCCATCCTCGGCTCGAGCATGGCCTATATCGACGGCAGCGCGGTGAGCGTCGCGCTGCCGGTGATCCAGGCCCAGCTCTCCGCCTCGATCACCCTCATGCAATGGGTGGTCAATGCCTATACGGTGTTTCTCGCCGCGCTGATGCTGACCGGCGGATCGCTCGGCGACCGTTATGGCCGGCGCCGCATCTTCATCATCGGCGTCACTCTCTTCGCGTTGGCGTCGCTGTGGTGCGGCTTATCGCGCGGCGCGGTCGAACTCGCCATCGCGCGCGGCGTCCAGGGTGTCGGCGGCGCGCTGCTGGTGCCGAGCAATCTTGCGATCATCGGCGCGAGCTTTCCGAAAGAGACGCGCGGCAAGGCGATCGGCAGCTGGGCGGCGGCCTCGGCCATGGCGGCGGCCTTGGGACCCGTGCTCGGCGGATGGCTCGCCGACGCGATCAGCTGGCGTGCGATCTTTTTCATCAACCTGCCCTTGGCGCTTCTGACGCTCGCCATTGCTTGGCGCCATTTGCCCGAAAGCCGAAGTGGGGACGCGCCGCGACGGCAGGATTGGCCGGGCGCGCTGCTCGCCGTCGCGGGGCTTGGCGCACTCGCTCTGGGGCTCATCCGCTCGGGCGTGCTCGGCTGGCCGAGCCCCTTCGTCTGGGGCGCGCTGCTTGTCGGCATCGCGCTTCTCTTGGCCTTTGTCGCGCTCGAAGCGAAGCGCCGCGCGCCGATGGTGCCGCTCGCGTTGTTTCGCGCCCGCGACTTCAGCGGCGCCAATCTGCTGACGCTCTTTCTCTATACCGGGCTCGGCGGCGCGTTCTTCTTTCTGCCCTTCGATCTCATCCAGGCGCGCCATTACGGCGCGGCGGAAGCGGGGGCGGTGTTTCTGCCCTTCACGCTTCTCATCGGGTTGCTGTCGCCCTGGTCGGGCGGCCTCATCGACCGATTCGGCGCGCGCCTTCCGCTCATCATCGGCCCGCTGATCGCTGCCGCGGGCTTCGCGCTCTTCGCGCGGCCCGGGCTCGATGCGTCCTATTGGCGCGATTTCCTGCCGCCGATGCTTATCCTCGGCCTCGGCATGGCGATCAGCATCGCGCCGCTGACGACGACGGTGCTCAATGCAGTCGGCGCCGAGCGCGCGGGCATCGCCTCGGGCGTCAACAACGCCGTCTCGGAGATCGCCTCGCTTCTAGCGGTCGCGGCTTTCGGCGCGCTGGCGGTTGCGGTTTTCGGCCACGCCATTGATGCCGTGACAGGCGGGCTCGCGCTCAGCCCCGACGGCGCGCGCTTTCTCGCCGCGAGCCGCGACAAGCTCGCCGCGCTGCCGCTGCCGAAGGGCTTGCGGCCGGGCGAGGCGCAGGCGCTCGAAGAGGCCGTGGCGCTGGCTTATCTCGCGAGCTTTCGTACCGTCATGCTGATCGCCGCCGCGTTGGCGCTGCTTTCCTCGCTCTGCGCAGCGTTGATGATCGGCTCGGGCCGCAGGGAGGCCGCGGCGCTGCGCCCGGCGCAAGGCGATGGACCGAAGCGGCGGGAAGGCTTAGGCTTGCGGAGCAACCAATCCACGGGAGGCCGTCATGGCGGAAGGATCATCTCTGGGCTCGCTCGCCTCGCGATTCGTCGATATCGAGTCCATGCCTTGGATCGATACGGCACCGGGCAACAAGATGAAGGTGCTCTATCACGATCCGGCGACCGACATGCTGACGATCTTGACGAAGCTCGAGCCGGGCGCCGGCATCCCGGAGCATGTACATGAGGATTTGGAGCAGACCCTCATTCTCGAAGGCTCGCTCGAGGATCACGAAGGCGCCTGCACCGCCGGCAACTTCGTCATCCGCGCCAAGGGCAGCCGCCACGCGCCGGTCGCGCCCAATGGCTGCACCATGCTGGTCTTCTTCATGAAGCCGACGGCGTCGCTGAAGAAGGCGCTCGCCAAGCGCGGCTGATCGGCGCCGTCACGCACAGCACGAGGGGGAGGAGACATGGCACTCGCGGTGCGCCGGGTGATCACCGGTCATGACAAGAACGGCAAGGCCATCATCGCGCGCGACGAGACGCTCGACGCGGTGCAGCGGCGCGGGCCCTATCTGACCGGCTGCGAGATCTGGTCGAGCAATACCATGCCGGTCGACAATTCGGCCGAGGCCGAGGCGGCGCAGCGCCAGGGCTTCGTCAAGCGCTACAATTATGTCGGCAATGGCGAGGGCACGGTGATCCGCATCACCCAGCTATTGCCCGGCGGGCCCAAATTCATGCACCGCACCGAGACGCTCGATTACGCGATCATCCTCTCGGGCGAATGCGATCTTGAGCTCGATGACGGCAAGACGGTGCATCTGAAAGAGCGCGACGTGGTGATCCAGCGCGGCACGATGCATGCCTGGGTGAACAACGGCACCGCGCCGTGCGTCTTCGCCTTCATACTCATCGACGCCAAGCCGGCCGAGGCCGGCGGCGAGGCGCTGCGCACGCACTACCCCGCCGCGCCCTAGCGGCGGATTGCCGCGGCGCGTCGCGATCCCAATATAGGCGGAAACCTCCCTGCATCTTGGAGTTCCGCCATGATCACCCTCCGGCCCGCCGAAGAGCGCGGCCTTGCCCGTCTCGGCTGGCTCACCAGCCGGCACAGTTTTTCGTTCGGCGACTATTACGATCCGCGCCATATGGGCTTCGGCCCGTTGCGCGTCATCAACGAGGATCGGGTCGAGCCCGGCTCCGGTTTCGACACGCATGGCCATCGCGACATGGAGATCGTCTCCTATGTTCTCGAGGGCGCGCTCGAGCACAAGGACAGCATCGGCACCGGCTCGGTGATCCGGCCGGGCGAGGTGCAGCGCATGAGTGCCGGCACCGGCATCCGCCACAGCGAGTTCAATCCCTCGCAGACGGAGCCGGTCCATTTCCTGCAAATCTGGCTGCTGCCGCGGCAGGACGGGTTGAAGCCCGGCTACGAGCAGAAGAGCTTTCCAGCCGCGGGCAAGCACAACCGGCTACGTCTCGTCGTCTCGCCCGACAGCGCCGAGGGCTCGGTCCTGATCCATCAGGACGCGCGGATTTACGATGCCAGCCTCGATGAGGGCGCGAGCGTGACGCATGCGCTTGGTAAAGGCCGGAAAGCTTGGGTGCAGGTGGTGCGCGGCAGCCTCGACATCGAAGGCGAATGGTTGCGCACCGGCGACGGCGCGGCGATCGAGGCAGTCGACACCGTCACCCTCGCGGCGCATGACCCGCGGACGGAAATCCTGCTCTTCGATCTGCCGTAAGTGGTTATCTGCCGGTCGAGCCGGCGGGAGCAACCGGCGCCACGGAAGAGGGCGCCGGTTGCATCGTCCCGAACACGGGGATTCGGCTCAGTAGGTCTGGCTGAGCGGGATCACGAAGTCCTGGCCGTCATAAGGGCCGGCGTTCGAGCTGGGCTGTTGCGGCACTGCCGCCTGCTGCTCTTGCTGGGCCGCTTGCCCGTTGTCGGCGAAGGCCGCGCCCGCGACGCCGAGCGGCGCCACCAGCGACAGCGCAACGATCGCAGTGCGAAGATGTGAAGGGATACGCATCGTCTTCTCCTTGGTTCGATCGACGGCCCCCGAATGGTTCCGCCTACGAGCCAAAGATGGGAGCTGAAGATGGGCGGGATAATTGCTGCAACGCAACATGCGCTATTCGGCCCAGCCGAACAATCGCCCGCGAGTGCCGACTCGTCAGAAAATAGTGTCGTATTATCAATAAGTTAGAAAGGGCCTCGGGTAGACCGCTCAGTTCTGCGGATTGAGGCCGGCCTCTTTGTAGTAGCGCAGGGCGCCCGGATGGAGCGGGATGGTGATCCCTTTGAGGGCGTTCTCGAAGCGGATACGCCGGCCGGCGGGATGGCCATTGTCGAGGATGCGGCGCGTCGCGTCCTGCCATAGCGCCTTGGTGATCTCGTAGACCAGCTCGTCCGGCGCGTCCGCCGAGACCACGAACAACGCCGTCGTGCCGATGGTCTGGATGTCGCCATCGATTCCCGGGTAAGTCGCGCCGGGGATGGTGATCGTACTGAAGCCGAATTGGCGCTCGAGCTTCGTCCGCGCGGTGCCGATCACCGGCACAAGCCGCACCGGAATCATCGAGGCGACGTCGTTGATCGCCGGTACCGGCTCGCCGCCGGTGACGAAGAACGCATCGAGCGCGCCGCGCTCGAGCTGCGCTGCGGATTCGGAGAGGCGCGGATATTGCGGCTTCAGCCGGCATTCGGAGAGGCCCGCCGCGTCGAGAACGAGCCGCGCCTCGGCGAGCGTGCCGGAGCCGGGCTCGCCCATCGCCACGCGCTTGCCCTTGAGATCGGCGAGCGTCTTGATCTTGGCATCGGCGCGCGCGACGAGATGGACGCCCTCGGGAAAGAGCGCGGCAATCGCGCGCAGATTGCTGATCGCGCCGGATTTCGCCAGCAGCGCCGTGCCGCTTTCGGGCGCGCCGTGGCAGGACCGCAGCTGCGGCGAGCGGCCGCTATAGGCCCAGCGCGCGACATCGGCCGCGATGAAAGCCGCTTCGACCTGGCCCGACCCGACGAGCAGCGCGTTCTCGATCGAGCCTTGCGTCGCCTGCGCGACGGCGACAAGCCCCGCAACGCCGCAGCTGCCGCCATGCGCGCAATCGCGCGCGCCGGGCGGCTTGCTGATGGCGTTGGCGATCTCGGCGCCGATGACGAAATAGGTTCCGGTGGTGGAGGCGGCGGCGATGCGGAAGAAGCGCGGCGCCGGCTCGGGTGCGGCGGCGACGGGCGCGGCGAGCGTCGTGGCGGCAAGCAGCGCGGCCGCAGCAGCACGGAGCAGCGCGCCGGCGTTTCGGCCGCGCCGAGCGATTGCGCGCCGGGCTTGCTCTCGATCCATGCGGCGATGATCCGCGCTTTTTGTTAAGACGGTCGGCCGCGCCGCTTTATTCCCTGCGATGCGCGGCCGCGTGCCGGCGATGGCGCGCGGGGACGCGCGCAACCAGCCGTTCTGCGCCTCGGAATTGCCGCTCATATAACCTTAAAGCTACTCCGGTCTTTACGCATCCTTAACCCTAACGGCGCCTAAATTAGGGCGCACTTCTTTGGTGCGGTGTCACATCGCCGCTATCCGGCGCGCCGCAGAGACAGGACCGGGCTCGGGGGTGCCGGTTCGGGCGGCGGGTTGGATATCGGCCAGGATGCGGAGGATGAAACCGATGGCCGCAAACGAGCTGAAGCACGAGACCCACTCGCGCCGCGAAGACGAATTGGCGGTTCTCGATCTCGCGCTCAAATGCTTCGAGCGCGCCGCCGTTCTCGGCCTCGTCATCAGCCTGTTTCTGATCGCAACCGCGCTGCCGTCCTATTTCTGAGCGGCGCCTTCCTGGTTCTGGTCGGGCAGCGCGATCACATAGTCCTGCGCTATGACCGTTGCGGGATCCACCGTCCCCGGCAGCACTTTCTGCTGCTTGAACCAGTCGAGCTGATGCAGCACGTCGCGGCGGTCGAGCCGCGCGCTGGCATCCACATAGGCAATGCCGAGCCGCACCTGATCGGGCGGCAGGTGCGCATATTTGGCGATGATCGCGAGCATTTCTTTCGCGTCGGGCCCGTCCTGGCGCTTGCCGCCAGGTCCGGTGAAGGCGGCGGAATAGTCATGCGCTCCTTTGCGCAGCGCCCTGAGGAAGGCCTGGACCGTGCTGCTGTGCTCGGCGATCATTTTCGTGTTTGTGAAGGCGACGCCTTCCTGCCACGGCGTCTCATCGCCGACCCAGCCGAGCAGCTTCACCTGACCAGCCTGGAGCGCGGGGGTTGCGACGCTGCCGGCGACGATCGCCATCTCGGCCTCGTTGGCTTCGAGCGCGGCGAGCACGCCGCGCGGGTTCTCCGCCGGCACGAGGCGCATTGCCGCGAGATCGGCGCCGTATTTCTCGGCGAGGAGGGCGAGGCTGTAATGTGCGGGACCGCCCAGCGCCGCGAGGGCGACGGACCGGCCCGCCAAGCCCTTCACCGCGCGCAGACCGTGGTCGTAGGCCGCATCGGCGGCAACGATCGCGAGGGTATGAAAGCCGTTTGCCTCGCTATAAAGCCCGCTGATGATGCGCAGCGGTCCCTGGCCGGTGAAGCCATAGAGGGCCGAGGAAATGGCGGCCGCGCCGAAATCCACCGCGCCCGAGGCCGCCGCGGCGGCCGCGCCCTCGCTCGCATCGAAGGGGACGAGCTCCGTCTCGATGCCCTCGGCGCCGAAATAGCCCTTCTCCTTGGCGATGAAGATCGGCCCCATGGCGGCGGCCGGAACCACCCCGATCCGGATCGCCGCGGCCCGCGCCGGGGTCAGCGCGGAGCCAAGGAGTGCGAGCAGCGCCAGCGCGGCCCATTGCCAGGCCGCGGCGCGGCGCCGGCCGCGAGGGGGCGTGACCGATCCCATCATGATCCGTTCTCTCCACGACCGTGCGGCGTCGGGCACGATGCCCGGCTTGCGGGGCCGGGGCAAGGGCGCCGCCCGGCGGTAAAGCTAAGCAAGTCTTAACTTGCCTCTGCGAAAATTTCTCCTGGGTTGGCCGCGTGGCGCAACCCATTGCGAAAGACACCGATGCCCGTGCAACGCACAGTCTTGTCATTGCCGCGGACACGGCTTCTGTTCGTTGCCGCAATGGCGATCATGCTCGGCGTCATGGCGCTGATGATCTGGACGCTCTCCGACGAGCGCAGCCGCGCCTGGAACCGCGCGGTCGAAACCTCGCAAAATCTCGATGCCGCGCTGGCCCATGATATCGAGCGCAACGTCGAAGTCTACGATCTGTCGCTGCGCGCCGTCGTCGAGGGGCTGAAGCTCAAGGACATTTGGCGCGTGTCGCCCGAGATACGGCGGAGCGCGCTCTTCGATGGCGCCGCCTCCGCGCAGGATCTCGGCGGGATTCTCGTCGTCGATTCCGCCGGCACCGTCATCATGGATTCGCGCTCCGCCAATCCGCCGCCGCGCAGCTTCGCCAAGGCGGATTTCTTCAAGGCCCTGCGCGATGATCCCACTATCGGCCTGTTCATCGGCGTGCCGTTCCGAAATTCGCATGACGGTGATTGGATGATTGGTCTCAGCCGGCGCCGCACCAATGCCGATGGCAGCTTCGCCGGCGCCGTCGTCGGCACCATGGGGCTCGGCTATTTCCGGCGGATTTTCAGCGCCTTCGATCTTGGCGCGAACGGCACCGTCACGCTGTTCCGCGCGGACGGCAAGGTGATGATGCGCGCACCCTATGACGAGCGCGACCTCGGCCGCGATCTCAGCAAGGGCAAAATCTTCCAATTCTATCCGAGGGTCCGCGCCGGACATTTCGAGACGACGGCGATCATCGACGGAATCAAGCGGCTTTACGTGTTCCGGCAGGTCGGCAATCTGCCGCTCGTCATCACGGTGGCGCAAACCCGCAGCGTCATCTTCGCGGAATGGCGGCAGAAGGCGGCGGTGTTCCTCGCCGTGCTCTCCGCGCTCTTGGGTCTTTCCGGCTGGTTCGCCGTCGCTCTAATCCGCGAGCTGCGCCGGCGCGGCGAGGCCGAGCGCAATGCGCGCGACAGCGAGCAGCGCTTCCGCCTGCTCGCCGAGCATTCCTCCGACATGCTGGTGCGCTCGAAGCCCGGCGAAATGCGCCGCCTCTATGTCTCGCCTGCCTGCCGCGAGATCTACGGCTACGAGCCTGACGAGTTGATCGGCGCCAATCCTGAGGACCTTATCCATCCCGACGATGTCGCGCTGTTCGAGGATTCGACCCGCAAGCTCGATACCGCCGACCAGGCGACCGTCACTTATCGCATCCGCCGCAAGGACGGGAGCTTCCGCTGGGTCGAAGCGAACCGCCGCCGCGCGATCAATCCCGACACCGGCGAGCCCGAGAACATCAGCATCGTGCGCGACGCCAGCGAGCGTATGCGCAACGAGAGCGAGCTGCGCCTCGCCAAGGAGCATGCCGACGCCGCGAGCAAGGCGAAGTCCGAATTTCTCGCGCGCATGAGCCATGAGATCCGCACGCCGATGAACGGCATTATCGGCATGAACGAGCTGCTGCTGAAGACGTCCCTGTCCGAGGGCCAGCGCGAATATGCGGAGATCGTCGGACAGTCGGCCGCCTCGCTCCTCGCCATCATCAACGACATTCTCGACATCTCGAAGCTCGAAGCCGGCAAGGTCGAGCTCGAGAGCCTTCCCTTCGACCTTGTGCCGCTGGTCGAGAACGCCGTCATGATCCTCGCGCCCAAGGCGCGCGAGAAGACGATCGAGCTCGGCATCTTCATCGCCGAGGGACTTTCGGGAAGCTTCCGCGGCGATCCGGCGAAGCTGCGCCAGATTCTTCTCAACCTCGTCAGCAACGCCCTCAAATTCACCGAGCGCGGCGGCGTCTCGATCGCCGTGACGGCGCAGGAGATGCCCGGCGGCAGCAGCGGCTTGCGCTTCGCCGTGAGCGATACCGGGATCGGCATGGACGAGGCGGTACAGGCAAAGCTCTTCAAGAAATTCGAGCAGGGCGACAGCTCGACCGCCCGCCGTTTCGGCGGCACCGGCCTTGGCCTTGCGATCTGCCGCCAGCTGGTCGAGCTGATGGGCGGGACGATCGGATTTTCGAGCGAGCCCGATCGCGGCTCGACCTTCTGGTTCGCCGTGCCGCTGCCGCGCCTCGCCGTGGCGCCGGCACGCGGCGTGCCGGCGCGTTTTGCCGGCGCGCGCGTTCTGGTTTCGGCCGAGGCTTCCGTCCTTCGCGACATGCTCGCGCGGCACTTGTCGGGGCTCGGTCTTGCCGTCACCGCGACATGCGATGCGGTCGAGGCGCTCGCCGAGTTGATGCGCGCGCGGCGCGGCGGCATGCCCTTTGCGCTGGCGGTTCTCGACGAGGCCGCGGGCTTTGGGCCGGGCGATCTGTCGAGCCGCATGCGCGGCCTTGCGCCGCGCGGCGAAACGAAGCTGGTTCTCGCCGCCTGGCCTGACGCGCGGATGAGCGTTGCCGGCGAACTTGCCGATGCGGTGATCGAAAAGCCGCTGCGGCTTGCTTGCATTCTCGAATGTCTCGAGAAGCTCGATCGGGCGACGGCGGAAGCTCAGCCTGCGGCCGCTTCGCCGGCTGTGCCGGCGCGACGCAGCGGCGGGCTGCGCGTTCTCCTTGCCGAGGACAATACGATCAACCAGCGCCTCGCCGTCGCCATTCTCAAACAGGCGGGTCACGAGGTCGAGGTGGTCGCCGATGGCCGCGCGGCGGTCGAAGCGGTGCGCGCCAAGCACTACGACGTCGTGCTGATGGACAGCCAGATGCCCGGCATCGACGGCGTCGAGGCGACGCGCCTCATTCGGGCGCTGCCGCCGCCCAAGAACGCGATCACGATCATCGCCTTGACCGCCAACGCCATGGTCGGCGCGAGCGAGCAGTATCGCGCCGCGGGTATGGACGACTACGTGGCAAAACCGATCGATGTGGAATTGCTTCGCGCAAAGCTCGCCGCTCTTGCCGGGCGGCAGGCGCGTTCTTGCGACAGCGACGCAGCAAAGGCGCGCGCCGCAGGGATTTGACGCTGTCGCGGCCGAGCACTCCCCGTCAACCTTGACGAGAGATTACCCCGGTGCAGCGCGGGCGAGGCTGCGCGTTAACGCCCGATTCAAATCCCCTTGCCTAAGGTTTCGCCCGATCTGGGCGAACTAGGGCGGGTTCGAAACGTGTTGCGGAAGATCGTTGCGGTCGCGGAGCTCGAGCAGATTCTCCTCACCGAGCTGCGCAAGGAAAAAGGCTGCCAGGGAGCGGAGCAGGTGACGGTCGTGCCGCGCGCCGGCCAGGAATGGATTTGCGGCGCGTTCCGCGCCGGCACCGCGCGGCACGCGGATTGCCGCGCGGCGCTCAATGCGCTGGAGCGGCGGCTGCGCAGCGTCTACGGCGTCGGGAGTTGAGCGCGGCGACGTTCAGCGGAGCAGGAAGAAGAGCAGCGCCGGCGCGGTGACGATCGCCGCGAGGGTCGAGACCACGACCACGCCGGCAATCTCCTCCGGCTGATTGTTCCAGCGCAGCGCGAAAAGATAGTTGAAGACCGCGACCGGCATCGCGCTTTGCTGGATGAGCGCGGCCTTGGCGACGCCCTCCAATCCGAACAGCGTCGTGATCGCCGCGCCGACGCCGACGCCCATGCCGATCCGCAGGATCGACAACGCGAAAGCCCGTGGGAAGGCCGCGACCGAAAGCCGGCCGAGCGAGACCCCCAGCAGCAAAAGCATCAGCGGCACGGTGATGCCGCCGAGGAGGCTCAGCGTGTTGCCGAGCCAAAGCGGCAGCGGGCGCTGCAGCGCGGAGAGCGCGACGCCGATCACGACCGCGTAGATGATCGGCATCCGCGCGATCGCGCGCCAATTGACCGTGCCCGCGGCGATCGCCTGGCCGAGGGTGAAATTGCTTAAGGAGCAGAAGGTGAAGAAGACGATGGCGTAGGAAAGCCCTTCGGGGCCGAAGGCATAGAGCGCGAGCGGCAAGCCGAGATTGCCCGTATTGGGGAACGACATCGCCGGCAGATAAGTGCGCAGTCTCAGTCCCGCGATGCGCAGCACCGCGGCGCCGAGGACGAGAAAGCAGAGAAGGATGACGATGGCGGCGGCCGCGCTTTGGGCGAAGGCGCCCGGCGGGATCGCGGTCTTGGCGAAGGTCGAGACGATGAGGCAGGGCGTGCCGATATCGGTGACGAGCAGCGTCAGCATCGCGCTGTCGAAGGAGCGGCCGGCCCGCGTCCAGGCATAACCGAGGGACGCCGTGAGCAGCACCGGTACGATGGCGCCGAGAATCGTATCGATCATCGGCGCGGCGTCATCGGCGAAAGGTGAGGGCAGGCGCGGGAGGGAGGGCCATGACGACCACTGTCTCTATCAGGCCAGCGCGCGCCTGTCTGCTCCGAGGGCTTGGCCGCGCGGTGCGGCGCGGCGTCCCCTTTTGGTTCCTAAGCGCTGGCGCCGCGGGACCGTCCGACTTCGGCGCCGTGCCGCGGCGGAGGTGCCTTCGGACGGCGCCGGCGCTGGGCGCGTTGCTGGCTCGGGCGAGGTTGGGGCCGGGCGCCGGCCGCGGGGCGCGGCTCGCCGGCGCGTGCGCTCAAGCGGTGCTCGGCAACGGCGAGGCTCTGCCGCGTCAATTTTTCGATATCGCGCAAGAAGGCCCGTTCCGAAGCGTCGCAAAACGCGATCGCGGTACCGTCGGCGCCGGCGCGCGCCGTCCGGCCGATGCGGTGGACGTAGCTCTCGGGCAGATTCGGCAGCTCGTAATTGATCACATGCGTGATGCCGTCGATATCGATGCCGCGGGCGGCGATGTCGGTGGCGACGAGAACGCGCGATTTGCCGTCGCGAAAGCTGGCAAGCGCACGCTGGCGCGCGGCCTGCGATTTGTTGCCGTGGATCGCCTCCGCGCCAATCCCGCCGCGCGTCAACTGCTCAGCGACCCGGTTGGCGCCGTGCTTGGTGCGGGTGAAGACGAGGGCGCGCGCGATCGTGCGATCCGTCAGGAGATCGGCGAGGAGGGCGCGCTTGTCGCCCTGTTCGACGAAATAGACGCGCTGCGCGATGCGCTCGACGGTGGTTGCCTGCGGCGTGATCGCGACCCGAACCGGGTCGGCAAGCATGCCGCCGGCGAGCCGCGCCGCGGCCTCGGGCATGGTCGCCGAGAAGAAGAGCGATTGGCGGCGTTGGGGAAGCGCGGCGATGACGCGCTTGATATCGTGAATGAAGCCCATATCGAGCATGCGGTCGGCCTCGTCGAGGACGAAAATCTCGACCGCATCGAAGCGCAGATGACGCTGCTGAACGAGGTCGAGCAGGCGCCCGGGCGTCGCGACGAGAATGTCGACGCCGCGCGCCAGCGCATCGACCTGCGGCTTCTGCCCGACACCGCCGAAGATCACGGTCGAGCGCAGCGCGAGATGCCGACCGTAGCGGCGGAAGCTGTCATCGATTTGGATCGCCAATTCGCGCGTCGGGCTGAGGACAAGCGCGCGAGGCTCGCCGCGGCGCAAGGCCGTGCGGCGCGCGCTCAGCAACTGCAGCATCGGCAGCGCGAAGGCAGCGGTCTTGCCGGTTCCGGTCTGGGCGATGCCGAGCAGATCGCGGCCGGCGAGAAGAGGCGGGATCGCCTCGGCTTGGATTGGTGTCGGAGTTTGATAGTTCTCGGCGCGCAATGCGCGCTGCAACGGCTCGACGAGGCCGAGCGTCGTAAAGGAGGAAGTCACGTGTGGATTGCTTTCTTTGAATTGAGACGATGCGAAACGATCGTCGCATCGGGCGGAATGCCCGATGCTTGGGGTTTTCACGGCCGGCCCGTGCGCGACCGGGAGCCTTGGTGCCTATCAGGGATGATCTCGAAATGCCGCCGCGGCGGTTAGCGATCCGTCGGGCTTCGCGCGATTGCGAGCAAGGATAGTGGCGGGAGAATGGCGCTTCGGATGCGCGAAAGCAAGGCCGGCGTTACAGCAGCTCGCTCTCGGTCACCATCCGCTCATGCCCGTCGGTGGCGGATTTGATGCGGTATTGGTGAATTCCGCGCTCGCTCGGCATGACGCGCACGACCTTGAACGAGCCCAGCGGCTTTGGCTGGATGCCGCCGCCGGCGAATTCGACGGATTGGCCGACTTTGAACTTGTGCAACGCGATCACGGTCGGTGCTCCTTGCTCAATATTGGGTGAAGGACAGCGTCACCGTGCCGCGGACCGCCGGCCGCCGGCCTCGGTGCGCTTGGCAAGACGCTCGGCCGCGCGCGTGCCCGAGCGCGTGATCGAAGTAATGGTGCCGCGCGGCTTGCCCGAGCGTTCGGCGATCTCACGGTCCTGCGTCTCGAGCGCGGCGCGAACCGAATCGTCGAAATTCCAATCCTCGATCGCGGCGGTGGGCACCTTGCGGTTCGAGGTGCGCGTGCCGTCGTCGTAAAGCACGTCGAAGAGGAGAAAGGCGCCGATCTCGATCGGCTTTTTCTTGCTCATGCCGCTCAACTCACAGTGCCGCGCATCGCGGCGTGAAGGATGAGATTCCGCGCGGCCGTCATCGGCGAAAGCGGAAGCCCGAAGTCTCGGCGCAAAATCATCGTCGCCGAGTGGCGAGCCTGCTATCCGTGCGAACGCCGGATGCGGCCGCCTCTGCCCGTGGCAGGCGGACTATGGCCGCTTGGCGGCGGGCTTTCAAGCCTGAGACGCGTCTTTTTCGGCTTTTGCCGAGTCGTCTTCGCTCATTGCGACCAGGCCGAGACGTGCCTTGATCGCGGTCTCGCCGAGGAAGAGCGAGCCCTGCGGCGCGCGAATTTCGTAAACGACGAAGCCCATGCGCAGCAGATGCCGTGCGCGGTCGAGCGCGTCCACCTCGAATTTCTCGAGCGCGGTGTTGCGGCTGTCGTCGGCCCCACGGCGCTTCGTGTCCCAAATGATGCGCCAACGCTCGCCGGAATCCACGGTTTCCCGCGGCAGTGCGTGCAAATTCGATTTGGGACGGAAAGCCATGCAAGTCTCATATGGGGATGCTCCGGCGCGATTGCGACCGAAAATCGCGTAACCGGCGAGCGATTGGCGGCAAAACCCGCTCGCGCGTGCTCCGCACGGATGGCTAGGCTCGTGGAGCCGTCGGTTGCCGGTTATGGGGATGCCGGCGCGCATCCGAGGGGAAAATCATGCGCATGGCATTGGGCGCGGCCGTGGCGGTGCAGCTCAGGAAAATCGCCATCCCGTCCATCACGCCGAAATCGCTGGCGGAGTTCCTGCATCGCCAAGGCGCGCCGGCGACAGTCGCCGGCGAGCTGTATCTGCCGACGCAACGAACCGGCGCCGTTCCGGTGCTGATTCTGAAACATGGCAGCGGCGGTCTCGGCGGTGCCAATGGCGATGCCATCCGGCAATGGGCGCAGCTGGTCGCGCGGTGGGGCGTCGCCGCACTGGTGGTCGACAGCTTCGGTCCGCGCGGCATCACCGACACCGCGGCGAACCAGGCGCAGCTTTCCTCCTGGGCGGATGTCGCCGATACGCTCGCGGCGCTGAAGCTTCTCGGCGCCGATGCGCGCTTCGATAAGCGCCGCATCGGCGTCATGGGCTGGTCGCGCGGCGGCAGCGTCGCACTCGAAACCGCGCTCGAGACGGTGCGCACGCGCATCATTGCCGATGATCTGAAATTCGCCGCCCATGTCGTGTTCTACGGCGCGGCCGAGTTCCAATATCGCGACCGCGCGACCGACCGCTCGCCGATGCTGTTCTTCCACGGCGAGGCGGATAATTACGTGCCCGTCGGCCCGACCCGCGAATTTGCCGATTGGGCGCAGAGCATGGGCAACCGCGTGAGCTTCGTCGCCTATCCGGGGACCTATCACGATTTCGACGTCGAGGGCGGCTTTCACGGCTTCGCCCGCAACCTCGAAGTCGGCGCCAAATGCGATCTCATCCTCGATCTGACCAACGGCCACGTGCTCCGCATGGACCACAAGGACAATCCCGGGGTCGGCGCCGAGGCGGTGCGCGGCTATGTCCGCTCCTGCTTCAGCCGCGGCGCCAACCTCGCCTATAACGCGGCGGCGCGCGCCGATGCGGCGGAGAAGCTGCACGCTTTCCTGCGCCAATATCTCGGCGCGACGGGCTGAGCGGTGGGCGAGCCCTTGCCAAAGCGCCCGGATCACCCTATTTAAGGCTCCGTTTTCACTTTAATCCCACACGCGGGGATGCGACGGCTCGCGCCAGCGAGAAGTCGCCCCGGTGCCGGCTCGGAGCCATCCGGCCGGTAAGCTCCCGCGGCGGAACAACCGGAAAAGGAAGCTTCATGGCAATTCCGACCTTTACCATGCGCCAGCTGTTGGAAGCGGGCGTGCATTTCGGCCACCATACGCGGCGCTGGAACCCCAAGATGCAGTCCTACATCTTCGGCGTTCGCAACGGCGTGCACATTATCGATCTCGAGCAGACCGTGCCGCAGCTCGCGCGTGCCTTGCAGGCGATCCGCGACGTGGCGGCCTCGGGCGGCCGCGTGCTCTTCGTCGGCACCAAGCGCCAGGCGCAGGAGGCGGTGTCGGACGCGGCCAAGCGCTGCGGCCAATATTACGTCGATCACCGCTGGCTCGGCGGCATGTTGACCAATTTCAAGACCATCTCGCAATCGATCAAGCGCCTGCGCGAGCTCGACGAGCGCATCACCCAGCCCGAGGCCGGCATCACCAAGCGCGAGCTGCTCGAATTGACGCGCGACCGCGACAAGCTCGAGCGCGCCTTGGGCGGCATCAAGGAAATGGGCGGGCTGCCCGATATCCTCTTCGTGATCGACACCAATAAGGAAGCGATCGCGGTGCAAGAGGCGAACAAGCTCAAGATTCCGGTGGTCGCGATTCTCGACAGCAACTCCGATCCCGACGGCATCGCCTATCCGATCCCCGGCAATGACGACGCAATGCGCGCGGTTCATCTCTATTGCCAGCTCGTCTCCGATGCCGTGCTCGACGGACTCCAGGCCGAGGCCGCGGCCTCGGGCGTCGATATCGGCGCGGGCGAGGCGGGGCCGATCGAGCTTCTGACGCCGGCCGATGCGTCCGGCGAAGAGCAGCCAACGGCCTGAGCGGAGAGAGCGAATGGCAGAAATCTCCGCCGGATTGGTGAAGACCCTGCGCGAGAAGACGGGCGCGGGCATGATGGATTGCAAGCGCGCCCTGAGCGAGACCCAGGGCGATCTCGAAGGTGCGGTCGATTGGCTGCGCAAGAAGGGTCTGGCCGCCGCGGCGAAGAAAGCCGGGCGCGTCGCCGCCGAGGGCCTGGTCGGAGCGGCGCTCAAGGGCAATGTCGCGGCGCTGGTCGAGGTCAATGCCGAGACGGATTTCGTCGCCCGCAACGAGACCTTCCAGAAGTTCGTTGCGACGGTCGCCGATCTCGCGCTCACCCATGTTGATCTCGACCGTCTCCAAGCGGCGCCTTATCCCGGCACCGGGCGCCATGTCGCCGACGAGCTCGCGCATCTCATCGCCACTGTCGGCGAGAACATGTCGATCCGCCGCATGGCGCGGCTCCATGTCGCGCATGGCGTGGTGGCGGCCTATGTCCACAATGCCGTCGCGCCCAATCTCGGCAAGATCGGCGTGCTGGTGGCGCTCGAGGCGACGACCGGCGTCGATCACTTGGCGGGCGTCGGCCGGCAGCTTGCCATGCATGTCGCCGCGGCGAAGCCGCAATATCTCGATATCGCCTCGGTTCCCGCGGCCGATCTCGCGCGCGAGCGCGACGTGCTGAAGGAGCAGGCGAAGGCGAGCGGCAAGCCCGATGCGGTGATCGAGAAGATGGTCGATGGGCGGTTGCGCAAATTCTACGAGGAGACCGTCCTCAACGAGCAGGTTTTCGTCATCGACAACGAGACCAAGGTGGCGAAGGTGCTCGATGCGGCGGCGAAGGAAATCGGCGCGCCGGTGAAGATCGCGGGCTTCGAGCGGCTGGTTCTCGGCGAGGGCGTCGAGAAGGAGCAGGCCGACTTCGCCGCCGAGGTCGCTGCGACGCTGAAACACTGAGGGGCGCGCGCTCTCAAAGAGGAGACGCCGGCCCCGGTCTCCTGTATGATCCCGCCCCGTTCGAGCCTCGGGTGTGACGTGATGCCAGGCGAACCGAAATACCGGCGCGTGCTTCTGAAACTCAGCGGCGAAGCGCTGATGGGCGAACAGGGCTACGGGATCGATCCCGAAACCATTTCCCGAATCGCCGCCGAGGTGCAGAGCGTGCATGCGCTCGGCGTCCAGGTGGCGATGGTGGTGGGCGGCGGGAATATTTTCCGCGGCCTGTCGGGCGCCGCCGCCGGCATGGAGCGCGCGACCGGCGACTACATGGGCATGCTCGCGACCATCATCAATTCGCTGGCGCTGCAAAGCGCGCTCGAGCGGCTCGGCGTCCAGACGCGCGTGCAGAGCGCCATTCCGATGCAGACCGTGTGCGAGCCTTACATCCGGCGCCGCGCCATTCGCCACATGGAGAAGGGACGGGCGGTGATCTTCGCCGCCGGCACCGGCAATCCGTTCTTCACCACCGACACCGCGGCGGCGCTGCGCGCCTCCGAGACCGAATGCGAGGCGCTGCTCAAAGCGACCAAGGTCGATGGCGTCTACAGCGCCGATCCCAAAAAGGACACGAGCGCCCAGCGCCACGCGAAGCTTACCTATCTCGACGTGCTGACGCGCGATCTGCAGGTGATGGACGCCGCGGCGATCTCGCTTGCGCGCGAAAACCGGATTCCGATCGTGGTGTTCTCGATCTACGCCAAGGGCGGCTTCGCCGACGTCGTCGCCGGCAAGGGACGCTTCACCATTATCAGCGAGGAGGGGGCGCGAGCATGAGCGAAGAGAAGATCGTTACCGATCTGCGCCGCCGCATGGATGGCGCGATCGAAGTCTTGCGCAAGGAATTCGCGGGCTTGCGGACGGGCCGCGCCTCGGCGAGCCTGCTCGATCCCGTCCAGGTCGAGGCTTACGGCAACAAGATGCCGCTGACCCAGGTCGGCACGGTCAGCGTGCCCGAGCCGCGGCTCATCATCGTCCAGGTCTGGGACAAAGCCAATGTGAAGGCGACCGAGAAGGGCATCCGTGAATCGGGTCTCGGCCTCAACCCGCAAAGCGAAGGCCAGACGATCCGCGTGCCCGTGCCCGATTTGAGCGAGGAGCGGCGCAAGGAGTTGACCCGCGTCGCCGCCAAATACACCGAGCAAGCGCGCGTCTCGGTGCGCAATGTGCGGCGCGACGGCCTCGACCTGCTGAAGAAGCAGGAAAAGGACGGAACCATCACCCAGGATCAGCACCGCAAGCTCGACAAGGACATCCAGACCTTGACCGACGCGACCGTCAAGAAGGTCGATGACATGCTGGCCGCCAAGGACAAGGAGATTCTCCAGGTCTGATGTCGGCGAATGACAAGTCTCCCGGGCGGGTGCCGCCGGCGCACGTCGCGATCATCATGGACGGCAATGGGCGCTGGGCCAAGGCGCGCGGATTGCCGCGTATTCAAGGCCATCGCCGCGGCGCCGAGGCGGTGCGGCGCACCCTGACCGCCGCGGCCGAGCTCGGCATTTCCTATCTGACCTTGTTCGGCTTCTCCTCGGAGAATTGGAAGCGCCCGAGCGACGAGGTCGACGATCTCATGGGGCTGCTGCGCGTCTATCTGCGCGGCGAAATCGCCGAGCTCCATCGCCAGGGCGTGCGCGTGCGCATCATCGGCGATCGCACCCGGCTCGCGCCCGACATCGTCACGCTGATCGCCAATGCCGAGCAGCTGACCGCCGAGAATTCGCGGCTCAACCTCATCGTCGCGCTGTCTTATGGCGGACGTCACGACATCGTTCAGGCGGCGCGCCGCCTGGCGGCCGAAGCGGCGGCCGGCCGGCTCGCGCCCGATCGGATCGAGGAGGCGCAGTTCGCGGCGCAGCTCTATACCGCCGGCATTCCCGATCCCGATCTGCTGATCCGCACCAGCGGCGAGCAGCGCATCAGCAATTTCCTCTTATGGCAGACCGCTTATACCGAGCTCGTCTTCGTCGATACGCTATGGCCGGATTTCGGCGCGAGCGATCTCGAAAAAGCCGTGCGCGAATTCCACGGCCGCGACCGCCGCTACGGCACTTCCGTTGGCTCAAGCTAAGGAGGCAGAGGCAGCGCCGCCCGAGGCTGCACGGCCGGGTGCCGGCGGCCTGAAGCTGCGCCTCGCCTCCGCCTTCGTGCTGATGCCGCTTGCCATTGCCGCGGTCTGGTTCGGTGGCTGGGCGCTGGCGGGGCTGGTGATCCTTGCCGGGGCCGGCATGGGCTGGGAATGGGCGCGGCTCTCAGGCATCGAGAGCGGCTTGATCCGCGCCGCGGTCGCCGCCGTGGGGCCGGCCGCCGCGCTGCTGGCCGCGTCGAGCGCGCCGCTCTGGGCTCTGGCATTTGCCGCCGCCCTATCGCTCGCGGTTGCCGCCCTGGCGCGTGCCGCCGCCGCTCCCGCGCCAGCCTGGACCGCGGCGGGAACGCTCTGGCTGTCGGTCCCTTGCCTGGCGCTGTTATGGATTGCCGCGGGCGAGGCGGGACGCCCCTTGATGCTGTGGCTCTTCGCCGTGGTCTGGGCGAGCGACGCCGGCGCCTATGCCTTCGGCCGCGCCTTGGGCGGGCCGCGTCTCGCGCCGCGGCTCTCGCCCAACAAGACCTGGTCGGGCGCCCTGGGCGGGCTCGCCTGCGCCGGGATCGTCGGTTTTGCCGCGGCGCTCATTGCCGGGGCGGCGCCCTTGGCGACGGTCGTCCTCAGCCTCGTGCTGTCGGCCTTCGCCCAGGGCGGCGATCTCGCCGAGTCGCTCGCCAAGCGGCGCTTCGGCGCCAAGGATTCGGGGGCGCTCATCCCCGGCCATGGCGGGCTGCTCGACCGCCTCGATTCGTTGCTGACCGCAACCGCGGGGCTGGGCGCGCTGCTCCTCCTCGGCTGCGGGCCGGGCTTCGCCGCCCACCCGTAAACCCTGTGGAAACGGGCGCTTTTTTCAGCAATGGCGCGGCAATTTTTTGCTATGGTTAACCGCATTCGCGTGCATAGGTTGGACTCATGGGCTTTTTGACCGGCGGCCTCGATTACATCGTTCCATTCATCGTCGTTTTGACGGTGCTGGTGTTCGTGCACGAGTTCGGCCACTACTTCATCGCGCGCTGGAACGGCGTGCGCATCGAGGTGTTCTCGATCGGCTTCGGCCCGGAGATTTTCGGCTGGAACGACCGCGCCGGCACGCGCTGGAAATTCAGCCTGATGCCGCTCGGCGGCTATGTGAAAATGTTCGGCGATGCCGATCCCGCGTCGATGCCGGCGGGCGAGCTCCAGGCGATGACCGCCGAGGAGCGCGAAGTCTCCTTCCATCACAAGCGCCTGCCGCAGCGCGCCGCCGTGGTCGTGGCGGGTCCGGGCGCCAATTTCGTTTTCGCGATCGCGGTCCTCGCGGTGCTCTTTGCCACGGTGGGCCAGCCTTTCACCCCGTCTCAGGTCGGCAAGGTTCTGCCCGGAAGCGCGGCGGAGCAGGGCGGCTTGAAGCCCGGCGATGTCTTCGTCTCGATCGATGGCGAGAAGATCGAGCGTTTCGAGGATGTGCAGCGCCTCGTGCGCCTCGATGCCGGCGTGCCGATGAAGCTCGTCGTCAAGCGCGGCGGCGAGGATGTGCCGCTCACCGTCACGCCGAAGATCAGCACCATCACCGATCGCTTCGGCAACACGCATCAGATGGGGCTGTTGGGGATCGAGGGCGGCGGCGTTCAATATGTGCGCCGCAACCCGCTCGATGCGGTGTGGCGCGCCGGCGGCGAGACCCTCAACATGACGACGGGAACGCTCGAGGCCGTGTGGCAGATGATCATCGGCGCGCGCACCGCCGACGAGTTCGGCGGCCCCTTGCGCATCGCGCAGATGTCGGGCGAGGTGGCGCAAGGTGGAATTGTCGCCATGCTCTGGTTCATGGCGGTGCTGTCGATCAATCTCGGCCTCATCAACCTCTTTCCGATTCCCGTTCTTGACGGGGGGCATCTCCTGTTTTATGCCGCTGAGGCCATTCGGGGGAAGCCGCTTGGCCAGCGCGCGCAGGAATATGGCTTTCGGCTCGGTTTGGCGTTGGTGTTGACGTTGATGGTTTTTGCCACCTGGAACGACCTCGTTCATCTGCGGGTCGTCGAGTTTCTGAAAAGCCTGGTGTCCTAGGTCGGCGGCGGCCCGGGATTCGTCGACAAGGGACTCGTTCGGGGGACAGGGGGATTTGTTGGTGATTTTCTCCGGAGCGGCACGCCGCCTTCTCCTCGCGACGGCACTGATGTCGAGCCTTGCCGTCGTTGGCGCCGCCCATGCGCAGGCGCCCGCCGCCGCGCCGGCGACGCCGGTTGAAGCGGCGCCGATCCCCGCCGGCGGCGTCATCACCGAGGTCCGCATTGAGGGAACGCAGCGCGTCGAGCCCGATACGGTCAAATCCTATCTCCAGATCCAGCCGGGCGACGTCTACGACCAGAAAAAGGCCGACGCCTCGCTCAAGGCTCTGTTTGCGACCGGCCTTTTCTCCAATGTCGAATTGCGGCGCGACGGCTCGGCGCTGATCGTTGCGGTCACCGAGAACCCGGTCATCAACCGCATCCAATTCGAGGGCAACCACAAGCTCACCGACGACAATCTCACCAGCGAGATTCAGCTGCGACCGCGCGTCGTCTTCACCCGCGAGAAGGTGCAGAGCGATGTGAGCCGGCTTCTCGAGCTCTACCGCCGCTCCGGCCGCTTTGCCGCGACGGTGCAGCCGAAGATCATTCAGCTGCCGCAGAACCGCGTCGATCTGATCTTCGAGATCGACGAGGGGCCCTCGACCGGCATTCGCGGCATCACCTTCCTCGGCAACCGGGTATTCAGCGAATCGACCCTCAAAGAGGTGATCTCGACCAAGGAAACGCGCTGGTACCGTTTCCTCAGCAGCGACGACACCTACGATCCCGATCGCCTGACCTATGACCGCGAGCTGCTGCGCAAATTCTATCTCTCGCAAGGCTATGCCGATTTCCGCGTCGTCTCGGCCAATGCCGAGCTGGTCCCCGACCGCTCCGGCTTCATCATCACCTTCAGCCTCGAGGAAGGCGCGCGCTACCATTTCGGCAAAGTGTCGGTCGCCAATGAGCTGAAGGATGTGAACCCGGCGCTGCTGCGCGCGCTCCTCACTTTCAAGGAAGGCGACTGGTACGACGCCGATCAGGTCGACAAGTCGATCCAGGCGATCACCGACGCGCTCGGCGACCGCGGCTATGCCTTCGTCCAGGTCACGCCCAATGTCCGGCGCAATGTCGACACCAAGACGATCGATGTCAGCTTCACGGTGAAGGAAGGTCCCGAGGTCTATGTCGAGCGCATCGACATCACCGGGAACGTCCGCACCCAGGACAAGGTGATCCGGCGCGAGTTCCGTCTAGTCGAGGGCGACGCCTTCAATTCGACCAAGCTGCATCGCTCGGAGCAGCGGCTCAACAATCTCGGCTTCTTCAAAAAGGTCGATATCACCAACACCCAAGGCAGCTCGCCGGACAAGACGGTCATCCATGTCAATGTCCAGGAGCAGTCGACCGGCGAATTCCAGATCGGCGTCGGCTATTCGACCTCGGATGGTCCGCTCGCCAATATCGGCATCCACGAGCGCAACCTGTTGGGACGCGGTCAGGATTTGCGCATCGACACGACGATCGCTTATTTGACGCAGCAGGTCGATCTCAGCTTCACCGAGCCTTACTTCCTCGATCGCAACCTCGCCGCGGGCTTCGACCTCTTCGCCTTGCAGCGCGACAACACGACGTTTTCGGGTTATCAGCAGCAATCCTATGGCGGCTCGCTGCGCGCGGGTTATCAGTTCACCGAATCGCTGCGTCAGACGCTGACCTACACGATCCGCGACGACACCATCAAGGACATCATCCCCGGCGCCTCGCAATTCATTCTCGCTCAGAAGGGCTCGCGCATCGCCTCGATCGTCGGCGAGCAGCTGCTCTATGACAAGCGCGATAGCCGGCTGCGCCCGACCTCGGGCTATTACCTGCAACAGACCACGGATATCGCCGGCCTCGGCGGCCAGGTCTACTTCCTGCGCAACGGCGTGAGCGCCGGCTATTACTATCCGGTCGCGACCAACTGGGTGGCGCAGGCGACCGGCGAGGCCGGCTACATTTTCGGCCTCGGCAGCGATCACGTGCGGATCGAGGACCGGTATTTCATCGGCGGCGACAATTTCCACGGTTTCCAGACCGGCGGCATCGGCGCCCGCGACATCGTCACCGACGACGCGCTTGGCGCCAACGCTTATTGGCTGGGCGCCGTTCAGCTCAGCATGCCTTTGGGCCTGCCCAAGGAATTCGGCATTTCGGGCCACGTCTTCACCAATTTCGGCAGTGCCTGGTCGATCGACGACACGGGCCCGACCGTCGCCGATGTCAACGCCATCCGCGTCTCGGTCGGCTATGGCTTTTCGTGGGATTCGCCGGTCGGTCCGGTGCGCATCGATTTTGCCGTCCCGATCGTGAAGCAACCCTTCGATAAGACGGAGTTCTTCCGGGTCGGGTTCGGATCGCAGTTCTAAATGCCGCGCTGCCGCCATCTCGGCCTTGCTGCCGCTTTGGCGCTCTCGATCCTCGTCTCCGGCGCGGCGGCACCCGCCCAGACGGTCACGCCCCCCGTCATCATCATTGTCGATGTGCAGCAGATCCTGCGGGATTCCCTGGTCGCGCGGAACATCCAGTCGCAGATGTCGCAACGCACCGAGCGCTATACGAAGGAGGTGACGCAGCAGGAGGACGAGCTTCGCCGCGTCCAGGATCAGCTCGAAAAACAGCGCAACGTCCTGGCGCCCGAGGCGTTCAACGCCAAGATGCGCGATTTTCAGCAGCGCTACGACGCGCTCGACCATGGCGTCCAGGTGACGCGCCAGGCCCTGCAGCAGGCCTATAATGACGCGATGACCAAGGTCGAGAACACCGCGCTCCAGATCATCGCCGACATCGCCGCCGAGAAGAAGGCGAACCTCGTCCTGACCAAGGCGGCGGTGCTGTTCGAGGCGCCGGGCCTCGACATCACGCAGGACGTGATCCGCCGTCTCGACGTGAAATTGCCGCTCGTGACCCTGTCGGTCCCCGCCGAGCCCAACCTCTCAGGCCCGCCCGCCGGTCCTGCCCCGCCAAGCGGCCCCGGCTTGCCGAGCCTTGCGCCGATCCCGGCGCCGCGTTGAGCCATGGCCGATCCGCGCTTCTTCACCCGCGCCGGCCCGTTCCGCATCGATGAGATCGCCCGCCGCACCGGCGCCGATCTCGCGGGCGCCGGCGAAGCCAGCCGCCTGTTGCACGACGTGGCGCCGCTCGAGCGCGCCGGCGCGGACGATCTCACCTTCTTCGACAACCACCGCTATCTCGACGCTTTTCGCGCCACCCGCGCCGGCGCGGTGATCGTCAGCCCCAAATTCGCGGCCGAAGCGCCCCCGGGCGCGGCGTTACTGCTGACGGAGGCGCCCTATCGCGCCTATGCGCTCGCCGCACAAGCGTTTTATCCGGAGCCGCCGCCGCAACCCGGCATCGCGCCGAGCGCGGTGATCGATCCGACGGCCGTGCTCGGCGAGGGCTGCGCCATCGAGGCGAATGCCGTGATCGGCGCCCGGGCGCAGCTCGGCCGGCGCTGTCTCATCGGCGCCAATGCCGTCATCGGCCCCGCCGCGGTGCTGGGTGAGGATTGCCGCGTCGGCGCCAATGCGAGCGTCAGCCACGCGATCATCGGCGCGCGGGTGCGGATCTATCCGGGCGCGCGCATCGGCCAGGACGGGTTCGGCTTCGCGCCCGATCCGGCGGCCCCGATCAAAGTGCCGCAGCTGGGACTGGTCATCATCGGCGACGATGTCGAGGTGGGCGCCAACACCACGATCGACCGCGGCGCCGGGCCGGATACGGTGATCGGCTCCGGCACGATGATTGATAATCTCGTGCAGATCGGGCACAACGTGCAGATCGGACGCTGTTGCGTGATCGTCGCTCAAGTCGGCATATCGGGGAGCACCCGGCTAGGCGATTTCGTGATGGTCGGCGGACAGGTGGGAATGGCTGGTCATCTCACGATCGGCGACGGCACGCGCATCGGCGCGCAGGCGGGTGTGATCAGCGACTTGAAGCCCGGCGAAACGGTGCTGGGCTCGCCGGCGATGCCGATCAAGGAGTTTCACTATATGACGGCCTATATCCGGCGCCTCGCCGCCAGGAAGAAGGGCGAATAGCATGGACACGACGGCAAAGCCCGAGGTCACGCCGGAAATCGACTTGAAGCGGATCATGCAGATGATCCCGCATCGCTATCCCTTTCTGATGATCGACAAAGTCGTCAATGTCGTGCGCGGCGAGAGCGCGACCGGGGTCAAGAACGTCACCATCAACGAGCACTATTTCCAGGGCCATTTCCCGCGCTGGCCGGTGATGCCGGGCGTGCTCATCATAGAGGCGATGGCGCAGACCGCCGCGGTGATGGTGGTCGATGCGATCGGCGAGCTGGCGGCGGGCAAGCTCGTCTATTTCACCTCGATCGACGATGCGCGCTTCCGCCGCCCGGTGGTGCCGGGCAGCACCCTCCTCATTCATGTCGAGCGCAAGGCGAGCCGCGGCCCGGTATGGAAGTTCCAGGGCCGCGCCACGGTCGAGGACAAGCTGATGGCCGAGGCCACTTACGCGGCGATGATCATGGACAACAACATCAACACCGATGGCTGAGATTCATCCGACTTCGGTGGTCGAGAAAGGTGCCAAGCTCGGCGCCTCCACCCGCATCGGCCCGTTCTGCCACATCGGCTCCCATGTCGAGCTCGGCGAGCGGGTCGAGCTGCTCTCGCACATCGCGGTGGCGGGCCGCACGACGATCGGCGAGGGCACGCGCATCTTTCCCTTCGCCTCGATCGGCCATCCGCCGCAGGATTTGAAATACAAGGGCGAAGAGTCGCGGCTCGTCATCGGTCGCGACAACATCATCCGCGAGCATGTGACGATGAACCCCGGCACGGCGGGCGGCGGCATGGTCACGCGCATCGGCGATCGCTGCCTCTTCATGGTCGGAGTCCATGTGGCGCATGATTGCGTCATCGGCGACGAAGTCATCATGGCCAACAACGCGACGCTCGCGGGCCATGTCGTGATCGGCGAATGCGCCGTCTTCGGCGGTCTTTCGGCGGTGCATCAATTCGTGCGCATCGGCAAATACGCGATGGTCGGCGGCGTCACCGGCGTCGAGCGCGACGTCATTCCCTATGGCTCGGTGATGGGCGACCGCGCGCGCCTCTCGGGGCTCAACCTCGTCGGCATGCAGCGCCACGGCTTCACCCGCGAGGAGATCCAGGCGCTGCGCCAGGCCTATCAGCTCCTGTTCGAAGGCGAGAACGGCACCTTCGCCGAGCGGCTCGAGCGGGTGGCGTCGCGCTTTCCCGGCATGCGCGCGGTCGAGGACGTGCTCGCCTTCGTGCGTGCCGAGTCCTCGCGCGGCCTGTGCCAGCCGAAGGCGGGGAATGGCGCCTAAGCTCGGCATTCTCGCCGGCGCCGGCGAGCTGCCGCTGAAGCTGATCGAGGCTTGCCGAGCCGGGGACCGGCCTTTCTTCGTGCTCGGTTTCGAAGGCTCTTGCGATCCGGCAAGCGTCGCCGCGGTCCCGCACCGCTTCATTCGCCTCGGTGCCGGCGGCGAGGCGCTGCGCCTCCTGCGCGAGAACGGCGTCGAGGAGCTGGTGATGGCGGGCGGCGTGCGTCGGCCCTCGCTTGCGGCGTTGCGGCCGGATTGGCGCGCCTTGCGCTTCCTCCTGAAGATCGGGCTCAAGGCGCTCACCGATCTCGGCGACGACGCGCTCTTTCGCGCGATCATCAAGGAGCTCGAAGGTGAAGGTTTTCGCGTCACCGGCGCCGATCGCATTCTCGGCGATCTGCTTGCGCCGTTGGGGACGTTGGGGCGAGTCGCGCCCGATGCGGCAGCCGAGCGCGACATCGCCACAGGCCTCGATGCGGCGCGGGCGCATGGGGCGCGCGATCTTGGCCAGGCGGTGATCGTGCGCGCGGGCGAGGTCTTGGGCGTCGAAGGCGAAGCCGGCACCGATGCGCTGATGGCGAACTGCGCCGCGCCGGGCGGCGTCCTCGTCAAGACCGCCAAGCCCGGCCAGGAGCGCCGCGCGGATCTGCCCGCAATCGGTCCTTCGACCGTCGCCGCGGCGGCCGCAGCGGGGCTGCGCGGCATCGCCATCGAGGCCGGCGCGACGCTTGTGCTCGATCGCGCAGCCGCGGTCGAAGCCGCCGATCGCGCGGGAATATTCGTCGTCGGCGTCAAAGCCCAATGAGTGATGCGCCGCCGCTCATTTATCTCGTTGCCGGCGAGCCTTCGGGCGATCTCCTCGGCGGACGGCTGATGACGGCGTTGCGCGAGCGCACCCAAGGCGCGGTGCGCTTTGCCGGGATCGGCGGCGAGACCATGGCGGCGCAAGGCCTCGTCTCGCGCGTGCCCTTGTCGGAGCTCGCGATCATGGGCGTCGCCGAGGTGTTGCCCAGCGCCCGCCGCATCTTTCGCCGCGTCGCCGAGACCGTCGCCGACATCGCGGCGCAGCAGCCGGCGGCGCTCGTCACCATCGACTCATCGGGGTTCACCTGGCGGATCGCGCAGCGCTTGCGGCGCCAGGGCAGCACCTTGCCGCTCATCCACTATGTCGCGCCCATGGTCTGGGCGTGGCGCGGCGGGCGCGCCCGGCGCATGGCGCGCTGGTACGATCATCTGCTGGCGCTCTTGCCGTTCGAGCCTCCCTATTTCACCGCGGTCGGGCTCTCCTGCGCCTATGTCGGGCATCCGGTGGTCGAGAGCGGCGCCGATCGCGGCGATGGCGCGGGCTTTCGCCGCCGCCACGGCATCGCGCCCGAGGCGCCGCTGCTGACCGTGCTGCCGGGCAGTCGACGCGGCGAGGTCGGGACTTTGCTACCGATCTTTGAAGACACGATCGCACGGGTCCTGCCGCGTCATCCGGGGCTGCGCATCGTCGTGCCGACGACCGAGAACGTCGCCGAGCGCGTCGAGCGCGCGCTGGAGCGCTGGCCGGTGCCGAGCATCGTGCTGCGCGGCCCTGCCGAGAAATACGACGCTTTCGCCGCGAGCAATGCCGCGCTCGCGGCCTCGGGCACGGTCGCGCTCGAGCTCGCCATGGCGAAGCTGCCGACGGTCATCGCCTATCGCATCAATCCCTTGACGCATGCTTATGTCGACCGCGTCGTCAAGGTTGACTACGCCGATCTCGTCAACGTGATCCTCGAACGCGAGGCGGTTCCGGAATTTCTCCAATATGATTGCACGCCCAAAAAGCTCGCGCCCGCAGTCGAGGCCGTGCTCGGCGACAAGGCGGCCGGCGCCACGCAAATCGCCGCTTGTCAGGAAGCGCTGCACGTGCTCGGCTATGGCGGTGTGTCGCCGAGCCTGCGCGCCGCCGACGAGGTGCTCGGCGTGATCGCGCGCAAGGCGGCCAAGCGCTGAAGAGGAGGCATTGATGGACACCCAAACCAGCTCGAAGCCGGCGACCGGCATCGACACCAGCCGTTTCCGGCTGCTGCACACCATGATCCGCGTCTTCGATCTCGAGCGCTCGATCGATTTCTATTGCCGGCTGATGGGCATGAAGCTGCTGCGCAAGCGCGAGGTCGAAGCCGGGCGCTACACCATTGCCTTCGTCGGCTATGGCGATGATGCGACCCACACCGTGGTCGAGCTCACCTACAATTGGGACCAGAAAGAGCCCTATACGACCGGCTCGGGCTTCGGCCATCTGGCGATCGGCGTTTCCGATATCTACGGCACCTGCAAGGTGCTCGAGAAAGAGGGCGTCAAGATTCCGCGCGCGCCGGGTCCGTTGAAATTCGGCACCGTCAACATTGCTTTCGTCGAGGACCCGGACGGGAACAAGATCGAGCTGATCGAGCGAGGGTAAGCGCTTCGCGTCGCCGTGGCCGAAGTCGCGCGGACCTCAAATCCGCTCCGCCAGGGTTTCATTCTCGATGCGCACGCGCCAGGCGAGGAGCGCGAGGTTGAGCGCCGAGAAGACGAGCGCCACCCGCCATTCGCCGAAGGCCAGGGGCAGGACGGCGATCTCGCCGATGACCACGGCGTAATTGGGATGACGCAGAAAGCGGTAGGGGCCGCCGCTGATGAGCGGCGCTTCCGGCAGGGTGATCACGCGCGTCGTCCAATAGGGACCGAGCGTGGCGAGGACCCAGAGCCTGACGGCTTGCAGCAGCAGATAAACCGCGATCCATCCCCAAAGGGGCGCTGTCCCTTGCGGCGCAAAGGCGAGGATCGCGAGCAGCCAAGCGGCGTGCAGCGCGACGATCAGCTTGTAATGCCCGGCGCCGCGCTCGACGGCGCCTTGCGCCAGCAGGCGCTTGGTGTTGCGTTGCGCATGGATGAGCTCCGCCGCGCGCTCCACCGCCACCAGCGCGACGATGAGCGCGGCCCAGCTCACGTTTCGAGGAGCTGAAACCCGGCGGTGAAGCCGGGGCCCAGCGCGGTCATCAGCATCGTTCCGCGCGCGCCGGCCTTCAGCGCCCGCTCCAGCACGAACATCACCGTCGCCGCCGACATATTGCCGAAGTCGCTCAGCACCTCGCGGGCAGAGTGCAGGCTTCCTTCGGCGAGGCCGAAAGCCTGTTCGAGCGCGACGATCACCTTGGCGCCTCCCGGATGACAGACGAAATGCCGGATATCGGCGAGATGCCGTCCGTGCCGCGCGAGGAACTGGTCGGTGGCCGCGCGCAGATCGCGCTCGATGAGCGAGGGGATATCGCGCGAGAAAATCGCCTTGAGCCCGTCCTCGGCGACATCCCATCCCATGATGTCGAGCGAATCGGGCCAGGTGAACTCGCCGCCCTCGGCCAGAACCGGTCCGTCCCCGTCGCAGGAGATCACCGCCGCGGCCGCACCGTCGCCGAAAAGGGCGGTCGCGACGAGATTGCTCTTGGTGAAATCGCCGCGGCGAAAGCACAGGGCGCACAGCTCGACGACGAGGAAGAGGATGCGCGAGCGCGGCGCGGCGCGGGCGAGATCGGCGGCACGCGACAGGCCGAGCACGCCGCCGGCGCAGCCGAGGCCGAAGACCGGCAGGCGCTGCAAATCGCTGCGCAGCCGCAGCCGGCCCATCAGCATCGCATCGAGGCTCGGCGTCGCAATGCCGGTGGTGGAGACGGTAACCACCGCGTCGATCTGCGCGGCGTCGAGATCGGCCGCGGCCAGCGCCTTGCGCGCCGCTTCATCGATCAGCGACAGCGCGTGCTCGAGGTAAAGCGCGTTGCGCTCGGCCCAGCCATGCGGCCGCTCGTACCAATCGACCGGGACGGTCGAATAGCGTGTGTCGATGCCGGCATTGCCGAACACCGCGACCATGCGGTCGAGATTGGCAACGCCGGCATGGCCGAAAACATGGCGGGCACGCTGCGCGACCTCGCGCTGGCCGAGCTCGTGCTTGGGGACTGCCGTCGCGAGCGCGAGCAGGTGCGGGGCGTTCGTCACTGGCGGCAATCCCTTCGCGCGGTTAGAGTGCAGTCGGAGGCGTTGTCTGCGGGCAAACTAGACCGAAGGCTCAGTCACTTTGGATCACATGTTCGAGTGCGGCTCCCCCGCGGGCGGGGACGGGAATGACCGACCTGCGGCAGATCAGAAACCGCGCGCGGCGAGGACGGTTCCATGAGCGAGATGCTGCCGCCGCCGCCCCGTAGGAAGCGCCGGCTGCCCTTGGTCGAGCATTTGCGGGGCTATTTCATCGCCGGCATTCTCGTTACCGGCCCGACCGCGCTGACGCTCTATCTTACCTGGACCTTCGTCCGCTTCATCGACAATTCGGTCGGCTCGATCCTGCCGAAGGAATACAACCCCGAGACCTATCTGCCCTTCTACATCCCGGGCATCGGCCTCATCGTCGCCGTGGTGGGCCTCACCCTCATCGGCGCCGCGACCGCCGGCGTGGCGGGCCGCGTCCTCCTACGCTTGAGCGAGCGGGTGCTGGCGCGCATGCCGATCGTGCGCGGCGTCTACAGCGCGGTGAAGCAGATTTTCGAGACCGTGCTGGCGAAGCAATCCAACAGCTTCCGCGAGGTTGTGCTGATCGAATGGCCGCGGCACGGCGCCTGGACCATCGGCTTCGTGACGGCGACGGTCGAAGGCGAGATCGGCGAGCACGCCGGCGCCGACGCGGTGGCGATTTATGTCCCGACGACGCCCAACCCGACCTCGGGCTACATGGTCTTTCTGCCGCGCCGCGAGGTGACGACCTTGGCCATCTCGGTCGAGGAGGCGATCAAATACGTGATCTCGACGGGCATCGTCACCCCGAGCACGGCGCGCAAGACCGACGCGCTGCATAAGACGGAGCCGTAATTCGCGCGAGCGGCGGCGGTCAATTGCTCGCCAGCAGCGGCAGCGCGTAGCGGTGATCGACCAGTTCCTCGGCGCGCACATCACCCTTCAGCAGGTTTTGCGACTTGTACCAGGCGATCTGGCGCGCGATATCGGCGGTGTTCACCCCGCCTTGCGGATCGAGATAGGGGATGGATTCCTCGAGCTGGCCCACCGGCAGGCCGGTGAATTTCGACATGATCGCCATGATGGTGGGCGCCAAAGGCCCGTCCTTGTGCTCGCCATTAGGGCCGACGAAGGCGTCGTGGAAGTCGCGCGTTCCCTTGCGGTAGGCGGCGAGGAAGCGCTTCACGAGATCGGGCTTCTCCTCGGCGATCTTGGTCGAGGTGAAGAGCATCGATCCCGAGAAACCCTCGGTAATCTCGCCGATGTAGCCGAGCTTGTGAATCTCGCCCTTGGCGATGAGCGGCATCACCGGGCTGGTCGGCATGACCGCCGCGTCGATGGTGCCGCCCTTCAGCGCCGAGAGGACGTTGGGATTCGATTGCAGCGGCTTCACCCGGACGCCGCTCATCGGGAAGCCGTACTTCTTCGAGAGGAGTCCGATGCTGTAATGGAGGCTGGTGCCGACCTGGGTGATGGCGATGTCGTGGCCGGCGAGGTCCTTGGGCGTTTTGAGCCCGGCATCCCAGGCCTTGTTCGAGACCACGACGATGAGCGAATAAAATCCCGGATGTTCGGCCGAGCCCGAGGCGATGATGCGCAGCTGGCCTTGGGCGGCGAGGTTGTAAAAGCTCGCCGACATGCCGGAAATGCCGAAATCGAGATCGCCCGATGCGGTCGCGACGCCGATCGGCGCAGCGGAATGGAACTCGACCATGTTGACGTCGATCCCTTCCGCTTTGAAATAGCCGCGCTCGAGAGCGACGGGGACGCCGGCATAGCCCATGAGGCGCGAGATCCCGACCTTGACCGTCTCGGCCTGCGCGGCGGCGCAAGAGCCCAGCGCAGCGGCAAAGGCGGCGGCCGCGACGAGACAAGAGGCAAAGCGTTTCATGACGGTCCTCCCTTGGTCAGTGCAACGGCGCGGTCCGCGCTTTATCCCGACCTGATGTAGCGCACCGCGTGGTCGCGGCCAAACAGATAAAGCAGGGTCCGGAGCGCCGCGCCGCGCGGACTGGCGAGCGCCGGATCGCGCGCGAGGATGAGCTGCGCATCGGCACGTGCGGCGGCGAGGAGTTCGCCATGGATGACGAGATCGGCGAGGCGCAGCTCGGGCAGGCCGCTTTGCCGCGTGCCGAGAACCTCACCCGCGCCGCGCAGCCGTAGATCCTCCTCGGCGATGCGGAATCCGTCGTCGCTCTCGCGCAGGATCGAGAGCCGTGCCTTGGCCGCGGCGCTCAAAGGCGGCGTGTAGACGAGCAGGCAAGTCGAAGGCTTGTTGCCGCGGCCGATGCGCCCGCGCAGCTGGTGAAGCTGGGCGAGGCCGAAGCGCTCGGCATGCTCGATCACCATGATCGTGGCGTCGCGCACATCGACGCCGACCTCGACCACGGTGGTCGCGACCAGCAGATCGATGCCCGTGCCGGCGAATTGCTCCATCACCTTGTCGCGCTCGGCGCTCTTCATCTGGCCGTGGACGAGCCCGACCCGCGCGCCGAAGCGTTGGCGCAGCTCCGCGAAGCGGTCGTTCGCGGCTTTGAGGTCGCTCGCCTCGGATTCCTCGACCAGCGGACAAATCCAGTAAATTTTGGCGCCTTTGTCGAGCGCGCGCTTCACCGCGCCGATCACCTCCTCGATGCGCTCAACCGGCACGGTGCGGGTCGCGATCGGCTTGCGCCCGGCGGGCTTTTCATCGAGCCGGGAGGCTTCGAGATCGCCATAGGCCGTGAGCATCAAGGTGCGCGGAATCGGCGTCGCCGTCATGACGAGAATATCGACGCCGCGGCCTTTCTCGGCCAAGGCCATGCGCTGCTCGACGCCGAAGCGGTGCTGCTCGTCGACCACGGCGAGCGCCAAATCCTGGAACACCACGTCTTCGGAAAAGAGCGCGTGGGTGCCGACCGCGATCTGGGTCGCGCCGCTCGCCAAGCCTTCGAGCAAAGCCTCGCGCGGCCGGCCGCGCTCGCGCCCGGTCAGCAAGGCGATGGTGACGCCCGATTGGGCGGCGAGCTCGGTGAGCGTCGCGTAGTGCTGGCGCGCCAGAATCTCGGTCGGAGCCATCAGCGCGGCTTGCGCGCCGAACTCGACGGCATCGAGCATGGCGGCGAGCGCGACCACGGTCTTGCCGCTGCCGACATCGCCCTGGAGGAGGCGCATCATGCGTTGCGGCTCGGCCATGTCCGCGGCGATCTCGTCGATCGCGCGCTTTTGCGAAGGGGTGAGCGCGAAGGGGAGGGCGGTCAGCACCTTGGCGCGCAGCGCGCCGGGCGCCGCGATTGCGCGGCCGGCAATGCGCTTCCGGTGCTCGCGCATGAGGCCGAGCGCGAGCTGATTGGCCAGAAGCTCGTCGAAAGCGAGGCGCTGGCGCGGGAGAGTCGTCGGCGATAGATCGTCCTCGCGCTCGGGCGCATGCGCCGCTTTGAGCGCCTCGCGCCAGCTTGGCCAGCGCTCGCGCGCGCGGTAAGCGGGATCGAGCCATTCGGGCAGAAGCGGCGCGCGCGCCAAAGCCGCCTCGACGGCCTTTTGTACAATGCGCGGCGAAAGCCCGGCGGTCAGGCCGTAAACCGGCTCGATGAGTTTCATCTCGGCGGCTTCCTCGGGCGAGAGGATATGGTCGGGATGGGTGATCTGAACCTGGTTGTTGAAGTGCTCCACTTTGCCGGAAACGACGCGCTTGGCGCCGAGCGGGAGGATTTTCTCGAGATAATCGGTCTGCGCGTGAAAGAAGACGAGAAAGAGGAAGCCGGTCTCGTCGCGGCAGCGCACGCGGTAGGGCTGGCGCCGGCTCTGCGGCTTCAGATGCGCATCCACGGTGACGGCGATCGTGGCGATGGCGCCGTCGGGCGCCTGCATGATTTTCGGCTGAAAGCGGCGGTCGATAAGGCCGGTCGGCAGATGCCACAGCAGATCGACGATCTGCGGCGTGCCCAGCTTCTCGAACAGCTTGCCGAGCCGCGGCCCCACGCCTTTCAGCGCGGTGACCGGCGCAAAGAGCGGGAAGAGGATCTCGGGTCGCAAGCGCCGGCTGCTTTTCTCAAGAGCGCTTCGGGGAAGCGCCCTTTCTAACAAGCAACAAAGCCGGTGTTAAGGGGCCGCCGAGCGCTGTTGGCCTCGCATGCGGCGCTGCATGGATATCCAGCGCCCTTCGACTGCGCTTCGTGAGCTCAGGGTGAGGAGAGAGAGTTGATGGCAATAAGAAAAGCGCCTCATCCTGAGCGCGAGCGCCGTTGAGGCGGGAGCAGTCGAAGGACGCGGGATGCCGATCCAGCAGTCTTCGCTAGCGCCCCCAGAGCTGACGGGTGGCGAGCGCGGCGCCGTCGCTGAGCGCCTTGAGCTTCGCCCACATGATGGTGCGGTGGACGCGGCCGGCGAGCGGGCTTTGGCTGAAGCCGCAATCCGTGCCGGCGATCACGTTCTCTTTGCCGACGATCTCGGCAAAGCGCGTCAAGCGCTCGGCCACCAGCTCCGGATGCTCGACGATGTTGGTGGCGTGCGAGATCACGCCCGGCATCAGCGCCTGGCCCGGCGCGAGCTTGACGTTGCGCCACACTTTCCATTCATGCTCGTGACGCGGATTGGCCGCCTCGAAGCTGAAGGCGCCGACCTTCACCTTGGTGACGATATCGACGATGTCTTTCAAGGGCACGTCGAAGATATGCGGTCCGTTCCAGCTGCCCCAGCAGATGTGATAGCGCGTGCGCTCGACCGGCAAGCCTTCGAGCGCGCGGTTCAATGCCGCGATCCGCAGCTCGGCCCAGTGGCGATATTGCGCCAGCGTCATCGGCGGCACGAGGCGCTCGAACATATAGGGGAAGAACGCATCATCGACCTGAACGTCGAGCCCGGCATCGATGACGGCACGGTATTCGGTCTTGAGCGCGTCGGCCAAGGCGAAGAGATAGCTCTCTTCGTCCTTGTAATGCTCGTTCTTGGCATTGGGCAGCGCGCTCGCCGGCGCGACGACCGGTAGGAAGCCTTGAACGCCGGGGAGCTTTTCGAGCCCGGCTTTCAAGTTGCCGATATCGCGGTTCAATTCCTCCTGACCGCAATAGGTGATGGCGCCGGTGATGACGGGCCGCACCGCCGCGCCCGCATTACGCAGGACGCGCGCATCGTATTCGCCATAGAATTCGGGAAACGCCTCGCGGTCGCGCCCGCCCAAGGGCATGGCGAGCGGGTCCTTTGCCTCGGCCTCGGTCATTGGCCGTTTGGTGATGCCGGTCAAGCGGCCATGGATGTAATAGGCCCAGTTGATCGCCTTGCCGTATTCGCCGTCGCTGACGATATCGATCCCGGCCTCGGCCTGAAGCCGCGCCACCTCGATCACCGACTCCCGCAAGGCGGCGGCGAAGGCGGCGCGATCGAAGGACGCGCCATTCTGCATCGCCTCGAGGAACGGGATCAGGCGCGGCGGCCGCACCAGGCTGCCGACATGGCTGACGGTAATACGATCGCTGCGGCGGGGCATGGGTGCCTCCTCTCTTGCGAGGGCTTAGACGGGAAGCTCGACCGCGCGGCGATGCGCGGCAAGCAGCGCGGTCAGGCGCGACGGCTCGCCGCGTGCCATGCCGCATTCCGTGCCGACGCCGTCGACCCGCGCGTGGCGGCGCGCCGCGGCAAGCCGCGCGGCATCGCCTTCGGCGTCGTTGTAATGGATGAGGCCGAGATAGAGCTCGGTCTCGGGCTTCAGCTTCAGCTTTTCCAAAGGCGCGAAAAACGCGTCGTCGGTGCGCGACTTGATGACCGGCAGATGGAAGAACTGGATCGGCCGCTTGACGCCGGCCGTCACCGCATTGGTCATCTCGACCATGAGGCCCGCATCCTTGGGCAGCACCATGTGCTCGTCCTGCGGGCTGCCATAGCAAAGGTGATAGCCGAGCTCGATGCCGGCCGGCACCGCATCGCCGATCTTGGTCAAGACGTCGATCGCTTCGGTGCGGAAATCGACCGGACCCTTTTCGTAATAGCCTTCCCAGGCCAGCACCTCCTGGCACACATCCCATTGAATGGCGAGCTTGTCATTGGGGATGGCCTTCGCCATCTGCTGCACCTCGCCGATGAAATGCTGGGTCAGCGGCGGCAGCAGGCGTGCCCGGTCGCCAGGCACCATGTTGTTGTAGGTCGGGGCGATCGGCGTCGGGATCGAGACTTGGAACTTGACCCCGGCAGGGATCGCGCCCGATTTCTGCAGCCGCTCGAACAATTGCCAGGAGGCGATCGCCATCTCGGCATAGCCGGTCTTGAAGCTCGATGCCTCGGGCGTCCGTCCGGGCTTGAGGCGGAGCCGATCGATCTCGCGCACCACCTTGCCGTCCCATTGGGTGAATTTGAAGGGCGGCACGTCCTTCGCCACCTCGATCGCCGGGTTCTCGGCGAGCACGTCCTGGAGAAACCGAATCCAGCTCTTGCGGATGCCGGTCTCGCCGTCGGGCAGGCGCAGGAGATGCGCCCCGACGGCGGCGGGAAGCGTCTTGAACACGGTCTCGGCATCGGGCAGCGGAATGCTGCCGACGAAATGGACGATGGGATGCTGGCTGCGATCCGCGGGCATGGTGGTGCCTCCTCCCTCCCGTTGCCGGTTCTGCTTGCGCCCATTCTACCGCGCTCAAGGCGAAGGGCTCACCCACAATCGCGTCGCCCTGCCCACGAAGGGGCTGCGCCGCCAGCCTTGCCGCGGCGCCTTCGGCATGCCTACTATCCGCCGAACGAACAGCAAGGGCGGTTGCAAGATGCACCGCTGCCAGATGGATGAGGGAGGGATGATGTTGCTCGGGGCTCAATTCGTTGCGGTCGGAAGGCGTGCCGTGGTCGCGGCCGGCGTTTTGTGCATTCTCTTGGGCGCGGGCCTCGCCAAGGCCGAGCCCTTGAAGATCCGTCTCTCCTACATCGTGCCGGTCGCCAATTGGGCGACGATGCTGTTTCAAAAGCCCGAGCTGCAAAAGCATCTCGGCAAATCCTATACTTTCGAGGCGATCCATTTCCAATCGACGCCGACCCTCATCCAGGCGCTCGCTGCCGGCGAGATCGACATCGCCAATCTCGGCTTCACCTCGATGCCCTTGGCGATCACCAATGCCGGGATGAAGGATTTGCGCATCATCTCCGACGAGCTGCAGGACGGCGTGCCGGGCTATTACAGCAACGAGTACATGGTGCGAAAGGACAGCCCGATCCAGAAGGTCGAGGATTTGAAGGGCAAGGTGCTGGTCACCAACGGCTATGGCAGCGGCACGGATATTCCACTGCGCATCATGCTTGCCAAGCACGGGCTTAAAGACAAGCGCGACGTCACCATCATCGAGGCGCCGATCCCGACCATGGGCGCGATGCTGAGCGAGCGCAAAGCCGACCTCATCGCCTGGGTGCTGCCCTTCACCGCCAATCCCAAGGCGCATGAGGACAACCGCACGCTCTTCACCCAGGGCGACGCGGTGGGGCCGAGTGAGCTGGGCGTGTGGGTTGCGCGCGAGAGCTTCATCCAGAAAAACCGCGCCGCGATGACGGATTTCATGGAAGACGCGATGCGCAACGAGCGCTGGTACAACGATCCCAAGAACCACGAAGAGGCGGTGCAAATCGCGGTCAAGGTGAGCAAAATCCCGGCGCAGGTCTGGGAGAGCTGGCTGTTCAAGAAGGATGGAATGAAGGGCGACTATTTCCGCGACCCGAATGGCAAGCCGGATATCGCCGACATGCAGAAGACGATCGACGAGCAGGTGAAGTACGGCTTCTTGAAGCAGCGGATCGAGGTAAAGAATTACGTCGATCTCTCGCTCGTCGAGGCGGCGGACAAGCGCCTCAAATAGCGCCGCCGCGGCACCGGATTCGGCGCTCGGTCAAAGACGGCGGCGCAATCGCCGCAAGAGGGACGCGGCTATTCGGCGACGATCTCGCCCGAGCCGCCGAACTCCTTGGGGAAATCCCTGAGCTTCGGCAGGCCGTCGCGCATCACCAGCACGTTCTCGGCGTAGTTCACATGAACGCCGGGCTCGAACAGCAGCCCCGGCAAGGTGGCGGCGAACACATCGACCAGCTTGATCGGCGGATGCTTCGCCATGACATGCCCGCCGCAGTGGCGGCAATAATGCCGCTCGCTGAAAGGCGTTTTCTGATAGGCGACGAGCTGCTCGTCGCCCGCCGTCACCCGGACGGTCTCGGGCTTCCACAAGGTGAAGGCGTTGACCGGCCCGCCCGACCAGGAACGGCAGGAGCGGCAATGGCAATAGCCCATCGCCACGGGCTCGCCGGAAGCTTCGATCTGAACGGCGCCGCAAAAGCAGGCGCCGTGATAGGACACGACCATGTCGGGACTCCTCGCGCAGTGTTGATGGTCGCGGCGGTCGAGCCGCCGCGATGCCGTCGCGCGCGCTTTTAAAGCCCCGGCCTAAAAAAGCCGATTCACATTAAAGTGTGTGGGTAACAACGCCGGCTAGAGTTTCAGCAGCCGCCGCGCATTGCCGTTGAGGATTTTCTCCTTGTCGGCAGCGTTGAGCGAGAGGGCGTTGATCCACTCCGTGCCCGGCTTGTTGGTGACGAAGGGATAGTCGATCGAGAACATCACCCGATCGATGCCGAGCTCGGTGATGCAGCATTGCAGCGCCGGATCGGAGAAGAAGCCGCTCGTCGTGATGTAGAAATGCTCGCAGAAGGTATCGCGGAAGGCGACGCTCTTCTTCAGCGGCCCGCCGCCGGCCATGTCGCGCGACAGCGCCTGGTTGATGCGCCAGAGGAAGAAGGGCAGGCCCTCGCCCAAATGGCCGAGGATGATCTGCAGCTTCGGATAGGCCTCGAAGACGCCCGACAGCACCAAGCGGATGCCCTGGGTCGCGGTTTCGACGCCGAAGCCCCAGCCGGCCGTCGCAAAAATGGGATAGTCGCCGATGTACTCCTTGTAATAGGCCTCGACCACCGCCTTGTGCGGATAGCCGGGGTGAAGATAGATCGGCACGCCTAAGGCCTGGGCGCGCTCGAAGATCGGCCAGAAGCGCTTGTCGTCATGGAAGACGCCGTTGGTGAGGCCGTGGATCATGGCGCCCTTGAAGCCGTATTTGGTCACGGTGCGCTCGAGCTCGTCGGCGGCGCCCTTGGGATCGGGCGTCGGGCAGACGCAGAATGCCGAGAGCCGCGTGGGATTGGCGCGGCACGCCTCGTTCAGCCGGTCATTGGCGCGGCGCGAGATCGCCACCGCGCTCTCGGGATCGAGCTTTTGCACCGAGGGCGCGCCATGCGACAGCACTTGGAGGTCGACGCCCGCCTCGTCCATCTCCCGAATGCGCAGCGCGCCGATATCGTCGAGCCGCTCGGCGAGGTGCGGCGCCCGGCCCAAGGCCGCATCCGCGCCCTCATAGCGCCCCTTCACCTCGGGGTCGTAGTAATGCTCTTCGAGCGCGATGACATAGGGCTTTTGGGCCATGATTCCTCCGCTGGGCTTGTGCACTCTTTCTATCAAGGGAATGCAACCCTGTCATCCGGACCGGGCGGGCGGTCGAGGCTTGCCCCTCGGCGGTGCGGGTGCCACATTCCGCGCCCGGATTGAGATGAGGCCGCGCCGGCTGACCGGCGGGGCGGGGATCGATTCATGGCAGAGGCAATGGAGACGCGGAAGAAGCGCCTCCTTTATCAAAGCGGCCATCGCGGCACCAAGGAGAGCGACCTGCTCCTCGGTGCTTTTGCCGCCGCGCATCTGCAGGCCTTCGATGCCGCCCAGCTCGAACGGTTCGAGTCGCTGCTCGCCGAGAATGACGGCGATCTCTTCGATTGGATCAGCGGGCGAGCCGCGCCGCCCGATGAGAAAATGACCGACGTGCTGCGCCTGCTGCTGCGCTTTCGCTTTCCAGGGGCGGCGTGATGCTTGGCTGCAGTACGGACGGTGCGTCCTTCGACAAGCTAAGGATGAGGAAAAAAACGAATGGCATCAACCTTGGATGCCGGAAAAACTTCGCCTCATTCTGGACAACCCGGCTGCTCGCTTTGCGAGCGCCCCAGAGGGTTCGATCGCCGAGCGATCGAACGGCTTGTCCCCGCGTAGCGGGCGTGTCGAAGGACGCGGGATCGACGTGCAGCGATGACTCTCGACTCCCTCTTTAGCCATCCCGGCCGGTTCGAGATCGCCCAGACGCCCGAAGGCCACGATGCCTTCGTGCTGGGCGGGGTGGCCGCGCGCGGCACGGTCGAGACGCTGCTGCATATCTGCCGCGACGACGGCCGCATGGCGCGCACGCTCCAGGCTTTGCAGTTCTTCCATCCCGAGATCGAAATCATCGCGCTGCCGGCTTGGGATTGCCTGCCCTATGACCGCGTCTCGCCCAATCCCGAGATCACCAGCCGGCGGATTGAGGCGCTGACGCGGCTGGCCGTGCCGCAAGCGGCGGGCCAACGCCGCATCGTGCTGACCACGGTCAATGCCGCGACCCAGCGCGTGCCGCCGCGCAAGCTCTTCGAAGGCCGCGTGCTGCGCCTGACGCCGCAAGGCGAGATGCCGCGTGACCGGTTGATCGGCTTCCTCCTGCGCAACGGCTACAACCGGACAGACACGGTGCGCGAGCCGGGCGAGTTCGCGGTGCGGGGCGGGATCGTCGATCTCTTTCCCTCGGGCGCGCGCGCGCCGGTGCGGCTCGATTTCTTCGGCGACGTGATCGAGGCGATGCGCAGCTTCGACGCGCTGACGCAGCGCACGACCGGTGCGGTGACGGAGCTGAATCTCAAGCCGGTGAGCGAGATCCTGCTCGAGGAAGCGGTGATCCATCGCTTCCGCTCGCGCTATCGCGAGCAATTCGGCACCGTCGCCGACGACGATCCGCTTTACGAGGCGGTGAGCGCCGGGCATCGCTATATCGGCATGGAGCATTGGCTGCCGCTCTATTACGAAGGCCTCGAGACGATTTTCGATTACCTTCCCGGCGCGGCGCTGGCGCTCGATCATCAGGCCGAGGCCGTGCGCGCCGACCGACTCGCCTCGATCGCCGATTTCTACACGGCGCGGCGGCAGGCCGGGGCGGTCAAAGGCGCGCCGGTCTATCGCCCGGTCGAGCCGAAGCAGCTCTTTCTCGAAGATTCGGAGTGGCGCCGCATCCTCGCCTCGCGCGCGGTCGGAGAGCTGACGCCCTTCGCATCGGCGCAGGGCGTCGATGGCGGCGCGCGTCCGGGCTTCGACTTCTCGACGGCGCGCGCCGATCCGCAGCGCAATCTCTTCGACCAGGTGCGCGAGGCCTTTGATGCCGAGCGGCATGCCGGCCGGCGCATCCTCGTTGCCGCTTACAGCGCGGGCTCGGCCGAACGCCTCGGCGCGCTGTTGAAGGAGCATGGCGCGGGCGAGGCGCAGCCGGTTCCGCGCTGGGAGGAATTCCGGGCGCTCGCGCCCGCCACCATCGGGCTTGCGGTGCTGGCGATCGAGCGCGGCTATTCCTTCGCGGACACGGCCCTCGTCACCGAGCAGGACATTCTCGGCGACCGGCTTGCGCGCAGCCCGCGGCGCCGCGCCAATTACGACCAATTCGTTGCCGAAATCTCGACCCTCGTGCCCGGCGATCTCGTCGTCCATGCCGAGCACGGCATCGGCCGCTATGACGGGCTCGTCACCCTCGAAGTCGCGGGCGCGCCGCATGATTGCCTGCGCGTGCTCTATGCCGGCGACGACAAGCTGTTCGTGCCGGTCGAGAATATCGAGGTTCTGTCGCGTTACGGCTCCGAGGATTCGGCTGCTCAGCTCGACCGCTTGGGCGCCGCTTCCTGGCAGTCGCGCAAGGCGCGGGTCAAGAAACGCATCAAGGATATCGCCGAGGAGCTGATCGCCGTCGCGGCGCAGCGCCAGCTCAAGGAAGGCGAGACGATGGCGCGGCCCGAGGGCATGTATGAGGAGTTCGCCGCGCGCTTTCCCTATCCCGAGACCGAGGATCAGGACCGCGCCATTCTCGATACGCTCACCGACATGGCCTCGGGCCGGCCGATGGACCGGCTCATTTGCGGCGATGTCGGTTTTGGCAAGACTGAGGTGGCGCTGCGTGCGGCGTTCGTCGCGGCGATGAGCGGCGCACAAGTGGCGGTGGTGGTGCCGACCACCTTACTCGCGCGCCAGCACTTTCACACCTTCAAGGAACGCTTCGCCGGCCTGCCTTTGCGCATCGAGCAACTCTCGAGGCTCGTCAACGCTAAGGATGCCGCGCAAATCCGCAAGGATCTCGCCGAAGGCCGCATCGATATCATCGTCGGGACCCATTCGCTTCTCGGCAAGGGCATCGCTTTTAAGCGTCTGGGCTTGCTCGTCGTCGACGAGGAACAGCATTTCGGCGTGACGCAGAAAGAGCGCTTGAAGCAGCTCAAAGCGAATGTGCATGTGCTGACGCTGACGGCAACGCCCATTCCGCGCACTTTGCAGCTGGCCTTGGCTGGGGTGCGCGAGATGAGCGTCATCGCCACGCCGCCGGTGGACCGGCTGGCGGTGCGCACCTTTGTTCTGCCTTTCGATCCGGTGGTGGTGCGCGAAGCGGTGCTGCGCGAGCTGCATCGCGGCGGGCAGTGCTTCTATGTCGCGCCGCGCATAAGCGATCTCGACGAGGTGCGCCTCCATTTGAAGGAGCTGGTGCCCGAGGCGAAGGTGGCGGTGGCGCATGGGCAGATGCCACCGACGCAGCTCGAAGACGTGATGACGGCGTTCGACGAGCACGCTTATGACGTGCTGCTCTCGACCAACATCATCGAATCGGGCCTCGATATTCCGAGCGCCAACACCATGATCGTCCACCGCGCCGACATGTTCGGCCTCGCCCAGCTTTATCAGCTGCGCGGCCGCATCGGCCGCAGCAAGCTGCGGGCCTATGCCTATCTGACTTTGCCTTCGGGCAAGGCGCTGACCGAGACCGCGCAACGCCGGCTCGAAGTGATGCAGACGCTCGACACCTTGGGCGCCGGCTTCGCCCTGGCGAGCCACGATCTCGACATTCGCGGCGCCGGCAATCTTCTCGGGCAGGAGCAATCGGGCCATGTGCGCGAGGTCGGCATCGAGCTCTATCAGCAGATGCTCGAAGAGGCGGTGGTCGCCGCGCGCAGCGGCGAGGCGGGGCTCGGCAAGCCGGCCGAGGACTGGACGCCGCAGATCACCATCGGCACGCCGGTCCTGATCCCCGAGACCTATGTCGCCGACCTGCCGGTGCGGCTTGGGCTTTATCGCCGAATCGCGCAGCTGATCGATCGCCGCGAGATCGATGCCTTTGCCGCCGAGCTCATCGACCGCTTCGGCCCCTTGCCCGAGGAGGTCGGCAATCTCCTCGAGATCATCGCGATCAAGCGGCTCTGCCGCGATGCCGGCGTCGAAAAGGTCGAAGCGGGCGAGAAAGGCGCCTCGATCGCTTTCCACGGCAACCGCTTCGCCAATCCGGCGGGGCTTGTTGTCTTCCTGCAGGAGAACGCCGCGACCGCGAAGCTCCGGCCCGATCAGCGCCTCGTCATCATGCGCAATTGGGAGGATGCGGGCGCGCGTCTGCGCGGCGTCGGCGCGATCCTGAAACGGCTCGCCGAAATCGCCGCGGCACCGCAGGCGCAATTCGCCAAGGTGCGGTGAGAACTGGGGCTATTGTGCCTCGGCCGGGGCGCTGTTCTGGAGAAGATCGAACACCGGCAGGAAGAATTCGGGCTCCTGCGCGCCCGATACCGCATATTGTCCGGCGAAGATGAAGCAGGGGACGGCGTTGATGCCGAGCCGGCGCACATTGCCGTCCTCGGCGATGATCGTCTCGCGCTCGGCATTGCTCTCCAGAAACGCCGCGGCCTCATCCTTGTCGAGTCCGGCTTCGGCCGCGATCGCAGCAAGGGTTGCGAGATCGCCGATGTCGCGGCCCTCGAGGAAATAGCCGGAGAACAGCCGATCGACCACGGCGTTCGCAAGCCCGAACCCGGTGGCATGGCGGATGAGACGATGCGCATCGCGCGTGTTGGGGCTGCGCTTGATGCGCTCGAAAGCGAAATCGATCGCAACGCTCGCGCCCGCCTCGGCGATATTGCGATGGACGCGGCGGGAATGCGCGCCATCGCCGAATTTCGCGGCGATGTAGTCGGCGCGCGCCATGCCGCCCTCGGGCATGTCCGGGTTGAGCTGAAACGGCCGCCAGGTGATGTCGGGCTCGAGCTCGGGCCGGAGCGTCAGCGCCTTTTCGAGCCGGCGCTTGCCGATGAAGCACCACGGACAGACCACGTCGGAGATGATGTCGATATGCATGCTGCGACTATAGCACGCCCTTGACCGGAAGAAGGCTGCGAACGACCATGCGCTCCATGGCGGATTTCGACCTCACCGGACGCGTCGCCTTGGTGACCGGCGCCTCGCGCGGGCTCGGCCGGCATTTCGCCGGCGTCCTCGCGCAGGCCGGCGCGTCGGTCGTGCTGGCCGCGCGCGATGAGAGCCGACTCGCCGAAGCCGCCGCCGAAATCGGCAAGACTGCGGGAAAGATCGTCGCGCTGCCGCTCGATGTGACCGACGGCAAGAGCGTGCGCCAATGCTTTTCCGCGGCCGAGGCCGCGCTCGGCCCCGTCGATATCCTCGTCAACAATGCCGGGATCGCGGTCTCGAAGCCGCTCCTCGAGCATAGCGAGGAGGATTGGGACCGTGTTCTCGACACCAACTTGAAAGGCGCGTGGCTGATGTCGCGCGAGGCCGCGTCGCGCTGGATCGCGCTGCGGCGGCGCGGACGGATCGTCAACATCTCCTCGCTGCTGGCGCTCCGCACCATCCGCAACGTGCCGAGCTACACCGCCGCCAAAGCGGGGCTCGACCATTTGACGCGCACCCTCGCGGTCGAGCTCGCGCGATTCGGCGTCACCGTCAATGCGATCGCGCCGGGCTATGTCGAGACCGACATGAATCGCGGCTTCCTTCAGAGCGAGACGGGCAGGGCTCTGATCGCGCGCATCCCCACGGGCCGCGTCGGTGCGCCCGAGGATCTGGACGGCGCGCTGCTGCTGCTCGCGTCGGATGCCGGCGCCTATCTCAACGGCGTCGTTCTGCCGGTCGATGGCGGCCATGCGGTGAGCGTCGTCTGACCCATGCCGCGCGATCTGGCAAGCGAGGCCGGCGCCGTTTTCCGCTTCATCGCCGAGCGCACGAGCGCCGAAGCCGTCAGCGAGGCACGGATCGCGGGGCTCGCCGGCGGCGCGGTGCTGCGCCATCACCGGCTCGATTTCATCCTGCGCGGCGGCTCCATGCCGGGAGCGCAAAGCTGGGTGCTGCGCCGCGACGGCGCAACCAGGCTCGGCTTGGGTCTCACGCGCGCGCGGGAATTCGCGCTGCAACGCGCTCTCTTCCGCACGGGGCTGCCGGTCGCGGAGCCGCTTTTCATGTGCTGCGATGCGACCGTGCTCGGCGCCCCCTTTTTCCTGATGCGCCGCCTTCCGGGCGTGACCGACGGCATGACGATCGCGCAGGCGGGCGAGAACGTGCCGCTCGCCGAAGCCCTCGCCCAATCTCTTGCGCGGCTCCATGGGATCGCGTTTTCGGAGCGGCTCCGCTGTCTCGGCACTCCGCCCGCCGATGCCGCCGCGGCGCGGCTGGCCGCGCTCGATGCCGCTCTCGATGCCGATGATGATCCTCATCCGGTGGCGCGATGGGCGCTGCGCTGGCTCGAGCGCACGAAGCCCTCGCCGGCGCGGCCGATGCTCTGCCACGGCGATTTCCGCACCGGGAATTATCTGGTCGCGGATGGCCGTTTGGCCGGCATTCTCGATTGGGATTTTGCGCAATGGGGTGATCCCGACGAAGACATCGCCTGGTTCTGCTCGCGGCATTGGCGTTTCGGCGCCGTCGCGCGCGACGCGGGCGGGATCGCGCCGGGGGCGGTTTTTCGCGCCGCCTATGAAACGGCCGCGGGGCGCGCGCTGGACCCGGAGCGCCTCCACTATTGGTCGGTGATGGCCTCGCTCCGCTGGCTGGTCATCGCCTTGAAGCAGCGCGACCGTTTCTTGAAACAGGGCGAGGTCTCGCTCGATCTCGCTTTGACCGGGCGGCGCGTCGCGGAATGCGAGCATGAGATTCTGGCGCTGACCGGCGCCGGCGAAGCGCTGACCGGTGCCGTTGGAGCGGGCGTGGCGGCTTATGGGAATGGCGCGCCGGCCGACGGCTTTCGCGACCGGCCAAGCGGCGCGGAATTGATGGCATTGGTCGAGCCAGCGGGTGAGGGCGATCCGCTCGCGGCGCGCGCCATCGCCATCGCCAGGCGAGAGCGCGCGGCCGATGCCTCGGCCTTTGCTGCGTGCCGGGCGATGTTGGCGGCACGCTATGGCGCGGCCGAGGACCGTGCCTTGCTCGGGCGTTTCGCAGCGGAGATCCGTGCGGGCGGTTTCGATCGCGGCGGCGCGCGCGAGAACGCGCTTGCGGTCATGGCGGCAATCACCTGTCAGAAGCTCGTCGAGAGCAACCCTGACATTCTCGCGGCCGGCAAAGACGGCTGAGGCGACGGCCCGAGCCTAGTCGTCCCAGAAGGGCGTCGCCTTGCGCAGCTTCTTCGCGGCCGATGGGAAGCGGTGCCGGCAGGATTCGATTTCATGAGCGAGCCAGCCATTGACAAGGCCCTGGGGGCGCGAGGAGAGCGGCAGTTCCGCAATGAGGCCGCGGGCCACCACCGCATCGTTGAGGTGCCCCAGTGCGTCCTGCACCCCAATCAGCCGCTCGAGATAATCGCCCACTGCGTCGGAATCGAACAAATCTCTAAACATTTCCGTCTGATATCGCATTTTTTTCGTCTGAATTCTCAGACTATGAAATGCTTCCTGGCGATCGAGATCGACGGTTTTCAAGCGCTTTCGCAAACAGCGGTGATGTTTCCCCAGAAGCTCCGCGGCGAAGTCGCTGAGATCGGCTTGCCATTCCTCGGCGAAGGCCGCGGTCGGACGATGCAGCCAAGGCTCCGCCGCGATCATGCCGACAACCCGCTCGGTCTCGGCGTGGAAATCGATCGGGCCGGGCAGCGCCCGCTGCCGCGCCTCGCGCGCGCAAGCCTCGAGCTCCAGCAGGGCAGGCTCGTCCGGCAAGCTCGCGGTCATCGGCCGCAGCGTGCCGGCAAGGAACACATCCCATTCGCGCACCCGGCTATAGCGCTTGCCGAGCGCCGAAAGCCGCGCGCCCAAGGCGCGCCGCTCCGCTTCGGGCAGAACCGAGCGGAAGGCCGAGATGAGCGAGCGCAGCCGCCGCAAGCCGACGCGGAAGCGGTGAACATTTTCGGGCCGCTCGGTTTCGCCGCGATGACCCGGATGGCGCAGGCCGCGCAAAGCCACGGCCAGCATGGCTTGAAACCCGGCGCCGACCGTCGTTTCGGCCGAAACCAGAGCTGACGCGCTCGTACTGCTCTCGAGGACGAGGGCCGTTGCCAAGCCGCGCCGCGACGCCTCAGTCATTTTTTCCGCCTCCCGGGCTTGCTAGGTTTCTACCGGTTCGGCATGGGCCCGGGAAGCCAGTGCCCCCCGAAACCTGTGGATAAACCCAAAAAACGCAAGAAAATTGAGTTAGATTAGCGTGTTATGGAAGAAAACAGAGGTGTTTCATGAAGCCGGAGATTGTTGTCGCCCCGCGGCTGCTCGATCCGATCATGACGGAGCTGGGCGAGCATTTCGCCGTGCACAATCTCTACGAAGCCCGCGACCCGCTGGCTTTCATCGCTCCTCTCAAAGATCGGATCGAGGGCTTTGCGAGCTTCACCGGCTATCGCATTCCGGCCGAGCTGATCGCCGCTCTGCCGCATCTCAAGATCATCGCGACGATGAGCGTCGGCACCGATCACATCGACCTCGTGGCGGCGCGCACCCGCGGCATCGCCGTGACCTATGCGCCCGACGTGTTGACCGATTGCGTCGCCGATATCGGCATGGCGCTGGTCCTGGCGGTGGCGCGCCGCATCGTCGTCGCCGACCGCTTCGTGCGCACGGGGCGCTGGCTCGAGGGCGGCTTCCCGCTCGCAACCAAGATCGGCGGCGCGACGATGGGCGTTCTTGGCCTCGGCCGCATCGGCAAGGCGATCGCGAAGCGCGCCGAGGGATTCGGGATGCGGATCGTCTATTTCGGCCGACGCCGGCAGCCCGACATCGCCTATCCGTTCTTTGACGATCTCAAGGCGATGGCGCGCGAGAGCGATTATCTGATGCTGGCCGCGCCAGGCGGCGATGCGACGCGCCACCTCGTCGATGCCGCGGTCATCGCGGCGCTCGGGCCCAAGGGCGTCATCATCAACATCGCGCGCGGCAGCGTCGTCGACGAGCAAGCGCTGATGGCGGCGCTCCTCGAGGGCCGGCTCGGCGGTGCGGGGCTCGACGTCTATGAGAACGAGCCGCGCGTGCCCGAAGCGCTTTTCAAGCTCGACAATGTCGTGCTGCTGCCCCATCTCGCCAGCGCCACCGAGGCGACGCGCCTCGCCATGGGGCGGCTGATGATCGAGAATCTCCGAGCGCACTTCGCCGGCAAGCCGCTGCTCACGCCGGTGCCGTGAGCGCGGCCGGGCGCCGCTAGCGGCCCGATTTCAGGCGTGGCTGACTTCGAGGATTGCGACGCGGCGGTCGCCCTCGAGCAGCTCGAAGCCTCTTGCATAAGCCTTCAGCGCGAAAGTTTGACGCGCCCGCGCCATCGCTTCCTCGTCGCCATCGCACTGGATGGTTTCGGCGCCCATGAGTTGATCGTCCTCTCCGAGGAAATAGCAGCGATATTGAGCCATATCGTCCTCCCTTTGGCTCAGCCTGGGTGGCACTCCCTTCAATATTCTAATCTGGTTGGGACAGTCCCAATCATGCCACGGTCGCGCGCGCGGCGCCAGCCTGTGTCGCGGCATCGGTGCGGCCGAACGACTGCTCGCCCGCGCCGCTCTGCAGCGCAGAAAGGCTCTCATTCGCGAGTGTCATCGCGATCTCCGACAATTTGCCCGCCTCGGCGAGATATTGCTCGGTCGCCTTGGCCGCAAAGCGCCGCTGGCATTCGAATGCGTCGATCGGGCTGCGGCAGGTCGCAAGCACCTGCCAGGCGGCACCGTCCTCGCGCAGCCGCTCCTCGGTGAACCGCGTCATCTCCTCGGCGAAAGCCGAGACGCCGCGCGCCCAAGAGCGAAAAGCGCGCTCGTTGACGGCGAGCAAGGAGGCGAGCTGTCCGTCCCAGCCTTTCGCGGGCTCGGGGAAAGTGGCTTTCGGCAGGTCTTTTTTCGGGTGTGTCTGGTCGGGCATGGATCCTCTCCGCAAGGGTCGATTACGGTTAAAGGATCACACCGGCCGTCATGCCGATTTGATCTGGATCAAGCAGCAGGCTGCGGCAGAGCGCCGCAACCCTCAGGCGGGGCCGAAGAGGGTGTTGTCGCGCAAATCCCCGGCGCGCGCCCGCTCGAGCTCCTGGCTGTAGCGGCGCAAGGCATAGGCCTCGGTAATGAAACCGATAATGCTGTGGTCGGTGGCGCTTGCGACCACGGGCAGGGCTTCGAGCTCGGCGGTGACGAAGAGATCGAGTGCCGCGCGCACATTTTGCTGCGGCAGCAGGAACTGATTGACGCCCTGGCGCAGATCGCCGGCAACGAGGGTGGAAAGCTTTTCGTCGAGATCGGGGTTGTGCGCATCGGGGGTCAGCACCATGCCCGCATATTTGCCGGATTTGTCGACGAGGAAGGCGCGCTTGGTGCCGCCCAGCGGGAATTGCCGCCGCAGTTCCGCCAGCGGCAAATCCTCGGGAATGGTGTGAATGTCGCGGCGCATCAGCTTGATCGCGGTGAGGTCGCGTACCCAACCGATATCGGCGGCGCCGCGGATCGGCACGCCGCGCACATGGAAGCGCCAGGTCGCGAAGGAATAGCCGAAGCCGACCCGGACGATCATCGAGGCGACGATCACCCCGACCATGACGCCGATCGAGGCGTAGAAATTCGCCGTGAGTTCGAGGATCAAGAGGATCATCGTGATCGGCGCGCCGACGATGGCTGTCGCCATCGAGCCCATGCCGACCAGCGTATAGGCGATCACGTCGGGCGGATGGAAAGGCGTCATGTGCTGCACGACGATGCCGCAGCCGGAGCCGAAGAGGGCGCCCAGGAACAGCGACGAGCTGAAAAGCCCGCCGCGGAATCCCGAGCCGACGGAGAAGGCCGAGGCGATCGCCTTCGCCGGGATCAGCAGAAAGATGAAAAGCGCCGGAATTTGTCCGGCGATGACCTCTTGAATCGCGCCATGGCCGCTGCCCAGAACCTGGGGCAGGAAGAAGGCGACGGCGCCGACCGCCAGCCCGCCGACCATGGGCCGTGCCCAGACGGGGATCGAATAGCGGCGGAAGACGCGCTCGAGCCAGGTCACGATCAACATGGTGGCGATGCCGAGGCCGGCGGCGATGGCGCCCATTAGCGCGAACACCACGTAGTCGCGGCCATGGATCTGCATCGCCTCGGAAACGAAGAACAAGGGATCGGAGCCGACGGTGACGCGCTGGGCGACGGTTGCGGCGAGTGCTGCGACCGTCACCGGCGCCAGGACCGCGGTGGCGTAATTGCCGATGATCAGCTCGAACGCATAGAACGCGCCGGCCAAGGGCGCGTTGAAGGCGGCGGCAATGGCGGCGGCCGCGCCGCAACCGACCAGGGTGCGCAGATCGTCCCGCCGCATCCGCAACGCCTCGCCCAGATTCGAGGCGAAACCGGCCCCAAGCTGGGTGTAGGCGGCTTCGAGCCCGACCGAGGCGCCGAACCCGCCCGAGAGCACGGTCAGCACCGTCAGGTTGATGCTGTCGATCAGCGACATCTTGCCGCCATAGAGCGCGTTGGCCTCGATCGCGTCGACCACCTCGCGCGGCCGCATGCGGCGGATCGCCAGGGTGACGAGGCCGACCACCAGCCCGCCGATCGAAGGGATGATCAGCACCTTCCACCAGGTGAGCCCGATGCCCTCGCTGAGGAGATGGGAGCCGGAGACGCCGAAATTCACCTGATGCAGGAGCTGCATCGCGCCGCGCACGGCGACCACGCCGAGCCCGACCGCCAGGCCGATGATCCCGCTGAAGACCGTCAGCACGACCTCGTTGTTGCGCAGATGGCGGCGCTCGAGCTGGCGCAGCAGGGCGCGCCAGCGCAGCCGCAGCAGGAACTTCGCCGCGCGCCAATCCACCAGATAGCGCCGCCAGGGCAAGGCCCGGGCATAGGTCGCCGTCAGGGATTTTTTGGGGCCGAGATCGATTGCCATCTCTTGTTCCGCATCCCGGTCGCGGCGCAGGCTCCACAATGGACGCGACACATGGCCCCGGGTGACCAGGTCAAGCCAAACATAGCTCTTTAACGCTTTCGTTTCGGTTGAAATTCCCGTCTGGCGCGATATGTCATCTCATCGCGCACCGGACCCCTCTCGGCAAGCTTTACCCCTCCGTCCCTGATGCCCGTCTAAGAATAGGGCGGCGCGTTGGTTCCCGTGCCCGGAAAAGCCGGCATGGGGCTGTGTTGAAGCTGCAACAGCAGCGGTCCTAGCCCGGCGCCCCGGCCCGGACAGGGGGGCGGCGGTCGGCAACTCGGTGCGGGCGCCAGGGGTTCTTCTGGCGAGCGTTCCGCCGACGGAGCCGATCATGCCTCCCGCCACCCAGCAACGCGTCGCCGAACACACGGCCGAACACGTCAACCGCCGCATCCAGCGCGCGACCGAGCGCCGCGTCTGGTATTACACGCAGCATCCCGACGAGATCGAGCAGAGGCTCGATGAGATCGAGCGCGAATGGGATATCGAGCGCGCGCTCGAGGCGAATGCGGCGATCGCCGGCTTCCTCGGCGTGGCGCTCGGCCTGACCAAGAGCCGGTTTTGGCTGGCATTGCCGGCGCTGGTCGCGGGGTTCCTCTTCCAGCACGCGACCCAGGGCTGGTGTCCGCCGCTGCCGGCGCTGCGCCGGCTGGGCTTCCGCACCAGCCGCGAGATCGAGGACGAGCGCAATGCTTTGCGAGCCCTGCGCGGCGATTTTGCCGAGCCGGCGGGGAACGGCGCCCGCGGCAAGCGCGGCACCGCGAAGAGTTGAGCCGGCGGCCTTTCGCGTCATGCGGAGAGGGTAGGGCGCTCGCCTGATTCCCTCTAAACTCGCTCCCGTCACTGGGAGATGAGTCATGCCGGACGACGCCAAGAAATCCTCGCTGCGCAGCACCGCGTGGTTTGGCCACCAGGACCGCGACGGCTTCAACCATCGCGCCTGGATGCGCAATCAGGGCCTGCCCTCCCATCTCTTCGACGGGCGTCCGGTGATCGGGATCTGCAACACCTGGTCGGAGCTCACCCCCTGCAACGCGCATTTCCGCGACATCGCCGAGCATGTGAAACGCGGCGTCTATGAGATGGGTGGGTTCCCGCTGGAATTCCCGGTGATGAGTCTCGGCGAGACGCTGATGCGGCCGACGACCATGCTCTACCGCAACCTCGCCAGCATGGATGTCGAGGAATCGATCCGCGCCAATCCGCTCGATGGCCTCGTGCTGCTGGTGGGGTGCGACAAGACCACGCCCGCCTTGATGATGGGCGCGGCGAGTTGCGATCTGCCGGCAATCGTCGTCTCGGGCGGGCCGATGCTCAATGGCTGGTTTCAGGGCAAGCGCATCGGCTCGGGCACGGCGGTGTGGTCGATGAGCGAGGATGTGCGTGCGGGCAAGATGGAGCTTGCCGCCTTCATGGAAGCGGAATCTTGCCTCTCGCGCTCGGCCGGGCACTGCATGACCATGGGCACGGCCTCGACCATGGCGAGCATGGTGGAGGCGCTGGGGATTGGCCTCCCCTCCAACGCCGCGATCCCGGCGGTCGATGCGCGGCGCTCTGTGCTGGCGCATATGGCGGGCCGGCGCATCGTCGAGATGGTGCGCGAGGATCTACGCATGTCGAAAATCCTGACCCGCGAGGCTTTCGAGAACGCGATCCGCATCAACGCCGCGATCGGCGGCTCGACCAACGCGATCGTGCATTTGCTGGCGATCGCGGGCCGCCTCGGCGTTCCGCTGACGCTCGAGGATTTCGACAAGCTCGGCCACGACATGCCGCTCCTGACCGATCTCATGCCGCATGGCCGCTTGCTCATGGAGGATTTCTACTATGCCGGCGGCCTGCCCGCGGTCATCCGCGAGCTGGGCGATCTCTTGCATCGCGACGCGCTCACCGTCACGGGCAAGAGCCTCGGCGAGAACAACAAGGACGCGCCGTGCTGGAACCGCGAGGTGATCCGGCCCTTGGACAAGCCCCT
>DATNGG010000039.1:0-10608 GCA_035605975.1 Allostellaceae bacterium | reverse complement strand
CCGGCTTCATCTCATCACCGCCGGTAAGCCAAAGATGGTTGCCATGGTCGCCTGCATGCGCAAGCTCCTCACCATCCTCAACGCCATCGCCAGAGACGCAAAACCATGGCAACCCGCTTGACTCGCAACACAGTCGCTGAGCTTGTCGAAGGACGCACGGCGGATATGCAGCGACACGCTTCCCGCCCATGACGGAGCCGGGGCGCCGCGCTAAATTGCGGCGATGGCCGGGCGCGCGCGACGATGATCACTTTGACGCCGGAACTCCTGCTCCGGGCCTATGCCGCGGGTATATTTCCGATGGCGGAATCGGCCGAGGACCCGGAGCTCTTCTGGGTCGACCCGGTGCGGCGCGGCATCCTGCCCTTGGATGCGTTCCATGTGCCGCGGCGCCTGAAGCGCTCCATCCGCGGCACACGGCTCGAGATCACCTGCGATGAGGATTTCGCCGGCGTGATGCGCGGCTGCGCCGAGCCGACGCCCGACCGGCCGCAGACCTGGATCAACCATCAGATCCTCGGCGTCTATACGGCGCTGCATCAGCGCGGCTTCGCCCACAGCGTCGAGGCGCGGCTCGAAGGCGCGCTCGTCGGCGGGCTTTATGGCGTCGCGATCGGCGGCGCCTTTTTCGGCGAGAGCATGTTCAGCCGCGTCGCCGATGCCAGCAAGATCGCCCTCGCCCATCTCGTCGCGCGGCTGCGCCAGGGCGGGTTTCGCCTGCTCGACACGCAATTCGTCACCGAGCATTTGCAGCGCTTTGGTGCGGTCGAGATTTCGCGGGCGCGCTATCGCCGGCTGCTCGCCGAGGCGCTGGCGGCCGAGGCCTATTTCCCGGCGGGGCCCTTGGACGGCGCCGCCGCCGTCTCGCTTTTGCAGTCGAGCACGTTGATATCGTAGATCGGATCTTCGAGCGCCGAGACCGCCGGGCTCGCCGCGAACATCCAGCCGCTGAAGACCTGCTTCGAGACGACGTTGTTGGTCTCGCCCGGCTGGACCTTGTCGATCTCGAGAAAGGCCGCGGTGTTGGGCGGCTCCTCGGGCGGCGCCTTGACGCAGGCTTTGACGGTGATGACGAGGGTGCCGAATTTGACGCTCTGATCGACCGGCGCGTCGAAGCGCGAGACCCGCGCCGTGGTCTTGTCGAGGCCTTGGAGGACGGCGATGGTCGCGGCCTGGGCGGCAGGGATGCCCGCCGCGAGCGACAGCGCCGCGAGCCCCGCCAGCGTCACTGGACGCGGCCTCACGGCTTGTCCTTTTTATATGGATTGACAAGGCCTTGCGATATTTTCTCGATAACTTGGCGGAACTGACGCTCGTCGCACCCCATCAGCACCGCATCCTCCAGCGCTTCTTGCGCCAGATCATTAAGTTCTTGAAGGTTCTCATTGAGAACCTTGATTTTTTCGATGCAGGAGACCTTGTCGCCCTGAGGCGTCAGCCAGACCGGCAGATCGAGTTTCTTGTCGCTCATTGGGGTTTCACCGCGGCAAAGCGCAGGCGGACGTAATCCGCGTGCCAGCCCTTTCCCGCATCATAGAGCCGATCGCGCACCGCCGCCTCGATTTCGGCCATGATCTGGGCATGCGCCGCTGCCGGCACCAGAGCGAAGAAGCTCTCGCCGAAGGTGTCGAGCCAATCGGCGAGCCGCCCGGGCAGCGGCGTCGGCCGAGGAAAGAGCAGCACCCGCTCGACGGCAAAGCCGCGCCGCTCGAGCCGCTCGCGGTATTCCTCGACGGTTGGGAAATACCATGGGTTGGCGGCATGCGCATCGACGCCGCGCCGCGCGACCGCCGCTTCGAGCGCTGCGATCACCGTCGCGACATTGCCGGCGCCGCCCATCTCGGCAACGAACCGGCCGCCGGGCCTCAGGGCGCGCCACACGCCGTCGATCACCGCATCGGCGTCGCGCATCCAATGGAGCGCGGCATTGCTGAAGACCGCATCGAACTCGCCTGCGAAGGCGAGCCCCACGCCGTCGACGACCCGCGCATCGAGCCCCTTGGCCTTGGCCGCCGCCACCTGCTCGGCGCTTTGATCGACGCCGACCGTCTCGCAGAGCGCCGCGAGCTCGGCCGTCAGCGCGCCATCGCCGCAGCCGAGATCGAGAATCCGCTCGCCCGGCCGCGCCGCGAGCCATTGGAGCACGCCCTGCCCCAAAGCCGGCACGAAGCCCGCATTGCGGCGATAGCGCTCGGGGTCCCAATGCTGCGTCGGGGCTTTGGGGGCATGCTGGTTCAATCAAACACCTCGCTCTCACTCGTCTCATCTCGCGCCGGCTGGAACTCGGCCGTGCGTCCCTCGACTGCTCGCCTTCGCTCTCGCTCAGGCTCGCGCTCGGGATGAGGGTTTTTTCTTAATGCCATCTATGATTCAACCTCATCCCGAGCTTGTCGAGGGACGCAGGCTAGCCATGCAGCACCTGCTTGCGGTCGTGTAACTCGCAACGACCTGCCGCGTACACGATTCCTTAAGGGCTCGCGGGCGCGCCGCCGGCATCGGGCTTCTTCGCGCCGCCGCTCTGGGCCTGGTTGTAGATCACCTGGCCGATAAGATTCTCGAGGCTCATCGCCGCTTGGGTGTGGGTGATCGTTCCGCCCGCGGGAATCATCTCGTCCTCGTTGCCCGGCTCGATCGCGATGTAATTGTCGCCCAGCAGCCCCGAGGAGGTGATCTGCGCCACGGAATCGGTCGAGAGCTTGACCGAGGGATCGATGCTCATCGTCACCACGGCCTGGAACGTCTTGGGATCGAGCGCCTCCGTCAGGATCGAGCCGACCTTGATGCCGGAGATGCGCACATCGCCGCCGGTCTTGAGACTGCCGGCATTGCTGAACCGCGCCGTCAGCGCATAGCCGCTCACCGCCTGCACCTGGCTCGTCGTATAGGCGAAGAACAGGAACACGGCGGCGACGACGAGCACCACCGCGCCCATCACGGTTTCGACCGCGTTGCGAGTCATGGGGTGGTCGTCCTCGCGGTCACTCCGGCCTCCAAGGTTCGTAATCTCCCGCCGCCTTCTGGCGATGCCCGCCCATCGCCACCGAGCCGGGCGGACGATAGGCGTCGCGCGTGCCGCTCAAATTCGGCAGATGCGGCTTCTCCCAGGCATAGCGCGGCGCGCCGCCCTCGGCCGGCAGCTCGTCGACCGTGTGATGCAGCCAGGCATGCCATTGCGCCGGCACTTTCGAGGCCTCGGCGACGCCCTTGTAGATCACCCAGCGCTTCTCGCGGCTGAAGCGGCCGCCGCCGCGCCGCAACGCCGCGCGCGACTTGTCGCGGTAATAGCGGTTGCCGTAAGCATCGCTGCCGACGAGCTCGCCTCTGAGCCAGGTCATCAGCCTTGTGCCGATGGTCATGGATTTCTCAATCCGCCGCGCCGATGCGCACATCCATCGCGCCGATCGTCTCGATCTCGCAATGCATGACGTCGCCCGGCTTCACCTGGCTGACGCCCGAGCAGGTGCCGGTCATGATGATGTCGCCGGGGAGCAGCGTGTAATACTCCGAGCCGAACTGAATCTGGCGCTTCAGATCCATGATCATCTGCCTGGTGTTGGATTTCTGCTTCACCTCGCCATTGACTGCGAGGGAGAAGTCGAGATTTTGCGGATCGGCGATCTCGTCCGCCGTCACCATCCAAGGGCCGGCGACGCCGTAAGTGTCGACCGATTTGCGCATCGAACGGTCCTGCGAGCCGCGCACCACCATGTCGAGCGCGATGCAATAGCCGGCGACGTAGTTGAGCGCATCCTCGAGCTTGATGTTGGAGGCGGGCTTGCCGATGATGACGCCGAGCTCCATCTCGTGATCGGTGCGCCGCGCGGGAAAGCGCAGCTTCACCGTCTCGCCGGCGCCGATGAGGCAGGAATTGGCTTTGAGGAACAGCCCCTGCTCTTCGATCGTGCCGCTATAGCGGCCGGTGAAGACGGCGCGCTGCTGATTGGCCTCGGCGATATGGTCGGTGTAGTTGGTCGGCGTGCCGATCACCTTCGACGGCGCCGCGACCGGCGAGAGGAATTTCACCTGCGCCACCGGAATGCCGGAGCCGGTCGCCGCCGCTTCGAGATCGGGCCTCAGCTTGGCGAGATTGGCGATGAGCGGATCGCCGCCCCGCGAAGCGGGATAGGTCGGCTTCGGCAGCTTCTCGAGCAGCCGCGTTGCGTCATAGACCGTGCCGCCCTTGACCACGCCGAGGCGGTTGTCGTTGTACCAGCAAATCCTCATCGCTCATCTCCCTTGTGCCGCGGCGCGGGCGCGCCGGACTCGGCGGCGCAGCCTACACCGCGAAAGGCGAAACGGGAACGGGGGACCGTAAACTCGCGCGGCCAAGGGGCGCGGCTCATCGCTCCGCCACATGCTTGCGCACCCACTCGGCAAAGCCGCGCTCGCCCACCTCGCCGCCGGCGAGTTTCATGACCGCCTCATAGGTCGCGACATCCTCGGCCATGAGCTCGAAGCCGTTATCGAGGAGGAAGGCTTCGAGCGCGAGCAGCGCCACCCGCTTGTTGCCGTCGACGAACGGACGAGTCCGGGCGATGCCGAAGGCATAGGCGGCGGCGAGCTCGGCCGCATCCGGCTCGCCGGAAGCCGCCTTGTTGCGGGCGCGGGCGAGCGCCGCGTGCAGCGCCGCCCTATCGCGCAGCTGCGGCGCGCCGCCATGCTCGGCCAACTGCCTCTCCTGCGCCGCGACGAGCGTCGCTTCGTTGAGCCACCGCCAGCCCGCTTCGCGCCGACTCACTTGGCGAGCTTGCGCAGCACGTTGCGCCGCTTCTTCGCGGCGCGCTCGAGCAGCGCGGTTTGCCGCTCGAAATCGGGGTCGTAGGGCGTGATGCGAAACCCGTCCGGGCTTTCGGTCAGAAACACCGTGTCCCCTTGCGCGGCGTTGAGCCGCTGCAACGCCTCGCGCGGCAGCACCAGACCGGCGCTGTTGCCGATGCGCGTGATCTTGAGCTTCAGCGCGTCCATGGCCGAGCCTCCGGGGAACGTTCTAACGATTGTTATACCCTAGCCGAGCCGCCCGCCGGCCTCAAGGCATTGTCCGCGGTGCCGAAAAAAACTGCCAGCCCGCTGTGGCGGGGAAGTCACGGCTGTCGGCCAAGGCTTTGTTCCGCCGATTTTTTTGGCTGCGCGCCGCACCGGCTTATCCCCAGCTCATCCACTAGATTTTGTGGCTCGCCCAAAAAAGTAACCAAAATCTTGTTGCGCGGGATTCCGACTTGGATCAACATTTTGATTCTGCGCTGCCGGTTTGCCCCAGATTTAGTAGACGGGGATGGGGCGAGCAGCGCGAGTGTAGCACCGGTTTGTGGGGGTTTGGCATGCGTATCAAGCGTCGTTTCACCGTCGCGGGGGAAGATCCGTACAAGGACGTCGCCTTCCGGCTCGCCACCAGCGAGATCCGGAATCCCGATGGCTCGCGCGTCTTCCATCTCCCCGATTGCGAAGTTCCCACCGAGTGGAGCCAGGTCGCGTGCGATATCCTGGCGCAGAAATACTTCCGCAAAGCCGGCGTTGCGGCCAAGCTCGCGCCCGTCGTCGAGGAGGGCGTGCCCGACTGGCTGTGGCGGCGCGTGCCCGACGAGGCGGCACTCGCCAAGGTTCCGGCGAGCCGGCGCTACGGCTCCGAAAAGAGCGTCAAGGAAGTGTTCCACCGCCTCGCCGGCACCTGGACCTATTGGGGCTGGAAGGGCGGCTATTTCGACAGCGAGCAGGACGCGCGCGCCTATTACGACGAAACCTGCTTCATGCTGGTGAAGCAGATGGCCTCGCCCAATTCGCCGCAATGGTTCAACACCGGGCTGCACTGGGCCTATGGCATCGACGGGCCGGCGCAGGGCCATCAATATGTCGACTTCCGCACCGGCGAGCTCAAGGCCTCGACCAGCGCCTATGAGCGGCCGCAGCCGCATGCCTGCTTCATCCAGTCCGTCGCCGACGATCTCGTCAATGAAGGCGGGATCATGAATCTCTGGGTGCGCGAGGCGCGCATCTTCAAATACGGCTCGGGCACCGGCTCGAATTTCTCGAAGCTCCGCGGCGATGGCGAGAAGCTGTCGGGCGGCGGGCGCTCCTCGGGCCTGATGAGTTTCCTGAAGATCGGCGATCGCGCTGCCGGCGCGATCAAATCCGGCGGGACGACCAGGCGTGCCGCCAAGATGGTGACGGTCGACATCGATCATCCCGACATCGAGCAGTTCATCGATTGGAAGGTGGTCGAAGAGCAGAAGGTGGCGGCGCTGGTCGCGGGCTCGAAGCTCGCCCAGAAGCACCTCAACCTTATCATGACGGCTTGTCACGACGCGCCGGCAGCCCTGGGCGAAGACCGCTTCGACCCGAAGAAGAACCCCGCTCTGAAGCAGGAGATCAAGGCCGCGCGCCGCGCCATGATCCCCGAAAACTACGTCCAGCGCGTCATCCAATTCGCGCAGCAGGGCTACGCCCAGATCGATTTCCGCACTTATGACACGGATTGGGACAGCGACGCTTATCTCACCGTCGCCGGACAGAACTCGAACAACTCGGTGCGCATCACCAATGATTTCCTCGAGCGCGTCGAGAAAGGCGGCGATTGGCATCTGACGCGCCGCACCGACGGCAAGGTGTCGAAGACGCTCCCCGCGAAGGAGCTCTGGGAGAAGATCGCGCACGCCGCCTGGGCCTCGGCCGATCCGGGCCTGCAGTTCGATACGACCATCAACGAGTGGCACACCTGCGCGGCCTCGGGGCGCATCAACGCGTCGAACCCGTGCTCGGAATACATGTTCCTCGACGACACGGCGTGCAATCTCGCCGCGGTCAACCTCCTCGCCTTCCGCAAGCCCGATGGCGGCTACGACATCCCGGCCTTCGAGCATGCGATCCGGCTCTGGACCATCACGCTCGAAATCTCGGTGCTGATGGCGCAGTTCCCGTCGCGCCAGATCGCGCAGCTCTCCTACGAGTACCGCACCCTGGGCCTCGGCATCGCCAATCTCGGCGGGCTCTTGATGACCTCGGGCCTCCCCTATGACAGCGCCGAGGGCCGCGCGCTCTGCGGCGCCTTGACCGCGATCGTCACCGGCATCGGCTACGCCACCTCGGCCGAAATGGCGGGCGAGCTGGGCTCCTTCCCCGGCTATGAGAAGAATCGCGAGCATATGCTGCGCGTCATCCGCAACCATCGCCGCGCGGCGCATGGCGAGAAGGCGGGCTATGAGAAGCTCGCGATCCTGCCCGTGCCCTTGGATGCCGCCAATTGCCCCGACCAGGCGCTGATCGAAGCGGCCAAGCACGCCTGGGACGTCGCCCTGGCGCTGGGCGAGCGCTTCGGCTACCGCAACGCGCAGGCGACGGTGATCGCGCCGACCGGCACGACCGGCCTCGTGATGGATTGCGACACCACCGGCATCGAGCCCGATTTCGCCCTCGTCAAGTTCAAGAAGCTCGCGGGCGGCGGCTATTTCCGCATCATCAACCGCGCCGTGCCCGAAGCCTTGAAGACCCTCGGCTATGCCGCCGAGGAGATCGAGGCGATCACGCGCTACGCCGTCGGCCATGCGACCCTCGACAACGCGCCGGCGCTCAACCACAAGCAGCTCAAGGCCAAGGGCTTCACCCAGGGCGCGATCGAGACGCTCGAGACCGCGCTGCAATCGGCCTTCGACATTCGCTTCGTCTTCAACAAATGGACCTTGGGCGAGGAGTTCTGCAAGGCGGCCTTCGGCTTCTCGTCGGAGCAGCTCAACGATGCGAGCTTCGACATGCTCGGTGCCTTGGGCTTCACCAAGGCCGAGATCGAGGCCGCCAACACCTTCTGCTGCGGCGCCATGACCTTGGAAGGGGCGCCGCATCTGAAGGACGAGCACCTCGCGGTCTTCGACTGCGCCAATCCCTGCGGCCGGATCGGCAAGCGCTGCCTCTCGGTCGAGAGCCATATCCGCATGCTCGCGGCGGCGCAGCCCTTCATCTCGGGCGCCATCTCCAAGACCATCAACATGCCGAACGCGGCGACGGTCGAGGATTGCAAGAACGCCTATATGCTCTCCTGGAAGCTCGGCCTCAAAGCCAACGCGCTCTATCGCGACGGCTCGAAGCTGTCGCAGCCGCTGCAATCGCAGCTGCTCGAAGACGAGCAGGACGAGGATGCGGTCGCCGAGCTGTTGGAGAAGCCGCAGGCCGAGCGCGTGCCGGTGGTCGCGGAACGCATCATCGAGCGGGTGATCGAGCGCGTCGTCCAGTCGCATGAGCGGCGGCGCCTGCCCGAGCGGCGCAAGGGCTACACGCAAAAGGCCATCGTCGGCGGGCACAAAGTCTATCTCCGCACCGGCGAATACGAGGACGGCACGCTTGCCGAGATTTTTCTCGACATGCACAAGGAGGGCTCGGCCTTCCGCTCCTTGATGAACAATTTCGCCATCGCGATCTCGATCGGCCTGCAATACGGCGTGCCGCTCGAGGAGTTCGTCGATGCCTTCGTCTTCACCCGCTTCGAGCCTTCGGGCGTGGTCGAAGGGAACGACACGATCAAGATGGCGACCTCGCTCATCGACTACATCTTCCGCGAGCTCGCGATCTCCTATCTCGGCCGCAACGATCTGGCCCATGTCCAGCCCGCCGATCTCGTGCCCGACACGGTCGGCAAGGGCAGCAATGAATCAAGCCCGCCCGATGGGGGCGGCAGATCTGACGTCGCGGCGGTGGTGCAGCGCGTCGCCTCGGTCGGCTATGTGCGCAACAAGCTCATGGTCTTCCAAGGCGGCGCCGCCACCGGCACCACCGCGAGCCACGGCAATGCGGCGCTCAACATCGCCGCCGCCGAAGTTGCGGAGGTGGGCCTCGCCGAGAGCCTGACCACCGAATTGAAATCCGGCACTGCGCTCGCCAATCCGGACAATCGGATCGAGAAGATCCGGGCGGCGCGCATGCGCGGTTACGAGGGCGACAGTTGCACCGAATGCGGCAACTTCACCCTCGTGCGGAACGGGACCTGCCTCAAATGCGAAACATGCGGCAGCACGACTGGCTGTAGCTGATCGGCAGCGCGGCCCCAGCTCAAAGCCTCCCAGCTGGAGCCGTGAACGAGGCAGAAATTTGGGGGTGCGACCCCGGTCGCACCCCTCTTTTTTTGTTCCGATCCCGCCTTTTGTGTGATCGCTAATCCGCGGCGATTGTCCGGAGCTCGCCGAGCGCGTGACGGTTCACCTTCCAGGCGCCCGAAAGCGCAAGGATCGCCATGACGAGCGCGACCGCCGCATCGGGCCAGCTTTGCCCGGTTCCGAACACGCCGAACGCCGCCAGCAAAACCGCAAGATTGCCGATCACGTCGTTCCGGGCGCAAATCCATACCGATCGCATATTCGAATCGCCCAGCCGGAAGCGATAGAGCATGAGCGCCACCGCGCCGTTGGCGATCATCGCGAGGATCGCGACCGCCCCCATGGTCTCGGGCGGCGGAACCGTGCCGCTCAGCGCATGCCAAATGGCGTTCGCGATCACCCACAAGCCGAATGCGCCCATGGTCGTGCCTTTGACGAGCGCGGCGCGCGCCCGCCATTTGAGCGCGAGGCCGGCAACCGCCAGGCTGATCGCGTAATTCGCCGCGTCGCCGAGAAAATCGAGCGCGTCGGCCTGGAGCGCAACCGAGCCCGCCGCCAAGCCGACGCCCATCTCGACGGCAAACATGATCGCGTTGACGGCAAGCGCAGCCTTGAGCACCGGGCCGAAAGCGGACCCACTCTCCCCGGCGCAGCAATCGTCGCAACCATCATGCATGCCGGTCGCTCCTTGCGGCAATTCTCTGTCAGCACGTCATATCGTGATGCTCACGCCGCGTTCTAGACCAGGAGTCGGTTTGTGATGAACCGTCATGCCCGCGCTTGTCGCGGGCATCCACGTCTTCAGACGGCGGCACGATTAAAGACGTGGATGGCCGGGACGAGCCCGGCCATGACGAACAAGAAATAGCGAAACACCCTACCGCCTCGTCACCTCCGGCCCGCGCCGCCCTTCCCACCCTGCGCGTTGCAGCGCCGGGACGTCGTCCTCGCTTTCGGGATAGCCCAGGCACAGATAGCCGACGAGCCGCCAAGCGCCCGGGACGCCGAGCGTCGCGGTCACTTCCTTGGGGTCGAGGATCGACACCCAGCCGAGACCGATACCGCGGGCACGCGCCGCGAGCCATAGCGTGTGGATCGCCGCAACCGCGGAGTATTCGATCATCTCGGGCATGGTGAGCCGCCCGAGCCCGTGCCCCTGGCTGGTCGCGCGATCGGCGAATACCGCGAGCTGCACGGGCGCCGCATCGAGGCCCGCGAGCTTTAAGCGCGCATAAAGCGCGCTGCGCTCATCCGCCTGGCCGGCGAGTGCTGCGGCGTTGCAGGCCGCGAAATTGCGCCGGATCGCCGCGCGGCGCTGCGGATCGTCAATTGTCACGAAGCGCCAGGGCTCGCTCAACCCCACCGAGGGTGCGAGGCTCGCCAAGCCGATGAGTTCATCGAGCGCGCCTTCGGGCAAGGGCGTCGCGCTGAAGCGCCGCACATCGCGGCGCCAAGCGAGCAGCGCGCCGAGCTGGGCGCGAAAATCATCGTCGAATTCAGGCACGAGCGATCACCGACGCAGCGCCTTCGCCAC
>DATNGG010000038.1:0-9743 GCA_035605975.1 Allostellaceae bacterium | reverse complement strand
TCTTCGAGATGGACGCGCAGAATGCGCACTTCCAACGTCAGCAGACGTCCACGTTGCGCCGGGTCGTCTTCGGCGAGGCCGTGCACGGCCTCGAGCTTTGCTTCGAGCTGCACCGGGCATTCCCGCACGCGTGACGCGGCGACGGTCTCCGATGCGAGCGGTGTTAATCCAGAGATGCCGAACTTGTCGCGCTCGAAGCGGTAGCCGCGGCGCTGCTTCACCTCGGGCACGGGATCGGTGCCGGTCGTGCGCGCGAGACGGTTGACCGCGCCGGCTTCGTTGACCGAGGGCAGGTTCAAAACGCATTCGCCGGTGCGGCGCAGATTCTGCGGCGTCTTCGAGGCCGCCGAGAGGCCGAGCACGCAGCGCCAGCCGAGCCAGAAGGCCGAGGACATCGGCGCAAGATTGTACGACCCGTCCTCATTCACCGTGCTGATCAGCACGACTGGCGTGCCGAAGTACAAGATCGCGGGTTCGCTCCTGATATGCATAGTCGTTCGCTCCTCGATGAAGGCTTCACGAGGAGGAAAATGGACCGGCCGCGCCGCGACTGCGTTTCGCTTCTTGCGGGCGAATTCAAAAATTCTTACACCCGAGCTGGCGAGAGCGAAGCCGTACCCAGGATTTGAGTCCCGCCGCTACAGCTTCAGCACGCGTTCGGCATTGCCATGCGCGAGCATCTCCATCTCGGCCGGCGAGAGCGACAGGCGGTTGAGGAACGCGACGCCGAGCTTGTTCGATTCATAGGGCCAATCGACCGAGAAGATAATCTTGTCGATGCCGAGCACGTCGCGGGTGCATTGGAAGGCAGGCGGCGAGAAATTGCCGCTGGTCGTGACGATGACGTTCTGATGCATCACCTCGGCGACGGTCTTCTTGAGGCCGCGGCGCTTCCCCGCGAGGCAGGTATGATCTTCGAGCCGGTCGAGATAGAAGGGCAACCCCTCGCCCAAATGGCCGAGGATCAGGGTGAGCTTGGGGAAGGCGTCGAAGAGGCCCGCGAAGATCATGCGCAGCACATGCGACACCGTATCCATGGTGAAGCCCCAGCCGGCGGTCGCCATTTCCTCATAGCCCGCGAAATAGATTTTGGCCGCCGGATGCGGGTCACGGGGATGGAGATAGATCGGCACGTCCAAACCCTGCGCCGCCTCGAAGATCGGCCAGTATTTCTTGTCGTCGAGGAATTCGCCGTTGGTGTGGCCGTTGATCATTGCGCCTTTGAAGCCGTGCTCCTTCACCGTGCGCTCGAGCTCCTTGACCGAGGCGCCGGTATCGGGCGTCGGCAAGGCGGCAAAAGCGGCAAAGCGCCCGGGATGCGCGCTCGCCGCGGCGGCCATGCGTTCATTCGCATCGCGCGCGACCTTGACCGAGGTCGCGGCGTCGAGTCCCTGGCAGCCCGGCATGGTGAGCGAGAGCACCTGAAGATCGATGCCGGCCTCGTTCATCGCCGCGATGCGCGTGTTCGAGATGTTGAGGAGCTCTTCGTCGACGTCGTGGCCGACACGTTGCTTGCGATCGACCATGGAATTGCGCCGCCGCGGCGTGATGGTTTGCATGCCGTCGTAAAGCGGCGTCGAGACATGTTCTTCGATGGCGATGATTCTCATGAGTCCTCCCCGTAACCCGCGCGAGCGCGCACACCCGGGCGATACTCATCGAAGCGGTGCCGCGATGCAAGGCCGGGGCCGTCACGCGCGGCGATGGGCGTTACGTCGTCGCGACCAGAAGCTCCTCCGCATTGTAGGGCGGCCGAAGCCCGTCGCTCCGGCCGAAGAAATAAAGCTCGGCCAGTTGCGCGGCCGAGACATGGCGGGCCTCTTTGAAACCGGCATCGCGGGCGAGCGCGATCATCTCCGTGGGTGTGAAGAAACTGATGAACGGCGTTCCACTGGCGCGCGCGCCTTTCGCCGCCGCCTCCATCGGCGCGCGCAGCGCGGGCTCGGCGAGTTCCAGCGGCAGCAAGAACGACATGATCAGGGTCGAGCCCTGTGCGAGCGTCGCCACCTCGCGAAGCGCGGCCACATTGGCCTCCTTGCTGAGGTACATGCTGACACCCGTCGAGGCGATGATCGCCGGCTTGCCGCGGTCGAAGCCGGCCTTTGCCAGCGCGTCCCAGGAATTGCCCGCCTCGAAATCGACCGGCACGAAGCGCAGCCAAGGCGGCAGGCCGAAGCCGAGGGCCGCCAGGCGCTGCCGTTTCCAGGCCTGAGGCCCTGGGCGGTCGACCTCGAAGAGCGTGAAGTGCGAGGCGATCTCGGGCCGGCGCTGCGCGAAGCTGTCGAGGCCCGCGCCGAGGATCACGTATTGCGCGCCGCCGCGCTGGGCCTGCTCCGCCACCAGATCTTCGATGAAGCGGGCGCGCGCCAGGATCGAGGCGCGGAAAAGTTTCGTCCCCTCCGCATCCATATCGGGGCGGCCGCGCCAGCCTTCATCGGGCGCCGCCAGTTTGAGGCCGACCGTGTCTTCGAACACATGTGGCGGCGGGTCGACCTCGATATGCAGAGCGCGCCACAGCGCGACCCGCACCGCCGTGCTGTCGGGTGCCGCGATCTCGTCATCCGCCATAGGCTGCCTCCTTTCGCCATGCCTTGGCTGAGGTGGGGACTTTCATCGAAGCCTTGACGCGCTTCAAGGCGAAGTTGCGGGGCATCCGCCCTGGCAAAACGGGCACATGCTAGGAACAAGTGCCGTATCTGGACCTTCATTGCCGGCGGACCGTTCAAATCAGGCCGGCGATATGACCTGCCACATGCGGAAAGTCCTCGTCTGGCTGCTCTGCGCCGCAGGCTCATTCGCCGCGCGATGCCGTCGCAATCCCCGCGCCGGATTGGAGAAACCGCGCCCGCTTGGTCGCGCGGAATCGGCTCCCGGCCCTCGTTGACAGGGGCCGGGGCGGGGGTCATGCTTCACATGACAAATATAACCCGCGCGCCGCCGGAGGCGGGCGCTGCGCTTGAGCGCTTGAGGAGGGTACACCATGGACGGCACCACCAAGATCGGCGGGAAGTTCAATGTCGGCGGCGTTCTGCTCGACCGGCCCTTCAAGATCCGCCGTCTCGGCCATTTCGGCTACAACGTCTACAAGATGGACGAGGCGATGCATTTCTATCGCGATCTCCTCGGCTTTCGCGTCACCGACACGCTCGACTTCGCCCGCGTCGTGCCGAAGCCCGGCATGTTCGACGGCGTGCCGACCACGGTCGGCTATTTCATGTCGCACGGCACCGACCATCATTCGCATGTGATCTTCCCAAAAGCGGCGCTCGACCGCATGGGACGCGGTAGCGCCGGCGGGCATGAGACCAATCCCGAGGTCACGACGAACCAGATCACCTGGCAAGTGGGCACTTTGCGCGAGGTCGGCGACGGCATCGACTTCTTCAAGTCGATCGGCGTCAATCCCGGCCGCATCGGCCGCGACGTGCCCGGCTCCAACTGGCACTCCTATCCGCCCGATCCCGAAGGCCACACCAACGAGATCTATTACGGCATTGAGCAGATCGGCTGGAACCTGCAATCGAAGCCGCCGGGCGTGCGGAAGCGCGGCTTCCACGAGAAGCCCGATCTGCCGCAAATCTGCGAGTACCAGGAACTCGAGATGTTCAAGGGCGAGGGAATGGACCTCGGCGCCGGCTTCCGCCATGTCGAGAAAGGCCCGTTCAAATACGACGTCGGCGGCGTGATGCTGGCGCGCCCCTTCAAGGTCATCAAGATCGGGCCGGTGCGGCTCTTCGTCAAAGACATCGCGAAGTGCCTCGAATTCTATACGAAGGTGATGGGGCTACGCGTCACCGAGGAGGTCGAGTACCAAGGTCATCGCTGCGTCTTTCTGCGCTGCAACACCGAGCATCATTCCCTCGCGCTCTACCCGATCGCGCTGCGGGAAAAGCTCGGCCTCTCGCCGCACACCACCTGCATGAGCTTCGGCAATCAGGTCGGCGACTATCAGCAGCTTCGGAGCGCGGTCGACTTCCTCAAATCCGAGGGCGTGACGATCAAATATCTGCCACCCGAGCTCTTCCCCGGCATCGACTATTCCGCCTTCGCGGTCGATCCCGACGGCCACCTGATCCAGCTCTACTATTACATGGAGCAGTTGGGCTGGGACGCGAAGCCGCGACCGAAAGCCGAGCGGCGCAAGGTCGACAACGCGCATTGGCCCGAGGCGGTCGAGGGAATGGCCGACAGCTACGACGGCGAGACGCTGTTGGGGCCATTGGGTTAGCGTTTTCGTCTCGACGAGGTTCGTCGCGGGGCGGCCTTCGGGCCGCCCCGTCGCGTCTCACAAGACAAATTGAGAGGGGGGAATGTCGATGCCGAAATTACTGCTCCGGCGCTGGCGCGTCGCGGTCGCGCTCGTTGCCGCCGCGCTGCTCGCCCTGCCAACAGCGCCCGCGCGGGCCGCGGCCGAGAAGACCACGCTGGCGCTGCCGGCGCTCGCGCTTATCTTTCTGTCGGACTATGTGGCCGAGGCCGCGCATCTTTACGAGAAGGAAGGTCTCGACGTCAAAGTCGTCCTCGTTACCGGCGTCGGCGCCTTCAACGCGGTGGTCTCTGGCAGCGCCGATTTTTCGATGTCGAGCGGGCTGACGCTCAACCGCGCCGCGGCGCATGGTCAGCGCATGCTGGCGATCGCCAACACCATCGATCATTTTCCCGGCGAGCTCGTTCTGCGCAAGGACATTGCCGATTCCATTCATTTCGATCCCGCGGCGCCGCTCGCCACCCGCGCCAAGGCGATGATCGGACGGACCATGGGTGTCGATTCGATCAACTCCATCGTTCATGCCTATCTGCGCGTGATCGCCCGCGCGGGCGGCATCGATCCCGAGAAGATGACCGTCGCGCCGCTGCAGCCGGCCGACATGCTGAGCGCGCTCGACCGCAAGGCCGTGGACGGCTTTTCCTTCGGGCCGCCCTGGCCCGAGAAAGTGCTGACCGAGGGCAAGGCGGTGCTGCTGGCAAGCGGGCTCAAGGGCGATCCGCCCGGCATCACGCCCTTTGCCTACAACGTGCTCGTGACGCGACCCGACTATTGCACCGCGCATGCCTCGATCTGCACCAAGATGGGGCATGCGATGATCGACGCCGCGCGGTTCATCCACGATCATCCGGGCGAGACTTTGGGCTTCCTTCGGGTGCGCTACAAGGATGTGAGCGAGGCGGCGCTGAAGCTCTCGCTCGAGGAAATCACCGCGGCGACGCCGCTTTTGCCCAAAGTCGACGCGACCGGCCTCGGCAATGCCGAGCGGCTCAACATCGAGGCCGGTTTGATGAAGCCCGAAGACAAGGTGAAATCTTATGACGGGCTCTTCACCGACGCCTATCTGAAGTAAAGCACGGTATCGCGGCCGCGGGCGAAGCCAGCGGTCGCGCCTCTGCTAGCCGAAGCTGCCGCGTGCTAGCGGCAGCATGAGAAGCGAGCGCGCGAAGACGCGGTTGCGCGCGGCGATGCCAAGTCCGGTATGAGAGAGCCCTTGCATGGCGAAGCCGCCGCCATCCTCGCTGACGAGCACGAGGCGCAGCTTGTGCCCGGGGGCAAAGCGATGCGCGGTGGGGAGGATCGCGATCTCGAAACTCGTCGCCGCGCCGGGCGTCAGCGGATCAATCCGGTCATGCGCGTGGTCGGGGAAATGCGGCTTGCTGCGCGTAGGGTCGAGCGCGCGATGGCTGGCGCGCAGCCAGCCCTGCGTTAGGTCGCGCGCCGAGCCGTCGGGCGCGACATCCTGCAGCTTGACGATCCAATCCGTATCGTTGGCGGTCGAGGCGGCGACGAGATGCAGCACGCAGCCGCCGATGAGCTCGATCGGCTCGCGGGCGGCGGCGCTCTCCCAGGCGAGGCGATCCGGTAGCGCCGGCGGATTGGAATTGCGCGGTCGCTCGTAATTCGCCGGCAGGTAGAGATAGTCGCGCGCACCGTCGGAGGCGTTGCCGCCGAGCTTGCCATCGGCGCCGAGCGGGAGATCGATGAAGCGCACGCCTTGGGGCGGCCAGGTATCGGTGGCGCGCCATTCCTCCGTCCCCTCGACGAGATAGCGGATCGGCGGTCCTTCCATGATGCCGGTGTCGCGGTGCTTCAGCCAATGGTCGAACCAGGCAAGGGCTTCGATGTGCAAGGTCTCCCATGGCCATTGCAAGGTGCCGCGCGGCGCCAGCGCAACCCGGAACGGCGTGCCGGGCTTGAGCCGGTCGAGCGCGAGAAAAGGCGTCAGCAAATGGACGCTGACATTCTCCCAATCGGCGCCAAGATAGAGCGGTATGGCGATCTGGCCGATCTGGTCGGTCATGTCGCGCGAGCGCCAGAATTCATCGAACAGCGGATGCTCGACCGCGATCTCGGTGTAGAGCTCGTCCCAGGGATGGCGCGCGTAGGGAAAGCGCAAGGCGCGGGCGAGCATCGATACGGGATTGGCTTTGGGGCGGGCGATCTTCCGATGAAGCGGCCCGAGCCGGATGATCGCGTTGAGCGCCTGGAACACGCGGTTGCGATAGAAATCCTCGCGCGGGCGCGAGGCCATGCCGATCGCGTTCAGATATTTGCGCGCGAAGCCGCCGGTGAAGATGCCGCCGTGATAAAGAATCTCGCGATACCAATCGAGGGTCGCCGAGAAGGGGAAGATCGCTTTGAGATGCGGCGGCGCCATGATCGCGGCGCGAATTTGCTCGATGGCAAAATAACTGACGCCGATCATGCCGACCTCGCCATCGCACCAAGGCTGTGCCGCGGTCCATTCGATCAGATCATAGAGATCGTGGTGCTCCGGCTCGGCCATGAAACCGTAGGTGCCGCCGCTGCCGCCCGTGCCGCGGCAATTGGCGATGAGGTGGGCATAGCCGCGCGGCACGAAGAAATCGCTTTGGCCGGCTTCGATGAAGCCGACCGGCACTCCCATATGCTGGACCTGGCGCGGATAGGGGGAAATCGCGACGAGAGCGGGATGCCGGCCATCGTCTTTCGGGCGATGGAGATCGGCGTGAAGCGCGATGCCGTCGCGCATCGGAATGGCGATGTTGGTCTCGCTCGTTACCTCGAAGGCGGGGGCTGAAAGGTTGCGGTAAGTGCGGCCAGTGGTTTGCACGCCGAAGAGCCGGCGCTGCCCTGGCTCGATCCCGGATGCTTTCATCGTCGGCTTCCCCCTTGCCCTGTCATCGTTTCCGCGCCAGCGACCAAGCGGGAGACCGCCAGCGCGGTGCTGGTTCTCAATTCGCGCCGCGCCGCGGGCTCGGCGCGGGCAAGCTCCAGCACGGCAAGCCCGACGCCGAGGGCGTGCATCAGCGCGACGGCATCGCCGCCGTCGCGGGGACCGCCCAATCGCCCGATTGTCTCGGCGAGGCGGGCGCGGACATCCCTGGTGAGCGCGCGAAATATTCTGCGGATCGCGGGCTCGGCATCGGCCGCAAGCACCAGGGTGAGGAGCAGCCGCGTCTGCTCGGGCGTGCAGAGCCGGGCGAAGCTTAGGCCGAACCCGCGCGGATCGGCCGGCGCCTCGCGCGCAAGGCGCTCGAACCCCGCAAGGAGACGCCGCGCGACCTCGCGCGATACCGCCGTCACGAGATCGCGGCGCGTCGGAAAATAATAGGTGAGGTGGCTTTGCCTGAGGCCCGCCGCCAGCGCGACGCGGGGCTGGGTCAGGGCCGACCACCCCTCGCTTTGCAGCACCGTCAGGGCGGCGGCGACGATGCGGTCCCGCATGGCAGCGCGTGTTTTGGTAGACATACCAAAATCTAGTGAGATCGCGCCGCCCTTGTCAACCGCCGTCCGCCGGGGCGCGCGAGGCGGAAAGGGGCCGCCGGAGCCGTGTACGGCGAGCGGGATGCGTGCCGGGGCGCCCCGCCGCGCCGCTCGAGAGGCCCGGGAACTTCCCGATGCTGCCCGCCGTTTCAGCGATGACGCGGCATGGTTGGATTGCGAAAATTGCTTTCGGTCGATGGCGGTGGAGCAATGATCCACAGGGAGGCGCTTCAGTCGACGGCGCCCACAGCGATCGAAGCGTCGCCGCGCATGCCGTCTCAAAGACTTCGCTGTGTGTCCGTTCCGGTGCGATCGACGGATCGCCGCCGCGGTGGCTCATGCGCGGTAAAGCGGGTGTTCGGTGGTGCCGGGCGGAGGCCTATGGTATGGCGTCCGAGCGTTTTCGGCTTGGGAGCGTCCGGCGTGTCCGGTGCCTCCAAAGCGGTTGAGGAGAGGGCGATGAAAGAGTTGGGCTGCCGCCTTTTCGCACGGATCGCCGCATCGCTGTGGAGCTTGGTTCTCCGGCGCCGGCCCGCGACGCCTCCCGCGCGGCCTGGTTCCGCAATCGGCGGAGCGGCAAACCGCTATTGGGTCGCCCCGATGACCAGATCCGGCAGCCGCGGCGAGAGCTGGGCGGTCAATCGCGACGATGGCGGCGACACGGTCGCCACCGGCCTGAGCCTCGCGCAAGCGAGGACGCTCTGCGGCTTGCTCAACCGCTCGAGCGGCTTCGCCGCCAACGAGCACCGGCTCTCTGCCGGGGTTAAGCCGCCGCGCATCCAAAGCCCGGACATCTGACTCCCAGCTACCCTCCGCGGGTTGCGGCTTAAAGCCAGCGCCGGACGCGCGCTTTGTAGTCGCGATAGGGGGCGCCGAAGCGGCGCTCGAGGAACGCCTCCTCGCGCTCGATCACGCGGCGCTGGATGATCATCAGCACCACCGGCAGCAGCAGGAGCGCCCAGAGGGATTGCGCGCCGATGGCGATGCCGAGATAGATCGCAGCCAGGCTCACATACATGGGGTTTCGGCTGAGCCGGTAGGGCCCTGCGAGCACGAGATGGCTCGCCGCGCGATCCGGGCGTATCGTCGTGCCGGCGCCGCTGAAGCGCGAGATGGCCGAAGCGGCGGCGGCGATGCCGCAAACCACAAGGACGCCGCCGACCGGCCATGCGATCGAGTCCATGACAATCCGCGTGGGCACCCACGCCGTGACGATCAGGCCGGCGACAAGGCCTGCCAGATAGACCAGCGGCGGCACGATGCGAATCTTGGGAGCGTCGGTACCAGGATCGGTCATGGGCCACTCCTTCTTTAAGAGCTCCAACGGGACGTAGCCTAACGCCGCCCCTATGCGAAAACCTCGCCAAGCGGCGCCCTATTCATTAAGGTTTGCCGGGGCTTTGGGAGGAAGGCAATGGACGACGTTTATACGGGATTTTTTCCCTCGCCGATCTTTTTGGTTGTGATCGTCGCGCTGTGGATCGCGCTTGCGGTCGGGAATGGTTTCATCGCCCGCGCGCTCGGCAAGAATGTCGCGCTGTGGGTGATCCTGTCGCTGATCCCGATCGTGAATTATTTCTTCTACATCTACATCGCCTATTCGGTCATTCTGGGCATCCTCTACAAGCTCAACGCGCTCGAAGGCCGCATGGGCGTCGTCGACACCTGAGGCCGGCCTCCTTATATAAACGGGTGCACTCCCAGCGCGCCGAGGAGGGATCCCATGCAGCTGAAAGACCCGAAGCTTTTCCGCGAGCAAGCCTATATCGACGGCAAATGGGCTGGGGCGGATCGGGGCGGCACGGTCGCGATCGATAATCCCGCGAGTGGCGAGCGGCTCGGCACCGTGCCCGAGATGGGCGCGGCCGAGACGCGGCGGGCGATCGAGGCGGCCGAGCGCGCGCTGCCCGAGTGGCGTGGCCGCACCGCCAAGGAGCGCGCTTCCATCCTGCGGCGCTGGCACGATCTGATGATGGCGAACCAGGAAGATCTGGCGCAACTCATGACC
>DATNGG010000037.1:0-10092 GCA_035605975.1 Allostellaceae bacterium | reverse complement strand
GACGGCGTTGGCGACGGCGGCGCATATCATCGCGCTCGACGAACACGATACGGTTACGGCGCTGAAGCTGTTCGACCGTGCCCTCGAGCTGAGCAGCTCGAACATTTTCGCTCTCAACTTCAGCGCCGTCATCCTTGCCTGGATGGGCAAGGCCGAGCTCGCCGTTGATCGGGCCAAATGGGCGCTTCGGCTGAACCCATTCGACTTGGATAATTTTCGTGTGCACCACGCGTTGGCGATCGTGCATTTTTATGGCGAGAGGTATGCAGACGCGCTCGGCGCAGCACGGCGCGCAGTTCAAGCCAATCCGAGATTCAGCACGGCCCATGCCGTTTTGGCGGCCGCGCTCTGGCGAGGCGGCTATGCGCTGGAAGCCAAGGCCGCTGCGCGCAACGTGTTAGAGCACGAACCCGATTTTTCCATTGAAGGTGTTCGACGCGTCCCCGGAGGTCTCGAGCCGGCCGTGTTCAAGCGCTTTGCCGATGCGTGGCGTGAGATCGGCTTGCCGGAATAGCTGGCGCGTCATGAGATCGCTGCGCGGCATGATTCTGCCGACCGAATGGGAAGGCAAAGCCACTGGCACCTGGCTTTCGGGCGAGGCCATCGCCGCAACCGCGCGCGGCAATTGGAAGCTCCACCTAGACCACATCATCGAGGTGTGACTTTGCGCATGCCGGGCGGGCGCGGCGCGTTCAGGCGGTATGGAACCAGAAATCCGCCATCACGGTGGCGCCGGGCGCCGCGAGCTTCGGCGTGACGACGCAGGCGAAGGGATGCGGTGCCTTGCCGTACCGCCCCGCCCAGGCCAAGGCGACGCCCGGAAACTCGCGAATGTCGCTCACCCAATAATCGATGCGCAGGACATTGCGCATGCTGGTGCCGGCCGCTTTGGCGATCGCTTCGGCGTGGTCGTAGATCGTGTTCGCCTGGAGTTGGCTGCGCAGGCTGAGCCCTTGGAAGTCGTCGCCCTGCGCGAGGCCCGCGACGCGCCCGTCGCGACCGATCGGCAAGAGGCCCGGGCCGAACACGAATTCGCCGGCGCGAACCGCCGGCGAATAGGACGCCATCTCCGGAATATCGGCGCGCAGGATCTCCTTTTTGCGCTGCGCGCCATCCTTCAAGAGGATGTAATTGATCTCGACCATCATCTCGAGCGAGGCAAACCCTTTGGCCGGCGTCACGGTCAAGGCGGCCGGCGAGGCGCCGAGGCGCTCGTTCCAGACATCGAGGAAGTCGGGGAAGTTCTCCGCGCCGGCGATGTGGACTTGCGCCTTGAGGCAATTGGCGAAGCTCGTTCCCGCTGCCTTGAGCGTTGCCTCGACGCGGTTCAGTGCCGATTCCGTCTGGCGCCGGATCGGCAGGACCGAGCCCCAGCGATGATGCGGCCCCTCCGGTTTGTCGGTGTCGAGCACGTCCTTCTCGTTGGGGCCTGTTCCTGCCGCGAACACGAATTCGTTCGCGACCACCGCCGGCGCATAGCCGGAGAAGGCCGAGATGTTGGAGCCTTCGGGGTAGACCCCTTTGATCTCCCATTGCGGGTCGGGCATCACCGCAAGCAGCGAGGTCGTGATGTTGCTTTTGGCGCCGAACAGCCGGTCGGTGATGATCGAGGTGCTGGGCGGCACGTATTTGCCGAAAGCCGCAAAACGCGCGAGGTGATAGGCGCGCACGGCGTTCGCCTCGGTATAGTACTGGTCGAGGCGCACGCTGTGCGCGAGATCGGTACCGAGGGATTTGAGCGTCTCGCCCATACGGCCGATGAGATAATCCGCCTCGCGCCGCAAGCCCGGCTTGCCATATTCGGGGAAGCCGGCGGCGCCCTCCACCGCGGGACCATACCCCGTCCCGAATTCGAAGCCCTCGTGGCCGTTCAAGAACACGAAAGGCCCGGCCTTCACCGCATAAGCGTAGTTGGTCCCGCTCCCGACCATGTGCTCGGCCGTGCGCATCGTGATCCCGCGCGGCGAAGCGGGCGGTGCCGAGGCGGGCTGGGCCGCGGCAAGGCGCGGCGTCAACGCCGATGCGACGCCGGCCGCTGCCGCGCCGCCGAGGAATTCCCGCCGTTTGAGGCCCGACCGCGAACGCCGATTTTCCATGATGGTCCCCTCCCTCGATCTCCGGGCCGCAAAAAAAGCCCGGAGTTAAATGTCATTCTCGGCTTTTCCGGGTTTCTCTGCAATGAGACCGCTGCGCGCGCGGTCGGGCTCTATCGAGCGCGCTGATTGTCACGTAGTAGGCGTCGGGGCGATTGGTACCAGCCGAGGCTCCGGGCCACATCGGCGACGGCGATGACCGTCCATAAGCGCTTCATCGGTTTGTTGCGAAAAGCTCAGCCTTGAAAAATCAGCATCAGGAAAGCGGCGAAGAGGACGACATGGACCGCGCCCTGCAAGACATTCGTGCGGCCGCTGGCGAAAGTCACGACGCTCACGGCAAGCGTCAGCACGAGCAGCAGATCGTTCGCCGGATCGAGCCCCAAGTAAACGTCGCGCGAGGTAAGATAGCTGATCGCGAGCATCACCGGCACGGTGAGGCCGATGGTCGACAGCACCGAGCCGAGCGAGATGTTCACCGAGCGCTGGAGGTGATTGACCATCGCCGCGCGCGTGGCGCCGAGGGCCTCGGGCGTCGCCACCATAATGGCGATGATGACGCCGCCGAGCGGCGCCGGGGCCGCGAGGGTCTCGATGAAATAGTCGATCGGATGAGCCAGCTGCTCGGCAAGGAAGGCCACCGGCGCCATATAGGCGGCCAGCAGGACGGCGTGCGGCAAAAGTCGCGGCGGCGTATGCGGCACGATGTGCGGGTGCGGCTCGGCGGCCTGCTCGTCGAAACGGAAATAGCCGCGGTGGCGCCCGGTCTGAATCGCGAGGAACACGCAATAGAGGCCGACGGAGGTGACGAGGATGAAGAGCCGCTGCGCCAAGGAGAGGGTCGGTCCCGGGGTGGTTTGCGTGAAATCCGGAAGGCTCAGGCTCAGCACCGCCAAGGGAATGATGACGCCGAGATAGGCATTGGCGCTTTGCAGATTGTAGTGCTGCTCGCGATGGCGCCAGCCGCCCATCAGCAGTGATCCGCCCACCATGACGCCGAGCACGATCATGATGATCGCAAAGAGCGTATCGCGGACGAGCGTCGGGTTGTTCGCGCCATGCAGCATCACCGCGGTGATGCTCATGACCTCGATGGCCGTCACCGACAGGGTCAGGACCAGCGTGCCGTAAGGCTCGCCAAGCACTTCGGCGACTTGATCGGCATGGCGGACCACGGCCAAGGCCGAGCCCATCACCGTGACGAACAGCCATAGGAAAATCGGCGCGAGCCAAAGCGGGTTGCTGAGACCGCTGTAAAGCGTTTCCCCGGCGAAGGCGAAGACGAAGGTGGTCGCGAAGCTGAAGCCGAGAAACCATTCCGCGCGGAGAACGTCGCTCCACAAGACGTCGGATCCGATGCGGGAAGGTTGCGACACGGGGGGCGGCAGACCGAACGCGTTGCGATGAGACGAGCGGCTTTGGCACGCCACGATAGCACGCTATCGCCCGGGGTGGGACTGCGGAGCGGACCGGTCCCGGCCCTCCACAAGGGGTAGGCCCCGCTTGCCCGCGCCTGTGGTAACCTCTGGAGCGTGTCCCCTGCGGACGGCCTATCGGAAGGGGAGGAAGGCGCCATGCTCGACATGAGGCGCCGCGCGTTCATCGCGCTTCTCGGGGTCGCGCTCGCTGCCTCTCCCCTCACGGCGCGCGCGCAGTCGTCGGGAATGCCGGTCATCGGATATCTCGGCGCCGAATCGCCGAGCAGCTTTGCCAGTCGCGTGAAGGCTTTTCAACGGGGTCTCGGCGAAACCGGATATGCCGAGGGACGCAACGTCGCGATCGAATTTCGCTGGGCGGAAAGCCATCACGACCGGTTGCCCGCTCTGGCGGCGGAGCTCGTCGATCGCAAGGTCGCTGTAATCGTTGCCCCGGGAGGCGCGCCCGCGGCTCTGGCGGCAAAGTCGGCGACGACGACCATCCCCATCGTCTTCGAGATGGGGGCCGATCCGCTGGCGCTGGGGCTGATCGAGACGCTCAGCCGGCCCGGCGCCAACCTCACCGGCGTGACGAGCCTCAACGTGCAGATCACGCCGAAGCGCCTCGAGATTCTGCATGAGGCGATCCCCACGGCGACCGCGATCGCGGTTCTCGTCAATCCGACCAGCCCGACGGCCGAGTCTCAAATGAAAGATTTGCGCACCGCAGCGAACGCGCTCGGCGTCCAGCTCCATGTCGTCTATGCGAGCAGCGAAGGCGATTTCGATGCGGCATTCGCGGCCCTCGCCGAAGCGAAGGCTGAAGGACTCGTCGTCACCTCCGACACCTTTTTTGCGACGCATAGCGAGAAACTTGCCGCCCTGGCGATGCGCCACCGCATTCCGGCGATCCACCAGTCCCGCGACTTCGCCGTCGCCGGAGGCCTGATGAGCTATGCCGGCAGCTTTCTCGAATCGCATCGTCAAGCCGGCATTCAGACCGGACGCATTCTCAAAGGCGCGAAACCCGCCGATCTGCCGGTCGAGCAGGTAACCAAGGTCGAGCTGTTCATCAACGCCAAGGCGGCCAAGGCTCTGGGCCTCGAAGTCCCGCTTTCGCTTCTCGGCCGCGCCGACGACGTGTTCGAGTAAGCGGACCGGACGGCATCACGATCGAGCGGACGGCATCACCCCCGTGCAGTCGCGCGGGAATTATGGTTGAGTCGGATCGAGCGGCATACGCGAAGCAAGCGGAGGGAGCGAACCATGCCCAAGCAGCAGATCACGTCCGACCGGATCGCACGGCCGAGCGGCCATTTCTCGCAAGCGACGATGGTGGAGGCAAAGGGGCGTCTCCTCTTCATCTCCGGCATGCTGGCGCGCGGCAAGGACGGCAGCATCGTCGGCATCGGCGATCCCGAGGCGCAGACCCGGCAGGTCTGCGAGAATCTGAAGGCCGCGATCGAAGCGGCGGGCGGAACGATGGACGATATCTGCCGTGTCGATGTGTTCATCCGCAACATGGAGCATTTCGAGAAAATCCATAAAGCGCGGCGCGATTATTTCACCGGGACGGCCCCCGCCTCGACCATGGTCGAGGTGTGCAAGATGACCTCGCCCGAGGCGCTCATCGAGATCAACGCCATCGCCGTTCTGCCCTGACCGAGAGCAGAGGAGCCGCGATGCCCGTCAATATTCCGATCACGATCGCCTGCGGCGATTACGACCGCACCCGCGCCATCAAAGACGGCCGCGTGCCGGTCGAGGGGTGCGATGTCACCTATATTCCGCTCGAGCCCGAGGAAGTCTTCTTCCGCGCTTTCCGCTATCAGGAATTTGACGTGTGCGAGCTGAGCTTCAGCTCCTATTTGCGCGTCACCGACAGCGGCACCTCGCCCTATATCGGCATCCCGGCCTTCGTCTCGCGCATCTTTCGCCATTCCGGCATCTACATCCGCACCGATCGCGGCATCCGCACGCCGCAAGACCTGAAAGGCAAGACGATCGGCTTGCCGGAATATCAGATCACCGCCGTGGTGTGGCTGCGCGGCATTCTCGGCGATGAATACGGCGTCAAGCCGACCGATATCCGCTGGCGCGCGGGCGGCATCGAGGAGCCCGGCCGCGACGAGCGCACGCCGCTGGCGCCGATCCCCGGCCTCGATTTGAAGCCCATTCCCGCCGACAAGACGCTTTCCGGCATGCTGGCGGCGGGCGAGCTCGATGCCGTATTCAGCGCGCGGGCGCCATCCTCGTTCACGCGGCGGGCGCCGCAGGTCGGCCGGCTCTTTCCCGATTACCGCGCCGCCGAGCAGGACTATTACCGCAAGACCGGAATCTTTCCGATCATGCATCTGATCGGCGTGAAGAAGGAGTTGGTGTCCCGCCATCCCTGGCTGCCGACCTCGCTCTACAAAGCCTTCGCTGCCGCGAAGGCCTTGGCGCTCGAAGAGATCCGCGACGTCAATGCGCTTCGCGTCACGCTGCCCTGGCTCACGGCCGAGGCGCTCCAGACATCCGAGCTGATGGGCGAGGATTTCTGGCGCTACGGCGTCGAGGAGAACCGCAAGGAGATCGAGACCCTCGCCCGCTACGCGCATGAGCAGGGTCTCGTCCGTCGTCGCCTGCCGGTCGAGGAGCTGTTCGCGCCGCCGACGCTCGAAATATCGAAGATTTAGCGCAGCGCAAAGCGGCGGGAGAGCGGCAAGGGAAGGAAGGAACGATGACCAATCCTTTTTTGCCGGACGATAAGGTTCGCACGGAGCTCATCGAGTTCGCGAGCCACGGCCGCGCCGTGCAGGGCGTAGTGTTTGCGCCAGCAGCCGGACAGCCTAGGAGGGATACGGCTGTCATCTTCGTCCATGGCGTCGAACATTTCTGGTTTCTGGGGCCGACGATGTTTTTGGCGCCGGCTCTCGCCAGTCGCGGATTCACGACCCTCGGCTACAACGGCGTCCATTCGGGCTTGACGTTTCGTCATTCGAGTTTCGATGACGCCGTCGACGAGGTGGACGACGCCATTCGATTTATCAAAGAGCGGGGCTTTTCGCGCATCGTCCTCTTCGGTCACAGCTTGGGCACCCCCATCATCGAGCGCTATGCGGGAATGCAGCCCGATAATCGGCTCGCGGGAATGGTCATTATGGGCCCGCACGATAATCTTCCGGGCGTCACCCGCCACTCGCTCCTCGGCCCAAAATTATATGAAAATTTCCGCGCCGAATGCCGTGCTCTCGTGGCCAAAGAACGCGGTCAGGAGCTGCGCCTGCTCCCTTACCGGTCGGGCGCGACGATCATCACGTCGGCGAGGACATTTTTAAGCTATCGCGACGTCGAAGGCAGCAAGGCCGATGTGCGCGATGTCCTGCCCCGCATCACCGTTCCGATGCTGATCGTCTATGATCCCAAGGACAATATTCATGGCCTCGGCGAGACGACGATGCGCTCCGACATCGTCCGAAGCATCAAAGACAAGGCCCGCAACGCCCGGCGCATCGACGTGGCGGAGGTGGCTTCGATCGATGGCGTCAGCGCGGTGCAAGCCCATTCTTTCCTGGGCAACGAAACCAAGGTCATCGACCTGTCGTTCGCGTGGTTGTCCGATATCTTGGGTTAGACGGGTCCAAACCGCGGCAGACCCCGCAGGGCCGCTCAAAGGTGACCTCGCCCTCTCGAAAGTCGTGTAGAGTCGCAAGCGCGTGCCGCTGGCCGCAAAGGGGAGGACGCCCGTTATGGTCCGCATGGGGGTGCGCGCGCTCGTCGCCGCGGCGCTGGCGACGGGACTCCTCGCCGGCGCCGGCGCGGCGGCACGGGCCGCCGTGCCGATCAAGATGTGCACCGTCCAATCGATGGGCGGCGCACCGAGCTTCATCGCCAAGGACAAGGGCTTCTTCGCACGCGAAGGCCTCGATGCCAAGATCGTGACCTTCAGCTCGGCGCAACCGATTGCGCTCGCGGTCGCCTCGGGCGATTGCGATTTCGCGGCGACCGCCATGACTGCGGCGTTCTTCAACCTCGCGGGGCAAGGCACGCTCAAGATCATCGCCGCCGGCACTTGGGAGCGCAGAGGCTTCCAGAGCGTCGGCATGCTGGTCTCGAACAAGGCTTATGCGCGAGGCCTGCATTCCTTCAAGGATCTCGGCGGTCATTCGGTCGCGATCACCCAGCTCGGCACGCCGCTGCAGCATTTCGTGCTCGAGATTGCCGAGGTCTATCGCATCCCCGAAACCAGCCTCAAATTCCTGCCGCTGCAATCGAACGCCGTCGTCGCCTCGGCGATCGCCGGCGGCCAGGCCGACAGCGCGGTGCAGACCGTGGCGCCGATCTCGGCGATCATCGCCAAGGGCGATGCCCGTCTCCTCGGCTGGGTCACCGATGTGCTGCCGCCGCATCAGGGCGAGGCGGTCTTCACCGCGACCAAGACGGCGAAGGAGCGCCCCACGGTGGTGAAAGACTTCATCGCGGCGTTGCGCGCGGGCGAGGCTTATTTTCACGACGCCTTCGTCGGTCCCAAAGGCGAGCGCCGCGACGGCCCGCACGCCGCCGAGATCATCGCGATCGCGGCAAAATATCTGCAGCAGCCCGAGGCGACGCTGCGTCTCGGCATTCCCTATTACGATCCGGAAGCCCGGATCTCGTCGCCGGACATAGAGCGGCTGAGCGATTGGTACGCAGCGCAGCACATGCTGAAAACCCCCGTCCACGCCAAGGACATCGTCGACACACGCTTCACGATCGAGATGCCGAAATGACAATGAGCCAAGATCGAGACTCATCGCCCGCCGCGCAAGACAGCCCCGATGAAGGTCAAGCGCCGCGCCCGCTCTGGCCGCGCCGCGCGATCATCCGCGGCCTTCTCGCCGCTCCCGGCGGCATCGCCGCTTTCTATGCCGGTCTCGGGCCGACCGCAGCGGCCGAGAGGCTCGCCTCAATTCCGGCGCCGGCGCGGGAAAAGGCAATGCGGCGCGCGATGTCGGTCGCGCGGGGCAATCCAGCCTATCCCTTCGGGGCCGTCATCACGCGGATCGCCGATGGCCATGTGATGGCTGAAGGCGTCAATGCCAGCAAGCACAATCCCATGCATCACGGCGAGGTCGCGGCGATGGAGAATTATCTCCACCGCCACGGCAACCGGGATTGGGCCGAGATGGTGCTCTACACCACCGCCGAGCCCTGCGCGATGTGCATGAGCGCGCTGGTTTGGGCCGGGATCGGCGGCGTGGTCTTCGGCACCTCGCTGGCCGGCCTGAAGCGCGCCGGCATCGATCAGATCGACATTCCCGCGGCGACGATCGTCGCCGCATCGCCGTTTTGGCATGGGGAGGTTCTGGGCGGCGTGCTCGAAAGCGAAACCGACCGTCTCTTCGCCGCCGGCCACAGAGGCTGAAACCGAGAAAAGCGCGCCGGCGCGCCGGCGCGTTGCGCTCCGCAGGCGCGCTGGCGGGCAACTCATCGAACACGGTCCGATGTATGATGACAAGGAAGGAGGCGAGCAATGGCAAATATCGTGCTGGCGCATGGCGCTTGGTCGGCGGCATGGGCATGGAAGAAGATGCGGCCGCTGATGGCCCGCTCGGGACATAGCTTCTTCACCCCGACCTATACCGGCCTCGGCGAGCGGGCGCATCTCGCCAATCCCTCGATCGATCTCGAGACGCATATCGAGGACGTGCTGGGCGTGCTCGAATTCGAGGATTTGCGCGATATCGTTCTGCTCGGCCATTCCTATGGCGGCATGGTGGCGACCGGCGTCGCCGACCGGGCAAGAGCGCGCATCGCGCATCTCATCTATCTCGACGCCTTCGTGCCGAAGGACGGCGAGAGCCTGTTCGATCTCGTCCCCGAAGAGCAGCGCCAGCGGCAGCAGGCGAGCGCCGCCGCGGGCGATGGCTGGCGCATCGCGCCTAATCAGACGCCCGAGGATACGTCCGCGGAGGACCAGGCATGGATCGCGAATAAGCGCCTTCCCCATCCGCTCAAATGCATGGATACGCGCCTCAAGCTCCGTAATGGGCCGCTCACCCTGCCCCGCAGCTACATCGTCGCGACGCGCAATCGGCACGGGCCCTTCGGCCAATTCGCCGCGCTCGCGCGCACGACTCCAGGCTGGACCTGCGATGAGATCGATGCGAGCCACAGCCCCAATGTCACCGCGCCCGGGCCGCTGATGGCGCTCGTCGATCGAATCATCGCGCGGCGCGCGGCGACGAATGAGAAGCGCGGATGACCAAGAGCAAATCGTCGGGCAGCGAATCTCCGTCGAGGCTCATCGATGCGCGCATCAAGGAGCTTGGCGACTGGCGGGGCGCGATGCTCGGCCGGATCCGTGCTGTGATCAAGGACGCCGATTCCGATGTGGTCGAGGAGTGGAAGTGGCGCGGCGTTCCGGTTTGGTCGCATGACGGCATCATCTGCACGGGCGAGACTTACAAAGCCGTGGTGAAGATGACCTTCGCCAAGGGCGCGGCGCTCGCGGACCCGTCGCGCCTTTTCAATTCCAGCCTCGATGGCAACACAAGGCGCGCCATCGATTTCCGCGAGGGCGACAAGATCGACGAAAAGGCGTTGAAAGCGCTCATTCGCGC
>DATNGG010000036.1:0-24845 GCA_035605975.1 Allostellaceae bacterium | reverse complement strand
CCACTTGGCCGCTATCGAGCACGATTTTTCCGGTGCTGCCGACGCCAGCCGGGATGTTGCGAAACAAATTATCGGCGAGGTCCCTCTGCACGCGCACGATCTCCTCTCGGCGCAAATGCGTGAGCAAGGTCCGCACGCCGCAAGAGATGTCGAATCCGACCCCGCCAGCGGAGATTACGCCGCCCGCCTCCGGATCGAACGCTGCAACACCGCCGATCGGAAACCCATAGCCCCAGTGGGCGTCCGGCATGACATAGGCAGCGCCGACAATTCCCGGGAGGCGCGCGACATTGACGATCTGCTCCAGTACCTTGTCGTCCATCTCCGCAACGAGCCGCGCATTCCCGAAAATCACCGCGGGCACCCGCATGCCGGCTTGCGGGGCCAATTGCCATCCCGATTCCGATAAGGCGGTCAGCTTGGTTACGTCCATGACGGCCCCTTTGCTGGCGTTAGACGTCGATCACGCACTGCGCGGTCCAAATTCCATTGGAATCCTGGGCAACTTTGAGGGCAGTGTAGGTGGCCCCTTTCGGTTCGACCCTAAGCCGATGACGGTTTCGGTCCATCGCCTCGCCCCATGCTTGAGCGCTGAGCCGATGGCCCTCGATCACCACATGGAACCTCCCAAAAAGCAGGTGATCGACCGCCATGTGATAGATGAGCGCATTCAGCCAATCGACCAGCAACAATCCTCGCGTGGTGCTTCGCAATCGACATGCAGTTCGCGCTTCAGATGAAGCGTCGAAACATCGACGACAATGACTGACAACGCGAGAGCCGCTTGCTCGAAATGCGGCCTCGCGTGTCGGCCCTAATCCGCGGATACCAATATCGGCACCGTGGGCGAAAGTTTTGACAATTCTAGTACGCGTTAGAGATGCTCCTTTGATCCAAATCAAAAGCGGGTGCGAGTGTTCGGCGTTGAAGTATATCGCACGCAAGACCCTCTGGACCTTTCCCGCTGACGCCCATGACGCGCATCGCCACCTGGAATGTCAATTCGATCAAAGCTCGCGCCGATTTGGTCGCTTTATGGCTAAAAACTGCGAAACCGGATCTGCTCTTACTGCAAGAGCTTAAGTGCAAGGATGATGATTTCCCTCGCATACCGTTCGAACGCCTGGGATATTGCATCGAAGCTGTTGGCCAGAAATCTTATAACGGCGTGGCAATCCTCTCGCGGCTCCCGCTAAGGATTGAGCATCGTCGCCTCCCTGGCGAGCCCGCAGACGATCAAGCCCGATATATCGAAGCGGCGGTCGAGAAGCCCGCCAGGAATAAGCATCGCCGAGAGACGTTTCGTGTGGCTTCGCTCTACCTTCCCAATGGCAATCCCGCTGGCAGCGAGAACTTCGCCTATAAGCTTAGATGGCTGGAGCGCCTCGTCCTGCACGCACGGCGGTTACGAGAAGAGGGGCAGCCAGCGATATTAGGCGGCGATTTTAATGTGGCGCCGACGGACGCTGACGTCTACGACGCTTTCCTTTGGGGCAACGATGCTTTGTGTCGCCAGGAGGTCCGTGCGAAATTTCGCGCACTGCTGCACCTCGGCTTTAGCGACGCGATAGCGACGCTCCATCCGGAACCGGGACACTATACTTTCTGGGATTATCAGAACAGAGCGTGGACCAAGAACCATGGCTGGCGCATTGATCACCTTTTGCTCTCGCCTCAGGCGCTCGCCCGGCTTGTCGGTTGCGGCGTTGACACTGAAATGCGTGGCAAGGCAAATCCGTCCGACCACGTTCCGGTCTGGTGTGATCTGAAAACTTAGTGTGAGGCAACGTTGGCATGCCGGTCAATTGGTTGATCCATCTCAACGGCCAGGAGCAGAGATCGCGATAAATATCCGACAAAGCGCTTGCGCATGACCCAGGCGGATGAAGCTTGCAGTCGCGGCGTTTCGCAGCTCATGAGCTTTGCTTGATGACCGGTACCGAGCGAGACATCATCGCTTTTCTCTCCGACGGGGCCAGTTTCGGCGAACCGGGCGCCGCCGCAACGCGGATCGATACCCATTGTTCGATTGTCTTCCTCCTACGCGATCGGGCTTACAAGCTGAAGCGCCCAATCGCTTTCTCCGCGCTTGACTACCGGACCGTCGAACAGCGCTATGCAGCCTGTCGCACTGAGCTCGAGCTGAACCGTCGCACCGCGCCGGAACTCTATCTCGGCATCCGCGCAATTTGTCGCAAGCCTACCGGCGCGATCGCATTCGATGCCGGCGGGGAGGTAATCGATTGGGTCGTCGTCATGCGCCGCTTCGATCAAGCCGATCGGCTCGACAGGGTTGCGGACGCCTATCGGCTCACCCCCGGACTCATTCACCGGTTGGCCGATGAGATTGCCGATTTTCACCGCAAGGCAGAGCCGGGCTTGGAAATGGGCGGCGCCGCCGGGCTGCGCAGGGCGATCGAGCACAACCACGCCGATCATGTGACGGTCGAGAATATTCTGGCGCAGGCATCGACCGATGCCCTGCGCGAGGCCTCGCTCGGCGCCTTGGCGGCGCATGGGGGGACTCTTGATCGCCGGCGTGCGGCGGGCCACGTCCGGCGCTGCCACGGCGATTTGCGGCTCGCGAATATCTGCGTGATTGATAGTCGTCCGACATTATTCGATGCGATCGAATTCGCCGAAGAGCTCACGAGCATCGACGTGCTCTTCGACCTGGCCTTTCTGCTGATCGATTTGGTCGAGCGACGGGAGGACTTCGCGGCGAGCATCCTTCTCAACCGGTATCTCGACGCGACGGGTGACGACGACGATCTCGTCATTTTGCCGCTCATGATGGCGATACGGATGGGGACGCGTGCTTTCACGCTCGCGGCGGCCTCGCAGCGCCGCCCTGAGCCGTCTGAGAGACGCCGCCTGAAAGCGGAGGCGCAGGTGCATCTTGCCCGCGCTCGCTCTTTCCTTGCCCCGCGGCCGCCACGGCTTATTGCGCTCGGCGGGTTGCGGGGGCGCACGAAATCGATGCTTGCCTACGCGCTTGCGGCGGTGGTGGCTCCTGCAGGGAGGGCGCGCGTGCTGAGCAGCGAGGCAATCCGCAAGACATTGCTGAACCTTTCGCCGCATGCGCGTCCCCGCCACACGGCTTATCAATTGCACGCAACAGAGCGAGTCTATGCGGTATTGGCAGCGAAGGCCCGGCGGATTTTAAGTGGCGGAACTACGGTGATCGTCGAAGCCGATTTCTATGGCGCCGCTCATCGCAACGCGATCATGGGCGCCGCATCCGCTGTATCGGCGCCGTGTTCCGGTCTGTGGCTCGAGGAAGCGGAATCGCGGGACGGCATCCATGACGCGCCGGAATGGCGAAGGATCGCCCGGCGGGATTACGCCGCCGATCCGGTGGCGATGGCTCGGTCCATCGCCGACGAGATGGTATGATCAGCGATGAATGGGCGGTTCACGCTTCAGAGGAAGGACCGACGAGATGATGCTTCCCGATGGCGGTGACGGTACTCGCTTGCGGCCCGTGAGGGCTTTCGCGTTCGGCGATCACCAACCGGACTTCATCCCCGACCTCGAGCTTGTCGAAACCTTCACCAGTGACGCTATTTCTGTGGAAATAGATTTCTTGCGAGATCCCGCTTTCGGTTGCGATGAAGCCGTAGCCCTCATAGGGAAACAACCGGATGATCTTTCCGTGAAGAGGCACCACATGCGATTTGACATCGCCGCGGAACCGCCGGGCATGATCCTCCAGCGCTCTTGCCGCGGCGTTGAAGGCATCGCGAATTGCGACATAGACATCTTCATGGGCATGATTTTGCGACCCTTCGCGCGTGACGGCGATTTCCTCGCCCGGCGTCGTCAAGTCGATCTTGATCTCATAGAGCTTGCCTTGGCGGTGATGTCTGTGGGGGGCGATCACCACGACGCGACATGCCATGATTCTGCCCGCGAAACGGTCGAGCCGCTCGGCATGTCTTTGTACGGCTGCCTCGACTGCGTCCGAGCGCTCCATGTGTCGATAGGTAATCTGAAGGGGAAGTTGCACGGAGTGGCCTCCTTTAGTCGGCACAACTGATCTATAACTGCGGCGCTTTTTCCTCGGAGCCAAAGCGGTGCCCTTTTACCGCCTGAAGGCAGTCGAAATAGGTGGCAAGGATCCATTGCCGATCAGCAGTTGACATACCGATTTCCGGCTTGTGATCGAATTGCCGTCCTTCCGAGCGGGCGATCCGCTCCATGAGGGCGAGAGCGACGATCTCCGGACCTTCGCCAGTGGGATTTAACATCGCGTTCTTCCATGATGCTAAGGCGCTTACAGCTTAAGCCGGCTCACCGGCGCGGGATTGCGCTAGATCAAGACATCGCTTCAGGTGTCACGGTGCCAATTGGCGCGGACGAAATAGCCGTGTTCGTCGTAATGGTATTCTGATTTGCCGCGCCAAGTGCGCTTCTGCGCCTCGACGATCCGGCGCGGGAGGTGGATGTCTGTCGTGTTGATTACCAATTGCTCGGGACCCTCCTCAATGTCGATGATCCGGTTCGCCGGATGTTCCTTCTTTTCGATCTCCTCTTGATGTCGCGCAAGTCGGAGCATCTCGTCTTTGTGCTGGGCAACGAATGCACCCGTGAACGTGATGACGCCCGCCGGGTAGTGGTCGTTGATGCGGTGACAGGCTTGGCAAAGCACTTCATGTGCACCGGTGGGACGCTCGGACCAATTCCAACGGCCATCTCGATAGACGGCGCCGCATTGCGGACACACCGTTGGTTCGTCGGGCTTCTTAATGGCCTTATAGGGATCCTGCGGCGCATCGAGCTGGGCACGACCCCACCGGCGACGACCGCTGCGGGGGACCGACGGAAGCACGGGTTTTGCTGCCATAGAATTCTCCTTTTGCTGCGCGGTTTCCTCGACGCGTGGTCCCACGGCGCAGCTTCACGAGCAGCTTCGAAGCTGCTCAAGGTCCGATAGAGCTGACATCGCCCTATCTTTCTTCGAACGTCGATCCGATACGTTGACGACAACAATGGTGGTAACCCAAAAGGGGCGCGCTGCGCTTGGGTTACTGGCGACTTAGAAAGGCTAGTTCCACCGTAGGTGCCCGCCTTGATCTGCGTCAATCACGGGGTGCAAGTGCAGCGGCAGCGTTTGATCTGTATCAAGAGATCTCGTCTCCCGTGGTTTCTAACTCTTCTAGCGCTGCCCGACGGTCACACAGGCGTGCCAGAGGAGTTCGACATGGCCAGCAAAACGATCGGCCTGCTGATCATGGGGTCCATCTCGCTGATTCTCTTCACCGCACTGTCTTTCGCGACGCTCGGCCAAATACAGCCGGGGCCAGTCTGGCTATGGACCGGCTGGGCAGTGAGTCTGCTTTTGACGGCGGCCGTTCTCTGGGGGGCAAGAACACCGCGGAGCACCTGGGGTTATCTGTCATTGGTGGGCGGCGTCATAAGTCTTGTTCTCCTCTTGGTGATTATCTTCACCCCGATTTCAGCGTCAGCGCCCTATGAGCCTGGAGCCGATTGGCTTCGGGCCATCGATTTCACGCCAAGCATCGCTGCGCGGCTTCGCGAAGCCTTGGCTTCCGCCTATTTCGCGATCGCCTTGATCGTTTTGGGAGTAATCCTTTTCTTGGCCGCCTATCTCCTTCTGCGGTTCCGCGGGCCGCCCAAGCGGCACGCGCATTGAGCAACGGAAGCTAGAGTGTGATCCATCTATTTTGAAGCGTATCCGGCGTTGCGGAAGTAGTTGGCGCATTCTTGTGGCGAGAACGCGCTGAGCAGCTTTCCAAACTGGCGCCAGATGGCGTCAGTTGTTCGCCTGGCGGCTCGGCGGAGCAGGGTCTTGAGCTTGGCGAAGACCTGCTCGATGGGATTGAGATCGGGGTTGTATTTCGGAAGGAGGAAGAGCTTGGCGCCAGCGGCTCGAATGCGCTCGAGATCGGAGTTGAGCCGCTGCGCGGCCGATTCGGCGCTCATCTGATGCCAGACTAGAGCGTCGCTTGGCCGATTCGTCTCGGTGTTTCGGGTGGTCCTCATTGGGTCTCGATGTAGAGGATATAGGTGTTGAGTAGATACATGACGAAAAGCCCGAGGCTCACCCGGCCGACGGCTCTGAAGACACGCATTCGCGGACGGTGGGAGAGGCCGATGACCGCGATCCCGGTCATCACCACCGCCGACATCGCCGAGACGGCGTGGATCGGCGAAACATGCGCCAGGATGGGGCCGTCCGCGAAGAGAATGTCGTCGACGGCGATGATCGCCATATCGAAGAGGTTGCTACCGAAAAGGTTGGAGATCGCCATGTCGAGCGCGCCGATGCACAGCGCGGACACGGTGACAACGAGTTCGGGCAGCGAGGTCGCGCCCCGACGAACAAGGTGCCGACGAAGCTCGTTTGCCAGCCCATCGCGGCGGCGAGGTCGCCGGCGACGAAGGGAAGCCAGGTGCCGGCGCCGACGATCACCACCGCGCCAGCGGCATAGCGCAGCAGCGCGGCACGCAGGATCTTTAGGGTGCAGCGCCACCACTGCGAGCCGCTGGGTTGCGGGTCAATGCTGAAGGAAAAGCGCCGCGCTGCACTCGGCAAGAAGACGGCGCGTACAGGAGCCGAAGATAGCGTCGCGTAGCCCGCCATGACCGTAGGCGCCCATCACAACCAGATCGGCGCCGGATCTCTTTACATGCTCGGTTATCATATCGGCGGGGTCGCCGTCCGACCGTATATCGTAGGCATCGGCCTTAGCGCGGTGGCTGTGCAGCAGGGCGAGTGCACGGCCGACCCGCTCCTTCGCGATCAGCGGATCGGCATCGACGTTTTTCCGACAGTAGTGGTCGCAAACTGGAGCGTCACCTCTGCTTCGGAGATGTCGATGCCAGCGGTTTCGTCGTGCTCATTCGAATGTCCCTCCAAGATTGGACGTTTGAAGAGGCCTAACTCCAAACATAGAATTTCGCCGTCGTAGATCGTCTAAGCCCCAGCAATACGCCTTCAAGCGCCCGGCTCCGCTTTTCCCAGCCTAGTGGACTGCATGGAAAGGATATACGCGCGACAGATGGCGCAATCGGCGCGCATATAGACAACCACTTCCTGATGCGTGTCGATGCCGAGGCGGCGTATGCCGTGTCAATCGAGCTCGGCCTCATCGCGATAGGCCGGAACGCGACAAGGCCAGCGAAGTTCCTCTTCGACGCGATGGCGCAGTGCGTCGGCGGCGTCGGGTTCGCCATGCGTGATGAAAGTCATGCGCGGCGGCGTGACGCAGCCCCGCAGCCAAGCGACAATACCGTCAGCGTCCGCGTGGGCGGAGAGCATATCGAAATTCACCACCTCGGCGCGGATCGGCACGTATCCACCATGGATCTTCACCTGCGGAGCGCCCGCGACCATTGCCGCGCCGCGCGTGCCGGGCGCTTGAAACCCGGCGAAGAGGATCGTGTTGCGCGACTCGGGTGCGAAGATTTTGAGGTGATGGAGCACGCGCCCGCCGGTCGCCATGCCACTCGCCGAAAGGATGATGGACGGCATCGTCGTATTGTCGATGGCCTTCGACTCCTCGACGGTGCGGGTCTGCCGGGCAACCCCACAGACCTGCCGGCATTCCGCTTCGCTCAGCCGGTGATCACGGCGGTGTTGGCGAAAGATCTCGCCCGCGTCGATCGCCATTGGGCTGTCGAGAAAGATCGGCATATTGGGAATTCGCTGCGCCGCTTTGAGTCTCTGGAGATGGTAGAGCAATGTCTGCGACCGGCCTACGGCAAAGGCCGGAATGAGTACGCTGCCGCCGCGGGCCGCCGTCCGGGTAATCACCTCGGCCAGCAACGCTTCGGGATCGGCTGCTACGTGTTGGCGATTGCCGTAGGTGGATTCGACAACGAGATAATCGACAGGTTTCAGCGGCATCGGCGGCCGCATCACGGGATCGTCCTGGCGTCCGAGGTCGCCGGAAAACAGGATTGTCCGACCGTCAACCGCGATCGTCGCCATCGCCGCTCCGAGAATGTGCCCGGCATAGTCGAAGCGCAACGTCAACTTGCTGCCAAGATCATGCTCGCGCCCGTAGTCGACCGCCGTGAGATGCGGCAGCGCTGTTTTCGCATCGGCTTCTGTATAGAGTGGCAGCGCGGGATGGTGCTTTGAGAACCCGTGGCGGTTCGCGAACGCCGCGTCCTGCTCTTGGAGATGTCCGGCATCCGGCCAGAGAATGCCGCAGAGATCGCGCGTTGCATCTGTGCACAACACCCGCCCGGCAAAGCCGTTGCGCACCAGCAACGGAATATAGCCGGAGTGATCGAGATGCGCGTGCGTCAGGATTACATCGTCGATCGTCTCGGGCTTCACCGGCAGCGGCTCCCAATTGCGCAATCGCAACTGTTTGAAGCCCTGAAACAGGCCGCAATCCACTAATAGCCGCCGGCCATTGGCTTCTAGAAGATACTTCGATCCAGTAACCGTCCCAACGCCCCCGAGGAAGGTAAGGTGTGTCATTTCGACTCGTGAATGACGCCATCGCGGGGCCAATGATCGCCCTCCGGTAACAATCTGTCGACAATCTTTTCGCAGCCGAACGGACTGCCATGCGCCGGATGCGCTGCGCCGCTCGCCAGTCTCGCAGAAGCTTTGGCCCCTTTCCAGGATCTCGCCGGCGGAACACAAGCGCGGCCGTAGCGGCACATCTCCCTGGCCGCACCATTCAGTCGGTCGGCCATACCAGCCCGGACCACCACGCCCGCGTGCTCGCCAATCTTCTAAGGATTCAGCTGCTGCGACGGATGATGCATCAAGTTCGGCTCACCGCGAGAACCGTCGCCCCGCGGAAAGCGTTAATGAGTGGCGGGGGCTCAATGCCTGAGAAGGAGCTTCTCCATGTCGTCTGTCGATCCCTTTTTGGCACGCACCCATATCGCCTACTTCTCAATGGAGATTGCCGCCCGGCCCGAAATGCGCAGCTATGCCGGGGGCCTCGGCATCCTCGCCGGCGATAGCGCTCGCTCCTGCGCCGATCTAGAGCTTCCCGTCGTTTTCGTGACGCTGGTGAGCCGCGCCGGTTACTTCCGGCAGGTATTTGACGCAGAAGGAGGGCAAAGCGAGCAGCCCGATTGGTGGGACCCGGCCGAATGGTGCACCTTGCTCGATGAGATGGTTGGCGTGGAGATCGAGAACAATCCGGTCTGGATCCGGCCCTGGCTTTACGTCCACACCTGTTCTCATGGCTTCCAGATTCCGATCCTCCTACTTGATACCGACGTCGAGCAAAACAGCCCGGTCGATCGGGCACTAACGCATTACCTCTATGGCGGCGACGACGTCTATCGCCTCAAGCAGGAGATCATTCTCGGGATCGGTGGAATTCGCGTATTGCGCGCCCTCGGCTTCGAACTCCACACTTATCATCTCAACGAAGGCCATGCGGCGCTGTTGATGCTTGATCTACTCAATCATTGGCGGATACCGGAGTCGGATTTGATTTCCGGAGAATCGCCTTACGACATGGCGGCAGTTCGCTCTCGCTGCGTCTTCACGACGCACACGCCCGTTGAAGCTGGTCATGACCGCTTTCCTTATGAACTTTTTGAGCGGCTGCTGCCCAGTTTCGTCGATCTCGATGCGCTGAAACGCCTCGCGGGAGACGATCGCCTTAATATGACGCGCCTGGCGCTCAATCTTGCCGAATACGTCAACGGCGTCGCCCGACGCCATGCCGAGACCACCCAGCATATGTTTCCAGGATATCGTATCCACGCGATCACGAATGGGGTTCACGTCACAACTTGGACGCACACAAGATTTGCTCAGCTCTATGATAGAAACTTTCCGCAATGGCAACACGAGCCCGAAGTCCTGGTACGCGCGCTTCAGTTGCCCGAAGATGAGGTCTGGCACTGCCACCAAGGGGCAAAGAGCGACCTTATCCAACACGTGAAAGATGCCACCGGTGTAGTGCTCGATCCTCACGCCTTGATCCTCGGCTTCGCCCGTCGCATGACTGGGTATAAACGCCCCTTACTGCTCTTCGAAGAGCTGGACCGGCTTACCGACTTAGCCGCGCGGCATCCTATCCAGCTCGTCCTAGCAGGCAAGGCCCATCCTCGAGACGCCGAGGGCAAGGATGCCATCCGGCGGATCCACCAGATCGCGCGACAGCTCCAGGGCAAAGTTGCCTGCGCGTTTTTACCTGATTACGACATGCGAATCGCCAAGACGATGGTTACCGGTGCAGACGTCTGGCTGAACACGCCCTTGCCGCCGCTGGAAGCATCCGGCACGAGCGGCATGAAGGCCGCTCTCAACGGCGTGCTCAATTTCAGCGTGCTCGATGGCTGGTGGATCGAAGCCTGCATCGAAGGGGTCACCGGCTGGTCGATCGGTCATGACGACGATGCGGCGCGGCACGCGCAGGTGTTGTATGACAAGCTCGATAAAGTCGTCTTGCCGCTCTTCTACGAGGACCGGGCGGGATGGCGCTTGATGATGAAGCAGGCGATCGGAAACATCGCGTATTATTTCAATAGTCAACGTATGATGCGGCGCTACGCGACCGAAGCCTATCTGCGATAGTGCCGGCGCGATCTATCCCACTCTTGCCGAGGAAAAAGACCCTGAAAGGCGGCGCATCCTCGAAGAACTTTTAGCCAAGGAACAAGTGAAGCTGACCGAAGCTCGTTAGTCGTCCTTCGGTTTTGGCTTCTGCTCCACTCGCAACTTGCGCCAGGTATTAGCGTCAGCGATGGAGCTTGAGCGAAGCGCTCACCATTGTAGGCTCGTTCGGATGATTAAGAATCACAAAGCCGAATTCGCTGCAGAAGCGTAGCATCTCGCTGTTCTCTCGCAACACGACGCCTTTGAGCAGGCCAATCCCGCGTTCCCGCGCGACCGTAATGAGCTGTTGCATCAGCGCATAACCAATACCTCGCCCTTTCCAGTCGGTCCGCACCGCGATCGCAAACTCGGCATTCTGATTGTCGGGGTCGGCGGAAAATTGTGCAACCCCGAGGATCTCGGGATCGCCTTCAAGCCGAGCAACGAATGCCATTTCACGCGCATAGTCGATCTGCGTGAGCCGCGCAACCATCGCATGAGACAATTCCTTCTTCGAGACGAAAAAGCGCATGCGCCGGTCCTCGGGATCCATTCGAGCGACCATGTCGTTAACCGCTTTCTCGTCTTCGGGCTTGATCGGCTCGATCCGGACGGAGGTCCCGGAAGGCAAGCGAATGAAAGTCGTCAGTTCCCTTGGATAAGGAAGGATGGAAAGGCGTTCGATGCCGGATTGCCTCGCCGGGGCGACGCGGATTCGTGCATCAACGGCAATGACGCCCTCGGAATCGGCCAACAGAGGATTGATGTCGAGCTCTAGGATCTCGGGATGATCGGCCGCAAGCTGCGAAACCCGGGTCAATACGCTGGCGATGCCGCGGATGTCCGCCGGCCGCTGGTTGCGGTAGCCCTGCAGAAGCTGCCACACGCGCGTCCGGGACATTTGCGCGAGCGCAAGGGACGCGTTGAGCGGGGCGAGTTCAAGCGTTATATCGCGCAACTGTTCGACAGCGATCCCACCGTGACCGAACAATATGACGGGGCCGAAAATGGCGTCTTCGTTCATCCCGACTATAAGCTCGACAGCCCCGGGGCGTTGGATCATTCGCTGCACGAGGAAGCCTTTGAGCCGCGCATCCGGCCGTTCGGCGGCGACTCGCCGAAGCATCGCGTCCGCTTCGGCTGCCACGCGCTGGGGCGTCTGAAGATTGAGGGCGACGCCTCCGATTTCGGTTTTATGCGTCACATCGGGTGAACGAATCTTGAGCGCGACTGGTCCCGCCAGCGCGGCCGCGGCGTCCGCCGCAGCGGCCGGGTCGGCGACAAAACGCGTTTCCGCTAAGGGGATACAGTACGCACCGAACAGCCCGACAAGATCTTCGGCGTCAAGCCAACCTGGCCCGCGCTGGATGGCGGACGCTATGATTGCAGCGGCCCGTTTGGCGTCCGGCACGAAATCGTCCGGTTGTGCCGATGGCGTTTCGAGCAGAAGCTCCAGGTTCCGGCGGAATCGCACGGCATGCATGAAGCCCGCCACCGCTTGCTCGGGGGTCGAATAGGTTGGGACCCGCGCAGCGGCAAAACGCCGCCGGATCTCGGCCGCCGTGGCCTCGCCCAGCCAGGACGTCAAGACGTTGCGGTGGCCGAGCTTGCCGGCTTCGCGAGCTTCTCCGGTCGCCTCGATGATAGCCTCGGCGCAGCTGGCCGAATCGACCAACGCCGTCGGACAATGGAGGACGAGAACGGCATCCGCATTCGGCTCATCGATCAGGGCCGAAAAGGCGGCGGCGTATCGATCGCGATCAGCATCCCCAATGATGTCCACGGGGTTGTTATGGCTCCATGTGCGTGGCAGGATGCGGTTGAGCGTCTCGCGTGTTCCCTCGCTCAACTCTCCCAGTCGACCGCCCAGCGATACGATGGCGTCTGTCGCAAGCACGCCTGGGCCGCCGCCATTCGTGAGGATCATCAGCTGCTCGCCCCGCTGTGGACCCATAACGGCGAGGGTTTCGACTGCATCGAAAAGCTCTGTCATCGTCTGGACGCGCAGAAGGCCGGCACGGCGGAACGCGGCATCGTAAACCGCATCCGATCCGGCAAGGGCGCCCGTATGAGAGGCAGCCGCGCGCGCGCTTTCGGCAAAGCGGCCGGCCTTGACGACGAGCACCGGCTTGAGGCGTGCCGCCGCGCGCGCGGCAGACATGAACTTGCGCGCACTGGTGACCGCTTCAATGTAGAGAAGGATGGCGCGAGTGCCGCTGTCCGTACCGAGATATTCGAGCATGTCGCCGAAATCGACGTCGGCAGTATCGCCGAGAGAAACAACATGAGAGAAGCCGATTTCGCGCGATGCCGCCCAATCGAGAACGGCCGTTATCATCGCTCCGGATTGGCTGATAAAAGCTAGATCGCCTGCCTTGGGCGCGAGATGAGCGAAGCTTGCATCGATGTTGCTGCCAGGAACGATGATGCCGACGCCGTTCGGGCCGACGATGCGAAGCAGAAAGGGGCGGGCCGCATCGAGCATCTCCTGCTGCAGGGCGCGGCCGCGCTCGCCGAGCTCGGCAAAGCCGGCAGTGATTACGACCGCCGCGCGCGTGCCACGCTTACCGAGCGCACCGATCAGCTGCGGAACAGTCTCGGGAGGAGTCGCGATGACGGCGAGGTCGGGCACTGAAGGCAGGCTTTCAACGTCGGGATAGACCGGCATCGCGTCGATCGTCTGATGCCGCGGATTGACAAGCATGAGAGGCCCGGCGAAGCCGGCGCAGACCAGATTTCGCAGGACAACGCCGCCGACAGATTTCGGATTGGGCGAAGCACCGATCAGCGCAAGCGAGGCGGGCTGAAACATTCGATCGAGATTGCGAATCGACATCGCGGCAAATCCACTAGGCAAATAGCCAGTTGCTGTACATGGCAATTACCAGCGCCGCAGAGCCATCGCGCGGCGAACGCGATTCTCAGCGAGTCTAATGGCGGCCGCTCGCGGCAAGATCTTATCGCGCGACGCGGCTTCGAGGACCACGGCGGTGTTCGCACGAATCTTTTCCACGATCGCGGCCATCGCCGCGGTTTCTGTGCCGCCGTGATACTCGACCGCGGCGCAAATCACGCCGCCGGCATTCGCAATGAAATCGGGTATAACTAGGACACCGCGTGCCGCCAACATTTCTTCGGCTTCGGGCGTCGCAGGGATGTTCGCGCCTTCAGCCACCAGCTTTGCTTTCAGGCGTGTCGCGTTGTCGGCCCGCAGAACGTCCGGCCGCGCCGCCGGTATCCAGATATCGCAATCGACGTCAAGGATTGCATCGCGCGGCAATTTCTTGCCCCGCTCGCTGGTCATCAGCGGCTGCCCATGCCTCTTCAGAGCGATGAGATTGGCAATATCGAGGCCGTCCGCATCGTAAAGCGTACCTCGTGTATCGCTTGCGGCAACCAGGACGGCGCCTCGTTCGCCGAGAAACCGCGCCGCATGCTTGCCGACAGAACCGAAACCTTGAATTGCTACCCGTGCGCCTTTGATCGATAGATTCGCAAATTCCTGAGCAACGTCAATCGCCGATACGAGGCCCCAACCGGTCGCGCCAATCTCGTCGAGGGGTATGCCGCCGATTTCCCGCGGCAATCCCACTGATCGGCCGGTCTCGTCCTGGATCCAGGCCATGGCCCGCTCGTCGGTTCCCATATCGGGACCTGGTATGTACTCGGTCAATTCCGCAATGGATGATGCGAACGCACGGATAATGGCTTCCTTTTCGGCGGCTGGAATCGCCGGATCGGCGAAAATGACCGATTTGCCGCCGCCATGCGCCAAGCCTGCTGCCGCATTCTTAAGGGTCATGGCCCGCGCGAGCCGAAAGGCTTCCATTGCGCTGACGTCACAGGCCATCCTCACGCCGCCGATCGCTGGCCCGCACGCGACATTGTCGATGGCGACCACTGCTTTCAAGCCGAGCTTCGGTCGATAGATGTGCACAATCTTTTCGGGGCCGAGAGAATCGACGAAGGCAAAAATGTCTTCCATCGCGTGTTCCTCAATGGTCGAGAGCGAGATCTTCAATCATCGCTTTCATGAAACGGGCCGCTTCGGCCCCATCGACAACCCGATGATCGAAGGTGATTGACAGTGGCAGGAAATGCCGAAAGGCTATGTCTTTGGCTGCAGGTCGAGCTTTTATATCGGCACGTCCGGCGCCAACGATCGCGACCTGGGGCGGCATGACGACCAGCGTTGCATGCTGGCCCGCGAGCGCTCCGAAATTCGAAAGGGTAATCGTAGCATCCTTGAGTTCGGATGGCGCTACGCTGCGCGCGCGAACACGGGTTTTGAGATCATCGAGATCGCGCCGCAACGAATTGAGATCCTTGCCGCCGACATCACGCAGGACGGCGACAATCAGCCCTGCTTCCGTATCGATCGCCATTCCCAAATTGATCTGGGCATTGCGGCGCAACAGCAGCAGCGGCGCATCGAAGCGCACATTGAGCGCAGGCACAGCCGTGCATGCGCTCGCGACAGCCCGTATCAGGCGCGCAGTGAAATCGGCGGTCGGCGACCACCAGCGTTCGATATCGGCATCATCATAGAGTGAGGCAGGGACGACGGAAGCGCGGGCCTCTGCCATATTGCGCGCCATTGAAAGGCGCACACCACGCAACGGCTCTCCTTCAGCCGTGGCCGGCGCCGCCGCACCTATCACGTCGTTCCGCGTGATCGCGCCGCCCGGACCCGTCCCACGAAGCATATGGAGATCGACACCACGGTCTTTCGCAAACGCGCGAATGGCGGGGGTAGCCACAATCGTCTCGCGAGGAGATGCCGTTATCTGCGAGAATTCCGAGGGTTTCGTGTGCACAGTGAGGTTGCCGACGACGGTGCCGGCGTCGGGGTGTGCGCCGTTTTCGAATTCGACCAGGGGCGTTCCGACTTTTACACGCTCGCCTGGTTTCACCAAGAGCTTGGAGATGCACCCCGATCGCGGCGAAGGAATTTCGACAACGGCCTTGTCGGTCTCGACAGAGACGAGCGGCTGGTCGGCGACCACGTGATCGCCTTCGGCGACGTGCCAGCTCACGATCTCGGCCTCTTTGATTCCTTCGCCAAGGTCCGGTAGCGTAAAGCCGGTCATCGGTACCTCATCGCGCGCTCAGCCGCGGCGACAATTCGGGCGGCATTCGGCAAATAAACGTCTTCAAGCCGCGGCAACGGCATGACCGTGTCGAATCCGGTCACGCGCTCGATCGGGGCGATAAGCGATGTGAGCGCATGCTCCGCAAGCTGCGCTGCAATCTCGCCACCATAGCCGCCCGTTCGCGGCGCTTCATGCACGATTACGCAGCGCCCTGTTTTCTGAACGGAAGCGATGATGGTCTCTGCGTCGAGCGGTTTTAGCGTCGCGACATCGATGATTTCCGTCTCGATGCCACGCTCCTGGAGCTCAGCGGCGGCGTCGACGGCTTCCGGCACCATGCCGCCCCAGGTAATGACGCTGACATCGGTTCCTTCGCGCAAGACGAAGGCGCGATCGAGCGGCGACGCGGTGGAGTCGTCTGCGACTTCTTCTCTAGCCGCACGATAAAGTCGCGTTGGCTCGAGGAAAACAACAGGATCAGGATCCCGGATGGCCGCCAGGAGTAGTCCATAGGCGCGGCCAGGCGATGACGGCATTACGGTCCTCAGCCCGGGAATATGCGCGAACATCGCCTCCGGACTTTCGGAATGGTGTTCGATCGCTCGAATGCCGCCGCCGCAAGGCGAGCGCAAGACCATAGGGCAAGTGAGCCGGCCTCGCGTACGGGTCCGCAACCGCGAAGCGTGGTTCACGATCTGGTCAAGGGTCGCGTAAGCGAACCCGGTGAACTGGATCTCGACAACGGGGCGAAACCCTTGCGTCGCAAGGCCGATCGACACACCCGCGATTCCGACCTCGGCAACCGGCGTATCGATCACACGCTCGGGCCCGAATTTGGCCAAGAGCCCGTCCGTCGCGCGGAAAACACCGCCGTCTATACCAACATCCTCGCCAAGCACAATCACCCTCGGATCCTCGCACATCGCACGCGCGAGAGCGAGATCGATCGCCTGGACCATCGTTATTTCACTCATTGCGCGCCACGCTCGGCTAGCGCTGAAGCGCGCTGCGCAGCCAGATCGGCCGGCATTGCCGCAAAGGTGGAATCGAAGATCGAGATGATTTCTTGCGGCGGCATCGCGAGGTAGGCATCCGCAGCCTCATCGATTTCGGTCTGCGTCTCGCGCAAAAGCCGCTCCTCGTCTCTACGGCTCCAGACTCCAACATCGCTCAGGTATTTGCGCAGCCGGATCGCAGGCTCTTCCGCCCAATGCGGGCTCACTTCCGCATCATTGCGGTATCGCGATGCATCGTCCGAGGTCGTGTGATCACCAAGCCGATAGGTAACGGCTTCGACCAACGTGGCACCACCGCTGGTCCGTGCCTTCTCGATCGCCTCGCCAACCGCGGAATGAACAGCGAGGACATCGTTGCCATCGACCTGGATGCCTGAAATGCCTCCTGCAATGGCCTTCTGCGCCAATGTCTCCGCCGCTGTTTGGGACTTTAGTGGGACCGAGATCGCCCATTGATTGTTGTTTATGACAAAAACGACAGGAAGCCGCCAAACGCCGGCCAGATTGATCGCTTCCGCCACATCCCCTTTCGATGTCGCGCCATCGCCAAACACCGCAACGGCCACGCGGGGCTCGTGCTTCAGCTTGAAGGCGAGAGCCACACCCGCGGCGTGGAGAGAATGGCTGCCGACGGGAACCGAAATCGGGAAATCATGACGCGCATGGAGGGGGTTGCTGCCGCGCTCGTCGCCGCCCCAATAAAGAAATAACTCGGTGAGGCTCACGCCGCGCCAAAGCTGTGCCGCATGCTCGCGAAAGCTCGGAACGAAGATGTCCTCGTTACGCATGGCACTCACCGTACCTAACGCCACCGCCTCTTGACCTAGGGCCGAGGCAAAGGTCCCGAGCCGGCCGGTACGCTGTAGCGCGATCGCCTTGGCATCGAACGTCCGCCCGCGAATAAGGGCGCGATAGAGCGCGACAACCCACGTCCCGTCGCGGGCGGCCGCCGGGAGCGATCCAACGAGCGCGCCGGATGGATCCAGGCAACGCCGGTAGTCGATCATGAATGAATGCGGCATGCCCCCCGCCGTTCACAAAACAGGTTGCTCAAAAACCAGGCTGCTCAATGCAAAGAATAATGCGGCACACTACCGAGTCGATTGATCTAGGTCAGTAGGACCGTATCTGCGCGCGAACGGCGCAGCGGAATACATCGCGGCGTCAGCCCGGCTTTTCCCGAAAATAAGGCAGAAATAACCGCCGTGGCCTTGATAAGGGTCGGCGCATGCGTCACCGCCTAGCGGCCACGCTCATGGACGGGTGACATAGTTTGCTTCAGAAGTGTCATCAATTCGGGGAGCAGCCGCGTGTTCAAAACGTCGCTCTTTTCAAGCCAGCCGCGCCGAGCTTGGCCTATACCGAAGCGGACATAAGATAGTTCGTCGACTCGATGCGCGTCGGTCGCGATGCTGACCAGCACGTTAGCCTCCTTGGCCAAACGACAATGAATGTCCGTTAAATCAAGACGATCCGGATGGGCGTTGAGTTCGATGAAAGCGCCTCGCTCGTTCAACCCCTTCAACACGCGCGGCATATCGATATCATAGGGCTCGCGCTCGCCGATCAAACGGCCGCTGGGATGGGCCAGGATGGTGAAGTTCGGCCGCTCCAGCGCGCGCAAAATCCGCTCGGTCTGCTTCGCGCGCGAAAGGTTGAACTTGCTGTGGATCGCGCCGACGACCACATCGAGACGGGAAAGGATATGGTCGGGCAGATCGAGCTTTCCATCTTCAAGAATGTCAACCTCGATCCCTTTGAGCACCACAATACCGAGATTCTCGCTGTTTAGTCGGTCGATCTCGTCGATCTGTTTCGCCAGCCGCGCCGCATCGAGCCCGTGAGCCATGGCGATACGCCGCGAATGCTCCGTAATGGCGATATAGGCATGACCCAGTTTTTGGGCAGCGAATGCCATCTCGCGTATCGTGTTATGCCCATCGGTAGCGGTGGTATGACAATGGAGATCCCCCTTAAGGTCGGCGAGTTCGATGAGCATCGGCAAGGACCCTGCCGCAGCCGCTTCGATCTCTCCCCGATTCTCGCGCAGCTCGGGCGCGATATAAGGCAGGCCGACACTCCGATAGACATCCGCCTCGGTCCTCCCGGCGATGCGCTTGGTGCTGCGGAACACCCCGTATTCGTTGATCTTGAGCCCTCTCTTCTGGCCCATCCCGCGGATCGCAATGTTGTGCGCTTTGCTGCCGGTGAAGTAATGCAGCGCCGCGCCGAAGCTTGCCGGCGCGACGACGCGCAGATCGACCTGGAGGCCCGAATGCAGCAAGATAGTCGCGCGGGTATTACCTGCAGCGACTATCTTCTCCGTCTCTTCGTACCGTGTGAACCAATCGATCAGTGTGTGTTGTGCCTTGGGCACGACGGCGGCAACGATGTCGATATCGCCGATGGTCTCCTGGCAGCGCCGATAACTGCCCGCCACCGCGACATCCAGGGCATGGGGCGCGCGGCGCAGATAGTCGAGCAGGGACACGACATAGGTCTCGGCGGCTGCGAGCTTCAGCCGGCCGGTCCCTTTCGGCGGGGTCGCGAGCGCTTGCAGCAGCAATTCTTCGGTCTTGCGACCGAAGCCGGGCAGCCCCTGGACGCGGCCATCGAGCAAAGCGCGATGCAGTTGCTCCAAAGTATGAATGCCGAGCCCCTCATAGAGCAGCTTGGCACGTTTTGGACCCAGACTCGGTAACCGCAACAATTGCGTCGCAATTGCCGGCGTCTTGCGATGCAGCTGATCGAGTATGCTCAAATGCCCGCTTTGTACAAATTGTTTGATTTTGCCGGCGAGGTCCTTGCCGATGCTCGGCAACTCCGAGAGGTCTTCGTCTTGCGTGAGCATGGCCGAAACCTCGCGGCCGAGGCTGCTCAACGTCCGGGCGGCGTTGCGATAGGCACGAACACGAAACGGGTTTTCGTTTCCGAGCTCGAGCAGGTCCGCGATTTCGTTGAAGGCTTTCGCGATATCCGCGTTGTGAACGGACACGGCAAACCTCTCTCGACCAACGGTTCAGAAAGCGGCGATCGCATGACCGCGACCGTTTTCGGTCGCGGCCAGGATCTTCGCACGGGCGCCAGAGGCGAGACAAAACCGGACGATCGGGCGCTGAATCATGACGCTGCTCCCTACATAAATGGGACGAACGGCGCGAGACAAAGATGGCCTGCGCCTCGTGCCCGGGATTAAGCGGCTTTGACTTCGATCTTGTGCGACTTCTGCGCTTCGGCATTCTTCGGCACTGGCTATGGACGGTTGTAGGCGCGCCGGCGGCGAGACGAATTGATCTAAATCAACGGGAAAGGGCAGAAACGGGCCGCAGCACTACGGCTCTTGCGGTCAGGCGGGCAAGCTGAGTCGCGTCGCAGATTCGAGGATTAGCCGAAACCAAGGGCCTGGTACGATGCACCTAGTTCGATAATCGTCCACGAAGGGCAGCCAAACCCGTCCCGCTTCATTTCGATTTCATCAGTGACGTCAACTGATCTCGTCGCCAGTACCGCCCGCCATCGGTGCTGGAGCCTGCATCGTTGACGCTCTTCGCGAGCGGCTTGCTCGGACCCGGCTTTTGACCGCGCAAGCGCGCCTCGATTGTCGGAGCGGTCAAGAGCGCGTTTCACGACACGGGGCAAGGTCGCGCATGCCGCGATCGCATTGGAGACGTGCTACCATCCAGGTCGAGACGCGCCCCACGGCCTCTTTAGCCAGGTGATCGAATGAGAATCTTGTTTTTCCTTGCCTGTCTCGTGGTCTGCCTCCCCACCGCCGCGCGGGCTGAGCACATCAAGATCGGCATTCTCAAGACGACGGCCTCAGGGCCGATCTTTATCGCCAGCGCGAAGGGCTATTTCGCCGCGGAGGGCCTCGAGGATGAGTTGGACTTCTTCGCATCGGCACAGCCGATCGCCGTCGCGACAGCGTCCGGCGCCATCGACTTCGGCAATGCGGGTTTTACGGGCGGCTTTTACGGGCTCGCGGGCGACGGCGCATTGCGCATCATCAGTGGCGGCGCGAGCGAGGTTCCGGGCTATCACAACCAGGCATTCCTTGCATCCAACAAGGCTTGGGGCGCAGGGCTTCGATCGCTCAAGGACATGCCCGGCCACAGCTTCGCGGTGTCCCAGATCGGCTCGCCGCCGCATTACGCGATGGGGCTCGCGGCCCAAAAATATGGCTTCGACCTCAAATCGGTTCGTATCCTGCCGCTGCAATCGATACCGGCGACGGAAGCAGCGCTCATCGGCGGTCAGGCCGATGCGAGCGGCGCGACGGGGAGTCTTGCCGGCGGAATTCTCGCGCGCGGCGAAGCCAAGCTCCTCGGCTATATGGGCGACGAGACACCCTACCAGCTGTCCGGTACATTCGCATCGCGCAAGACTGCGGACGAGCGCAGCGACACCGTGCGGCGCTTCTTGCGCGGCTTGGAAAAGGGATACCGCGACTACGACGCCGCTTTCATTCAGGATGGCAACCGGCATGACGGTCCGACCGCCCCGGAGATGCTGGCGATCGTCGCCAAGGGCACGGGGCAGACGCCCGCGGACACCGCACGCGGCTTGCCCTATATCGACGCCAAGGGCCGGCTCGACATCGCGGACGTGATCCGACAATACGAATGGTACAAGGCGCAGGGAATGATCAAAGGCGCCGCCACGCCCGAGACGATCATCGATCGGCGATACGTCGTAGGTCTCGATAAGAGATCGCGATGAGTATTCGAGGCTGGAGCAGATAACTCATCTCATGGCTGCGGCGTAATTACGTCAAGCCAAACGGGCGGCAGACGATCGAGCGCCGTCGCCTAAGCGCGATAGCGGTTTCTCAGAGCGCGTCCGGTGCCGGCGCGACGGCGCCGCATTCCTTGCAGGTGCGAAAATCGAGCGAGCGATAGAACCGCTCATAGGCGCGGGTGACCGGATCGGCTTTGTAATCGTCGACGCTGTAAGTCTCTTCGTGCAGCAGATGATCGCAAGCCGCGCAATACCAGTGGAACCGGTCGATCTCGCCCGGCAGCCGAGCGCGCTCGATGACGAATTGGAAAGCATCGGGTTCGAAACGGGGCGAATGCGGCACCAGCGGCGGTTGGAAGATGCACGAGCCTTCGGGCACAAGCGCAACCTCCTCGACGCCGTCCGGGGTGCGGTAGTGAAGCGCGAGGTCGCCTTTCAGCGAGTACTGGATTTCGTAGCTCGGATTGACATGAAACTCGCTCCGATACTCCCGGCCGCGCGCGATAAAGGCCATCGAGCCATCCGCGAGCCAGAGTTGATGCGTTCTTTTGCCGGTTTCGAGCAATTGCCGCATGACGCTCGCGAAATCGATGTTCGGCATGGCAAGATCGAGCTTGGGCATCGTGAGCATTGGCATCGTCCTTTCAGCTGGCGGGCAAGGGCCGATCGAAAATGCCGCCATAGCCGTCGACCTTGACGTTGGCGCGGCTGAGCCTCAGCCCATGCCAGACGAGAACCTGGTTCGCCGTCAGAACCGGCCTGCCGAGATCCTGCTCGATCGCCTCGATCGCGCCGACGCTGCGGCAACCATTGCCGCCGAAGAAGATCGCATCGGCATCGGCCGGTATATGCGCCCGCGCCCATTCATAGATGCGGCCGGGCTGTGCGTCGGACGGGTTTCGCGGCATGTCGACGGTTCCGGCGAACGCAACCGCGAAGCCGGGACCGGCGAAATAGGCCTTGGCCCGTTCGGTGATGGCGGGCTCGATCCAGGGCGGGTTGACGATCGCGAGCCGCTTCGCGCCCAGCGCGCGCAAGGCTATGACGGCCGACAGGCATGTCGTGATGACGGGAATGCCGTTCGTGCGCCGCTCGAGGCGCTCGACGAGCCTGCGATCGTCTTCGATGGTGCCGAGATAGCTCGTGTTGGTGAAGCACAACGCGACGACGTGAACCAGCGCCGAAGCCATCAGCGCCGCCGCATCGTCAAGACGAGGCGGCTCCAGATAAGCGCGCATGAGGGCGTCGCCGACCATCGGTATGCTGCCGTCGCTCGAGCGGGGCGAAAACGGCACGCGCGTGGCGTGGATCGATACGCCCTCCGGCGCCAGGGCGCGGAACTCCGATTCGGGGCAAGTGTCTGCTTGCGGGACGAGCAGTCCAAGCCGCGCGCGCCATCCCCAGCCATCCGAGCGAAACATGCTCACCGCCCTCCGCTGTGCCACCCGCCGCCTATTTTCACCGCCGCTCGCCCCTTCCGCCAGCCGATCTTTGGCTATGTCCGCTGAGCGGGCAAGAGGGAACTGTTACCGATTTGCGGCGGATTGATAGCCCCTCGACCGCGATCGGATCGGCTCTGGTCAGTCACACCGATCCCCGCGCGCGGGGCGATGTCTTCGCCGCCGCGGATCGCAGATGAGCCCCGCGCTCGCGGCGATAATCGCCCGGCGATTGGCCGACCCAGCGCCGGAACGCGTGATTGAACGCGCTGACTTCGGCATAGCCGAGCGAAAACGCGATCTCGCTGAGCGCTAGCGTCTCGTTCTCCAGGAGATTCAGCGCCAAGGCCTTGCGCACGTCGTTTTGCAGATCGGAGTAGTTGACGCCCGCATCCTTCAGCCGCCGCTGCAGCGTGCGCACCGAGGTGCCGGCCGCCTTGGCGAGGCGTTCGATGCTGCTGTCGCCTTTGACCAGCAAGTGGGCGATCTCGCGGCGCAATTGCTCGATCTCGCCGCGCCGCTCCGGCAAGGCCGCGAGCCGAAGATCGCCATAGTGGCGCATCAGGCTTTCGATCATGGCATCGGCCGTCGCCATCGGCCGCGCGAGCAGGCCGGCATCGAACCGGATGCCGGCCCAGGGATGGCCGATGCGGATAGTGTCGCCCATGATCGCCGCGCGGGCGCGGCGCTCGGCCGGCGTCTCGTCCGCCAGCTGCGGCAGCAGGACTTCCTGCGGCGTCCAGTGCAGATCGCCGAGCCCGACGCGCATGAGGTTGCAGGCGAAGGCGATCGTCCAGTCGGCTTTCTGCCGATACGACATCATCAGCGGATCGATGTAGTAGAAATAGACGAAGACGACGCCCTCGCTCACTTCGACGCCATGGACCGCGGCGTCGACCATGGTCGGCAGGTAGCGGCCCATGGCGTCGAAGGCCTCGCCGACGGTGCGCGAAGCGAGAGCGATATTGCCGACGACGCCGGCGTGACGCGGCTCGTATTGGGCGCCGAACTTCAGGCCGAATTGCCGATCCGCCAAAAGCTCTGCGCAAATCTCCAACAGCTCCAGATAGCGGATCAGCGGCACGCGCCGATCGGGATCGGCGAGGTCCCGGGGCTCGAGCCCGGCGCGGCGCAAAGCCTCGCCTGCATCGGCGCCGCGTGCACGCATATAGGCATCGAGACCATAGACAATGCTGGCCAGATTGATGGTCGGCGCGGCAAGCCTGGCCGCGGCGGGTCGTTCCGTCGCCATTGGCGCGATCTCGCAAGGCTTTGGCGGAGTATATCAAGACCGCCGCCCGGTTTCCGACTACCTCATCGGCCTCGACTATCACGACGCGTCGATCGCGACCGCGCGCCGGCGCGCCGCCGAGCAGGGCGTCGCCGGCAACATCGCCTTCGAGGTGAAGGCCGCGACGCAATTCGATGGCCGCGACTTCGACTTCATCTGCTTCATGGACTGCCTCCACGATCTCGGCGATCCGGCCGGGGCGCTGGCGCGCTGCCGCAAGGCGCTGAAACCCGGCGGCAAGGTGATGCTGGTCGAGCCTTATGCCGGCGACCGGCTGGAAGAGAATCTCAACCCGATCGGCCGCATGTATTACGCCGCCTCGGCCATGGCGTGCACGCCGAACTCGCTGTCGCAGCCGGTGGGGCTCGGCCTCGGCGCGCAAGCGGGCGAAGAGCGTCTGTGCCAGGTGGCGCGGGACGCCGGGTTCTCGAAGCTGCGCCGCGCCGCGCAAACGCCGGTCAATCTGATTCTCGAGCTGACCCCCTAGCCGCAGCGCGCGCCATGCGGCCGCGTAGGCGGTCGCTGCGCGCGCGGCGCAACCATCTGCCTGGGCATATCGTTCCATCACGAGAGGCCGCCGGTTCGAGATCTGCCTCCTCATGGATCCTTCCGCGCTTTTGGAGTTCGCTTTATGTCCTCGTCCTCGGCCGACCAAACCGCCGGCGCGCCAAAGCGCCCCGCTCGCCAAACCCTCCACGGCCAGAAGGCGCTCGTCACCGG
>DATNGG010000035.1:0-17299 GCA_035605975.1 Allostellaceae bacterium | reverse complement strand
ATGGTCGACGCGCCGCGCTGGACCAAGCACGTAACCGACGCGATCGCGGCGCGGGGCGGGCTTGCGATGGTGCTGCTGACGCATCGCGACGACGTCGCCGACGCGGAGCGCTATGCCAGCCATTTCGGCGCGCGCGTCTTCATCCATGAGGATGATCGCGGGGCCGCGCCTTATGCGAGCGACATCATCGAGGGCCGCGCGCCGATCGCGCTCGATCATGATCTCCGCGTCATCTCGCTTCCCGGCCACACCAAGGGCAGCGTCGCCTATCTCTTCGCAGAGCGCTGCCTCTTCAGCGGCGATTCGCTCTCCTGGAGCTTCGAGACCGAGGATTTGCGCGCGAGCAAAAACGTGTGCTGGTATTCCTGGCCGGAGCAGACCGCCTCGCTGCGCCGCCTGGCCGAAGAGCGCTTCGAATGGGTGTTCGCGGGCCATGGCGGCAGCGTCCATCTGCCGCCGGCAGAGATGCGCGCGCGTCTCCTGGCGTTGGTCGCCCGCATGGAGCGGGAATAAAGCCTAGCGCGCGCCGTCGATCAGCACGAAGCAGATGCGGGCGACGCGGTCGGACCGGTTCGCCCAGGCGTGGCTGGTGCCGCGCTGAACGAGAATGTCGCCCGCGCGCAGCACCGTCTCCCCTTCATCGAGCATCGCGACGATCTCGCCCTCGAGCACGATCGCATAATCGACCGTCAGCGTCCGGTGCATGCCGGGATGCTGGTCGTCGATGCGATGCTCGGCGTCGCGATAGAGCGCGCCGAAAGTCGCCGCCAATTGCCGGCGCCGCTCCGCCGGGTCCTTCGCATCAGGCGGATAGTCGATGACGCGCAGGATCGTGCCGCGCGGCGGCGGCGCGATACCCCGATGCGCCGCAACCCGATCGGCTGCGCCGATCGCCGCCGGCGTCTCGCCCGTCACCCAGATATTGCTGACGCGATAGCCCGGCCGCTCCGCGACCGTCAGCGCGGCCGCTGCACCATCCGCGATGATTCGCGAGCGCCCGCTCCCACCCTCGCCGGTGACGACGCGCCGCACCGGCGCCAGCTCTCTTGCCATCATTCTCTCCTTCCGCCGTTGCTCCAGCGCGCCAGCCGCGCATCGGCGTCGTGCCGCGCGGCCTCGCTCTTCTCGCCGAGCTTCACCGCGACATGACCGTTCTTTTGCGCGAAGCCGAGATAGCGATAGCTGAAGCCGCTCTCGCGCAGGAATTCCTGGAAGGCGCGCCATTCGTGGCGCTGCCAGTTGGGATAGTTGAAGTACTCGTCGAAGACGATAACGCTGCCCTGGCGCAGCCGCAGGCCGAGCTCGCCGAAAATCGTGACCGTCGAGGAGTAGATGTCACAATCGACATGGAGAAAAGCGACATCGTCGCGATGGGCGGCGAGAAAGGGCGGCAGCGTCTGCTCAAACCAGCCCTTATGCAGCGTGACATTGGCGGGAACCTCGGGCAAGGAGCCGCCGCGCCCGAACTTGCCCTTGCGCTCGAAGGTGCCGGCCCAGTGCTCGGGCAGGCCCTCGAAACTGTCGAAACCGTGCAACGGGCGCGCGGTCGTGCCGGCGAGATGGCGCAGGCTCGCGCCGTCGGCGACGCCGCATTCGATCACGAGCCCCGTCTCTGGCGCCTCGCGCGCGGCGAAGGCGAGCAAGTCCCAGCGATCCGCGAAGATCAGCGCGTCCGCCATCTCCGCCTCGATATAGTCGAGACTCTGCTGCTTGGCGCGCATCTGCAGATCGGTGATGAGATAGCGGCCGTGATATTTGAGGAAGAAGCGGCGATAGAGCCGCTCGCTCCAGGGCATCGGCCGGATATCGCCGCGGCGGCGGAAGATCGTCACGGGGCGCGCTCTCCTGTCTTGGCGGCGCGCGGCTGGCGCGTCGCCACCTTCAAATAAATCAGCAGCGGATAAAGCGCCGAGAACGTGGCGAGTGCCACGCCATAGGCGCCTTCGCGATAGCCCCTACGCGCCACATAGGCCTTCCAGCCGCGGCTGAAGATGCGGCGCAGCGCGCCCGAAAGCGCGGGCATATTTCCGGTATCGATCGCATCGAGCGCGGCGAGATCGGTGTAGCGGTTGAGCCGGCGGACCATGTCGGCGATATCGCGGTCGACGTAATGCGCCATCCGCTCGCGCAGCGCGCCGCGCGTGCCGTTGAAGCTCACGCGCGGATGGACACGGCCCTCGCCCCATCGCTTGGCGCCCTTGCGGAACAGCACGGGCTTGGCCGCAACGCCGTTATAGGCGCCCCAGCCATGCTCAACGAGGCGCTCGCCGATATGGTTCGCCATCGGCACGAGAAAAATATCGGGCCCGCCCGCCGCGATCGCCGCGCGGATCTCGGCGGCAAGGCCGGGAGTCGCGCGCTCGTCGGCATCGACTTCGAGAATCCAATCGCTGGCGCAGGCATCGAGCCCGGCATTGCGCCGCGGCCCTTCCAGCTCCCAGGCGCCTTCGATCACCCGGGCGCCGAAGCGCCGCGCGATCGCCGCCGACGCATCGCTCGAGCGGTCCAGCACCACCACGATCTCGTCGGCAAAACGCACGCTTTCGAGGCAGGCGCCGAGCTGCGCCGCCTCGTTGCGCGCCACCACCAGCACCGCGAGGCTGGCTCTGGCCGTTCTCGATCCGTCCGACATGGGCGACAAACTCGGGCATGGCGCCGGTGAAATCAAGGCTGGCAGCACCCTCGCTCGCGGCCGAGCGCAGGCGGGGCTTGCCCTCGGCGGCGGAAAAAGGCAAGCATCCTTCGAGATTTTGGGGAGGAGGACGATGCTCAGGAAAATTCTCGTTGCCGCCGCGGCGACGCTGTCGATCGCCGGCGCTGTACCGGCCGAGGCGCAGCAATTCATCAACGTGCTGACGGGCGGCACGAGCGGCGTCTACTACCCGCTCGGCGTGGCACTTTCGAACATTTACGCCAAGGCCATTCCCGGTGCCAAATCCTCGGCGCAAGCGACCAAGGCCTCGGTCGAGAACCTCAACCTCATCGAGGCCGGGCGCGGCGAGATCGCCTTCACCCTCGGCGACACGCTGAGCGATGCGTGGAAGGGCAACACCGAGGTCGGGTTTGCGAAGCCGCTCAAGAAGCTACGTGCCGTCGCCGCCATCTATACGAACTACATCCAGATCGTCGCGACCGGGGATTCGGGCATCAAGTCGCTCGCCGACCTCAAGGGCAAGCGCATGTCGGTCGGCGCCGCCAAATCCGGAGCGGAGCTCAACACCCGGGCGGTACTGAAGGCGGCGGGCCTCGGCTATGGCGATCTCAGCAAGGTCGAGTACCTGCCCTTCGGCGAATCCGTCGATCTGATGAAGAACCGCCAGCTCGACACCACGCTGATCTCGGCGGGGCTCGGCGTTTCGGCGATTCGCGACCTCGCGACCAGCCTGCCCATCGTGCTGGTGCCGGTGCCGCCCGCGACCGTCGCCAAAATCGGGGACGCCGCCTATCAGCCGGCGACGATCCCGGCCGGCACTTATACCGGCCAAAACAAAGACGTTCCGACGGTCGGCATCCAGAACTATCTCGTCACCAGCGCCGATCTGAAGCCCGACCTCGTCTACGCCATGACCAAGGCGATCTTCGACCATCTCGACACGCTCGTCGCCGCGCATTCGGCGGCGCGCGACATCAGTCTCGCCAATGCCGCAAAGCCGGGGCCGGTGCCGTTCCATGAGGGGGCCGAGCGCTTCTACAAGGAAAAGGGCGTGCTGAAATAGAGAGCGAGGGTTTGCCGTTGCCGTTCGATTGCTGGACACCCATGCAACGCGACGACGCTTAGAACATGACCGTTGAAGCCGTCGCACCGACCACCCAGCAACTGGTCGATCCCGAGAACCCGGCGGCCGGCCTTACCGCGCCCGGGCTCTCGGGCAAGGCGATTTATGTCATCGCCGTCGTCTTCAGCCTGTGGCAGATCTACACCGCCGCTTACGCGCCGTTCTCGAGCATCGTCATCCGCTCGGTCCATGTCGGCTTCTTGATGCTGCTGACCTTCGCGCTGACGCGCTTCCGCTCGGCGAAGAACGGCAAGGTCGCGGTGCCCTGGTACGATTGGTGTCTCGGCGGCGTGGGCTTTGTGCTGGGTCTTTATCACTGGGTGTTCGAGACCGAGCTGATCCAGCGCTCGGGCTCGCCCTCGACCGTCGATCTCGCCGTCGGCGTCGCCGTGCTGCTGCTGCTGCTCGAAGCGGCGCGGCGGCTGATGGGCTGGGGCCTGCCGCTCTTTTGCGCGATCTTCATTCCCTATGCGCTCTTCGGGCGCTCGCTGCCGCCGCCGCTGCTCAATCGCGGCTTCGGTTTCGACCAGGTGATCGACAATCTCTATCTCGGCACCGACGGCATCTACGGCACGCCGACCTTCGTCTCGGCGACCTATATTTTCCTCTTCATCCTGTTCGGCGCCTTTCTCGAGCGCGCCGGCATGATCCGGCTGTTCAATGATATCGCCCTTGGCACGGTCGGCCATACCCAGGGCGGACCCGCCAAGGTCGCGGTGATCTCCTCCGGGTTCATGGGCACGATCAACGGCTCCGGCATTGCCAATGTGCTGACGATCGGTCAGTTCACGATTCCGCTGATGCGGCGCTTCGGCTATCGCGCCGCCTTCGCCGGCGCGGTCGAGGCGACCGCGAGCATGGGCGGTCAGATCATGCCGCCGGTGATGGGCGCGGTCGCCTTCATCATGGCCGAAACGCTCAACCTGCCCTATTCGACGATCGCGATCTCCGCCGCGATTCCGGCGATCCTCTATTACGCCAGCGCGTTCTGGATGGTGCATCTCGAAGCCGGGCGCGCGCATCTTATCGGGCTGCCCAAAGAGCAGTGCCCGAGCGCGATCGCCGCGCTGAAACGCGACTGGTATCTCGCTTTGCCGCTCGGCGCGCTCGTCTACATGCTGTTCTCCGGCTACACGCCGCTCTTTGCGGGTTGGGTCGGACTCGCCCTCACCATGATCCTGATCCTCGGCAAGGCCCTGGTCTCGCCGCTGGGCGCCGCACTGCTGCGCGCCGGCTTCTGGATCGCGCTCGGTCTCGTCGGCGGCGCCTTGGTGATGAGCCGAAGCCTCGCGCTCGAGAGCACGCTCTTCGCCGTCATCGCCGGTGTCGGCGCGCTGTGTTTTTTCACGCCCGATCGCGGCCGCACCGTGCGCCTGCTCGTCGATGCGCTTGCCGAGGGCGCCAAGAGCGCGCTCGGCGTCGGCATTGCCTGCGCCCTTGTCGGCATTCTGGTCGGCATCGCCACCTTGACGGGGCTGGCCGGCGATCTCGCGCGCATCGTCCTCGATTTCGCCGGCAACAGCCTCTTCCTCGCGCTGCTGATGACCATGGTCATGGCGCTGATCCTCGGCACCGGCTTACCGACCATCCCCACCTACATCGTGTGCAGCGCGATGGCGGCGCCGGCGCTTCTCCAGTTCGGCGTGCCGCTGCTGCTCTCGCATATGTTCGTCTTCTATTTCGGCATCATGGCCGATTTGACGCCGCCGGTCGCGCTCGCCGCGCTGGCCGCATCCTCCATCACCAAGACGAGCTTCAACGAGATCGGCTGGATCGCGACCCGCATCGCGCTCGCCGGCTACGTCATTCCCTTCATGTGGGTCTACGATCCCTCGCTGATGCTGCAAGGCCATTGGACGCTCGTATCCGTCGCCTATATCGTCTTCAAGGCGTCCTTCTCGATCATGCTCTGGGGCGGCGCGGCGACCGGCTACCTCTTCGGCCCGATGAGCTGGGCCGAGCGCGTTACGGCGACCGGCGCCGCCTTCCTCGTCGTCGCCGCGATCCCGTGGAGCGACGAAGCCGGCTTCGCCCTCGGCGTCGCGCTGATCGCCTTTCACCGCTGGCGCAACCGCCGCCCACTCGCCCCCGCATCATGAGCCTCGCGGCGGCCGCGATCTGCCTCATGCTCGGCGCGAAAACCGTCGCTCTGCCGACCGATCACCTGACTCTCGCCTGGCACCACTCCGTCGAAAAAAGCGGCTGGGAGGAGGATTACCTGTTGCGCGGCGGCCGCCTCGTCCTGAAGGAGGCGCGGATCGAAGGCACCGGCGCCGGCATGGAGCCGCCGCCGGATGCCGTTCTCCGCGGCGGCTGGTGGCATTACGTGCCGCGCCTTCCGCCCTTGCCTGAGGTGCGGCTCACCCTCTCGCCCTATACGGCGGATTACCGCCTGTGCTGGAGCGGACACTGCCGCGCCTTGGGCCAAATCCTCGGCGCCACCGGCGAGACCGCGGTCGTGACGCTGCGCGCCTGCAGCGGCCACGAGGCAGACCGGCACCGCGCTCCGTAATAAATAAGGGAATAAATAAGGGATGGGTGGTGCGGCCTTTCGCGTCGGTATGACGCCGCGGCCGAATCGATTATAGTAGGCCAGCGTCAGTTATGGCCCTACCCCTACCGATGGTTTGACCGCCTCATGCGTCTCCTCAATCTCGTGGCTTCGGCCGCGCTCATCGCCCTCGTCCCCCTCGCCAGCTCCGGCGCCGCTTCCGACAGCGACAGCGGCATCAACTTTAATATGATCCGCGAGATCTACAACCAGGTGAAGGCGAGCTATGTCGAGCCGGTGACCGACAAGCACCTGATCGAGGGCGCGGTCAAGGGCATGCTGAGTTCGCTCGACCCGCATTCGAGCTATATGGACGCCAAAGAATACAAGGAGATGATGGTCCAGACTCGCGGCGAGTTCGGCGGCCTCGGCATGCAGGTGACGATGGAGAACGGGCTGGTCAAGGTGGTCTCGCCGATCGACGACACACCAGCGGCCAAGGCCGGAATGAAGCCCAACGATCTCATCGTCGCGATCGACGGCGCGTCGGTCAGCGACATGACCTTGTCCGAAGCGGTCGATAAGCTGCGCGGGCCGATCGGAACCCAGGTCAAGCTCACCGTGCGGCGCAAGGACACCGACCCCTTCCAGCTCACCCTTACCCGCGCCGATATCAAGGTCGATCCGGTCAAGGCGCAGCTGAAGGGCCGCGACATCGCCTATCTCCGCATCACGAATTTCTCCGAGCGGACCGACCGCGCGCTCGAGCAGGCCTACAAATCCTTGGAGCAGCAATCGGGCAACAAGCTCACGGGCGTGGTGCTCGATCTGCGCAACAACCCCGGGGGACTGCTCGATCAGGCGGTGGCGGTCGCCAATGATTTCCTCAACCAGGGCGAGATCGTCTCCATCAAGGGGCGCCAGCCGCGCGACAACCGCCGCTACGAGGCGCAGCGCAACCGCGATATCACCCATGGGCTCCCGATGGTCGTGCTGATCAATGGCGGCTCCGCTTCCGCGTCCGAGATCGTCGCCGGCGCGCTGCAGGACAATCACCGTGCCGTGCTTCTCGGCACACGCTCCTTCGGCAAGGGCTCCGTGCAGACCGTGCTCCAGGTCCAGGAGAGCGGCGGGGCGATCCGCCTGACGACCGCGCTCTACTACACGCCGTCGGGCCGCTCGATCCAGGCCAAGGGCATCGAGCCCGACGTCGTCGTCGAGCCGGCGCGGATCGAAGAGGTGAAGGAGCTGCAAATCCCGCACGAGGCGGATTTGCGCGGCGCGTTGAAGAATACCGGGCCGGAAGCGGCGAGCCCGGCTTCGGATTCCGCCAAGCCGGCACCCGGCGGCGCTGCCGCTCCGGCGGCCAAGCCCGCGGCTCCGGCAGCATCCGGCAAGCTGCCGCCCGGCGCGACGCCCGTGGTTCAGCCAGGCGCGGCGACGCTTGATGCCAACAGCTTCGGCTCGGATCAGGACTATCAGTTCGTCCGCGCCGTCGACCTGCTGCGCGGCGTCACGCTCTTCAAGCGCATGGCGGTGCAATAGCCCCGCTCGCTGCCGCTCAATCCCGCGCGACGACGGCGCGGGCCGCATTGACGATGCTGGCGTCCGTCGCCGCGGGATTGGCGGCCTCGGCGTACCATTGATCCACCGCCTGCGACAGCGGCAGCTTGCCGCGCTTGCGCAGATCGGCCGCCAAAATCGCCTCCAGCGAGCGCAGCCGTGCGAAGAGCTTGCGCGTTGCCATCCGCCGCCGCTCCTCGGCAAGCGGGGGCGCCGCCGCTTGGCTGTGCTCGGACACTCGCCCGCCCTTCATCCCCCGCTTTCGCGCGGATGGGCGGGAGGGCGAGCGGCCGGTCATCGTCGCGAGGCCGTGCGCATGGCAAGCCCCTCCGGTTGAACGAGGCGAATTCCCGCCGGCAAGGTCGCGGCAAAGCGCTGTAACGCGGGCAGGATCTCCTTCACCGCTTCCGGCCGGCGCGCATAGAAGACGAGGTGGTTCGAGGCATCATCGCCGCTCGTCAGCCGCAGCGCGCCGAGGCGGATCCAATCCGCTGGCACACGCGGATCGGCGCCGCTGTCGATGATCGCGAGGCTGATGTGATGCGCGGCAAGACTCGCGTCCATCCAGGTGACGGGCGCGCCGCGGTCGCGGGCCAGCCGCGCCGTCTCCGACGCGAGACCGGAGAGGTCGAGCACGTAGAACGGGTTGTTGACATTGATATAGCCGAGCTGATCCACCGCGACGGGCTTGCGATAGAACTCGGTCACGAAGCGATGAACCTGCACCGGCCCGAGATATTCCTTGCGCGCCAGAATGGGCATCATGAAAGTCTGAACGGCATAACCGGAGAAGACCAGCAACAGCGCAATCGAGAACAGCGCGACCCGCGTCCAGCTCGCCTGCCGGCACCATCGCGCCACCTCGTCGCGATAGACGACGCCGAGACCGAAGAGATCGAGCGCCAGGACGTAAGCTTCGTAGCGTGGGGGAACCGTCCCCACTTTGCCGCCGACCAGCTGCGCAAGGCTGACGAAGCTCATGAAGAAGATGGTCATCACCTTCGTCCAGTCGGCCCGCGAGACTTCGCTCCAGAGGCGCGGCGCCGGCAGCCGCGTCAGCCAGGGCAAGGCGAGCGCCACGCCGAGCAGCACCTGCGCGGCGCCGAAACTCTGGAGATTGTCGCGGAAATTGCGCACGAGCTGAACGAGGACATCGATGATGCCGCCATGAGTGCCGACCGCCGCGTTCGACCAATCGGAGCGCGCGAGCACCGAGCTCGGCAGCAGCGGCAAGCCCAGCCCGGAGAGGAACAGGCAATAGCCTCCAACCAGCGCCATGCCGATCAGGATCGTGACGAGCGCATAGCGATAGCGCCGGAAGCCGAGGAAGATCAGCACGTCGGCGACGAGCATGCCGGCCGCCTCGAAGCGCAGCACGGGCTGAATGATGATGCAGGCGAACCACCACCAATCGCAGCGGCCGCGGCGCACGAAGCGCACGAGGCCGAGAAGATAGACGAGCGTCAGCGCGACATGGAGCGAATGCTCCAACCCCGTCATGGCGAGTCCGGCAAGGTCGAGCGCGAGCGTGACCGCAACGGCGAGGATGAAAAGGCGAAGCCTTGGGATCTCGCCGAGCCGAACCCCGCATTCCTCGGCAAGGAAAAGCGCGGCGAGCGCGGTCGCAAGCGCCGCGAGGAGGTTGATGATCGCCGCCGCCACCGTGCCGATGCCCAGCGCTACAAAGGGTGCCAAAAGGAACGGAAAGAGGATCGACGAGCTCGGCGCCGCCGCTTCGCCGGGAACGAGGCCGTAATGGCCGTGGATGATCTGCTCGGCCAAGGCGAGCTCGGTATAGGGCGCTTCGAGCGCATAGACGAGGTGGCCGCCGGTGGCGGCAAGGACGGCAATGACTTCAAAGACGAGGACCAAGGCCGCACCGGCAACGACCACCGCCCAGACGCCGAACCGCGAGCTCAAGGCTGCACCGGCGCACCGCTCGGGCACGAAATCCGGCGACGCGTAGAAGTCGGTGCTGCCCAGCTTCTCGACATTCATCGCCTTGCTCCGGGGCATCACCACCTCATACGCTTGAACAGCCCCTCCGGTGCGGCGCAGATGATCGCCATCGCCGGACGCCAGATCGGGCGGACATAGAGAACATCGCGGCCATTGGCTTCGGCCGCGGCAACCGCCCGTCCCACCTCGGCCGGCTCGGCTGTGAAGAGCGGCGGCAGCTTCATTCCCTCGGTCATCCGCGTCCGGACATAGCCGGGCTTGACGGTGATGACGCGCACGCCAGTTGCGGCAAGCCTTTGCCGCAGGCCCGAGAGGAAGGCGGTCAAGCCGGCCTTCGCCGAACCATAGATGTAGTTGACGGCACGGCCGCGATCGCCAGCCACCGAGCTGATGCCGATGATCGCCCCACCGCCGCGCCGCTCCATCGCGTTGGCGACTTCGCCGAGGAACAGGGCCGGCGCCAGATAGTTGGTGCGCATCACCAACTCCGCCTCGCCGGGATCGCTCGCCGCCGCCGCCTGATCGCCCAGCATCCCCGCGACCAAAACCACCGTGCCGGGAAACGGGTTCAGCTCCGCGAGCAGCGGCCGGTGGCGCGCCGTATCGAGAATGTCGAACACCAGCGGCGTCACCGGCACGCCATAGCGCAGGCGCAGATCGGCGGCATCGCGGTCCAGCTTCTCGCCGCCACGCGCCGCCAGATAGAGCGGGCGGCCGGCCTCGGCATAAACGGCGGCAATCGCCCGAGCGATGTCGGAGGTGGCGCCGACAATGAGCACCGGCGCGGCGGTCACAGCTCGAGACGCTGGGATTGCAGAGACGAAAACTTCCGTCCAGGATCGATGGACGCGCGCACGGACCTGAATTGGTCGAGGCGGCGGTAGCCACGCATCATCCGCGCATTGGCGCGCGCATCCTTGGCGAGATAGAGGCGGCCGCCATGATCAGCGACGATCGCGTCGAGCTCGCGGAGCAGCGCCAGCGTCGCGGCGCGCACCGGGAAATCGAGCGCCAACGTGTATCCCTCCATCGGGAACGATAAAAAGCCGCCCCCTTCCGGGCCGAATTGCTTCAGGACGGCGAGGAAGGAGCCCTCGCCCGCGGCCGAGACCCGTCGGAGGATGGCGCCAATCGCCGCCGTGCTCGCAAGCCGCGGCAGGACGCATTGATATTGTGTGAAGCCGGCGCGGCCATAACAGCGGTTCCAGTCGAATATGCCATCCAACGGGAAAAAGAACGTGTCGTAATCGACCAAACTCGTGCCCGGCTTGGCGCAGTGGTAATGCAGCTCGTTGAAAGCTCGGACGCTCCAGGTATTCAGCGCGGCGCTCGGCAGATCGAGAGGAACGCGGATGAGCGAGCGCGCAACCGGCATCAGCGGCGCGGCGCCTGGGTCCTCGGCCGATGCGTGCTCGCCGCGATGAATAAGGGCACGCCCGAGATGGCTGCCGCCGCTGAGACAGTCGATCCAGGCGACGCTGTAGGTCCAAGCGGCGGATTCTTCGCAGAGCGCGATGGCCTCGTCCAAATTCTCCGCCCGCAAGGTCTCCTGACGGATCGAGGCCGACAAGATCGGCGCCAAGCGAAGCGTCGCCTCGAGAATGAGCCCGGTCAGCCCCATCCCGCCGCAACTCGCCTCGAACAGCTGATCGTTTCCGCCGGGAAGGCAGCGATGGACGGCGCCCTCGGCATCCATCAAGAGGAATTCGACGACATGCCGAGAAAAGCTTCCGGCGTGGTGATGGCTCTTGCCATGGACATCGCTCGCGATCATGCCGCCCACGGTCACGAATTTCGTTCCCGGCACGACCGGCGGAAAAAATCCGCGCGGCAGAGCAAAGGCAATCAGATCGGCGAGCAGCAGCCCCGCCTCGACGGTGATGCACCCCGTTTCGGGATCGAATGCAAGAATGCGGTCGCTGCGCCGCGTCGAGAGGATGCAGGCCGGATTGAGCGCCGCATCGCCATAGGAGCGGCCATTGCCGCGCGCGATGAGGCTGGGCTGGCGCTCGACCGCGCGGCGCGCATCGTCGCGGTAGCGCATCTCGCGCCATACGGCTTCGACCCGAGGAAACCGTCCCCAGCCGGAAACCCGTACCCGATTGGAGGCAACGGCGCTCATGTCAGACGCTCGCGGCGGCCATCACCGCCAGAACCAGGACCATGGAGATGAGGCTGACCCGGTCGCGTGTCGCAAAGACCAGGGGATCGTCATCCATATCGCCGCGATGCATCAGCAACAGGATGCGGCCGATCCAATAAACCAGCACGACCCCAATCAGCGCGAGCCAGTGCGGATGCGCGTAGAGCCGTGCCACCGTCTGGCTGTTGAGATAGAGCATGAAGACCACGATCGAGGCGATGCCGGTGACCGCGGCCATGACCTTCAGCATCGGCAGATCGTCGAGGCGGTAGCCGCGGCCCGGTGGATTGCCCGCGCCGGCGGCAATCTTCGCGTCGATCTCGGCGCAGCGTTTGACGAGCGCGAGGCTCGCGAAAATGAAGACGGCGAAACCGAGCATCCACTCGGAGAGCGGAATTCCGGTGGCGGCGGCGCCGGCAACGAGGCGCAAGCCGTAGAGACACGCAAGCGTCACGACATCGATGATGATGTGACGCTTCAACACCAGCGAATAGGCAACGTTCGTCACGCCATAGAGCCCGAGAATTTCCAGAAAATGCAGCCCGATCGGCATTGCCAAGAGGCTCGCGCCGAGCAGCAGCAACGGCGCGAGCGCAAGACCGTGCGCCACCGGCAACGTGCCGGCCGCGAAAGGCCGCGTTCGCTTGGTGGCATGTGCCCGATCGCGGCTCAAATCGATCAGATCGTTCATCACATAGACGGCGGACGCGCACAGGCTGAAGCTCAAAAATGCCAGCGCGGAGTTCGCGAGCTCATGCGCGCCGAACTGCTTGGCAGCCAGCATCGGCACGAAGATCAGCCCGTTCTTTAGCCATTGATGGACGCGGATGGCGCGGAGATAGGTCTTCAGCCCGCCACCTTGGCGCGCGATGACGCGCGCGCCGGGCCAGCGGCGCCGAACCTTCGTCACCAGCGTCCGTGGCGCGTCGACGACGATCACGTTGCGCGCGCATTCCCAAACCGCGCAATCGATCTGGGAATTGCCGGCATAGTCGAAGCCGCCGGCGCCGAAAGCGGCGCAGAGCGCGCGGCTCTTGGCACGGCCGGACAGATTGACCGCGCCGTCCGAGCAGAAGGTGCCGTCGAACAGTCCGAGATGGCGGGCCATGGCCTCGACCAGGCTGCGGTCTGAGGCGGATGCGATATAGACCTTCCGTCCAGCAGCGCGCGCGGCGCGCACAAGCTCGAGGACCGCCTCGTTCCACGGCAAGCCGACGATGTCGATCTTCGCCTCGCGCGCGACCGCCGCCTTGAACGCCGCCTTGCCGCGCCGAAGCGCCGCCAGCGTCCGCAAGGCCGCGACGGGTCGGGTGCTGAGGAGCGACACAAAGCCTTCAATAAGGCTGTCGGATTTGAGCAACGTCCCGTCGAGGTCTACAACCAGAGGTATTAAATCTTCACGTTGAGTCTCGTAGTTATCAAAAGCGAGGCGACCACCATCCGCCGCAACGGTTTCACGCGCTGCGTTTCGAGTGACGATCTTTTTCCAAGTACCTCCAGGCAGGCGTTGCCCGATGCGTGCGATCGGGCCCGCGATGAAATACGACATGCTTTGGCCATAGGCGGCGGATTACTGAAACGACAAACGCCGCATAGGTTGCGAGGTTCCACTCGGCCTCTAAAAGCTCAGCAAGTTGTGATGCTCGCTTGCGACTGTCTCGCATTCACATTCGCTTGCGAAGACTCGCGCTTATCTTGGAATGGTGCTCGCGCCCTGCGCTCTCGCGTCAAAGCTACTTGATGCAGCGGCGCTTTAGCGATGCCGCGGCAGTGCATGACGATGCGCCGACAGCGCGGAAAGACGCGCCGGAGCAAGGCGCGCGTAGCTCACATTGCGGCTCGCGCCGCGATGTGCTTGCCGTGCTCGACGTGCCGCTGTGGTTAGAGCTGCGAGATCACCGCGCGCGCAGCGTTGGTGATGCTGACATCGGTGGCGGTGGTGCTGGTCGCTTCCGCGTACCACTGATCGACCGCTTGCGAGAGCAGCAGGCTGCCGCGCTTGCGCAGATCGGCGCCGAGAATCGCCTCGAGCGACCGAATGCGCGCAAAGAGCTTCCGGGTTGCCGCCTTGCGGCGCTCCTCGGCCTGCTGCGCCGTCGCAACCTGCCCGGCGCTGAGCGGCCGGAGCGCCGGCTTGGGCGGCGGGGCCTTGGTCTGGGCCCCGGACATCGGTGCCGCCATCTGGGCCGGACGCGCCGGCTTCGCTGCCGGCACGGGCCGGACCGCAGCGGGGGAGGAGGCAGCGGCGGTTTTCCGCACCGCCGCGGGCGCGGCCGCCAAGCGCTTGGACCCAGCGGACGTCTTGGCCATCGGCTTTGCCGGCTTCTTTTTGGGCGCCGGTTTTGCGCGGGTAGGCATCGTTTTCCTCCGAATGGCCGTAGAGGCCGCAAGCCAGTTTCTATACCGGAACTTGAAACCGGGCCAGAGTTTGAGCAAGAGAAAAGCGCTCAAACTCCAAGATTCGCCTCATGAATCTCGCTTCACGGGCTGCCCTACCCCGTCCGGTTCGTCTAATAGATTTATTATATCCTATAAATTTCTGATATTAAAAAAACTATTTTGAACCGCAGCAACACCGATGAAGGCTCCTGTATCAGTATCAGCTGTTTGCAGGAATGACACGATCTAGATTGGTTAATGTATTCTATATAGTACTGATTTCAAACATTTTATTGCACCAAAACTCCCCGACTCCGCCGGGCCGGCTCAAGCCGCCGCCGAGGCTTTGCGGTTGCCCAGGTTTCCCGAGAGGATCGCCTTCAGGATTTGCAGCAGCGGCTCGAGATGCTCGGAGGGCAGCCGGCGCCCCGGGAAGGAGCTGCTGATGATATCCCAGCAATTGACGGCGTGGCTCATCTTGCTGAGCGAATCGCCCATCCGCCAATAGATGCTCTTGGCGCCGCGCAGGAAGGCGATGAAATTCCCCGGGTCCGAGCTTTCGGTGAACTGGGCATAGACGCTGTCATATTGCCGGGCGCTCGATTCGACGTCCTTCCAGTGCTCGCGCAACCGCTCAACGACGGTCCGCCGCGCCTGGTCGATCAGGTCGTGCTGGGCCTTTGGCACCAATTCGCGCTCCTGGGCGCCATCCTTGAGCCAGCGCGCGAAATTCTCGCGATTCTCGCGCGTCCGGGCATATTCGTAGCAATAGAAGATGATGCCCTTCCAAGAGGCGAAGATCGCCGGCGCGTCCCCTTCCGGAATACGAAAAGCCTTGATGAGGCTGTCGAGCGCGACCGTGTCCTTGGCTTCCCAAATTTTGTCGACCAGCTGCGAGACGCGGTGCGCGACCGACTCTTCTGCCCCATAGGCGGCGCGCACCAGCGGCTCGATCTTGCCGCGGATGAAGTCCTGGATCGCCGTGCGCTGCCCCTCCTCGATCTCGAAATAGCGCTCGTTGACGGTGAGGCCGTCGAGCTCGAGCGCGTCATGCATCAGGAACACGTCGAGCGAGGGCAGCTTGTCGAGAATGCCGAGCACCTTCAGGTCGCGGTCGAGATCGGCCTTCGAGAATTTTGCGCTGTCGAAGCCGAAATGCTGGTTGAGCACCTCCATCAGCTGCTTGCTGTGGCAGAAGACGGAGCGCCCGCCTTCATAGACGTTGGCCTCGTTGTAGGGGATGTAGAGCTTGGTTCCGACCGCGAAGCCCGAGGGATGGGGCTCAATGCGCTCGTCGGTGAGCGGCTCCTTGATGAAGACCAGCGTGTTCATGCTGGGATTCTTGAAGAAGAACCGATCCTCCACTTTCTGCCGCTCGAGCTGGCGGGCAATGTCGTTGCAGTTGAAGACGCGGGAGGAGCCGGTATCGAGCTCGGGTCGAAGATAGGTGCCAGACTTTGCCATCGATCTTGTCCTTGTGGCGGCGGTGTCGCGCCACTTCGCCGGGCGGCCCATGCAAGATTTTCGCCCGATCGCGCGAAGCCTAAGATCAAGGTGTTGTCAAAAGACAAACAATGCCCGGCGTGCGCCGCACGGGGCGCCGAGCGGATGCGACCCGGAAACGGCGTCGAGGCACCGGCCGGGTCGAGCCTTAAGGATTAATTGCCTATTAAACCTTGCAACGGAGAATTCTCCTCGACGCGGCCGGTTTCTATGGATGATAGGCGACGATTTGCGTTGCGAGCGAGACAGCCGAGATCGCAACGGAAGCCTGGCTTCGGTGACGGATATGGCAAAACGCATGCGCGAACCGCAAAAGGCAGCCAAGGACGCCACGGCGAGGCGCCGGTGCCGGGGCGTGGGCGTGGCGCTCAAGGCCGCTATCGCGCTCGGCCGGCGCACGGCCGGACGATTCGGCGGCGGGCGCGCGCTGCGGCAGGCGCTGGCGCAGGGCGAAACCACGCTGCGCGAGTTGCGCGAGAGCGAAGCGCGCTTCCGCGATGTCGCCGAGGTCGCCGCCGAGCTGTTTTGGGAGACCGACACGAACCACCGCCTTGTCTCCATTACCGGCGATCGCCGCGGCCTTCTCGATTGCGACGGGATGCCGCTCGACCCACCCCTCGGCAGGACGCGCTGGGAGATCGCCGGCGTCGATCCCGAAACCGATGCGAGCTGGCGCGCGCACAAGGCCGATCTCGATGCGCGGTGCTCCTTCCGCCAGTTCCGCTATAGCTGCCGAGCCGCACACGGCGCGCAGTTTCACTTCGCCGTCAGCGGCAAGCCGATTTTCGACGAGGCCGGGCGCTTTGCCGGCTATCGCGGCACGTCGAGCATCGAGAATGAGATCATCGCGGCGCAGGCGCGCGCGAGGCGGGCCGAGACATTGCTGCGCGACGCGGTCAGCAGCATTTCCGAAGGCTTCGTCATCTTCGACGAGGATGACCGGCTGTTCCTGTGCAACGAAGCCTATCTGAGCCTTTACCCCCTAAGCGCCTCGGCGATGGTTCCGGGAGCGCGCTTTGAAGAGATTCTGCGCGGCGGGCTGAACACAGGCCGATACCCGGACGCCAAGGGGCAGGAGGAGGAATGGCTCGCCGAGAGGATCCGCCTGCACCGCGAGCCCGGCCCGCCGCGCGAGCGGCTCTTATCCGACGGACGCTGGGTGCTGATTACCGAACGCCGGATGCCGAACGGCGGAACGGCCGGCCTGCGCATCGACATCACCGCCTTGAAGAAAATCCAGGCCTCGCTCCATGAAAGCCAGGCACAGCTCAACGAAGCGCAGCGCGTCTCGAACACCGGCAGCGCGGTGCGCGATTTTAGCACCGGGACGATCGTCTGGTCGGATCAGCTCTACCGCATTTTCGGGATTGCGCGCGAAGCCGGCCTGCCGAACTTCGAGACCATCCGCTCGCTGATCCATCCCGAGGACCGCGAGCGCGCCACGAGCGCGATCAAAGCCGCGGTCTCGGGCAAGGACTCGCCGTC